>NZ_CP040018.1:618194-1236389 GCF_005280255.1 Arthrobacter sp. 24S4-2 | reverse complement strand
GAGTCAACGCGCCCCACCCGAGGAATCATGTCAAGATGCCCGCCTTGGTTGTTTCGTGGAATCATTTGGTTTTGCCCGGATGACCGGCCGGGGTTTGGTGCCCTGTTTCGCCGTGGTCAGGGTCAGGAGTTCGGCGCTCAGTGCCTGGATCTGCCGCTGGATGGCGGCCGGGTTCAAGGGCTTGTTTTCCCGCCGTAGCCGCGTCTTCACGTCCCTGGAGACGGTGCCGGTGTCGGCCAGCACGCGTTGGAACGGAGTCGCGGGCCGGTCGTATGTCTTGCTGATCTTCGCTCCGGTCCGGACCTTCGCCAGGAGCTTCTGCTGCGGAGCGAAATGATTCGTCAGCAGCCGCTGGAGCGCCCAGATCCGGTTCAGCAGCTCCAGCTCGGCGGCGGTGTCGTAGCGGTGGTAACCGACGGTCTGGCGGACGATGTGCCAGTTCTTCTGCTCCACGTGCGCCCCGTCGTTCTTGTTCCCGGAGCGGGACCGGGTGAACGTCAGGTTCTCCTGTTCGCACCAGGTCAGCAGCTCCCAGTTAATGAACTCCGAGCCGTTATCGGTACTAAGCCGAATTCGGCTTAGTTCGGATTATGCCGAGGAAAACGCTAAGCCGAGGAGGGCGGCCGCTGCCCACGACTGGCGGGAAATCCGGATGGTTTCCTCGGCTTAGCGTTTTGGGTCAGCGGAGGGTGTAGAGGATTTGGAGTTTCTCTTCGCTGAGCCATTCGGTGTCGGTGTGGCCGAGTGCGGGTGTTGCGGTGTTCAGGGCTGCTTTGATCATCTCCAGGGTGGCGAAGGCGTAGAAGGCGGAGGTGGTGCTCGCGCTTTCGTGTCCGAGCAGTTGCATGATGATCGGCAGCGGGATTCCTTGTTGGTAGAGGTCCATGGCCCTGGTCTTGCGGATCAGGTGGCAGTGCAGCTTGGCGGGGATCGTCGGGCAGGTTTTCCGGGCGGTGTCTCCGGCCTTCTTGAGGATCGCTGAGACGCTGTCTTCGGAGAGCCTGGCGGGCTCTCCGAGGTGAAGGCTGTTGAACAACGGTCGCGTTGCCGGCGGGTTCGCATCTCGGGGGTGGAACTCCTTGAGATAGACCTGAAGGTGTTCGACGGTCTGCTCGTCCAGTGGCACGATGCGGCTCTTGTTCCGTTTCCCGGTCAGCGTCAGGTGCGCCGGGCGCTGCAGTTGAAGATCGCCCAGTGTCAGCGCGGTGAGCTCACTGACGCGGGCCGCGCTTTCGTAGAGGAGGATCAGGAGCATGCGGTTGCGCCGGGATTTGCTGCTGGAGCCGTCGTAGGCGGTGAGGATCGCGGCGGTTTCTTGCTCTTGCAGGTATTCGACGGGTTTTCTCGGCGGAGAGGGCGCTTTGAGCGTCTTGGCCGCGTCGTGCAGCGCGACCAGTCGGATGTCTTCGCTGGATGCGTAGTGCAGGAACGCTTTGATCGCGGTCAGGCGCAGGTTCACGGTCTTGGGCTGGTAGTTCTTGGTCTGCTGCATCCAGGCCAGCCATGCCTTGAGGAACCGTCGTTCGAAGTGGTCGAAGCCGATGTCCTTGCGCTCGATGTGCTGGACACCGGTCAGGTAGTCCACGTAGCACTCGAGGGAGATCCGGTAGGCCTCGACGGTCTTCGGCGACAGTGCCCTGACTTTGGGCATGTAGTCGTGCAGGTAGGTGCGCGCGTATCCCCAGAAATTCGGGGCATCGTCGCGAGCGTGGCGTTTCATTCGAATCCGACCTTCGGCAGCAGTTCCCGGGTATCGCCTCTCGCCTCTGCATAGCCGTCCATGAAGTCCGGGGACGTGTGGATGTAATAGTAGGTGCTGGCCAGCGAGGCATGGCCCATATAGCGGGCCAGGTAGGGCAGCATGGCGTTGACGTCGACGCCGTCGGCCATCCACCGTTCGATGTTCGCGTAAGCGAAGTGATGTCTGAAGGAGTAGGGCGTGGGCCGCTTTCCCTCCGGCGGTTGTGGCAGCCCGGCGCTATCCCAGATCCTTCTGAACTCGGTGCCCACCCGGTTCGCAGATACCTGGACCCCCGTGGTGGAGACGAAGAAAGTGGTCCGAGTCTGGCCGAAGGGCCGCACCAGCGCTTGATCGCAGGCAGCCAAGATCTCGAGGACTTGCTCCGTCAGGGGAAGTCGGCGGCTTCGGTTGCCCTTGGACCAGTGCACGTCGATGTATCCGTCGGCGAGGTTCACGTCGTCGGGGGCCAACCGGCGGACCTCGCAGGTGCGCAGCCCGCAGGAGTGCATCAGTGCGAAGAACGCGAGCCCCTGGTAATTCCACGGAAAGGGAGCTTCTGCCTTGGCCGCCTCCTGGAAGAACCGGGCGATCTCCTCCCGTGTGAGCAGGTATGGCTGTGGTCGGATGGTAGGGGCTTTCCATTGCTCCGAGAGCACGTACGCGTTCCCGTCTGCATTGATGCGAAGCCAGCGTCCGAAGTCCCGGATGTATGACATCCAGTTTCGCTTGGCGTCGGGGTGGGCCGAGACCCTGGAGGCGACCCAACCCTCGACGGTGGGACGGTCGAAAGCCTCGGACGAGTGTTCGGTGCAGTAGCGGTCGAAGTCCCTCAAATACCCGAGTCGGGCGGTTCTCTGCACGCCGATGCTTTCCTTGAAGTCCAGGTAGCGTTCCAGATTGGTGGCGAACCCGCTGGTGAACTCGGGCTTCTTCATCGTGCCGCCGCCTGCAGGGCTGGCAGCGGCAGGACGCAGGCGCGCATCTGTTCGGTGTCCATACCCAGATACACGTTCGTCGAGTCCGGACTCGAATGCCCCAGGATCGCCGAGATGATCGGCAGCGGTGTTCCGGCTCGCAGGAGCCTGGTCGCTGCATTGTGGCGCAGCAACCGGGTCCCGACCCGTTCATGATCAGCCCCGGCGGCCTTGAAGACCCGCCTGATCACGTCATAGATGGAGCAGTGATCAGAGAACCCGGCATGGGGCGCGACCGAGCGCACAAACACGTGCTCATCCCCGGTATCAGGACGCTCCTGAAGCAGATACTGCGCCAGCCGGCCCGCGACTGCCGGGGGCAGTGGCAGCGTCAACGGATTGCCGGTCTTCTGCTGCACGATCCCGATCGTCAGGCTTCTCCAGTCGATGTCTTTCAAGCGCAGGGCTATCAAGTCGCACGCCCGCAGACCGGTCACCAGCGCCAGTAAGGTGATCGCCGCATCCCGAGCCGGAATCTTCCCGCTCGCGCAGGCCTGGACAACCATCTCCTCTTCGTCGTCGCCCAGCACGGCAATGATGCCGTAATGCCGCTTCGCCCCGACCAAGTTCACCGCCTCGACCAGATCAGGGCGCCGGGCGAAGTTCAGGAACGGGCGCAGATTCCCCACCCCGGCCCACATCGAGTTGCCCGACCAGCGTTCCCGCATCGACTCCAGGAAACCAAGAACGCTGGCACCCTCAGCCGCCTGCAGCGATGTGATGCCGTTGGCCTCCAGATACAACAGGTAGCCCCGGGCAACGCGGTTATAGGCGCCGCGGGTCTCCGCCGCCAGTCCACGTTCTGCGATTTCGTCGGACCAGGAGACCAGCAGGGCGATGAACGCCTGAGCCTGGGGTACCGCCGGTTCCTGACCGCGGCGGTTGAGCGAAAGGTCAACCGTCCCGGTGAGCAGACAGGAGTCGAACAGATCCCTCAGACGTCGGTGCGCTTTGCGCCGCTGATCGCTGAACTTCCCCGTGCGCGGGCTCGTCGTCATCGAAGCGAATTCGGCGCCCAATTCGGGCGTATAGACACCGGCCTGTCTTCGGGACAGCTCCTCCAGTCGTCGAATCCATTTGACGTATTCCAAGACCGTCAACCGCGTATAGCCAGCTGCTTCCAACGCGGCAACAACGCGCTCACCAATCTGCCTGACCGTCGCATCCATGACATTCCCCTTCCAACGGGCCTTACGGATACGACGAACGTAAACCCGTAGAAGGTAGCGGGCACTAAGCCGAGGAAACCATCCGGATTTCCCGCCAGTCGTGGGCAGCGGCCGCCCTCCTCGGCTTAGCGTTTTCCTCGGCATAATCGGAATCGATGCCGAGGATCGGGAACGGGAACGCGGCGGTCGCGTCTTTGATGGCGGCGAAGACCCATTTCTGGGCCTTGTTCCTGACCGACCGTGTTTCGGTCCAGCCGGTGGCAATGTCGGTGATATCCAGGGTGAAGCAGAATTCTCCCCTGCTGTTGCCGCCCTCGTGGCCGACCAAGTCGATCTCGACGAACCCCGGCACCGCGTCGTCCCACTCGGCCCAGGTCCGCATCGGAATGGAGTCCTTCAATAGCGTCCCGGGCTTGGTGTGGGACCGGCCCCGGGGATCGAGTTTTGCCCGGTCCGTCTTGAACCGGCGGTCAATCGTCGCCGGTGCGATGCGCAGCAACTGCGCCGCCGTGGCGTCGTCGATCTGCAGCTCCTTGAACCGGCGCAGGCGTGGCACCAGATCCGGCAGGGCGGCCGCGAGCAGCCGCCCGCACGGGGTCCCCTGCACCGCCCAGCACCGCAGCGCCTCGATCACCGGTTCGCCGTAGAGCGGAGCCCGCGGCGCCCGCGGTCGGACAAGCTTCAGCACCAGCGCCAGCCGCAACGCCTTCCGGGCATGGTCCCGGTGCCAGCCCGTCGTCGCGCACAACTCGTCCAGAACATGCTTCTTCGCCGCCCGGTCCGAGCGGACATACCGGGTGGCAATCGCCTTGGTGACAGCCCTGCGTTCACTCATCGAAAGCTCCATGGCTCACACTGCCGAAGCAGCGCACACCACCCCGGCGGACACGCCGCTACGCGGGCATTCTCAGATGATTCCTCGAATACCCCTACGCGGGCATCTTTGATGAGTCAACGCGCCCCATTGACACCAACCATCATTGTGCATTAGACCTGACCCACTGCGTAGCTAACGGCCCGGGGCTGGCGTGCGGTGGAGTTCATTCGCCTGAGATGTTCCGAAATCTCAATACTGTCTGTAAAAGGATGTGTATGCTATGTTTCCCCTCTCTATAAGACATCTTCCGCATAGTGCCGGAGCGGCCTTGGCGACTCTGGCAACGTTATTGGCGCTAAGCTCATGCAGCTCGGATTCTCTCTCGATTTCGTGTGGTGACTACCTCGGTAAGGATGCGGGCACCCAGCTCAATTTGGCTGTTCGTTGGGGGGCTCCGAACAGGGATAATCCGGGTCCAGCGGCCGAAATGGCGGGTCCCTCATACAAGTCTCAGCTTCTGGCCTACTGTCCAGCCCACAAGGACGTCAAGCTCAAGGACCTTGTTCTGCGCTACGGCTGAAAACCGAACATCGCCGGGCATGAACTCTTTCAGCCAACGGCTCCTGGGCAACCCCTGCCGTTCACCGCCTCACTCGCAAGGGTGACCTCGCCGCAGCGAGTCCGGGAGACAGTCGGAGGCGGGACCGGGCAACGAATACAAAAGGATCCGGTGAAGCTGGCGTTGGCCTGTTCATGCGGCCAAAGAACCGAGCAGGCCTCTGGAAGCGGTATCCGGCCATGAAACTCTCGGTACACGAGTGGTCTCCGATACAAGTAGCCCATACTCGTCTCTTCTTCGCAGTAGACCAGTAATCTGGCGAGCACGTTAGCGAGTCTGGAACATGGCGCCGCCGATAAGACGGTTACCGGCCACCCCCATACTCGCCGCCACAACGTGGTCTGGGCTCCACAATTTTCCCCAGACACGAGCGTTTGTTGAATCCGAGGAGGATCACATGTCCTTTCTAGAAGCCGTCAGTACTTGTCTGAATAAATACGGGACCCCATTCCCCGAGGCATACGTGAAAGTGCTCGACACCGTAACGGCCCCGGACAGTGCAATAAAGTCCTGCGGCTAGGCCAGGATGCCGGAGGATGACCGGACGAGAGTGCCGCCACCCCAAATCCGTCTCGGGCCCCGGAGCGGAACAGAGCCTGGCCGAGGAACAAATGGATTTACGCGTGTGAACGCCATTCGCATTTACGGAGGGATTGAAATCGTCCCGCCCGACTTCATACTGGCGGGTCGCAGCCCTGTTGCTTTTCGTCTTTGGGCACTCGTCCGCCGCGCCGGTTGGCAGACCCCATTTTTCGATAGGTGCATAAGCGATTCCCGACATGCGCGCACAGCTCGGGGACCGGGAGGCGGTAGTGCCGTACGAGTGAACATACAGTGCGGATCGAATCGATCACCGGCCCGGGCGCGGCCAGGAGTACGCAGGGCGGAACGAAGGGCCTGGTGGGTTTGAGGATGACAGCGAAACAAGATGACCGACAATCCGTGAGGAAGAGCCCTCGGCCGCGTTGGAAGGTACTGCGTCGGAATCCTCAAAGTCCCGTCGACGCAGCCGAGGAGAAGCGCAGGCTGCCACCTTGGCTCAACCTGATAACGGCAATTGCCATGCTGTGCGTAGTGTCACTATTCGCCGGGCTGATTCTGGGCTGGGTATTCCGGGGTGCATTGATCGAAGATCCCTCTGGTGGCCGACCGGACGGCGCGGGAGCAACGGCGGCCCCCAAACCATCTACGTCGACGCTGCCGATGCCGGACGTTCGCGGGTTGAACGAAGCAGACGCCCGACAAGTACTCTCGGACGCCGGTTACGACCCCTCCATCGTAAGAATCAGCAAGGTTCCATCAGTAGCCTCAACCGGCACCGTAGCCGCCCAGGACCCGGTCGCAGGGACGACAAATCCCGCTACCATTACCCTGTCGTTGCCCTCGCCCGCGACCATGCCTCCGCTCGCCGGCAAAACCCTTGAAGACGCGACGAAGGCTCTGACGCTGATGGGCGCGCAACCGGCGGTCAAAAGAATCTATGACCCGAATTCCACCCCCGGGACGGTCATTACGACGGACCCGGCGCCCGGTTCTCCCCTGTCGGCCGCGCCGACGCTCACTGTGGCGGGCACCGCCAGCAGCGCGCCGATGTCGGGACTAAAGGGAAGCGGTAGCTGCGGCCCGATAAGCTCTGGAAGCGTGAACGGCACGAAGGTGACCAACGGCCTTCGCTGCGCCATCAGCCACGTTCCGGCCACCACCTACTGGATCCTGGGACGGTCCGTTGCCCGGCTGCAGGGAACCGTCGGAATCGACGACAGCTCTGACACCGGGGCGAAGGCCAAGGTAACCATCACCGCCGACGGAAAGCCTCTGCTGGACCAAGACATCGCTTATGGGCAAAGCGCGAACCTCGACGCAGACATCACAGGAGTCCTCCGGTTGGAAGTAACCGTCACCGACGCCAGCACGTCCAAGAAATCCGGAACTTCAGGCACCACGTATGTTGTGCTGGCCAACGCCGTGGTCCTCGGGTCGGCTGCTGCAATCGCGGCTCTGGGCGGGACGCCATGATCAAGAGACTGCGGGGCGCAGCCGGTTTCATAGCCGCCGTAGTCCCCTTTCTGGTGTGCCTCGTCCCGGCTTGTATTTCCGCGTCGGCGGCCGAGTCACCACGCTACGGGGTTTCGTCGGCTGAGCAGGTTGCAGCGTCCCCGGAGTCCCCACTGCCCATCGGCCCGGGAGGGAGGGATGTCCTGATCCTCTTGGACACTTCGGGTTCAATGGCTGACAAGGACCGCAGCGGCACCGTGAAGATCGGAGCAGCGAAGAACGCGATCCTGCAGCAAATGCAGGAACTTCCTGTTTCGGCGCGCCTTGGACTCATGACCTACCCGTCCAAGTCCGGCAGCACGAAGTCCGGTTGCCGTCCGCCCCAACTGCGGCTTCCGGTCAGCAGCTCCTCGCTCACCGACATGAGTCCAGCGCTCGGCATTCTGCCGCCCCCGGACGGCGGTACCCCCACCAGCGACGCGATGATCGGGGCGGCCCAATACCTCAAGAATGAGGGTCTTACGGACGTCACCATCGTCCTGGTCTCCGATGGGGAATCCAACTGCGGCGCAACCCCGTGCAACACTGCCAAGCAGCTCAAATCGGAAAACGTTCACTTGGCCGTCAACACTGTCGGCTTCGACATCTCCCCCAAGGACAGCAGGAATTACAGTGCGTTGCCGCGGCGGCTGACGGAGTCTATGTCGATGCCAAGGACGGCGCCCAGCTCACGCAGGTCCTGAAGGATCAACTCGGCAGCGGCCTGCGTATAACCCTGTCCGCTCCTACCGCGCCGATACAAATGCTGGAGCGCAGCTTCGATGTCGGCGTCACCGTTTCCGAGGCCACCGGACACAGCGCCGCCAACGTGCAAATAGCCCTCACGGAAACGAATCCAGCTGGCGGATCTTTTGTTCAGCGGCCCGTCATGTCCTTGGGAAATCTGGGGCCAGGCGTGAGTGTTCCAACGAGTTGGGCGATCAGGCCACCATCGAATCCGCTGCTCAATAAGTCCACTTACCGGGTCACCGTCACTACGAACAGCTACCCCGCAGAGACGAAGGACTTCACCGTCGCGTTCTCCCACGATCAACAGAGCGGTTTAGTACTCAACGGCGCCCTCAAGGACTTCAAGAACGTCGTGGTCCTGGGCGACTCCTACTCTTCAGGAGAGGGGCAGGAAATGACGAACGACCCTATTTCCAACTTGGCGATCAGTCCATGGCCTGCCACCGTACGAAGAACCAGTACGCCAACTGGTTATACAGCCCGGAAAGCGTACGCATTCTCGCCTGCTCGGGCGCCGTTAGCTCGAATGTCTACGCTGTGGGCCAAAACGGAGAACCTAACCAGCTGGCCCAATTGGACACCATGCTGTCAACCGGATACCGGCCGGACGCCATCTTCCTATCCATTGCCGGCAACAACATCGGCTTCGGCGACATTGCAAGGAGCTGCGTGCTGAGTGCCTTTGGTGCAATTACGACCTTGGATCGTCTGCGTTCGTGTCCAGCCAGTCCGGGCTCACTGGATGCTTACCTTGCAGTGGAAGATCTCCTCAGCTACGTTCCTGCATACGTTGACGGTGTCCTAGAGCAGACCAGTTCGATGTTCGGTAAGCACCAGCTCAAAACCCCCCCAATCATTGTGCTCAAGTACCCGCAGTTGCTGGCCCATGATACAAACGCCCCGCTGAGATGCGACCCGTCCCACCCTTTCCAGGATTTTGCGCTGGGAGCGGGTTTCGAGTACTTCTCCAGACTTCAAAATCAGCTGAACGGGCAGATTACTTGGGGGGTCCGCTTTGCCGTCGGTAAAGGCGTGCCTGCTTATGTGGCCGGCACGGACAAGGCCATCCCGCCTGACCATAACTTATGTTCGGCTGATCCATGGTTCGTTCCTCTGACCGGGCAAGGGGCAATTATTGACGAATCCCCCGAATCTCTCCACCCGATTGCGGCAGGCCACAAGGCCATTGCCGCGGCGATCAATTCTTGGGCAGCGGACCCGGGAACCAGTCTTAGGCCCGCGGCGCCCCCGATCGGCAGTGAGCCGCCATGGAAGAGCGCCACGGTGCAATGGTGGCCCACGGCATCGGACATCTACCTGGTCTTGAGCCAGCCGGCTGCAACGGGCGGTCCAACCTTAAGCGACCACTACGGCCAAACGGTCATCCATGTTTCAGGAGGAGCACCATTGACTGGGGTCACGCTCTACATACATTCGGCTCCGCTCGTGCTCGGTCGCGTCGAACTGGACCAAAATGGCAATGGTTCCCTCTCTGTTGATCTGCAGGCCACCGACCTGCCGCCCGGAGACCATACGGTCAATGTGCTGGGAACCGCCGCGGACGGCAAAGCCGTCGTCCGCGCAGTGAGCATCCACATCGAACAGCCGTTCCCCGCCGCCTTCTGGATCATGATCCTTCTCGGCGTTGCACTGGCGTCTGTAGCCACGACTATTCTCCTCAAGTCTCCGAGGCGGACTCGTAGCCCGCGTTCTGATTCATGAATGTGCGCGCAAAAACTGTAAACCCAAGCTGTCAATTAGAACGAAGTCCCTTGCGATTTGTAAAAAGGACGATAGGAACCAACCTCGACAAGCATAATGGAGCAACATATGTATTCGATGAGCGGACAAGCAAGCCGTGAGATAGACGGCGACATAGCCAACGTCTGGGCCGAAGCAATCACGCTCCAATGGCTAAACGGGTGGGATAGCGTCCTCATATCTGATCCGCCAGCGCCGGGAGGTGATTTCTGGCTTATTGATGATGGTCATCGAATTCGATGTAAGTGGACCCGCGTAGTACCTCAGCGCATTCTAGAATGGCTCGGCGACAACGGTGAGGCGGGACGGTTGAGCCTCCGAGACGCGGGGCAACGGACAAGCGTTAGTTACGACGCGGTCTATGTTGCGCAGGCAGTTGCGGACAGCGCAATCGCGGGATTCCTTAATATCGTTGCAAGAGGAAAAATGCAGCGGGACAGCAACAATCACGCAAATAATGAATTGAATAGCCTGTCATTCAGGGTCGCTCGGAGGTTAAAAGGCAATCCTGTAGATGATAATGCTGGAAGACGAATGCTCGAGATTTGCGAGTTCGGTATGCAAACGACCGATCCGGACGTCGTTCCGCTCTTAGATGCTGAAGGACGGTTAATCCTCGCTGACGATGAACAAGTGGTTTGGTCGGGCGATGCTACAACGGCTGCAGCGGAGGACGCCACTGCGGCCGCCGGGCGCGAACAATGGCGTACATTGTGGGACTCGCCGGAGACTGCCCACCTGACGTTGACTACGAAACGCCTGGTTTATGTCATTCCACAATTCACTCGCGCGGACGGATCATGGATCATTGTAGGCGGGCTCGCGGGGGCCGCGCTGGTTGGGGCGAGCGCTCTTCGCGCCAGATGGCAAAGGAACGGCCGGGCCCTCGCCGGCCAGATCCGACATCTACATCTACTCAATCTGATTACCGGTCCCAACTCGCGACCCACCTTCTCAAGTCCGGCAACCGTGACCGCAACGATGCTTCAACTTCCGGATCGCCTGTTGAGAGTGTCTCTAACGGCTACCCATGGTCCTGACCAGGCGCTCGAACTTGCTCGCATTTGGACGAAGGCTGCCTGTGCCGATCGACTCGGCCGCTTTGCCTACCTCGAGGGAAGTCAGTCAGACAAATGGAAAGAACTGCAAGCTCAGTATGTCGATCCGTCCTCGACTAACCATTTCTACGGCGACCTTTGGGGTCTTCCTTTGGGTTGCGCACTGACCAGGAATCATCCATACGGGCTGCCGTGAAAACCGACTACCGTACCGCCGACACGAGAGAAAATAGACGCGACTGTAGTATTAGGCCGAAGCTGGCGGCGATCTGGGGCAGGGCCGGGGTAACCATGCGGGCGTTGAGCTGGAAGGACAGCACGCCGAGCAGCAGCGTCGAAATGAGGAGGGTGGCGCGGCGGCCGGCGAATTGCGTCTGGTCCTGGGTTTCAGGTGGTGGCGCGGTGGTTGCTGGTCCGGCGACCGGTGCTGGGGTGTTCACATCAAACTCCTTTGTCTGCAGGCTGGGTGCCATTGGATGTGAGTTGTTATACAACCACGTATGACTAGCAAGTACAACCATGCCGTACACTATTTCCTAATTCAGCCGCCCTGGCTTTCCCGATAGGACTTCCTCATGAGCACTCGACTTCCTGCCGTCACCGTCGTCGGCAGCATCAACCTCGACATCATCGCCACCACGGACAGGATTCCTTCCCCGGGTGAGACCGTCGGCGGCGGCGCCCTGACCCATCAGCCGGGCGGCAAGGGAGCCAACCAGGCGGTGGCCGCCGCGCGGCTGGGCGGAAGCGCCCGGATGATCGGGGCGGTGGGCGACGACGCCCAGGGCCACCTGATGCTGGCGTCTCTTTCCGACGCGGGAGTGGACACCACCGGTGTGGCAGTGCTCGACGGCGACGCGACCGGCACCGCACTGATCGTCGTGGACCGGGATGGTGAAAACCAGATCGTGGTGTGCCCAGGGGCGAACTCCGGGTTCTCGGTGGAGGGCCTGCAGTTCGGGCCGGACGAGACGGTGCTGTGCCAGCTCGAAGTTGGACTGCCCGTGGTGCTGGAAGCCGCCCTCCGTTCCGCCGGTTTCTTCGTCCTGAACGCCGCCCCGGCCATGGACCTGCCGGCGGAACTGCTGGAGCGCTGCGACCTGGTGGTCGTAAACGAGACAGAGTACCAGTTGATTCCGGCGCTGGCAGAGGCCAGGTTGGTGGCAGTGACGTACGGGAAGGACGGCTCGGCGATATTCGAGAACGGACGCCGGGTGGCTGAGGCTCCGGCGGCGGCCGTTACGGTGGCGAACACCATCGGTGCGGGAGACGCGTTTTGCGCTGCGCTGGTGCTGGCCCTCCGGGCGGGGTTCGACTACTCCACCGCGCTGGCCGTGGCCAATGCCGTGGGGGCCGATGCGGTGGGAGATCCCTCTTCCCAGCCGGCGCTGGCTCGGTTGGAGGAGTACGTCGCCCGAGTAGGTGTAGCCGGGGTTGCCGGGCAGTGAATCTGGTTTTCGGGCCGGCAACGCCTGCCGATTATTCAGAGGTCCGGAAAATTACCCGGGAGGCGTACCTCCACGCTGGGCATTTCACTGCCGACCACCCGTATCTGAGTGTGCTGGACAACGTGGAACACCGGGCGGAGCATGCTGAGGTGTGGGTGGCGGAAGCCTCCGGCGCGGTGGTCGCTGCTGTGACGCTGACTTTCGCAGGGCGACCGTACAGCGAGATCGCGATGGAAAATGAGCTCGAGTTGCGGGTGCTTGCTGTTGACCCTGCTGTTCAAGGCAACGGGGTGGGGCGAGCCGTTGTCCGCCGGGGTCATCAGACATGCGCAGTCGCTGCCCGTTATCCGGGAGATCAGCATTACGAGCGCGACGTTTATGGAACGGGCCCATGTTCTCTACGAATACTTGGGCTTCCAGAGGGTTCCGGCCCGTGACTGGTATGTGCCCGGCGAGGACGTGCTGCTTTGGGCGTTCCGGCTTGAGGTGTAACGGCCCGGCGGTTGAGCGTGTCGAACGGGAGTTCAGGAGACTCAACAAGGTGCTGCGGCTGCTGCACGAAGGGCAAGTGGCCTCGGCACTGGAGTCTTACCGGGCTCCCCTGCTCAGCCGCTCAGGTGCCTCAGGCGTGCAACTGTCTCGAACGAGTTGAATCTGGCCGTTGGGTCGCCATGCGGTCCAGCGGTGACCCGGGCGGCCCATCTGGCTCCCTAGGGACATTGTGTCCACGGATTCGGAGCCAGTGGCGGCGCTGGGCGACTGCTAAACGTCGAGATCCCCGATACCCGTCGTTCTTGGCTTCCTACGGCGCTGGTTGGGCCTTCCAAACCCAGTCAACAGAATTTGTCAGGCAATTAACCGCCCATTCACATCGTCCTAGGACCTGTCCATCCGGCCGAGCGGGACCCACCGGGCGTCCACCACGATCTTGCCACCCCGCCGCCGGAGAGCCCGATAAAACCAATCTTGCAGCACAGGTGGTAGTTGCCTGGCCAGCAGGCGTCGCATTCGTCGCATTCGTCGCGGACAAAATACGGTCGGTGGCAGCGTTGTCCCCCGCCGCGAGCCTTCCACCCCTTCGCCGACGTCAGACACAGTTCCGGAGAACTCGTGCCCCAGGCTCACTGGAGCCTCCTGCCCCGACGGCGCGTGGTCCTGCCCCAGTAAGGGGATAAAGATGGGGTGTGCTCCTCAGCGGGAGCGGTGGTGGGCTGCACAGTTCGTATGCCGGCGTTTCCAGTCCTTCCATGCGGGCCTTGAACTGCACGGGTCAGGTAGGAGGAGTAATGCCGGCACAAGTACAGGTTCTGACGCACGCTTTGAGCCAGCCCCTCGGGACAAGTTCAAGTTCCAATCTGCCCAAAAAACTCTCGGTGGGGCGGCGACCCGTAAGAATCGCTTGCTCATATGATCGCGAAGGGCCCCGTTCCATGTATATCGGCCATTGTTGTTCTAGCAACAATTGTCCTCCCTCGGCATACAATGCAGTGAATACCTGTGTGATAGATGAACGCTACACAGCAATGGTGACCTAGGAATCGGATTTTCAGTTCGTAAGGCCCCCGTCAGCAGTAAAGAAAGTGTGAGCATTGGCCGGCAGCAACAACGACAACCTGGCACGGAGCACGGCGAATATTCTGTACAAGTCAGCAAACCCGCTGGACTGGCCGACTGAACAGAACCCAATCCACCGTATGGGCCCCTGAGTCAGCCAACTGGGCGACAAGATAAAGTTGAATTCGCTCGTCACGATGTGGAGCGAGCTAATTTTTGAAGAGTTGCAGATCCATGAACAGTGTCCCGCATCTCAATCCGAACGCAGGAAATAAGTTGATCACTTCCCTCAGACTCCACAGGTACAAAGGCTTCAGCGACTTCAGCGTCACGTTCAAATCCAAATCGTTACTATTGGGCCCAAATAATGCAGGAAAGAGCACTCTGATAGGGGCCATCAGACTGGCAAATGAAGCGGCTAAATTCATAACCCGAAATAGTCCTAAGGATAGATTTCGCAACGGAGAAAGGACAATCCACGGTCACCATATGCTCAAGCTCCGCACCCAGTCATTCAGTCTTGAGAATTTGCGGCATGAGTTCAAAGATGAGCCCACCAGTCTATCGCTTCGGTATGCCACGGGCGCAGTGATCCATTTGGTTTGGCCCGTGGATTCCCCGGCTTTTTTTTGGCTGGAAAACTTGGGGCATCCGGTTGTCACAGCCGCCGCAGCAAAAATGCTCATCTCCCCTATCGGAGTGGCCCCAACATTGACACCCTTGGACCGCGATGAAAAACAGTTGAGCTCAGAGCACCTCCGTTCACACATTGATACAAAGCTCTCAAGCAGGCATTTCCGAAATAACCTATTTGCTATCCGGGAAGTGGACGCAAGGGACTTCGAAGGTCTTAACCGGTTTCTGCTCGAAAATACGCCAGAGCTTGCAGACCTGCAACTAATTCGCCGCATCCAGGACGGTGAAGCGTGGATTGATCTCTATTACCGAGACGCTGCGGGGCGTACAGAGAAAGAAATTGTCTGGGCAGGGGACGGGCTTCAGATTTGGATCCAAATTCTATTCCACATTTGGAGATGCAGAGATAGCAGCACCATAGTCCTTGATGAACCGGATGTTTTCCTGCACCCTGACCTTCAGCGGCGACTGGTCCGGATACTCGAGGCGCAGTCTCAACAGATAATTGTGTCTTCCCATGCGGCCGAAGTTGCTTCTGAGGCGGACCCCCAGAGTCTCGTTTGGATAGAGCGAGGTTCACGTGCAGCAAAACGGTTGAGTTCTGAGAGTTATTTAGGTGGTGTCGCGGGAGGTCTCGGCAGGTCGTTTAACCTGTCCATCGCCCACGCGTTGAAGGCCAAAGTCGCTCTTTTCGTCGAAGGCGAAGACGTGAAGATTATTAGGATCCTGGCCGAGCGAGTGGGATGCTCGAAAATTGCAAAGGAAGAAGGACTGGCCGTCGTACCGATTGGTGGATTCAATCGGTGGCCCAGCGTAGAGACGTTCGCGTGGCTGAAAGACGGGTTTTTGGACTCAGGTGTTAAAGTCCGACTCATCCTGGACAGTGACTATCGAGCACCGGCGGACTGTAGGTCGTTAGAATCAGACTTTCTAAAGGCGAACGTGGACACACACATTTGGCATCGAAAAGAACTCGAAAGCTATCTCCTAGACCCGGCGATTATTGCCGCAGCCACGGGCTTGGATCTCGATGAGGTTATCACCAAGTTGAATGCGGTCGTGGACGAACTTAAATGGGATGTATTTGGGCAACTCGCAAAGCAAGGCTTGGATTCCACCTCGCCGCACCTCGCTGCCTCAACGGTTCTATCAGAGGCCCAGCAATCCTTCTTCATGAAGTGGTCCAATCTGGAGCGCAAACTGCATTTAGTGCCGGCTCAGAAGGTCATCTCCGGCTGGAATAGGCAACTAACTGGCTCCAGGCAACACACTTTGACGTCTAGATCGCTAGCGTCAGCAGCAAGCCCGACGACGTTGGATTGGGAGATGGTCGAAGTTCTTCAATCCATCGAATCCGATCTTTCATCAGCGAATCACTGGGAATAGCCGATAACCACAAGTTGGGAAGATCTGTAAGGACGGCAGGCAAGCTTCCCGACCGCTTGGTCAAACTCGGCACCGACATGCTCACCGAAGTCCGGCAGCGTCTGACACAGCAGGTCCATGGCCGACAGGAACGCCCCATCGATCCGGTCTGGGCCAGCCGGCGCCTGCTCTCGCGTGCCGGCGACACACTCTCGGACCGTGCTCCCATGCAGATTGAGGGTAATTGGTGCCTAGGCGCTCCGGCACAAATGTCGGCGGTCTAAGCAACGCGAGACTTTCGCCAGGCTCTAAAAACCAACACTGCAGCCACAGCAACTGCTGTCACCACCAACTTCCCGACCATTTGACCCGTAAGAGCGTCTTGCATCGGAAAACCGGCAATTGTCAGGAAGAGAATTGTGTCAACGAATGAGCCGACAACATTTGACCCAACAGCCGCGCGAATGTAGCCCCGCTTCCTAAGTGGCGTATAGACAAGGAGATCGGCGACCTCCGCCGCGAGAAATGCGACGCCAGACGCGAGCGCAATAAATGGGTCGGCCAAGATGAAAGACAATGCTGCACCTGCGGCAATCAGTCCCAGCGTCCATATCTTGCCAGCGGCATCCTGCAGAGCATCGCGCAAAACAAAAGTCAACCCTGCGAAGTACGTACCGGCGGTGGCCATCAACCCAAAGCCAACGGGAACCACGCCGAAACGGGTAGTCACGAAGTTCGCGGCGAGGATGCACGCGAGAAGGCCGACTGCCGTCGCGACACCCACCGACGCCCTGCGCGTGGTGAGGCTTTTGGTGACGGGAAGGGTGGTCTGGGTCATGGCTGTCTCCTATATCCGTGTGGCTGCCGGCGCCACACGTAGACAATACAGCCAGGGGGCGACTTTGACGGAAGTCCTACTGCTGCAGGCGGGCTTTCGCTCCAATGCGGGGTCGTTTGTAGCCTTGGACGACCCCTCGCCACGCGCATCGGCCGGTCTTGAACCTCCCCCTTGCGTCCAACAAAATGCTACGAACTGAAAGCCTGGAGGCCGTCCTCGATCGCGCGCATCATTGACCCGGAACCAGATCCGTCGGCATATCTGATTGGACTCTCCTCACGGGCATTCGCCTGGATGAAAAGGGAAGCTGCATGCGTCGCCTTGCGGGTTGCAAGAACAATGAGTTCCGCGTTGCGAGTGTGGGTACGCAAGGCATCGCCGCCGACTTTGGCGTCGGACACGTGAACCGTAATCGAAGGATGAAGTATGGCAAGAGCGGACTTCGCTCGAGCCAGCACGCCGCTGTCAAGGCTGTACAAGAGAATCGACTTGGGAAGCACCCGCGGTGAATTGTCCGCTGCGAGTGGGTCCGCGCCTCGGACAGTCCAATCCCAACCCAACTCCAAGTCAGCCGTAGCTAGAGCCGCCACGGTGCGAAGCGATTCCGATAGGCGGTGGCGCAGCGAGTGAAGCGGCTCCAACGCACTCGCGACGAACCCTCGGCGGGCCTCGTTGCTGGCCGCGGGCGCGCACACGACGAGATCAGCGATGTCAATCGCCGCTGCCGCTGTGTCGACCGACGACCATCTGCCCTTAAACCCGGCCAAGTCCTGGAGCAATTGCTCATAGGCGGAAGCGTCCGGCGCACCGCGAAGGAAGATGGCAAGCAGAGCGGTAATGGCGCCGAGGTCACTTGGGGTGAGGTGGTCCTCGAGTAGGTGCCGCAAGATGAACTCAGTCGCTGTGCGCCGTGCGGGCTTCGACGGATCGTCCGCATCGATGAAGGCGCCGAGCCCGGTAAACAAACGCTCGGTCAACGAGACATGGAGTTCCTGGATTGCCATTGCGAGTTGGGCGTCGGACTCGCCAGGGGGGGCCCATCTTTCGACGAGTTCCACCGACAGGGGCACGTCGTCACCGTCAGCAATGGAGGCGAGCCATTCGGTCCACGATGCTGGCACAGCCGGCGCGACCGGCAAAGCTTCCATCTCGGCTTCATCGTCAACATCCGCGTTCTGCGCGCCGTCGCCTACAGACTCCGGTTCGAGTTCCGGCTCCGGGTCCAGGTCGAATAGGTCCTCCCTTTCAGTGGCAGGCGCCAAACCACCCTGGACAAGAACTTCCAACTGCTGCCGGGCCTCGGCAGGAACGGCTAGTTCCGACCCAAGCAGTCGGTCAGCGAGTTCAGCGTCACCCCTGACCATAGCGACGACAGCACTCGCAACCCACGCGTCTACCTCGGTAGTGTGGGCCAGCGTTTCATCCACCAGCAATGCGATGTCGACGCCGAAACTACGCAATCCGTCGCCTAGAGACTGCAAATCGCCGGGCACATCCCCGCGCTCGCTGCGGTACCAGGCACCGAGTATTGCTTCACGAACGAGTCGCGGCGGCTCGGCCGAGACAATGGTGCCCAGCAACTGGCTGTTGAGGAGTTCTTGGTCCGCACCGAGTAGGCCCAGCCGCCGCAGCCGGAGAAAAGCAATGTTCTCATGCGACACTCCCCCACTCTGCTCAATGGTTTTGAGGAGTTCGAGGGATGTGAGTGCCTGACCGGAGGCGAGGGAGGTTTCAAAGTCCCTTAGCAGTCGACCGACAGGTCGGGGCAACTGAGTGACGCGGGAGGGCCGCTGCTCCATCGCATTAATCATCCTGCCCAGGGCACGGAACAGCCCCTGGTGCGCTCCGGGATTGGGTGGCCTGAGACGGTAAGTTGTGCCAGATCCAGCGAAGCTGAGTATCGACGCCTCGATGGGATCATCTTTACACAGTTGTGCAACGCGACCGTCGAAGTCGCACCAGTTGTGCTCGACCCACGCGTTCAGAAGTCCCCGCATACGGCCTGCATGACTGCGCGACCAACACACGACATAAACTTCGGCGGCTGGCCAGCCTGCTTCCTTTCGAGGAAGCACAAGCGGCACCTCGCCCTTCTGTGCCAGCGCGCGAAGAAACCGTTTCAAATAGGCTGCAGAGGGATGTAGGGCATCACGATTTGGCCAAACATTGTTCGGCGCGGCGAAGAATGTCTCCAGAAACTGGTCGTCTGAGACGGTCATGCGCTCTTCTCTCCCCAGCGAACGCTGAGTTCCAGTCGGTGCTTTGCAGCCTCGGCCGCGTCAGCGACGAACTCCATGCTTTCCTCATTCACGTTGAGGCCGTTCCACGTGAAATTCATCGATCCTTTCAGCAACCAGTCGTCGCCGACGAGGATCTTTTCGTGAAGGTCCGGGCTCTTTTGGATGCGAAGGCGAGTGGGGACGCACCGCCGTCGTAGGATGTCTAGAAATTGCTCATTGTGCTGATCATCGCGCACGGCCACGTTGATTTGTGCCCCAAGCAGGCTGAGACGACCAAGTACGTGACTAAGCGTGAGTGCACCTCCGCCAGAGTCAGCAATTATGTCGTCGAAGGCACCCATATCGTTTCTAATCACGGGCACGTCGCTTACCCACGCCGATACAAGCCAGAGTTCCTTGCTTGGCCGCACGAGTTCGGACACGAGCACAGTGCTCAACACCTGGGTCATGGTGATGCCGCTACGTGAACGGGTGCGGATTGTCCGGCTTCGTCTCATTGCTTTCCCTCCGCCAGTGCAACGGACGCAACCAGGTTCCGGCCTTGGCGAGCCACTTTCCGGAGTTGGCCGTAGACGCGAAGCGCGCCGACGTCAATTGGCAGGGCAGTCACCATTCTGAGAGCCCGTGCGAGTTGCTCGCGATGCGAGAAATCGGCGGAGAGTCTTACCGCGCCATCACGAGCGATCGCCTCGAGATACTCGATCTCCCAGGCACTAGAGGCCACATCGACAATGACTGATTTGTCGGCGACGACAGCGCTGAGAACGAGTCGCTCACGCAATCGATTCGCGGCGTAAGGCTGCCAGTCGTTCAGGGCCACGTTTCGAGCGCTGGGTCCCCGCAGCCACAGCGCCGCGAATGCTGTATCGGCATTCAAAGGCGCAATGCTCTGCCCGAGCGCTCCGCTCGCGCCGTGAAACGCGATGACGCGAGCGTCGAGTTCGACGCCAATATGCGACTCGATCTCGCCCCACCTCTTGACCAGATAGGCCGTGGCCATGTCCCCAGATGGAGATGAGCCGGGTCGCAACATTCGTGTGGCGATCGTTGACATCAGCAGATGCGACGCTGGGCCATCGTTGTCATCCAGCGTCGCTCGGATCTCGTCAATCGCGTCGTCGAATTCCGCCGAAGACGTTGCGGTCCTATACCGAGAAACCGCAGCCCCAAACCTCGAATCACGGTGAGCGAGTTCGTTCGCCCCCCACTGCATAGCGGCATCAACGTCTTCGTACTCACTCGGACCGCACATCTCCGCAACCACCTCCCAGAAGCGGCGCGGATCAGTAGCGTAGTCGCGCTGCAACTCTTCGAGAAGGCCAAGGCCGCCCAATTCTGTCTCGGAGACGATGATCCGGAAGGTGTCGTTCCGCTCGTCAACCACGACATCGACCACGATGTCCGCGTCCTGGGCATCTGGGACCCGCCGGTGGACGGCAGCCAGAATCGCGGACGCAAAGGTGTCCAGCACAGCGCGCGTAAGCAGGTCTCCCGTCCCCGCTCCCGGGACCGCATCGACGAGGAGTCGCCCGTGCTCATCCAGCACTTCGTGCACGCCGGGTACGTCAGCCAACTGCTCAAGTTCCCTAACACGCTTCATCGCCGCCTCAGGTGCGCCCTCATCAGACCGGTATACCGCGCGGAAGAAGGCGTCTACATGGGCGCGCCAACCAGCGTTCGATGTCTGTCGAAGCGCCAGGTGACGGTCGCCGCCGTCGCTGCCGTTGCGTGCGTAGGCAACTAGGTACAAGTCCGCCAGCGCCTGCCTCACGAAGTAGTTGGCCAGGCCGTCCAGGCGATTGTCTTCTTCGATGCGTGTCTTAAAGGCCAGGGTGCGCCACTGCGGACCGGCGGCAAACTCAGCCAAGTCGAGGCCCCGGACCTCGCTGAGTTCTCCCTCGACGACGAATGCGTCAACTTCGAGTTCGAATCCTAGTGCCGCAGGCGTCCCCTCGTGGCTGTAGCGAGTCGAATGAGGTTGCCGCGTTCCATCGACGTAGAGGACCTCGCCTTCAGAACCGATTGCTAGGCGGCGCACTGTCAACGGGTTTCCTGCAATATGAAGTGCGAATCCGCAGGAGCCAACCAGCGGCGTCCAGGCGGAGGTCTCGGGGAAGTCGACCTCCGAGATTGGACTTTCAGAGAAGACAAATGAACTGCGCCAGACAGGTGTCGCGCTCGATGAATCGCGGATCTCGTTCGGCGGTGACGTCAGCCTGAGCCGGATTGGGCGGACGACCGTGTAAGTCAATCCATCGGACGCCGTCCAGTCGCCTAGATTGTGGCCCTTCGACACTACACTGGCGAGGGGAAGATCGTCCCCCTCAACGGGAAGAGCCATCCAGGATCTGTGCGAGGCGTGTTTGAAGCCGAAACGGCGACTGACCCTCCCTGGCGACGCCTCGCTTAACGCCTGACGGATAGGCATAGTTGCCTCCTCTTCGGGAACCATCGCCGGCGGAAGGTCGAATCCGACGTCGGGACTGTTGAGCGCTTCGAAGAGTGCACCCGTCATGAACTCTGGTAGCGGTGTGCCGCCGGGCGAGTCGACTTGGCCGTCAGCGCTCCTCCATCCTGACTCAATCCGCTTCAGCGCGGTAGGTATGGCGGCAAGCATCAGAGAGCGCGGTTCATCCCACAATATTGCTGTCGAATCGTCCACGCTCACGCGCAGGGATCGCTGAATGAACTCCTGAAGCGACGCCTGTCTTGAGTCATCCCTGAGCAGTGCTTCTAGCTCCCGGATGAGAGGCTGTGACTCGGACGCAGCCTTAGCCCAGTTCGTTGGTGCCGTAAGCAGGGATCGAACGTCAATGTCCAATCGGCGATAGAGCCAGTCGAGCATTGCATGAGTGGCCTGGATCTTCGAAACGAAGCGGTTTCGCGTTGGCAGTGTTCGCGCATCGATCTCAGGGTCAAGCAGCCGCTCATAGGATTGGTAAAGGATCCGATCACGGCCATAGTCCGACAGCACAACCAGCGTGATCGGCCGCATGTCGAGGGATCGGCCAGCCCGGCCGCGACGCTGCACGAACGAAGCCATGTCGCTTGGGGCCTTGTGCTGAACTACGAGGCCAACCCGTGGATCGTTGAACCCGACCTCGAGCGATGCTGTCGCGACGATTACGTCAGCCACAGCATCGACGCCTTTGTCTTGCGAGGACGTCCTGCCGACGCGTAGGCCCCCGGGAAGCCTGCCAAGTTGCTCTGCAGCATCCCAGGATTGGCCGTCTTCGTAGCGTGCAATCGCCTGCGGGTCAGAAGACACCCGCAGATCCGCTAGGCGTGCCCGAGAGTTCGGCCGCCCATTGAAGTAGCCCTCAGCGTCTCTGAAGTTATCGAACAGGCGATTCGTGACGTCGAGATCGTCAGTGAAGACGAAGGCAGATGCGCCGAAGGTTCCCGGCTCTCTGTCGAGCAGTCGCGCTCCGAGCATGACCGATTGGATCGTAGTCGATAGCAGGGCCGCGCCTGAGGCCGGATCTCCGCGCAGCACGATCCCGTACTCTCGACCCATCGAAGCGAGCTCGCTCTCGACCGGACCGATGACCTCAATGTCCGATCGATCCGTCCCGATCAGAGTGGCGAAGTACTCCCCAGCTTCCTTTAGCGTTGCAGACAAACCCACGAATACGGGGGCAGGTGACCCGAACTGTGCATTGGAATAGCGCCAGCGCCGCAACATAAGTGCCACCTGCGCGCCGTGCACACCCGCATAAGTGTGCGCCTCGTCGAGGAGGACAAGTCGAATAGAACTGTTTCCACGCCAGCCCAGCACTCTTCCAAGAAAGCTGCTCGTAGAACTACGGCTGAGCATCTCGGTCGTGCTGAATAAGATATCTGGCGGCGACGCGGCGATTGACCTACGCGTGAGCGCAAGCTCGGCGCCATCAATTACCGACTCACAGGTGGTGCACTTGAGGCGTTCCACTTGCCGACTGCGGTCGAGGTCGTTCCACACAAGATCGCCGCGGCATCCGTCTGTGGGGCATGGGAAATAGGGAGCGATCCAGCCGTCCTCCGACGTCGTCCGCCGCCAGCCTTGCGGGATACGGCCTCCCCGGAAAGCACCCGCGTCACGCGGCGTGGAGGAGTAGAGAAGGCCGATCCTGATCAGGCGGGCACCCTTTGGCAGAACACGGTTCGCTTGTCGGCACTGAATGAGGGCCTCGCGAGCTTGATCTCGGAGCAGTTCGTTTCGGGGATACAACGCGAGCGTGTGCGGGGTATTCGCGGGCGAATTCCGCTTTGAGACGAGATCCAGGAGTGCCGGTAGATAGAAGGCCAAGGTCTTGCCGGAACCAGTTCCGGCGGTCACAATCCGGCCAACCGTCCGTCCGGCCTGCATGGCCGCGATGACACTGACCGCTGCATCGACTTGAAAGCGGGCCAACTGCCTCTCGCCGATGATCTCCTTAGCAACCGCCTCCGAAACAACGCTCCAATCAGACGTGCGCTTGAGTCGACCGATTACGTCCGACGCCGATATTTCTCGCCGCGGGTAGCGACGAGGTGCGACCCGCAGCCGGTAGTCTGCCACGAGTGCTGCGCCTGAACGCCACCATCCGGTTGCGTCCTTGTTATTCGGCACCCAGAGTTGCCGAAGTCGACGGAACAGGCGGAGCCCCTCAGCAAGCCGAGTTCGGTACCGTGGCTGCATCACGCCCTGCACCCTATGCAGAAGACCATCCTCCAGAAGACGATCTAGGTATTCGTCACTAGATGGCCCCTGAGTCCCCAAATGCAGGTCTTGGAGCACCTGACGGTCGAGTACTTCGCGCACTTCGGCCTCGCTCAAGAAGCCGTCGACAATGCCCCAGGAGAGACGAGGAAGTTCGAGGTCCTCTAGCGCCGTGAGTACTTCCGGTACTGTCGTCCACCGGTCGCCCATCACACCTGCCGCCGGACAACGAACTGCGCCTCTATCGACGAATCTGAGCGAAGTGCGGCGATATCAGCGTCGGTCAGTTCCTTGAGCGCGACGCCGTCTGCCGAAGCAAAACGTTCAAGCACTCGGAGGATTGGCCCGCTCAGTTCGATCTCTCCAAGTTCTTCGCCAACGAGTCGAAGAAGACTCTTAAACGCACTGACTTGCTCGACGCTCGGCGGACGGCGCGAACTGGCCCTGAGTTCGCGGATGAAGCCGGCGACGCGAAAACGGTCTTGGTGCGAAAGCGCTGTGGCCTTATGCTCCGGCAGACCATCCAACTCAGATGTAGTCCATTTTACCCAGCGGTCTCGATCATCGGTCCCGAGTTCATCGATCTGTCGCGTAACAATAGTGTTCGCCCGCTGAATACGCTCCGGGGTGGGACGTCCGCGAGCTCCAATGAAGTCGCGAAGGGTCACGAAAACCGAAACGATGTCGGGCTCGAACTCCCGTGGAACGCCTACGCCATCTAGTGCGCGGCGGGTTGCAAGTTCCTGGCCCAACTTTTCCAGCGTGGCCGAGAGCTTATCCGCAGCTAACTTCACACGTTCGAGGTTCTGCTTGTCGCCCTCGCTGTCCTGAGCCAGTTTGGCAAGCTTTTCCAGGCGGTTTGCCCGGGCCAAGAGATCAGCGGACACCCTTTTCGCCTTCCTCTGCTTCGAGAATGCGGGCCCACTTACGTAGTACCGCATCAATATCTTCGTCGACGTCCAGAGCACCGTCTCGCTGTTGTGATTCAGCGGCTGTGAGGCCCGCATCCAGCCACACCGCACTGAATCGAAGATACTCGCGGATGCTCGCCGCATCGCGTGCGTCGATACCGCCGATTGTCAGCGCCAAGGCAAGACCGCTCTTGCCGTCTGCCTCGACGAGAGCCGACTCAAGGCGGGCAACAGAGCTAAAGTTCAGTGTCTTGGCATGTGCATTAGCCCTTTGAACATCGGCGAGTCTCTCCTTGACATACCCCTGGGACTGGCCCGCCTGGGTCGCCGCGATTATGGCGTCGACGGTAGCAGAGTAAGAAACGTCGTCAGGGATGTGATTCCGAACCTCGGCCACAACGCGCCGCCAGTCGGCAATTTGGACGTGAACGCTGGCTTCAAAATTCCTGCGCGCTTTCTCCGCAACTAAGGCCCAATCCGGCATCTCGTCGGGCTCAGGTGGGGCTGTCAGCTTTCGGGCAGCTTCCACAATCTTTCGCGCCCTTGGGTCATCAATCGCATGGACAGCACCTGTTGCACCCTGACTCGATCCAATGGCTGCACGAAACCCCTCAACCGCCATCTTCCGAGTTGCTAGGTATGCACCCTCCGCTTTCGTCCATAAATCCGTGAGCGTCGTGTCGCCCCGCGAGTAATTTTGCCCACCCCACAATGCGGCAGCGACATAATCGCTGGCCTTCGGCTTGGTCGGTAGTTGCCCGCAAAGCGCCGCACCTGAGATCAATGATGCGGCGGCCGCTACCAACTTGTCGTCCGAGAAATCGCTGGCTGCAATCACTCGTCCCGTTAGTTCTCCTCGATGCCGGTCAGCCAACTCGCGAAGCCGCAGGAGGCCCTCCGGAGCCGACGCCGGGTTGTCTTGGAACTGCAGGAGCGTTTGAAAGAGAAGCGCATTGCCCGGCGTTCGAGCAAACCGCACGATCGGTTCGACGACGGCTGCGCGGCCCTCCCGGCTGTCCTCGATTGACACAGTTCGAGAGATCTGCGCCTTGTCAGGCACAGCCTTCGCCAGGATCGGAGCACTCGGGTCCTTCATGATCGGTTCCGACCAGTCAAGTCCAGCGACCATCGCCTGACGAACGATGCTACGTATCTCTCGGGCAACAGCCTGCGGCAGCGGACTGCCCTTCGACCAGTTGTCCACGTCCTCGAGTTGCCTGCGGACCGTAGCAGAGATTGGCGAAACGGATTCCCCCGGCGTTGTCGGGATTGGGGCAGGCTTCGGCTCGACCGCGTCGTCTGCCTCAAGGTCCGCGGATGGAAGCGAGAAGGCCGCATAGATACCCGGGTTGACATTTTGGGAGACGTCTCCCCAGAACTGGAATACAACGAGATACCTAGTCTGTTCAGGCCCCTCGTATCGTTCGTCAAGGGCTCGCCGAAGACTCAGGGGCAGATCGGGCAGGCGGTTCGCAGGCGACTCACTTCTGTCGCGTGCTCGGTCGTGTCGCAGAAACTCGGGAGACGGGAACCGACCCTCTCGAATGGCGCTGGCCTCGTTCGCGAGCACAGGACGAACCATCTTCGATAACACCGTGCGCGGGTTAAACAGGTCTCGACGCATTGGATCCGCCGTGATTTTTATAGCACGACGCAGCGCCGGTTCGTTATACGGATACAGGCCGAAACCGTCCTTAGTCGCTCCAAAAGTGGCATGACATTCATCGCGGAATTGGCAACCTTCACAAGCATTAACTGAGACAGCGCTGGCTTCAATCTTCGCTTTCCCCAGCCTGGCTGCATTGAGGTAGCGCCCCACGAAGCCAACGAGTTGCGTACCGTCATCTTCGGCGTCGTCGATCCTCACATCCACGTAGTAGACAGGCGAACTTGCTTCAGCACGAGTACGGAATGTGTCATCCAACTTGTCGTAGTAACCAGACGTTACGGCCATCATCGTTCGGACAGTTGCGTATTTCTCCACCCCTGCGACGGTGCCGACCTCGATGATCGCGTCGAGCAGGTCACGCTTGATGCCCTGAATGATCGCAAAGTCCTCGACAAGCAGAATGATCTCCTGGCCGACGAGCTTTTCACGAAGCGTCATGAACGCGCGCTGAACAGTCCCCACTCCCAGATCCGCAGCCCGCATCACCGCCACGTCGAGGTGCTCATTGAGCATGTCAATCGCCGCACTTTGTAGCTTCGTGTCCGCACTGAGACGCTTGAACATCAAGCGCGCTGCCGAACCAGCGTCGCGAATATTGCCGTGGTCGGCTATCGAGAGCGGGAGATCATCTACCGTAAACTCAGTTGGGACGTCTTCCTCATTGTCACCCCGCCCGCGAAGGGCGTGCGCCGCTCGACTGGGCACAAAGGCCCCGGGTCGAAGAAGGTACTCGCGGAACATCGGGTCATGGAGGAGGACATAGAGACCCCGCTCGCCTACGAGAACCTTCGATAGGAAATTATCCGCTGCCGCCTCGCGGATAGATTCAGCCAGTTCGTCGAGAAGTCGTCGCCCGAGCTTCTCAGGGTCGACTGACTCCCTCAAGCCACCTAGTTGGCTCCGGATTTCATCAAACTCCTCACCAGTCTCCTTCTGAACGAGTTCCTCAATGACGTCCCGCAGGCTGGTACGCGTTTTGGGAAGGTAGATAATTCGCCTACGCCCTGGGATTGGTTGGATGCGGGCCTCCGCCCACCGGACGAGGTGCGACTTCCCGGAACCCGATTGCCCCAACACAGGCGTGACTCGGATGCCTTCCTTGGGTGTGCTGTTGAGGAACTCGTCGAGGAACTCCTCCTCACTGATTGACTCACCCAATTCGCCCAGGCCGGCCTTGCGAATCCTCAAGGGAGTGTGCGTGGCGAGGAGTACCGGCTTCGAGGGGCTGGCAGCCTCAGTCGGAATGGTGTTGGCGACGTCCTCCGGTCGCCAACACACTACCTGATTCATACGGGGGGTCATAAGTTTCCTACCTCGATGGTCACGTGCGTAAACAAAGCATCGTCCGCGGCGCCCGCCCCCGCCGGGAGCCGCACCAAGGATCTGGAGTCCGACCGGTTCTCAAATTTGAGCCTCCCACTAGCTTGAAGTGCCCGGAAGGCATACGCCATTGAGGTTGGGGCGGAGTCCGCCTGATTCGTATCAACCTGAACGAACGCGGGAATCTCTGCCTGAACATGCCTCACCAGTTGGCGCGCTTCGATGGACGTGCCGGTAACTACCTCACTGCCCTTAGGATTGACGATTGCATCCTCCACTGCCGGGGTGGGGTCAACAGCAAGACCACCCCCTTCGAGCGGCCATTCACGACCCAACCCCAAAAATGTGGCCCAGTACCGGAACGTGTTCCATCGAGTGTCGTTGACGAAGAAACCCCCGAGTTCCTTGTCGGCTCGGAGCCGGTCGTAAGCATCTAGTGGCGACTGCGACAGTAACCATACGACCGCCCTATTCAGGTCCTGCGGCATCGGCTCCTCCGTCACAGCCGCGCCGAGCACGCAATCACGCAGGTTCCGCGTAAATGATTGCAGCGAAGCGTGGCCTGGCGCGGACAGCGTCCGCCCATCCCCTTCTGTGCCTTCATCGATATCGACCAGTCCAAACTTGACCAGCGCATCGACCGCCCGCTCCGTGTGGGCACCCTTTCCTGGCGTCTCCTCCCTCATAGTGGGCGGGCACACAGCGTCCTCAAGTTCCCGCCGAGTGAGGCCTGGAGTTGCTTGAAGCGCGCGGTAAGCCACCCACATCGTTCGCGGCAGAATCGGGACGGGGCTGATGTTGAGTAATTCCACTACAACTCCTTCAGAAGGGCACCGGCGTCGACCACCGCGTCCTGCAGTTGGGCAAACATCCATTCGGGACGTGTTGGGTCTTCGAGATCTTGGGAACCGATAAGGTACGTCGGCAAACCGAGTTCGATCCGCTGCACCGCGAGATCGGGGATCCCGTCGCTGAGCACAAACACGATGCTGTCTTCGTGATACCAGGCCAGAGGCCAAACATCTAAACCATCATCATCGATGATGATTGGCCGACTTCCGGCCGCTGTTTGGAGGCGCAGTCCGACCTGCGGAGTGATGCCGTGGAAAACCTCGACACCAACGCCTGCCAACCTTCTCAAAAGAGCAAAGGGATCGTCTCCCGCGGAGAGCGTGATGAATAGCGCCGATGACGTGCCCCTCCATCGCCGTAGCGGATCCACTGGTGCGCGACGCCTTGGAAGACGTGGGTAACCGAACTCGTCACCAGCTATGCCTGTGGCGGTGTCTGGGTTCGAGCGACATGCAGCGCAACTTCTGCAGACCGGATAAGTGGTCAGACGACCACCATCAACGGTTCGGACTTCGTAGTGCGCTGCGAGGATTCGTCCGACGCACTGCCTGCCAGCGATCAGTTCAGACACAGCCTCAAGAGAGGCGTCCGACTCAACTCGCGCGCGAACGCGCTCCACTTCCACAGCGTCAGTCCAACCCTCGCGAGATAGTAGTGCGCCATTGACTAACTCGAATTCAATGAGGTCATGGGCCCGTTCGAGAAATGTATCTCGCAGAGCTTGAATCTGCTCAGGAGCCACGGCTTCTGGGGGGCGCCAACTTGGAGTTCGAAGTTTTATGATTCCTGCTTGTGCCATCAAGGTCAGGGTTCGAATGTTCCACTGCGCACTCTGCCCATACCCACGATCCATGTACGTGGGCAACGTGCTCTTTCGGACTCGGAAGCGAAGGTCGCTAGCCCCCTCAACCTTCTCTACGGTTTCCTGAAGTGCTTTCCAACGAGTCCATCCTTTATCCGGACCAATGAAAGTTGCGCCTGCGAGGTTCGCCGCTACACGGCGGTCATGAGGCCCAGGGTAGAGAACCGCCACGGTCGCTCGCCCGTCTCGTCCGGCGCGCCCTACTTCTTGGTAATACCTGTCAACGGACTCAGGCATGCAGGCATGCACAATAGTCCGCACATTAGGAACATCTACGCCGAGTCCGAACGCCGAAGTCCCCACGATCACGTCAAATTGGGTCGGGGCAATCGCACCGTTAGTCCCTAGCCCCTCCAGCGCTCTACGGCCGTTTGACGATCCTCATCGGAGGACTTACCGGTCACGACGCCGACGCGAAGCATGCCGCGCGATCTAAGGCAGGCGGCCCAATCATTGGCGTCGCTGACAGTGGTTGTATAAAGGATCAGCGGCTTTGGGAGCAGTGACACCGCGTCGATGATGGCCTCTCGCCTCACGTCGTGATCGTCGAACTGATGCGCGAAGTACGCCGGTTCCGTGCGTAACGCTGAGCCCCACAGAAGGTCGATTTCCGAGTTGTCGAACGAGAAAAGGTGTGTCAACTTATCCACCTGCCTCTGTGCGATCGTGGCGCTCATCAGGAGGATCGAAGGCTTACGGTCAGTTGGTGCAACCTCGTAAGCTTCGCGAGCCAGGCCCGGCAAGACCTGAAACTCGGGTCTAAAGTCGTCCCCCACTGATCGACCAAATGCGCTTCATCAACGACTATCTGCTGCAGCAGGCCCGACTTTGCGCAATCAAGGACAGCGCCGCTGAGGCCCGAAACGAACGCCTCCGGACTCGTGTAGAGAATTCGCTGCGTTCCATCACGGATCCCTTGCCTTAGCCCTCGCTTTACATCACCGTCAAGACCTCCGGTATAGGCATAGCGGTCGACTGGGCTTAATTGCTTGTTCTTGGTCTGCGCCTGCTCACGCGTCCTCCGTTCCATGTCGAGCGCAAGCACGACAGTAGGAACGATCACGACCGTCACTCCTTCCGAACTGAGGAACGACTTGGACCATGCCACTGCGGTCTTTCCCCGACCGGTCGGTAGCGAGATGATCAATGGTGTGCCGTCGTTGGTGACGGCTGCGCGGGCTGCCTGCTGCTGTGCGACACCACGGTATGTCGAGTACTTGTGGGCCGCCGCCCAGAATGGGTCGGCCGGGATGCTCGATGGACCCGGTATCACCTCATGCCTAAACACTTCGGCGACTCGTGTCTGCGCGATCGCCGGCGCGGTATCGCTTTCCCCGACACTCGGCTCCCAGGTCCTGGCCGACACTCGGAAGCGACCTTGCCCAATTGTGAACGCCTGACAATGCAAATCCTGCCACTGGTCTGCAGTTGGCCAGGGTTCGGCGCTAGGCACCACAAGTTCAGGTGATCCTTCGAAGGAGAATCGGTCGACAAGAAGAACCTGGCGAATCAGGGTGGCAATATCCCTCCAACCGGCCCCCGGCCGTTCGTGTTCGAAAGTCGATAGCGCGTCGATGAGTCTGCGGCACGCGTCTCCGACGGGTGACACTTGGACGCCGGCATCCGGCCACACTTTGATAGCGGACTGAGCCGATGGCAGGTCTGTGCTATACAAACTGCTGCCATCCCTCTGAAGCGCGCACAAGGCACGTCACGGCGACAGTACGCACAACGGGGTTTTCCACACCGGCTTGAACGGCGTGCCCGATTGCAATGTCGAACTCCAGCGAATCTGGATCCGCCACCATCCCAATTGTGGCCGAGCGTGCGCGGCTGCGGGCAATGGTAACGTCAGTTTCCGCGGCAACTCGGGCTGATGCGCGAGCGCACGCCTCCTGCAAAGCAGTCGTAGTTAGAAGCCCGGCGTGCGCCGCCTTCGCCGCCGCTGTTGCCACTAAGGAGATGTTTCCGGCGCCGACAACATTGTGAAGAGCATCGATTCGTGCTGGATTCATGTTCTTGTCGCGTGTCTCGTTGAATGGCGCGTTGAGAAATCGCAAGTCGCCCTCTGCCTCGACCATCGCCGTCGAACTCGTGTCGATCCACACCCGCCGCTCGAACGGAGCCAGCGCCCAATCGCACCGGCGCATGGCCGTAGCAAGATGCCCGCGGTCGCCCCCGAGCATCTGCATAAGGGGCTCGGGATCCGCCTCGACTTGGAAATCGAAGGCAAAGTAGACGACGGCATCGTACTGCCATCGGGGATCGACTCGCCAAAATGCACTAGCCTGGCCACGATCATCAAGTTCCAGAACTCGTTCCACTCCATCGATGAACGGATTACCCCGGCGAAAGAGCCGTTTTCCCGGCACCAATCGCCAGCGATCGAATGCCCCAATGCGGGACTTCTCCCCCACGGCTAAGAAGTTGGCGAGCCGAGGACTAAGGAGCGGCTCATGCCTGTCGTGGACTGAAAATCGGACGCTGCCATCCCAAGGACGCTCCTCGAGTCGGAATCCCTCTACGAGTAAGTTTCCAAACGCCTTAGCAATATTTGCGTGACGCTCGTCGTACCTCGAGATGGCTTCAGCTAGGGATCCGAGTTCCTCCGTCGCCTCCCAACTGGATTCAAGCGCATCAAGCTCGTTGATTCGGCGAGTCTCTGCGGTAATAGCCTCACTCGTCGAGTCCGCAAGCGATTCAAACTCCTCGACGCCTCCTGTAACCAATGCTTCCCAGGCCGCCGATGCCAACGGACCAATAACTTCTTGTTCCGCAGAAATGGACCGCTCGAACACTTTGAATCCTCGACTCAGTAAACGAGCCCAAGTCGCCAGCACTCCATAGGAGTCGCTGTCGGTCGCGACGAATCCATGAGCCACCGCGTTGCGTCCGTACCGGTCAACCCGACCGATGCGCTGCTCAAGCTCGTTCGGATTCCACGGAAGCCGAGCGTGCACAATCAAGGTCGCGTCCTGCAGGTTGCGCCCGACATCACCGGACTCGTCCACTACCAGAACGCCGCCACGCCGCCGCCACTCTTGAACGGAGTCCTCCCTTTCCGTGTCGGACTGGCCGACGAGGTGAGCAAAAGCTGAACCTCGGCCGCGTATCGACTTCTGGAGTGTGGCAACCAATTCCTTCGCGAACGAGCCGCGACCGCAGAAGGCAACAACCCTCTGACCAGGGGCAGACCGATCCACGATAGCGTCCGCGAGCGCCAGAACAGCATCCTCGGCGGTGGATTCCGCTAGGTCTACGAGGTCGCGTTCAAACGGCATCGTTGGCGCCAAGTTAAGGATTGCTAGTTCCTCCCCGGAGAGCGACGGTGGCGGGGCCTGCAGGCCTGATCGGCAATGCAGTATCTGGATGAGATCACGCATCGGACCACCGAGCCGAGAAACGAGCACACCAGCTACAGCGGCGTACGAGCGTGCATCCAACGCGTTGTCGAGCACATGTGAACTGCACTCCGAGAGCCAGTCGTCAACCAGGGCCGCTGTGCTGTCCAACTCTTCAGAACGGAGCCGAACAAGCCGCGGCTTGGTCCTTCCAGTGAGCGAGAACGGCGTCATTACACCTTCATCGTCGAGTCGCTGTTGCAGAACATTATGGCGCCTGTTCCTGATGACGCGCTGATGCAAGCGATAAGTCTCGGACACATGCGCCCTGAGAGCCGCAACCCGACGGTTAAGCAACCCGGCATCCACGGGACTCAAGTCGAAAGAGGACATCACCTCTTCTATTCGCTGATTAAGGAGTTCATCGTGAGGAACCAGCGCCTGAACTTCCTCAAGTTGGTGCTGAAGATACTCAGGATTCTCGGGATCGGGCGCCTCATCGAGCAAGTAGATCGCATAGGAGAGTTCGCGTCGTGCCGCAAGTAACGACTCGAATTCCGCCCGACGCCCCCAGGAGAAGAGTTCGCCATCGAGCAGATGCAGCAGGGCTAGATGGGTAGTGCTTTCCTGAGTGAACGGCGTCGCGGAGAGCAAAAGCAGCCGAGTCGCGCTGTGTGCGAGCGAAGTCAGCAACATGTACGTCGGCTCATCAGGTGATGTGACCTTGCCAAGAAGATGCGCTTCGTCCACGACCAACAGGTCGACGGTCCCCAGGCATTTCCAACCCGGAGTATCGGAGTGGCCAACAACTCTCACGCGTCTGCCGAAATCGCCGATGTAGAACTTGTCGCGAAGTTCGGCTCGCCACTGTTCGACGAGAGCATCAGGACAGATGATGCCGACTTTGCGCCTCGGATCGTCGATGAGTGTCTGGCGTATGACGAATCCGGCCTCGATCGTCTTTCCCATACCGACCTCATCTGCAAGCAGATAACGCTGGATCGGATCGTGGAGGACTCGGAAGGCGGCCGCTACCTGGTGAGGGTGCATCTGTACGCCAGAAGACGAAATACCAGTCGCGGACGCACTCGAGGCCCGGTCTTGGAGGAGCAACCTGCGGACAGGTTGACGTGCATCGCGAAATCGTGGTGTCTCGTTGCCGCCGGCGAGCAAGATCTGAAGCGGATCTCGTGGTGGCTTGTCCCAGCGGACTCGGATGCGCGAGACCTCAACGATCGTGTCCTGAATCGTATTGGGCAGACGCACGAAGTACTGAACACCGCCCTGCGCGTCGGTAGTCGGAGCCACCACGCGGCCTGCGCGCCACTTATGATCCTCATCCTGGAAGAAGACACGGCTCTCGCGCCCAAGGAGGACGCCCTCCAGTGCGTTCAGAGAGACAGTCGTTACACCTACCGAAGGCTCCGACACCGACTCGAAGAACTCCACGGTTGCTACATCATGGCCGAGTTCAACCATTCTGCCGATGCCGGGCGCTCCGATGTATGTAACAAGGTCGCCGATGGAAAGCCTGTCTGTACTCAAACGCACACCCCGTGGCCGCATGCCGCTGCGTCGGTACCGATTCCTGAGCGAGCCATGACGGGGGCGCTAGACACTGATATTTTGTGTCTGGCCAGACACAAGTGGTCTGCCAGTAGCCTGTTCCTGCACCCTAGAAGTGGACATGCGACAACGGTAGGCGCGGACACTCTCATGTGCTCCTTGCTAGTTACTCCGCTGCCATCCCCATTCTTGAAGCCTAGCGCGGCGCAACGGTGACGCGTCAGAACAACCTTATCTAATCATCAATCGGCGTGCAGCGGCGGCGACGCGCTGACGAAGTCCACGCGTCCAGACACGTTGATAGTTGCAAGCCAGCGATTGTCAGGTGGTTTCGCGCCCAGCAGGTCCTCCTGAGCATCAAACCGGTATTGCCAAGATGCCGGACTCGGACACGTTGCCCTGGCCAGTGAGTGACGGTTGGCGCCGCAAATAGCCATGGCTAGGAGCTATCTCAAGCACTCACCGAAGCGCCCGAAGTAGGTGGTTCGTCAGCAGTCGAACGTCTGTCGGCGTGTTCTGGAGCCCGTTCCATCGACGCACATTGTCGGTGGAAAATTCCCACGTTCCGGTCGTCCACGCGACAAGGGGCTTGAGCTTGTAGATTGTACTTTCGAGATCCAGACCGGGGAGTTCGGCCGCAGGTACGCCCTCGGTCAGTGAGTCCATGACATATCCCAAAGACTGGATGCCCGCGCCATGAGTAAGTCGTGACTTGAGCGGCGGCAACGCCCATGCCTCCGGAAAGACGGACTGTACGACGGTCCAGAAATAGTTCAGGTGAAGCTGCACCTGCTCCACATCAGCCGAGCCGTCGCTGGGATCTCTGTACTGGTACAGCGCTCCCTCGTAGAGGCTGTTTTCGATCATTTTCAGGACACTGTTGTCCTTTATGTACCCGTCGGGCGTCGTCGGGGTAGCGATTCGGCCTCCGAATGGTGTGCCAATCTGCTTTGCAGATGCATTCAGACGCGTCATGATCAAGGCCGGAAGTTGCTTTCGCGCATAAGCGACGGGGAGATGCCCGGTGGTGTCGGGCAAGAGTTCATGGATGAGTCCCTTGGGCAAAGGCTTCGTGTTGTTCACGAGGATAAACTGCGAGCGTTGTTCTGCTTCGCCACGGGCAATGAAGGCGACCGCTGCGACGGGAAATTCAGCCAGGTCGGCATCGCGGATTGCAGCGCTGCGCTGTTGGCCGTCAACAAGCCAAGCCGGCTTCTCGTCGTCTGGCAGAGATTCATCAACCGGAATAACGAGTTCCCCTACTGTCGAGTACGACAAATCGCCGACAGGGGCAGTCGGCTCAAATGTCACACGTTCGTCAAAAGCGAGGACAATCGCGTTAGGCAGAAGCGGCGAATCCGATTCGAGGTAACGCCGAATCGCTCGAATGTGACTTAAGACCTCCGGCCTTTGGTATCCCTGCAGCAAGTCGTCGTCGCGGTGAACGCGGGAAACTGTTGCAAAGTCGTGAATGCGCTTGCCGTCCACCCCAAAGCAATAGATGTATTGCCCGCCCTGTCGCAGCCGGATCGCCGGCAGCCTCATCTCGTAACGGTCAGCCATTGTTACTCCTTGTTGTGGATACGAGCGTGTTGCTCTTCAGTTTCTTCATCTTGCTGGCCAGCACCGACATATTGTGGAAGCCTCGACGCTTGTTCCTCTCGGTCCCTCGGAAGATGGCAATCTCTATACCAAGCTTCCGGCAGAGCGAGCATTTGCAATCGCTCCAAGGAGCGGCATCAAGCGTACGTTTGTATTCGCCGAGGTAACTCTTCTTGACCTGACAGATTGACTCGTAGGCGCCGAGCTCGGTCAGGGCTCTTTGGATGGCCTGATCGCTTCCATCGAACTCGCGTAGAGCGCGCAGGCAAACTCGTTCCTGCGCTATGGCTTCCTTCTGCGAAACTCGGCCAGCCAGGATGGCCCGCTTCAGGGTAGGGTTCCCGTCGACTTGCGGAACCCGCAGCGCGATGAACGATTCGTGCTCGGTATGAAAGTTATTCCGATCGTCCATAAAAGCTTGTCGGAATGCTGACGTACTGTCGAAACTCGTGACCCCATACTCGCTGAAAGCATCCATCGATTCCACCCGAGTGATTCCCAGGAGATGCAGTTCCGTTGTCGGAGACCGAACCAGATCGATCGCCTGCAGGCACTCGAGGATATCTTTGGTCTTCAGAGGCACCATTCCGCCCAGTGCGATCCTGCGATAACCCATAGCCTGCAGTTGGCGAACGCTATCCGCATAGCTGGCCGGACTCCATCCCTGAGCAGCGCCTACCGGCTTGAGTTTGAGCCCTTGGTCGGTTACTCGCGTGATGAACTCCTCTGCGAGGCGAAGAGTGATTCGCCGGCGCTCCGCCCAAGCGGGGTCAACTTTCTCCAAAGACGCCAGTGGGTCATACCCGAAGATAATGTGGTCAACGCTGACGCCGGCATCGAACCCGCACCCCTCATAGAAGTCGAGTGTTTCCTCGACCGTCACAGGCGGAACGAGTTCATCCGCGTAGTTGAATGCGCCGTTGTCGCCCAGTGACTCAATGGAATCCGGCAGCCGGAAAAAGCCTCGTATACCCAGTCTGTAGAGTCGGGCCCGCTGGGCCCCCGTGTATTTTCCCGAGCCCTTCATCGCGCCGTCGACGATAGATTTGCTCACCAGAAGACCGCTGTACGGTGGGGCATCCAGAATCTCATGCGCATAGAGGTCGTCCCGTTGCCTTACCCGTGACGGCGGATATTCGTCGTGCTGGAAGTTATAGCCTGGGCTTACCAAGTCCTGGCTGTCGGGGAAGTAGAACCTCACTTTGAGGTCGCCCGGTTTGTCACGTAAGCCCTAGCTAGATAATTGGACAAGGCGCTGATGTGCCGAGGTGTGTTTTGGAGTTCATCCCAAGGCAAGCCCAGTTCGGGCCACGTCCCCTTCGTCCAAAAACAGGAGTCAACGATGACCTGCAACTCTGATTCGGCATCCTGAATCGCAGTGGCAGCGCCTGCATCGACATGGGCCATAACACGCTCCATAAGACGGCCCATCGCTCGAATTCCGACGCCTCCCATAAGGCGCGACTTGGTGGGGGGCAGTCCCCATGCCTGGGGGAAGGTGTTTCGGACTGCGCTCCAATAGGTAATCAGAACGTCGCGTATCCCCTCGGTGTCAGTTGTCCCGGTTGCGATATTTCGATACGGGAACAACACTCCAGAAGGAGATTCCAAGGACTCCTTGAGTGCCTCCACGAGGCCGGTATCCGTGACGATAGCCGTCTTCTTAGCCTCGTCGGTTGTCGAGGCGCGCTTGATCATCCCCGCAAACGGAGACAACGGATCTTGATTCAGCATGTCGACCAATGCAGAAGGTAGTTTTCGTGTTGGCATCCTTCCGGAAGGAACTCGAGTTATCTCAGGCAACAGTTCTGTGACGAGGTTGGCCGGCAGAGGCTGAACCGTGTTGACTCTCAGGAACTGCTCCCGCTGGAGTTCCAGCGTGTCGGCAACGAAGCCTGCAATAGGAACAGGCAGTCGACGGTTCTTCGTCCGTGAAAGCGCAAGACTTCGCTGTTGTCCATCGACGATCCAGGCTGGACGCGGGCCATCTGGCCCCTCACTCATAGGGATCTCAAGAGTTCCAGCGATAACAAGGCCGTCGCTGGTCGCGGGACCACGGCTTGACCTAAAGCGGACCTCTGGCGGAAGAGCGAGAATCAACCCGTTAGGAAAGAGAACGTCCGCGCTATCCAAGTAATCCTGAATCTGCTTCACGTGCTTCTTCTTCTCAGGCCGTTGATACCCGATGAGCTTCCCTGCCTCGCTACGGCCTATCCGAGCCACTGAGGCGATGAGATCGACTTCTTCAGCAGCTAGAGCGAACAGGTAAAGCGGAGTGCCCTCATTCTGAAGAACTTTGAGGGCACGGCGTTCCAGCCATTTTTGGGTCATTTCTTATCCTTTACCGCGATGCTAAAGAGCCCACTAAAGCGCTTCTGTTCACAGGCCGAACCCGCGTCCCGTAGCATACGCAGCGCCCGCGTTTTGGAGATGTCTGGTTGTATTCGTCGGATGTCTTGAAGAAAGCTGAGGATATCAGCATCAGACATCTGGATTCGGTTGTAGGACTCTGGTTTGCGGGTCTCCTGGACCCAGTTTCGCCACTCATCGTGATCCCGCTGCCCCACCAGCGTCGGGGCGTTAAGGCTCTTGACCCAAGCAGTCGCGGTCCGGAGGTTCAGGCTGCCTGAAGTCCCGCCGAGGGCAGCCCTCAATCCCCGATCCGCTGGAATGCGCAGGTTCGTTGGCAAGTCAGGTGAACCTCCGAAGACAACCACGTCCTCGCGCTTCCCCATTCTGTTCACATCGTCAGCCATCGCGCTGGAATAGGTTTCGGAGAGAACGAGTAGAGTTTGACCTGTTACCTGATCGTCCAAGTTCGTCTGACCGTCGGTCATCAAGTGCCACCATCTCTTGTTCTCCGTGCCACTGGTGCCAATGGAATCCGCGTGTCGAGGCGAGAACGTGGCTGCATACGCGGGCCACTCTTCGTCCGCGGACACCAGGCCAAGCCCTGCTGAGGCCACGAGCAGAGTTGGATCGAAGCCAGCCCGCCGCGTTGCGTCCTCCAACCTGAGCACCTGAGTCCACGCGTCGCCCTGGTAGAGCTGACGCAGGGGTGTGCGTGCGCTCTCTTTGCGGAGCGCTTCACGCCACTGGCTCGCTCGCTCCTGCAGGGGGCCGGCAGGAAGATTCCCGACCCGCAAACTGTCAACTGGTTGCGCAGATTTGCGGTCGGTACACGTGACGACCAGCGTCAGTTTCTCTGCCACGTCCTGTTGACCCCTGTCCTTAACTGTCGATGTGTCGTACCTACTGTATCGTGTAGTTTCCGGCTAGGGTGTAGTACACACCTAGAAGGCGAAAACCAGATCGAAGTTAGGGATGGCATGACACGCAAGGCAATCGTTCTATTGAGCGGCGGACTGGACTCAACGACGGTACTCGCGCACGCGAAGAGCGAGGGCTTCGAGCCTTACGCCCTGAGCTTCCGTTACGGACAGCGACATGTTGTGGAACTCCAGGCCGCTCAACGTGTCGCAGAGGCGCAGGGCGTCAAGAACCACGTCGTTTGTGATATCGATCTTCGAGTATTTGGTGGATCAGCCCTGACTGCAGACGTGGACGTCCCAAAACACGAGTCCGTCGACCAGGTAGAAGAGAATATCCCAGTCACATACGTGCCGGCAAGAAACACAGTGTTCCTGTCTTTCGCACTGGCCTACGCCGAGGTGCTGGGATCCACGGATATCTTCATTGGCGTGAATGCCCTTGATTACTCCGGCTATCCGGACTGCCGCCCCGAGTACATCCAAGCGTTTGAAGCGATGGCCAACCTGGCAACTCGGGCCGGTGTCGAGGGCGGAGTAATTAAGATCCACACCCCACTGATGGACAAGACCAAAGGTGAGATCGTCCAAATGGGACTGGCTCTTGGCGTCGACTATGGCCTGACGTCGTCTTGCTATGACCCGGATGACGCGGGCCACGCGTGCGGACACTGCGACTCATGCCTCCTCCGTCTCAAGGGCTTCGCGGACGCAGGCAGCCATGACCCCGTCACCTACCAGGGCGTGTAACTTGAACTACAAAGTAAAAGAAATCTTCTACACCCTCCAAGGTGAGGGAACGCACGCGGGCCGACCTGCTGTATTCTGCCGATTCAGCCTTTGCAACCTATGGACAGGGCGGGAAGCAGACCGCGCCCGCGCTGTCTGCAAATTCTGCGATACGGATTTTGTGGGAACTGATGGTGAAGGCGGCGGAAAGTTCGCGACTCCCGAGGACCTAGCAGATGCCGTTGAGGCCGCCTGGCCTTCCGGCTGGGAAGGCAATCGAATGGTTGTCTGCACCGGAGGCGAGCCGCTGCTCCAACTCGACAACGAAGCAGTGGCAGCGCTAAAACGCCGTGGTTTCTACGTCGCCGTCGAGACCAATGGTACGCAGGTCCCTCCGGAAGGCGTCGACTGGCTATGCGTGAGCCCCAAGATTGGCGCCGATCTCGTCGTTTCGGGAGGCAACGAACTCAAGTTCGTATACCCCCAGGCAGGCGTTAACCCCACAACGTTTGAGCAGTTGGATTTCGATGCGTTTCGCGTTCAACCGATGGACGGTCCGGACATCGTTGAAAACACCCGGCTTGCCGTCGAGTTCTGCTTGGAACACCCCAACTGGCAACTCAGCATGCAAACCCACAAGTACCTAGGAATTCCATGACCTTCACAGCAGAGATCTACCGCGAGTTTACTTTTGAATCCGCCCATCGTCTCCCGCGTGTTCCGGATGGTCATAAGTGCGGCCGTCTGCACGGTCACTCCTACCGCGTTCAGATTCACGTCGAAGGGGCAGTAGGGAAAGACACGGGATGGGTCCAGGATTTCGGCGAAATTAAGGCCGTGTTCAAGCCTCTGGAAGAACAGTTGGACCACAACTACCTCAACGAAGTCGAGGGCTAGAGAACCCCACCAGTGAGGTTCTCGCCCGATGGATCTGGGTCCGTCTCGAGTCGAAACTTCCGAACCTTTCAGCTGTGCAAGTTCGCGAGACCTGCACCTCGGGATGTATTTACCGGGGAGAAGCGTCAGATGCTGCCTGACGTACAGGACGAAGCGGACGTCCGAGGCATTGAACTCACCGACGTTGGAATTTCCAACCTGCGATATCCGACCGAGTTCAGAGACGGGACCACTACCCAAGCCGGTATCGGGATATTTGATGTCCTGGTAACCCTTCCTTCGGACCGCCGTGGCACCCATATGAGCCGCATGGTCCAGTTGGTCCACGACCATCTGGCAAGCATCGACCCTCGAGAACTTCCTCTGGTCATGAAGCGCGTTGCCGCGAAGATGGACATCGATCATGCCCAAGTGCGCATCGCGTTGCCGATAGCCACTAGAGTGATCTCCCCTGTGTCGGGACTCGAGGCCTTCCAGGCGAGCGACCTGGGACTGGACGCCGCCATCGCTGCGGGTTCGTTTACGCTGACCACTACCGTTACCACGCAAGTCACGAGCCTTTGTCCATGCAGCAAGACCATCAGCGATTATGGAGCGCACAACCAGCGTAGTGACGTCGCGGTTGCAGTCTCAGGAACCGAAGATGACGCTTACCCAATGGATGCCTTCCAAATTGTTGAGTTGATTCGGTCCAGCGGATCGTGCCCTGTATACCCCTTGGTCAAGCGCCCAGACGAGCGTGCCATCACAATGACGGCTTACGACCACCCGGCTTTCGTCGAGGACATGGCCAGGGACCTCTCACTTGCGCTGAGAAGCCGAAACGTGGGGCATGCCGTGACCATCCGGAATCTCGAGAGCATCCACAGTCATGATGCCGTCGCCTCGGTAGCCTGGGCGCCGAGTACTTCGTCCGTCGGTTAGACCGGAGACCTCCCAACCGGGAAGCGCCAGATGCCGCCGAATCAGGGCAGCATCTGGCGCTTTTTCATTGCGCCACCGCAGCGGCAGTCGTAAACACATCCGCCGGCATCGGCCGTTGCAATTTCCAGGTGACGGCGATGGGTTTCTCACCCACGTGCCGCACATAGTCCACCTGCCCAAGGCATGTGTAAGGAACGGTCAGGCCGGTCTCGTCGTCGGCCGTATTCCTAGTGAAGATCAAGACCTTCGAACCGTGCGAAGCCCGGTCCAAGTAGCGCTTTCCCGTCGGGCTCCCTGGTGACGTCGCGTTCTGCGACTCCCAATGGAACAGCTCCGGGCTGATGGCGTAGTCCTTGTACATCGTGGTGGCAGAGTGCTTCTTATCGTCCTTATTCAACGTGACAAAGAAGGCATCGGTGGACGTCGCCGGGCTCCAGGCCACGCCCTCCCGATGCTGCACGTTCTTGCCCAGCTCCAGCGAGCCATACTGCAGCGCCGCCAGGACCTCTTCGCGCCGGTAGGTCGCATGCGAGAGCAACGGAACGTGCTGCAGCCCGACGCCGAGGCCCTTCGCCGCGTGCTTGGACGCCGCGACTCCGAGTCTTACGATCTGGCGAATCTCGCTGCATACGAACTGATAGCCGCGCAGGTAGTCCAGTCCGGCGTCGTACGTCTGGAAACCGCCGCCGTCGTCCCAAAGCGTATAGAACAGCATCCGGGCGAATGTCTGATCCCTCATTCCGAGCTCCGCGTAGCGGGGCGCATCGGGTCGGACCAGCATTGAGTACGCCTCGGCGCGTTCCGGATCGTCCACGTGGATGAGCGCAGCCATACGACCTAGAAGCTTCCTCTCATCGGTATCCGAGAGCTCCTGGATCCTCCCGCTGAGAACAGCCTCCAGCGGCGAGAACCCGTCGATCAGGCCTGCCTGGCGGAGGTATCCGGTCCACGAGTCCCTCGTCGAACGGTAGATCGACTTCACGTCGTTCCCGGACTGCTCCAGATAAGCCTCCAGCTCGGTCTCCGCGTACGAGGCAATGTCTCGGACCAGCTGCGCCCGGTTGAACTGCAGCTGTGCCTTGATGTTGTCCAGCACTACCTTCTGCGCTACCCGGTCCAGCACGATCTGGGAGCCCGACGGCAGGAACGGGAACTCGTCCTCGACCGCCTTCTCCAGCTCCTTCCTCCCGTAGCCCGTCAGCGCCCGGTAGCGCAGATCGAAGCGGAACTCACGCCGCTGCTGTCCGATGAAATCCATGACCGTCAGCACCGCCTTGCCCTCGGCACGGCGCAGCCCCCGGCCCAGCTGCTGGAGGAAGATTGTGGCGCTCTGCGTGGGCCGGAGCAGCAGGATGGTGTCCACCTGCGGCAGGTCCAGGCCTTCGTTGAAAAGGTCGACGGCGAAGATGCAGTTGATCTCCCGCCTGCGGAGGCGTTCCAGCGCCGCGGCGCGGTCGGCATCGTCGGTGCTGCCATCGACAGTAACGGAGGCGATGCCGGCACGGTTGAACACCTCGGCCATGTAGTGCGCGTGCTGGACCGAGACGCAGAAACCGATGGCCCGCATCTGGTCGGTGCTGGTGACTTTGTCACGGAGTTCCCGGATCACCTTCGCGGCGCGGGCATCGTTGCCCGTGTAGAGGTTGTTCAGCTGTGTGGTGTCATAGTTGCCGCGCTTCCATTCCAGCTGGCTCAGGTCGACGTCGTCCGAAACGCCGAAGTAGTGGAATGGCACCAGCAGGTCAGCGTCCAGAGCGTCCCACAGCCTCAGTTCGCTCGCAGTGCGGCCGTCGAAAAACTGATTGGCGACGTCGACGCCGTCGCCGCGTTCCGGCGTCGCGGTCAACCCGAGTAGCTGCTGCGGCCGCAGATGATCCAGCAGGCGCCGGTAAGTGGGCGCCATGGCGTGGTGGAATTCATCGATGACGACTATGTCGAAGAAGTCAGGCTCGAGCTGTTCGGTGCCGAGCGATGACAGTGACTGGACCGAGGCGAAGATGTGCCTCCACTGCTGGGGCTTGTGCTCTCCGACGTAGAGTTCGCCGAAGGCCCCGTCCTGCATGACGTCCCGGTAAGCGCGCATCGCTTGCTTCAGGATTTCCTGCCGGTGGGCTACGAAGAGCAGTTTCAAATCACGGCCGGCAGCCTCGCACAGTCGTTTGTAATCAAGAGCTGCGATGACGGTCTTCCCGGTGCCGGTGGCCGCAACCAGGAGGTTGTGGTTGAAGCCCTTCAGCCGCTCGGCCTCCAGGTCTTCCAGCATCTCCTCCTGGTGGAGGTACGGCTGAACTTCGAGCCCGGTGGTGGCATCTGGGGCCGCGGTACGGCGGCCACCGTTGCGTTCCAGGGCGGCGTCCAGCTTTTCGCCGTCACGTTCCGGATCATAGCTCTGGAAGGCACGTTGCTCCCAGTAGCTGTCGAAGGTGACCTCGAACTTCTGCAGCAGGGTTGGTGTGCCAACTGAGCTGAGCCGGACGTTCCACTCGAGGCCGTCAAGGAGGGCAGCCTGGCTGAGGTTGGAGCTGCCGACGTAGGCGGTATCAAAGCCAGAGTCCCGGCGGAACAACCAGGCCTTGGCATGCAGGCGCGTGGCCTGGGTTTCGTAGTTGATCTTCACTTCGGCGCCGTAGCGGTTGACGAGCTCGTCGATGGCGCGGCGTTCCGTGGCACCCATGTACGTGGTAGTGATGACTCGGACTTTGGCGCCGCGCTCCTGGAGCTCCTCGAGCGCCGGCTGAAGGAGGCGGAGGCCGGTCCATCGGACAAAGGCGCAGAGCAGGTCGACGGTGTTGGCGGACTCGATTTCTGCCCGGAGTTCCGCGGCGAGGTTCGGATCGTCCTTGCTGTTGGTGAGCAGGGCCGAGTCTGATAGCGGAGTGGTGGGGCGGCGGAGTTGGCGCCGCTTGAGGGTGTCCGTGCGGTGGAGGGAGTGGAGTTGTGTGGGGCCGTCCGCGATTCGGTCCTGTGTATTCAGTTCCTGGAGGAGGCGGTTTGCCAGGGCAACTCTGTCCGTTGGCTTGGCGGCGACGAGCGCATGGCGGACGGCATCGGCGACGTGGCGGGAGAGGATGTCTGGGGTGTCTTCGTCTTCGACGTTCGCGAAGATGGGCTGCATTGGCGGATCGCTGTTCAGGAGATGACTAAGTGCATCTGTGTTGAGTAGTTCGTATAAGCCCTCGGGCAGCTTGTCTGCAGCCGCTCCCCCAATGAAGTTAGTCACTGTGCCAGGCTATTTGGTGAAAGTGACGACTGCAATCTCCCGAAAACTTCGCAGGGGCCTCGCTCCCCGTATGGATTTTCAACTCGCTAGAGCTGGAACTCAATGCCCGATAACGCAAAACGCTCGGCCAGTGTCTAGGCCGAGCGTCTTGCGTGATTTACGACTAAGCACCTGATTAATAGGTGATCCACCTAGGAGCGCGGGTCAGTAGTCGGCCGGGTTCTTAAAACGCCGTGTGAATTGCCGGGGTGCGGGAGGGGTGGCTGGAAGAATCGGGAGTATGAATTCCGGTTCCCAGGATGGCCTTTTTGATGAAGCTCTCGTGGAGCGGGTGGAGCGTTTTGATGACGGGATCGTTGAGGCCGGTGCTGGTGTGAAGAAGCGGTTCAAATCCTTTGAGCCGGACGCGGTGATGCTGGTCCCGCCGTCGCTGGATGAGTGGTTGCCGGGCAATCATCTGGCCCGGTTCATCGCTGATCTGGTGTCCCGGGAGCTGAATCTGTCCCGGTTCTACGGCTCGTATGGGAAGACGAAGGGCCAGCCGCCGTATGATCCGCGGTTGATGGTCCGGGTCCTGCTTTACGGCTACTGCGTCGGGGTGCGTTCCTCCCGGGAGTTGGAGCGGGCGTGCGTGGACGTGGTCGCGTTCCGTTGGCTGGCCGGGCAGCAGGCACCGGATTTCCGGTCCATCGGCCGGTTCCGCAAACGCCATCTCGCGGCGTTGGGGAACGTGTTCCTGCAGGCGCTGGAACTCTGCCGGGCCGCGGGCATGGTCTCCTTGGGCCGGGTTGCCCTGGACGGGACGAAGGTCCGGGCCAACGCGTCCCGGCGAAAGGCGATGAGCTACGGACGGCTGACCGAAAAACAGAGGATCCTCGCCGCGGAGGTCTCGGACATGCTCGCCGACGCCGAGGCCGTGGACAGGGAGGAGGATGCCCGGTTCGGGGCGGATACGCGCGGCGATGAGCTCCCGCCGGACCTGGCCGACCGGCAATCGCGGCTGGCGAAGATGGCCGCGGCCCGCAAACAGCTCGAAGAGGACGCAGCAGCCAAAGCACGCCAAGAGGCGGAGCAGAAAGCCCGGGACCGCGGCGATGACGACGGGGCGGCTGCGGCCAAGGGCGAGGAAGCCGCGGCCAAAGCGGAGGTCAGACCGAGGGCCCAGCGCAATTTCACGGACCCCGACTCCCGGATCATGAAGACCGCAGACGGCTCGTACCACTATTGCTACAACGCCCAGGCCGTGGTCGACGCGGACCATCAGGTCATCGTCGCCACCGATCTGAACAACACCGCGGTGGACGTGCAGCAACTGGTCCCGATGACCGAACGCACCGCCGAAACCCTGGGCCGGATGCCCGCCCAATGGACCATTGATGCCGGATATTGTTCAGCAGCCAACCTCGAACACGTGAAGGAAATCGAGGCCGCCGGCGGGACCGAGTTCTTCATCGCGACCGGCCGGCTCAAACACGGCGAAAAGGTTCCCGAGACGCCCCGGGGCAGGATCCCGGCCACCGCCACACTCCGGGAACGGATGGCGAGGAAACTCAAAACCAAGAAGGGCCGGGCCGTTTACGCGCGGCGCAAGGCGATCATCGAACCGGTCTTCGGGCAAATCCACACCCGCCAGGGCAAACACGCACTCCTGCGCGGCCTCGAACAGGCCAAACACGAGTGGGAACTGATGGCAGGCTGTCACAACCTGCTGAAATTGTTCACTTTCAAAGCCAAAGCCGGTCTCAACGCCCCGGCCGGAGCCTGACCCACGGGCCAAGGCGGCCACGGCTGCCCGGCCCGCGGCCGCTGCCAATCCTCGAAGGAGGCCCACCACCGCCGCGGACAGCCCGGCCATCAAGATGGCAACGTGTCACCGGTCAGTAGACAGGACCACTCCTGGATGACGGAAACCACTACCGCCCCACGCTCCTAGAACTCACGGGAACCTGTTTCGCAATTTGACTAGGACTACTGCTTCTCTTCGACGGTAATGGTCCAGGCCTCGAAGTTGGCCGCCGTCACGTCGAGGTAGTACTTACCTGCAGACTTGTGGACTGCCGTTTCACTCGACTCATCCTTGCTAAGCATCTTGAGCGGTATGCCGCCGTCCTTCGTTTTATCTTTGCCGTCGTCCATCAGGTAGATCGCGCCGATTGCCGCAGACTGATCGTTGAGCATCTTTCCGCCCGTGAATGAGTAAACAAGTCGGGCTTCCTTGCCTGACAACTGGAATGACTGGCTTGCCATATCGGCTGACCCCGACAGCTCAGCGACCTTTGTCCATACGGCGGCGGCAGCAGGAGCGGCCGGGTTGGCGGCTGGAGCACTTGCCGCCGTCGTTGCCGGAGCGCTCGTCGCTGCGGTGTCCTTTTTCCCCGAGTTGGAAGCAGTCGCGATGATAATAACGATCAAGATAATCAGAGGGAGAAGGAATCGCTTCTTCTTGAACCAAGGACGTGATGCCTTACGGTAGGCCTTGTCGGCTGCTGCTTGGGCTCTTGCGTTACCCTTAACGTCGGCTTGTGTACTATTCTCGGTCATTTGCGGTTCCTGTCTAGAGTTGCTCTTGGGTGCGAGCTGAAGTTTTTTGTCTCTAAACAACGACGCCGGGGTAATCCCCAGATCAGTCCGAATGACACAATTCCCCAACTAAGAAGTGACAATAGTGCCAGATTGGGCAATCTAGCAAATACGACGCGACATTGATTTTCGCGCCGAAAAGGCCTCCGACTTTCGGCTGCCACTTACTGAAGTTGCATGACCGCTTTGGAGGCTGCCGATGAGTCAAAGTGGTAAGTCATCGTGATGAGGTTCCAGCAGTCAACGTCAGGCGGAAGCCTCGGGTTCGACAAGTCTTCCTCCGTTAGGCCGCAAGAGAGGCAGCTAGCGAAGGAACGCACAAGGCAACGGGTCGTGGACCATTGTTGCCACCCGGCCATCTACAACCGCCTTCGCCGGAACATCGGGAACGGCTCCCGCACCCGTGCCACCGTCTCAATCGAGACATCCACCGCCCGCACTCCGGTTTCCAGGCCGAGATCGGCTTCAATAACACCCATGGGGTCAACCAGAACACTGCGGCCCACGGACACCGGGGGCGCCTGGCACACCCCTGCCACGTACACGCTGTTCTCGATGGCGCGCGCCGCATTCAGCGCCAGCCACTGCTCTGTCTTGTGGGTGCCCGGCACCCACGACGAGCAGACCAGCAGGACCTGGGCGCCGGCGTCGGCCAGTGACCTGGCCAGCTCCGGGAACCTCAGGTCGTAGCAGGCCATCAGGCCGAAGCGTGCTCCCCGGGACTCGAAGACAACCGGTTCCGTGGACGGACCTGGCTTGATAAACGTCGACTCCCCGAAGCCCTGGGCATCGAAAAGGTGAATCTTTCGGTATATGGCGAGACGAGACCCGTCGGGCCCGTACGCCACCAGCGTGTTGTACGCCTTGCCCGGCTCCTCAGAGGTTTCCACCACTCCCGCCACCAACGCGATGCTGTGACGGGCCGCGGTGGCTGCGAGTTCCTGGCAGATCGGACCGTCCAGCGGCTCGGCCATCTCGGGGAACGTCGCATCCACCTTCTTTTTCTCGTAGGTGGCGTACTCCGGGAAGGCGACCAGCCCGGCGTCGTCGCCGGCTGCCGACGCGGCGAACCGGTCGATCGCGGCAAGATTCGCCTCGATGTCGGTGCCGGACTCCAACTGTCCGAGGGCTATCCTCACGCCTCCACCTCCCGTTCATTGACCTCGTCGCCCGAAGAACCCCAAACCTAGGCGGCGGCCTCGACGGTCGCCTTTTCCGTCGTCGTCATTTCCGGCGGCGCCGCCCGGAAGCCCCGCGTGATCAGCGCCAGGACCACCACGCCCAGCACCAGCCAGGACACTCCCAGCGTAATCGCGTTGCTGTCCAGCTGGGAGAGCAGGTAGGCGCAGACGATGGCGCCCACCGCCGGGACCACCACATAGGACACGGGGTTCAGCTGCTTCCCGGCACGCCGCTGCCGCACGTAGTGGAACACCACCGAGACGTTCACCAGCGTGAAGGCGGTGAAGGCGCCGAAGTTGATGAACGACGTCGACGTGGCCACGTCCAGGAAAATGGCAATCAGCCCGACGGCGCCGGTGACGAAGAGGTTCACCACGGGAGTGTGGAACTTCGCATTGAGCCGGCCGAAGACCGCCTTGGGCAGGACCGAGTCGCGGCCCATGGCGTAGATCAGCCGCGAGGCACTGGCCTGCGCGGCGAGGCCGGACGCGAACTGCGCCACCACCAGCCCGGCGAGGAACACCGCCCCGAACAGCTGGCCGCCGATCTGCAGCGCGATGGCACTGGCCACGGAGGCCGAGTCCTCGAACACTCCCCCGGGATGGACCAGTTGGGTCACGTAGGAGACGGCCACGAAGATGCCGCCGCCGATCAGGGCGATGAGCATGATGGCGCGGGGCACGTTCCGGCGCGGGTCAACAGTTTCCTCGGTGAGGGTGGTGACGGCGTCGAAACCTAGGAACGAGTACGCCGCGATGGCAGCGCCGGCGGAGATGGTGGCGAAACTGGACGTGTCGTTGAAGAACGGCTGGGTGCTGGCCAGCCCGCCGGCGCCCGAGGTGGACACCACATTGCCGACGGCCAGCGCCACAAAGAACACAATCACCAGCAGCTGGAACGCCATCAGGACGTAGTTGGCCTTGTCCGCCACCTTGATACCCAGGATGTTCAGGGCGGTGGTGACGGCGATAAAACCCACGATCCAGACGGCGATGGGCACGCCCGGGAACTGCGCGGTCAGGTAGGAGCCGCCGATCAGCCAGATCACCATGGGCAGGAAGAGGTAGTCCAGCAGGATCGCCCAGCCCACCAAGAAGCCCACCCTGGGATCGATGGACCGGCGCACGTACGTGTAGGCGGAGCCCGCCACGGGATGTGCGACGGCCATCCGGCCGTAGCTGTGGGCGGTGAAGAGCATGGCCACCATCGCCATCAGGTAGGCGGCCGGCGACGCCCCGCCGGTGGTTTCGGCGATGAGGCCGAAGATGGCCAGGACTATCAGCGGGGTCAGGTACGCCAGGCCGAACAGCACCAGCGACGGCAGCTTTAGGGTGCGGGTGAGGGTGGGTTGTGTTGTCACGTGGGGTTCCTTAGGACGTGAAGGACTGGGGGGTCCAGGTCGCCGGATTGATCCGGCCCTGGTAAACGGGCAGTTCGATGGCGCCTTCGCCGGGACGGAACTGGGACCAGGGACGGTTGAGGTTTTCGGTGCCGTGCCTGCGGACGTGCTCGACGGCGGAAAGGTCCAGCTCCGCTGTGAGGAGGGCGGGGCCATCGTCGGGCGCTTCCGCCACCGTGTTGCCTTCCGGGTCGACGATGAGGCTCAGGCCCATACCCGTGGGGCCGGCGCAGTTGACGCTGACCACGAAGACCTGGTTCACGATGGCGTTCGCCTTGGCGAGGACCAGCTCCTGGCGCCGGTCCGGCGTCGTGGTTTTGACGACGTTGAGGATGACTTCTGCACCCATCCACGCGAGCTGGCGTGACACCTCGGGGAACCAGGCGTCGTAGCAGATGTTCAGGCCCACCCTGCCGATGCCCGGCAGGTCAACGGTGGTGAACCGGTCGCCGGGATCGTAGGGCTCGAAGGGCCGCCAGGGGAAGATCTTCCGGTAACAGCCGGCGAGCTCTCCCTCCGGGGACAGGACCAGCTGGGTGTTGAACAGCTGCCCTTCCGGGCCGCGTTCGCACACGCTGCCCGGGACCAGCCAGATTTTGAGGTCCGCTGTGAGCTGTTTCAGTTCTTTGACGCGGGGGCCGTCCAGCGGTTCGGCCGAAGCCTGGAGCATTTCGGTGCGCTGCTGGTCCGGGTTGGAATCCCCGAAGAGGTGCAGCTCGGGGAAGACGACCAGCTTGCTGTGTGGCTGTGCTTCGAGGGCAGTTTTGACCTCGTCCGCGAACGCCGAGACGGGTTCGCCGATGAGCCGCGGCCTGGCCTGGGCTGCGATGAGGGGAAGGATGCGTTGCATGGCGTTCTCCACGTTGGGGATGTGATCTGCACTATATTAGATCAGAATGATCCAATTATGGGAAGAGTGAGGTTGGGGCCGTAAAGTAGCGGATATGACCCGTCAGTTGGAGGACACCGCCGACACTTCGCCCATCGGCGCCGGCAGGCTGGCCGGCATCGATCGCCGCAGCGCCATTGATGCCGTGCGGCTGCGGATCGGCATGGCGATTTCGCTGGGGCTGCTGAAACCCGGCGAGCGACTGCCCGACCAGGAGGACGTGGCCCTGGGCCTGTCGGTCAGCCCGATCACGGCGCGCCGCGCGCTGGCGAGCCTGGCGGAGCAGGGCGTGGTGGTCCGCCGCCGGGGCCGGGCCGGCGGAACGTTTGTGGCGGATGAGCCTCCGCAGAGCGTGCTGGCCGAACTCTCGGCGTCGCCGGCCGAATCCCAGGCCGTGAACCGGCTGGTGGACCGCAGGCTGCTGTTTGAATGCGCCGTGACGCACTACGCGACGCTCAACGCCACGGCTGAACAGCTTGATGAGCTCGACCGGCTGACCCGCGAGATGGCAGAGTCCGCGGACTGGTCCGACTACCACCAGGCGGACGAGCAGTTCCACCAGCTGGTGGGTACCGCGTCAGGGCTGGGCACCGCCGTCGAGGCGTACCACGAGACACTGACGGAGCTCTACGCCTACTTCATCCCCTACCCCATCGAACTGCTGCACAAATCGAACTGCGACCACGTGGCGCTGGTGGCAGCGCTACGTGCGGGCGATGTCAGTGAAGCCGTGGAGGTCTCGCGAAAGCACGTGGACGTGCTGCACCGGACGATGTTTATGGGGCTCGCCAACGGCGGAGCCTAGGCCGCTACTGTCGCCCGCAATCCGGTTGTAAAGCGCGTATGGGTTCTGCACGCACAACGCTGCGAAGTGTGTCGCTTTGGGGCCGACTTGGACACCGTCGCGCCACTCTAAGCTCTCGAAGAGTGAGTGTTTGATATCCGGCGCCGAGGGGGAACAGTATGACGACAGCAACGGGTGTGAAGTACGAGACGAGGTCCGTGAAGACGGTTCGTGGCATGGAGGCCAGGACGAGAGCCAAGTTAGAGAATGAGGGCTGGGAGTTTGTTTTCCAGACTCAAGGGACGTTGCGGACGGAGCTGACCTTCCGACGCCCGAAACCAGAGATCCCGTGGAAACTGATCGGGATCGGCGGCGGCCTGATTGCGCTCGTGATTATGGCGCTGCCATGATGAGCGCGCTCGGGGGCGGGGATAGTTCGAGCAACGACGCGGCAACCCTTCCGTCGCAACCTCCGTCCCAAACTGCGCCAACTGGAGCAAGCACGCCATCAGTCGAGCCCGCGCCTGCCAACCCTGCCGTCACAGCTATCACCGTCGATGAGTTGCTAGACAAGCTCAGCTCCGCCCAATTGGGTGGAATCAAGGCTGGGGACCAGTTTCAATTGACTGGCGAACTGTTCATGTCCGAACTATGGATGACCGGGGCCACCGGGGAGTTCACTGTCATGCTAAAGGCCCAAGGGGGGAGCCCAAGACCTGTCCGTGTTCGTTGACAAGTCAGCTGCGGCCGGGTGGCAGGACGGTACAAAGGTCCAGATGACTGTAGAAATGGGTGAGGCTACGATCAACGGTGAGACCACAGATGGCTGGCTAAGGGCCCTGTCCGTGGAGACGATCCCGTAGCCGAAACAACCGCATCCGCGCTACACCCAGCATGAACACTGCTGCCCGCAAAACGATGCGCTTGCGGGCGTTACCTCAGGTTGGAAGTCATGAGGCGTTCAACCTCATCCGCCAGTTCTGAAACCGGTCGGCGACTATCAAGTTCGAGCGTCGCACCGTTTCGAAGCAGCGGTTCGACGTCCAAGACTGTGCACTCGCCTCGAGCGACACTCCTGAAACGGATGCCATGGGCTCGGAACGCTGATCCGCCGGTCGCGCAGGTACTGGGGCCACTCCCTGCCAGCCGTTTGATCACGTCGGCAGGGGCGTGCACAGGGGCGTTTCCCCTAGCGGCGAAGGCGGCCGAGTGGGATGATTTGGTCATCCTTCGAATAGGGGGGCCATCATGGCCGGCCTTGGTGCTCTTCGACCTGGCCGCCGCTCCCGGGCATCCACGCCCCGGCTCCTGGCGGTTTTACTTGTGATCGCACTCGGCGTGCTGTTCGCTGCACCCGCCCGAGCAGTCGACTACGGACATGACGTTTCGTGGCCACAGTGTCCGGGCGGTCTTCCGATGCCGCCGGAAGACACGGAGTTCGTGGTCGTGGGGCTGACGAACGGACTCGCGTTCACCGAGAACCCCTGCCTGGACGGGCAGTTCCAGTGGGTGCTCGACCGAGGCGTCCGGGCTCAGGCCTACGCCATGGCTACCTATCCCACCACCGCGCAATACGACACCTATGTTAGCTGCAACTTTAAACTGACCAGAGACGGCAATTTGGATTGACCGTTCGCGGCAGTGGTTTTGACCAGTGGCTGCAAGTACTTTTGACCAGTTCTTGGCCGTGCGTGTGGCCGGGGCTTGCTGGGATTCCCTTGTCCATCCCCCCGTGTCATTACGGGGAGAGCCCCTTCCTTCCGCGGTGAAATAGCGATGCCAATCGTTTTTTGTTTCACCCATCGTGGGAAGGAAGGGGCTTGATGTGAAGTCTCCAGGAGAGTTCATGGAAATTTTAGCTGCTTATGATTTGACCCGGTCGTACCGGGATGCCGCGAAGATCTGCGGCGTTTCGCACAACACTGTCCGTTCGTATGTGAAGGCCCGGCAGGAAGGCGTCCAGGCGCCGGTCGCCCGCCAGCGGGGCCGGATCACCGACCCGTTCCTGCCGCAGATGAAGTCGCTGGTCGAGCAGTCCCGCGGGAAGATCCGCGGGGACGTTGTGCACGGAAAACTCGTTGATCTGGGCTATCCCGGATCGATCCGCACGACCCGGTACGTGCTGGCCGGGCTGAAGTCGAAATATCGGGCCCAAAACACGCGTGTTCACCGCCCCTGGACTGTGGAGCCAGGTTTGTGGCTCCAATGGGACTACGGAGACGGGCCCGTCGTTGACGGCGCCAAAACGGTGTTGTTCGTGGCCTGGCTGGCGTATTCACGCTTCCGTATCGTGATTCCCTTGCGGGATAAGACGATGCCGAGCGTGTTCGCCGCCCTGGACCGCTCTTTCAGGCTCATCGGGGGCGTCCCAACGTACGTTTTGACCGACAATGAGAAAACCGTCACGATCGAGCACGTCGCCGGGGTGCCGGTCCGTAACCCGCAGATCGTCGCGTTCGCCCGGCACTACTCCACCGCCGTGCACACCTGCATGCCGGCGGACCCGGCCTCGAAGGGCGGGGTGGAGAACGCGGTCAAGATCGCCAAAGCCGACATCGTCCCCAAAGACACGAACCTGCGCTCGGACTACGCCTCCTTCGCCGAGCTGGAAGCGGCGTGCGAGGCGTTTATGGAGGATGTGAATTCCAAGGTGCACCGTGCCACCCTGGAGATCCCCAGGGACATGCTGAGACTGATCGAACAGCCCAAGCTGCACCCGGTCCCGGCAGTGCCGGTGACGGCCAGTTTCGGGCAGGTCCGGCAGGTCCCGCCGAACACGCCCATGGTCACCTACGAGCACTCCCGCTACTCCGTCCCGCACACGCTGATGGGGCAGAGGCTCTGGGTGCGCGGCACCGACGCCGAGGTCATCATTGTCCATGTCGGCGAGCAGGGGCCGGTGGAAGTCGCCCGGCACGAACTTACCCGCCCCGGCGTGCCGGCGATCATTGATTCCCATTTCCCTCCTGCTTCCGGCGGGGCCCTGGAACGGGTTATTCGCCCCACGAACAAGGCCGAGGAGGAGTTCCTGGCCTTGGGCGCCGGGGCAGCGCTCTGGCTCAAGGAAGCCGCCGCGGCCGGGACGAACAAGATCCGCCACAAGATGGAACGCGCCGCCACCCTGGCCAAGGTCATGGGCAATGACGTGGTTGACCAGGGCCTCGGCGCGGCCGCCGTGCACCACCGCTTCAGCCACGAGGACCTGGTCTCCATCATCACCAACACCGCCACCGGCCAGCCGCCAAGCACCATCAGCACTACCCGGCACACCGTCACCGATCAAGGCCAGTGGCTGAGTCAGGGCACCAGCGCATGGGCCAACTTCGGCACCGCCAGCACAAATACCAGCGACGATATTGATCTTGAAGGAGCCACCGAATGAGCGCGACAACCCTTGCCGCCAGCCCGCTGGCGGATGTGGAGCACATCATCGCCTTGATGCGCACCACCCGCATGCCGCACGCCCGCGCCGTGGTCGCCGAGGTGTTGGCGACCGCGAAGGCCCAGCGCTGGGACCCCACAGAAGTCATTCGCGTCCTGCTCGAGGCCGAGGCGACCGGCAGGAACCGGTCGATGCTAACCACCCGGCGTAAACGCGCGGGGTTTCCCACCGGGAAAACCTTCGATGTCTGGGACGAGTCCCTCTCCACCCTCCCTGCGGCGACGACCTCGTTCCTGCGGACCCTGGAGTGGGTGCGGCGGCGGGAGAACCTGATCGCGTGCGGGCCCTCCGGGACCGGGAAGACCCTGCTGCTGGAATCCCTGGGCCAGCAGGCCATCGACGAAGGCATGTCCGTGTCGTGGCTGAGCCTGGAGGACCTCGGCGCCCTCGTGCGCCGGCACCGCATCGATGACAGCGTGAACAAAGCCATCACCCGCGTTACCAGCGTGGATTTGATTTGCATCGATGACATCGGACTCCTGCCGGTTTCCGGCGATGCCGCCGAGGGCTTCTACCGCGTCGTGGAGGCCTCCTACGAGAAGCGATCCCTGGCGATCAGCTCGAATATCCACCCCAGCGGCTTTGATGAGCTGATGCCCAAAACCATCGCCACCGCGACCGTGGACCGGCTTATGCACCACGCGCACCTATGCCAAACCAGCGGCGAGTCCGTCCGGCTCATGCAAGCCCAAAACGGGAAAGGAACCCGCCCGATGAACTAACCCGCAACGTGGTCAGGCGCCCCAACCCCAGCATGCCCCAGGCGCCTGACCAGTGTTCAAAAGTACTTGCCGCCACCGGTCAGTCCATTGCAGCCACCGGTCAACGCAAACTGCAGCCAGCGGTCAGTTTAAAGTTGCAGTTGACACACCTACGGCGACGACGGCCCTGGCCCGCGAGCACCAGGCCGGACCGGCTGCGCAACGTCGGCTACGCCGAGGGCCGCGCGGCTCTCGCGTCTCTCGATGAGGTGGGATGGCGACCGGAGAGAATCTGGGTCGACGTCGAGCCCCGCCCGCAACAGCCCTGGCCCAGCTTGACAGCAGCCCAGCGGCAGGAGAACCGGTACGTCATCTCCGGGCTCCTGGCCGCACTCGCGGACGCCGGGTACCCGCACGGGATCTACTCCTATTTGAGCGGTTGGGAGGCCATCACCGGATCGTGGCAGCTTCCCGACGTGCCCGTCTGGTCACCGGCAGGGCGTCTCGACTTCGCCAGTGAAGCATCCGACCTCTGTGTGAATCGCAGCTTCTCCGGCGGCACCGTCCACATCGCGCAATGGACCGACGGCACCTACGACTACGACATGACGTGCATCGGGGTCTACCAGGCCCACGTCGCGACCATCGGCTGGCAGTCGAGCGTCTCGGACGGCGCCACCGCAGGAACGACCGGCCGGTCACTGCCGATGGAGGCGTTGCGTCTGTCGGTGGCAGGAGACCGCCTGTCGGGCGACATTCTGTGGAGGGGGCATGTGCAGAACATCGGCTGGCAGCCATGGACGACGTCGGCGTCCCCGATCGGAACGACCGGGCGCGGTCTGCGCCTGGAGGCGTTCCAGCTGCGGTTGACGGGGGATCTGGCCTCGCAGTACAGCATCAGGTATCGAGCCCACGTGGAGAACGTCGGCTGGCAGCCGTACGGGATCGACGGAGCCACGGCCGGCACCGTCGGGCAAGGTCGGCGGGTGGAGGCCGTTACGATCGAGTTGGTTCCGAAGGTCGCACCGGCATTCACTGCCGTGTACGCCGCCCACGTTCAGAACCTCGGCTGGATGGCGAACGTTTCGGATGGGACCGTCGCCGGGACCACGGGTCGGGCCCTTCGGGTCGAGGCGTTGCGCCTCAACGTGTCCAGCACGGCTTATACCGGGGACATCGAGTGGCGGGGGCATGTGCAGTCGATCGGCTGGCAGCCGTGGACATCCTCGGCCAATCCCATCGGCACAGTCGGGCAAGGGCTACGTTTGGAAGCGTTTGAAATCAGGCTGACCGGTGAGATGGCGAACCATTACAGGATCCACTACCGCGCCCACGTGCAAGATTTGGGCTGGCAGTCATGGGTCGCCGACGGCGGAACGGCGGGCACGTCGGGTATGGGCAAACGGATCGAGGCCGTGCAGATCCTCCTCGCACCCAGAACCGGCGGCTAGCGCGGGTTTCCCCCGCCAGGCAGACGTCGCCGTCGTCGTGGTCGGCACCAAAGCGAAGGTCGAATCCGAAGGATACGAGGAGTCGCTCGCACTTGCACCGTCGTCATCGTCAACTCCGGCTCGCCGGTGCTGATAGCGTCCCCATCAGGGCAGTTCCGAATACACGTCCGTTCATTTCCCCCACTCTGCCTTGGTCATAGTCAGATGCGCTGCAAGGGCATTGAATTTCTTGCTAAACACCTGGCTGGCTGTCGTTGTCTCAGAATGCTACGTCACCCAGCCAAGAAGGAAGGGGGCTCGGCGGATTCCGGCATGCGGTGTGGTGGTCAACTGCAGCACCGGGAAAGGCCATGTCATCTCTGCCGGCAGAATCACCACGCTCACAGTCGCAGTCGGATTCAAGCGCTCGAATGAGTTTCATCTCGCGCTCAAGGTGTCCCAGTGTGCCATCCTCTACTGAGACAGTTCGCGAGGTCTTTGGGTGCCGCTACGCGCGGCTCACCCGAAAAAGTTCCTGCCGTGGGCGAAGATTGGGCCATGGCAAAGGGTATCCGCGGACTAACCGCCGTGATCTACAAGCAGACTGGGTCCGTGCCGGTGATCCAAGGTGCCTCCTCGTGAAGCAGATGAGGCTCCGGTACGCCCGAGCCTGTCGGCTGTGCGGTGCCTCTCTTCCGGCCGGGACAGAAGCGATCTATGAGAGCGAGACGAAGACCATCCGCTGCTTGGTGTGTGCCACCGAGGCCACGGAAACTATGTCCCCGACTTGGAACCACCTTGTGATGAGTCGTTGTCCACTGAGTCCGGAGTAGCCGGGTCGTCTGCCCGGCGCGAATATGAGCGCCGCAAGGCGAAGGACGAGGAAAAGCTCCGCGATAAGTGGGGTCGCTTCGGTGGCCTGGCAGTCGCCCTTTCTGACGAGCGGTCGCACACCAAGTCCTGGGATCGAGGCGCGATCGGTGAGGAACGCCTCGGCGCTCGGCTTAATGCCCTGGCCGCCGATGGCCTGGCTGTCCTCCACGACCGACGCATCCCCGGCTCGAAGGCCAACATCGACCACATCGCCATCACTCCCGGTGGGATCTGGGTGATCGATGCCAAGCGGTACAAGGGACGGCCTGAACTGAAGATCGAGGGTGGCATCCTTCGCCCACGCGTCGAGAAGCTCCTCGTTGGCCGGCGTGATTGCACGAAACTGGTCGATGGGGTGCTCAAACAGGTCGACGTCGTGCGCGATCTCGTCGGGGATGTTCCGGTCACCGGGGCGATGTGCTTCATCGAAGCAGACTGGCCCCTGATCGGGGGCGCGTTCTCGACTCGTGGCGTTCACGTGCTCTGGCCAAAACGGTTAGCCAAAGTGCTTACAGAGCAGACAGCCGGCGACGTTGATGTGGCGAGGATGCGTGAGTCGGTAGCCTCGCGGTTCACGTCTGCGTGACGTCAGGTGTCGATGTTTGAAGCTGTTCGGAAGCACGCTAAGGGATGGTGCAACGACTCATACGATCTGGTCCCGGGATGGTAAATCCCGCTCTAGCATCACTGACGATTCTGACTCTCACGGCTGTCACTTGTTCCGTGGTGCTGTCCTTCAAAAAATCATGGACATCAAGAGCGTGAGGTAGTTCAGAAACGACCGTAAAATCGGGGCTTGAGGGCCGGAGAATGCTAGATGTTGGGGGAACTATGGATGTTGCGGGAACTATGGCAGTCAGCAGCCACCAGGAACACGATAATGCGGTGCATGCCGAGCATACAGCGGCTCTCGCCCGCGGTGAGCAACGGGTCCTGTATTTGTCCGAAGACGGGATCCTGCACAGCTACACCAAATTAGAGCTGGGAGGCCCACCGAACGGAAGTACACGGTGGTGGCAGAACCTGCCCGGACTGCTGTTCCTGTTGCCAATGCTCTGCCTCATGATCTACGTCTTCATCACTAATCCGGTTGGAAAGGCGAGTGCACAGTGGGCAACCCTGTTGGGTGCAGTGCTGATGGCCCTGGCGGCCGTTTACCTCATCTGGGAAATGACGGTAGTGTACCGCGGTCGAAAAGAGCGCATCCGGCGAGGATCGCCTGATCCACTTCGCATGTCCGGGGCCAGGACCAAGCTTCCCGAGTCCTACACACAATCCCAACCAATCAAGAAGGGCCGATGGTGAAATCCCAGGTCGCCATGACGTTGCGTTTCGATTGGCCCCAACAGTGCAGTGATCGAAAGATGGGGAAGGCTCTCCGGCCACACCGGTCATTCAGAGGCTAAGTCAACGTCCGGTAAGGGACCGTTTAGCGGGCACCCAGCTCGTCGGAGTGCGCCTGGCTATCCAGACGCCACAGCTCGTTTCGCGATGTGCGATCATCCTAGACTCTCGAACACCAGCGTCGCCTGAATGCGGTCGCCGCCCCCGATCAATCCCTTGCTCCCGCTGCTGGCGGTGGTTATGGTGTGGAGTCGATAGCCCTTGGCGGCCTGATCGTTGATGGCCTTCTCTAGGGAGGTCAGGTTGCCCGAACCGGTTCCCCAGAGTTTCTCTTTGAGAATCACCTGCAGGACGACATACTGCATGACGCGACTTCCTTCCGTTGCTGGCCAATTGGAGCAATGCTAATCGATGCGGCGGGCGCCCCTTGGGACGTGAGCGACGGCGCCTCGAAGGTATCGACGATGCGCGCTGTCAACGTCACGCCAGCGACACTTAACAAGCGACGCTCGATGAACAGAGTCACCGAACTCGTAGAGCCGGTCATGCTTGACGAAGCCGACCGGCTTGCCGCGACAGCCACTAAAGTATGGATCGCCTCCAACACCGCTTCATCAACAGGAGCGGAGGCCGCAAAAATTGGCCTCAAGGCCAAACCGACAAGCACCTGCTGTTCTGCGTAGTTCAAGGCGGTCAATGTGGCGCGGCTCCACTCACGACCTGATGTGGCCACGGCGGGCCGGCTGCGTAGTCTCGCGGCAGACAGCCGACCAGAAAGTCACCGGATACAGCCGGCGGCGGCAGCCCGCCGTCGTGCGCCCGGACTCGACGAGTGGGCAGCGGCCACCTTTGCCGAACATAGAGCCAACGTGGTCAGCCCGGCATGAATTGCGAAGGGCGCGCCCGGCCAAAGCCGGACGCGCCCTTCGTGTGTCCTAAACCAGCGAATCGGTAGACACCGCCTGATTCAGTCGATGAGCACCGGCTGCTTGGCGGGCTCCGAAGCCTCAACGCGGCCCGAAGCGTTCCCCTTCCGGTGGTGCAGCCAGTTCGCCACCGCCAGAAGCGCCACGAGTGCGAAAGTGCTCAGGAGCTGGGGACGGGAATCCTCGCCGATGAAGCCCACCGTGAAGATCGCCGCGAGGATGACCAAGCCAAAGCCCGTGAGCCACGGGAAGCCGGGCATCCGCAGGGGAAGCTCCGTTCCCTCGCGGTCTGCGCGCAGGCGCAGCGCGAGCTGGGCCAGGAGCGCGGACGTCCACACCAGCAGGCACGTCGAGCCCACGATATTGAGCAGGACGGGTAGCACCTTCTCGGGGAAAGCCAGCTCCAGCACAACCGTGACAACGCCGAAGACGACGCTTGCCAGGACCGCGACAACCGGAACCCGGGCCTTGGACACGGAAGCGAGGAGGCGCGGCGCTTGACCCCGCTCGGCCAGGGAGAACGCCATCCGCGAGGCACCGTAGAGGTTGGCGTTAAGGGCGGAGAGCAGTGCTGCGACGGCCACCAGGGTGATGGCGGTGGCCGCGCCGGGCATGCCGGCGGCGTCCAGCACCGCGGCGAACGGGCTCTTCAGGCCAGCAGAACCCACAGGAACCACGGCCGCGATCACGAAGATCGCACCGATGTAAAACACCAGGATGCGCCACAGCACCGTCCGGACTGCCTTCTTCACACTGCGGGCCGGCTCCGTGGTCTCAGCTGCCGCCACGGACACGATCTCGGTGCCGCCGAACGCGAACGCCACCACGAACAGTGCCGTGGCAATCCCGGCGAAACCGCTGGGCGCGAATCCGGCACCGGTGAAGTTGGACAGGCCCGGCGACTGAACGCCCGGCAGCCAGCCGAAGAGCAGGGCAGCACCCACCAGGAGGAACCCGACAATTGCCGCCACCTTGAGCAGGGCGAACCAGAACTCGAACTCACCGAAGTTCTTCACACTAGTCAGGTTCACTGCGGTGAGCACCACGATGAACACGAAGGCCATCAGCCACACCGGCAGGGCGGGGAAGATGGTGGCAAGCAGGCCCGCCGCACCCAGCGCTTCCGCTGCGATGACCACCACGAGCTGCAGCCACCACAGCCAGCCCACCGTGGCACCGGCCACCGGCCCGTAGGCCTTGGCCGTGTAGACGGAGAAGGCGCCGCTGTCCGGGTGGGCGGCGGCCATCTCGCCGAGGGCCCACATCACCAGGATGATGAGCGTGCCGGCAACGAGGTAGGAGATCAGCACCGCCGGGCCGGCAGCCTGGATGCCCGCACCGGAGCCGATGAAGAGACCAGCGCCGATGGCACTTCCCAGGCCCATCATGGTGAGCTGGCGGGGTTTAAGGGCCGCGCCGAGGGCGCGGGCAGACGTCTTTGTCTGTTGTTCCATGGGGATTCCTCTGGTTGTAGGTGGAACGGGTTGGTAAAAGTCAGTGAGTGGTCAGGCTAAGTGGACTTCGAGGAGCCGGAGCACGCGCTCGTTGGAGGCGGGGTCAGCCACGGTGATCCGCACGCCGTCGCCCTGGTAGGCCCGGACCAGAATGCCTGCGCGGTCGAAGGCGTCCACCAGCCCCGCGAGGAGGTTTTCATCGGCGCGGATCCACAGGAAATTGCCCTGGCTCGGCTGCAGTTTCCAGCCCTGGGCTTCCAGCTGCTGGGCCATCCGGGCGCGTTCCTGCCTGACGGCGGCGACGCGGATTTCCATCTCCTCCCCCGCGTCCAAGGAAGCGACGGCCGCCTTCTGGGCCAGCGAGCTCACGGCGAAGGGAAGGGCGGTCCGGCGCAGTCCCTCGGCGATGGCCGGCGCCGCCACGGCGTATCCCACGCGCAGGCCGGCGAGCCCGTAGGCCTTGGAGAAGGTGCGAAGGATGCAGACGTTCGGGTACCGGCGGTAGAGCGCCAGGGAATCGGGGCCGCTGCCCGCTTCGGCGTATTCCACGTAGGCCTCGTCGATCACCACCAGGATGTCGGAGCGGACGGTCTGCAGGAAGGCCTCGATGCGTTCGTGGCTGATCGGCACGCCGGTGGGATTGTTGGGGGTGCAGAGCAGGATGACCTTGGTGCGCGCGGTGACGGCCGCGGCCATGGCATCGAGGTCGTGGCCCTCGGCGTCGTCCAGCGGGATGCGGACCGGCCGGGCGCCTGCCAACTCCACCAGGATGGGGTACGCCTCAAAGGAGCGCCACGCGAAGACCACCTCATCCCCGGCGTCGCACAGTCCGGTGATGATCTGCTGCAGAACACCCACGCTGCCGGGCCCCACCGCGACCTCCCCGGCGGTGACGCCCAGGTTCCGGGCGAGCCGTTCGCGGAGTTCGACGGCGGCCATGTCCGGGTAGCGGTTCATCCTGCCGGCCGCTTCGGCCACCGCAGCGGCGGCAGCGGGCAGTGGTTCGTAGTGGCTTTCGTTGCTGGCGAGGGCTGCGATGTCCATGCCGGCACTGCGCCGGCCCGGGACGTAGGACGGGAGGCCGGCGACGGCGTCACGAAGGGTGGGCAGCGCGGTCTCGGGTGCCGCCAGGAGTTGATCAGGGGTCATGAGGACCGATCATGGTTGTGACCCGGCGCACATTGCAAGATACGCTCAAGCCATTGGGACTTCTGCTCAACTTCTACCGTGTCTGGTGAAAATATGACCATCGCGAACTCTCGCACCCTCGATTCCCTCGACGGCAGGATCATCCTGGCCCTCGACAAGGATCCCGAAGCCAGCGCCCTGGCACTCTCGCGGACGCTCGGCGTCGCACGGAACACCGTCCACGCCCGGCTGGCACGGCTGGAGCGCAGCGGCGCTCTCCGCTCCTTCAGCCGCAGGCTGGACCCCGCCGCGCTCGGATATGAACTGATGGCCTTCCTCTCCCTTTCGATCAGCCAGACGCGGACCGGTTCGGTGGAAAACGGGCTCGCAGCGATCCCGGAGGTCATCGAGGTGCACGCCACCACCGGTGACGCGGACCTCATGGCCAAAGTGGTGGCCCGCGGCACGGCCGATCTCTACCGCATCACCAACCAGATCCTGGAGATCGACGGAATCCAGCGCACCAGCACAGCCATTTCCGTGCTGGAACTCATGCCGCCCCGCTACGACGGACTCCTGAGCCGGCTGACGGAGCAGGAATCCCGCACTTCAGGGTAGGCGCGGGTGATGCGCGCCACAATGGGCATTTTGTCACTTCTACAACCGCCTACTGCCAAAAGTCCCAGCCGCAGCCAGCCCTCTTGCCTATCTGAATCCTGGCCCACAAGATTCCTGCATGACTACACTTACCGTCTCAGGCCGCGTGGCGCAGGTTCTCAGCAGCTATGTCAGCGATGTCTTCGGCGTCATGGGCAACGGAAACGTCTACTTCCTGGACGCCGCGGAGAAGCTGGGCCTCCGCTTCGCACCCGTCCGGCACGAAGGCGCCGCCATCGCCGCGGCCGACGCTTACTACCGGGCCTCGGGCCGCCTCGCAGCAGGCACCACCACCTACGGCCCCGGCTACACCAACGCGCTCACCGCCCTGGCCGAGGCGGTCCAGGCGCAGATCCCGGTCGTACTGGTCACCGGGGACGCTCCGAGCAGCGGCGCCCGGCCGCAGGACGTGGACCAGGCGGCCATCGCCGCCGGCCTCGGCGCGGCCACCTTCACCGTCACCCGCGACGCCGCGGGCTCCATCACCCGGCAGGCGGTGGAGTACGCACTCACCAAGCGCACCGCCGTCGTGATTGCCATTCCTTACGACCTCGCGGCGCTCGAGGCTGCGGACGAGGAACTTCCGGCGCCGCCGGCTCCGAAGGTGACGGACGACGTCGACGGCGGCCTTGGGCAAATAGCCCGCCTGCTGGCCGGGGCCAAGCGGCCACTGATCCTGGCCGGCCGGGGTGCGCACCTCGCCGGAGCCGGCCCGGAGCTCCGGGAGCTCGCCGACCGCCTGGGCGCGCTGACCGCCGGAACCGCCCTAGCGCTCAACCTCCTCCACGGCGAGGGGTACCTGGGCGTGGCCGGCGGCTTCGGCACGGACACCGCGGCCGGGCTCATGGGCGAGGCCGACGTGGTCCTGGTGGCCGGGGCGAGCCTGAGCCCCTTCACCATGCGGTTCGGGCACCTGCTCGGCCCGGACAGCACCGTCATCCAGATCGACACCGCCCTGCAGCCCACGCACCCCAGGGTGGACCTGTTCGTCAGCGCCGACGCGAAAACCGCTGCCGGGCGCCTCCTGGGAATGCTTGACGGCGAGGCGGCGGCGGAAGCCTGGCGCGCGGAAGCCCGCCAGCGCCTGGCCGAAGGGCCGGGCCATCAGGCAGGCTCCGAGGTAACCCCGGACGGCCGGCTGGACCCGCGCGCCCTGGCCACGGCACTGGATGCCGTGCTGCCGGAGCGCCGTACCGTGGTGCAGGACGGCGGGCACTTCATCGGGTGGGCGCCGATGTACTGGAACATCCCGCGGCCGCAGGACCTGGTGATGGTGGGGACCGCTTTCCAGTCGATCGGGCTGGGCCTTGCCAGCGCCGTCGGGGCAGCCCGCGCAGTGGAGGACGGCCGCACCCTGGTGCTGGCCTCCGGCGACGGCGGTTTCCTGATGGGCCTGTCCGACCTCGAATCGCTCATCGGGACGGCAAGCAGCGCCGTCGTGGTGATCTACAACGATGCCGCCTACGGAGCCGAAATCCACCAGTACGGCTCCCAGGGCCTGACCGAAAAGCCCATGCTGATCCCCGAGGTGGACTTCAGCGGCATCGCCCGCGCGCTCGGTGCCGAGTCGGCGATCATCCGCTCCCTGGCGGACCTTTCCGCGCTCCAGGAGTGGATCGACGCCGGCGCCAAGGGAACCTTCGTGGCCGACTGCCGGATCACGTCCAGCGTCCGGGCCCCGTGGATGAGCGAGTGGATGAACGCTAAGCAGGCAGCGAAGGCGGCGGTGGCGGGCTAGCGGCGAACAAGCCGCCACAGCGATGTGACCTCGGCCGCGCGCGCCTCGAACAGAGGATCGTCGCGGTCCGATGCCTTCGGATGCGTTGGCTTGGTGTCCAGCCGTTCCATCACCTTCAGCCCGGCCGCCTCGATGGCGGCCAGCAGATCCTCACGCGTCCGCAGGCCCAGGTGCTCGGCCAGGTCGGAGAGGACAAGCCAGGCCTCACCGCCGGGCTCCAGATGGTCGGGGAGTCCGTTCAGGAAGCGGAACAGCATCCTGCTCCCGGGGTCGTAGACGGCGCTGTCCAGGCTGGAATGCGGCGTGGCCGGAATCCAGGGCGGGTTGCACACGATGAGGGGTGCCCGCCCCGGCGGGAACATGTCGGTCAGGACGGCCCCAGCACGGTCCTGGACACCGAGGTTCCGGAAATTCTCAGCGGCGCAGGCGATTGCACGCGGTTCATTGTCCGTCGCCACCACACGGTGGACGCCACGGCGCGCGAGGACGGCAGCGAGTACACCCGTGCCGGTTCCGACGTCGAACGCCAGCGTGTCAGAGGGCAGCGCAGCGGCGGCCACGAGATCCACATACTCACTCCGGGTGGGGAAGAACGTGCCATAGTGCGGGTGGATGCGGCCCTGCAGTGCATCGACGTGGACGCCATTACGTCGCCACTCGTGGGCGCCAATGGCCCCGACAAGCTCATGCAGGGACACAATGGAAGATTCGCCGATATCACCGTACGCTTCAGCGGCGGCCTGCCGGATGTCCGGTGCGCGGCGCAGCGGCACCACCGGGCCCGGATCAAGAGGAATCAGCAGCAGGCCGAGAACGCGTGCACGATGCGAGCGGGACTGGCGGTGCCGATAGAACTTATCGGCCGGAGTTGCTGCGGTCTCTTTCTTTCCGGCGCCCATCCGCCGGTCCATGGCGTTGAGGATCTGCCGTGCGTTGTGGAAGTCACCGTGCCAGAGCATCGCGATCCCCTGTGACGCCATCCGGTTCGCATCATCGGCCGTGAGAGAGTCGGAGACCACTTCGACGCGCGTCGGCGCCGGTCTGCCGTTCGCCGAACGCCATCGCGCGGTCATGTTCTCACCAGCCTCGGCCCAGGTCACGACGGCGGGATCATCCATCGCAGCTGTGCGCGCGGGCTTGAGGACCGGCGTCGGGATTCCCACGGGAGCTGGCGTGTCGGTAGTGATAAAGATCCATTCCAAGCGTCAGAGGAGCCGATCGGCGACTGACGATTGCGGCGGTGATTGGACAACGTGGATGGCTACGCCCAAGATTCGGAACCGTCATCCGGCCGCGAACCGAGCTTGGTTGATGGCCGTTGGAACCATACAACCTGCATTGTCAGGATACAGGTGTGCCATAATCGCCACCCGCCGGCTGACCTTGTCCCGGAACGCGTCCACCGTGGCGGCGCTGCGGGACCACACGCTCTTAGGCCGTCTACCGCTTAGTTGCCTGCTTGTTCGGGGGCACTCCGTGCAGGGATTTCTGTGTCGACGGAATGCCCTGCGGAGATCTGCCGCTTGACCTGCTCAAGCTCATCTTGGAGCAGGTCAACGGTGGCACGGTATTTTTCGAAGTCCGCCGTTCGGCGCCTGGCCGCGGCGAAGCTGATGCTGGCGGCGAGAATAGCAAGCGGGAACGCCACCAGCAGGGCCCAGCCGGACGCGGCAAGGAAGTCCATCGCGACGGGGAGTGCCTGCTTGAATGCCATGAACTCGTTCACCCCGCCGACCACTCCGTTCAGAGCGGAGTCCAGGGGTTCCAGAAATTGCCCCACGACAGGCGTCCCGGAAAACGACGGAACACTTAGCGGCGGTTCTTTCCCTGTGGACCAGCGCGAGTCACTGAAATGGTTCAGGACGTAGATCCCGGCACCCGCGTTGAGGGCTGCGAAGAGCAGGACGGAACCGAGGGCAGTCCAATGAAGCCGGTGCGGACGCCAGACGCCGGCCACCAGCGCGAAGACGGCGGCGGCAACCCAGGAAAAGAGGCGGAGTTCGTCGCGGCTCAGGCCGCCCAGTAGATCCAATGAATTCCCCACCCTTTGCAGTTGGTGCGTGTTCCGGTCCCAAGCAATGCCTGTTCAGGTCCCAAGGGAGCCTATCCCAGTCACCCCGGGCATGTGTCGGCTGCCGTCAGTCCCACGCAGCCCCGGCCCAGCCCGTCCAGCCGAACCTCCGCGTGGCAGCAGGGCAAGGCCGTTCGGCCCTATCAACTTGCGGCAACCGGCCCAAAGCTTAAACAGGTAGGTGCGGGGGGCGGACGCCCGCGGACCCCTGCACCGAGCCTTTGCCAGACCGCGGCTCTGAGGACATCCGGACATGTCAATCGACAAGCGCCGACTCCCGCAACGCGGGCGGGCCACGCCGCACGGAAGCCAGCGCCGTGACGCTCTCCGCAAGGTCCTTCTCACTGCGGGGCCGCTGTCATCGCTCCTCTACGTGATTGCCACAGACGTCGTGGCAGCATCCCAATGGGACGGGTACCAACGCACCGAGCAGATGGTGAGCGAACTGTTCGCCGTCGGCTCCCCCGGCCGGGACGTCGTGCTGCCCTTCACATGGGTCTACACGGTGCTGTTCACTGCGTTCGGGGTGGGCGTCTGGAACTCCGTGCGCGGCAACCGCACCCTGCGCATCGGCGGCGGCCTGCTCACCGGGTACGGGCTGTGGAACATCATGGGAGCCATCTACCCCCTGACGCTGGGGGACGATGCTTCCATCCCCATGCACATCCTCGCCACCAACATCCAGCTCGCCCTCATGGTCGCTTCCATGTGCTTCGTGGCCGCCGGGTTCCGCGGCCGGATGCGCGCCTACTCCATCGTCTCGCTCGTTGCTTCTGCGGTCATGGGCATGGTTGCGTTCATGGCCGCCCCGGGACCGAATCTCGTGCTGGGCATCGGCGAAAGAATCAGCATCGGGGCGTTTCTGCTCTGGGTAGCTGTCCTCGCAGTCGCGCTGTGGAAGCGGCCGCGGGCTGACCGGACGGCACAGGTTTAGGCGCCATCCCCTCACCGAACAGCTCCGTGGAAGTGGCCAACGATGCTCGAAACTGCGCGTAACACCAGGACCGACGTACGCCGCGACCTGGTCACCGAACTCCTGGGCCTGTGGCTGGTGCTGGCCGTCTTCCTGGACGGCTGGGCGCACCTGAACCTGCCCAGCCTGGAGACGTTCTTCACCCCGTGGCACGCCGCCCTCTACTCCGGCATGCTGGCGACGGCGGTGTGGACCGCCGTCGTGATCTGGCGGAACCGGACGCCGGGGCAGCGGCTGATGCAGGCCATCCCGCCCGGCTACCGGGGAACCCTGGTGGGGCTCATCCTCTTTGCCATCGCCGGCGGCCTGGACCTGCTGTGGCACGAGCTACTGGGCATCGAGGTCTCGCTGGATGCCCTCGTCAGCCCCACCCACCTGCTGCTGGGCTTCAGCCTCTTCCTCATCCTCGGCACCGCGGTCCGCAGCGCCCGAGCCAGTCATTCAGCCAGCCCCGACGATCACCCGGCCCTGACCCCGGCGGCGCTGTTCGCCGTCGTACTTATGACCGGGCTGGGGGCGTTCTTCCTCATCTACGTCTCCGCCTTCGTCCGGCCGGGGCCAACGGCCCTCTTTGTTCCAACGCCGTTCGGCAGCCCCGGGCGCGTCCAGGCGGAGATGCCGGTGGTCATAACCCTGGCCAGCTACCTGCTAACCACCGTGATGATCTTCGCCCCCTTACTCTTCACGCTCTCCGCGGCGAGGCGTGCGGCCCGCGGGGTTGTCACCCTGCTGGTGGCCGCTGCAGCATGGCTGCCCGTCGCGATGCTGGGCTTCCACACGTATTCAATTGCTGGAGCAGCGGGCGCCACCATTGCCGCCGTCGTGGCTGACCTGCTGCTGGCCCGGCTTCCGGCGACCTGGCTGCGCAAGCGGCTGCCGGCGGTCATGGGAGGAATCGCGGCGGTCCTGTGGACGGGACAGCTCGTGGCGTTCGCGGTGACGGACGCGATCCGCTGGCCCGTCTCGCTCTGGCTGGGCGCAGTGGTACTCGGCGCCGCGGTGGCCGCGGGCCTCGCCCTCCTCGCCTCCTGGGCTCCGGCGGGTTCGGGGTCGGACTCCTCCGCCGCGCGGTAGCGGCCTCTCACAGCCAAAGGCGGACGCAGCCCTACCACGGCAGCATCCGATCTTCGCAAGATGACCGCACAGCCCATGTGAACTCGCCGCCAAACCGGGTGCCGCCTTACTGGATGGTGGCGGCGCTCCGAGACCGCCCTGTTTCCGTGGAAGTATTCACCTATGACTATTGACGGCGACACCGCCAAACTCCTCGCCTTCATTGAATCCCACGGCATCGACGCCTCGACTGAGGTCAGCCGTGGTTGGGCTTCCGTCGGAGCGATTATTGTCGATGCTTCCCTGCAGCGACGGCAGAATTACGAGGCGACCGTGAAGCCGCGCGTTGACGCTCTGGTTGCCGCATGGCCAGATGCACAAACCACGAGTGGGTTCCGGAAACGACTTGCGACGGGAAGCCTCTCGGAAGTCATCGATTGGCCGTCGCCGGGCCGGCTTGCCCAGATAGACGACTTAACACGTGTGTTTGAGGATCAGGGCATCGAAACTGTCGAGGAACTCCGGGCCAGACTCACTGACCCAGCTGAAAGGCCGGTTTTTCGCGATGCCCTCGCAGGGGTACGTCATGTGAGCCCCAAGACGTTGGATTACATCGACGTTCTCAGTGGACTCTCCATGCAGGGAACTACTGACGTGCGGATACGGAGGGTGGCCGGGGCCGCCGCTATCGAGGACACCTCTTACGCCAACATGTCGGCCGTGATCCGCGCTGCTGCAGACTCACGGGGGTGGCGCGCTGAAGACCTGGACGCTGCACTATGGCACTTCGGTATTGCGAGCGCCCCGGCATCATCCGACTAAGGAGTTCAGAACTCGTACCTTAGTCGACGCCGTGGCCACACGCCGGCTGCTTCGCACCACCCCGTCACTGAATCGAGTGCCTCGACGATCCGCCGTGTAACCAGGGGCCCTCCGTCTGATTGAAAATCCCTTGTCAGGCGGCTTCCCCAAGCGCCTTCTTAAGAGCTTGACCGCGGGTGCATGATCCGCATCTGGTCCCAGGTCCGTTCGGACGCGGCAATGTTTTTGTTTGACCGGTCACGGTCCAGGGAAGCGAGTTCGACGGCGATCGCCTGGACCGCGGCGACGGCACCCGTCAGCGACGGGAAGAAGCCCGCGCCTTCGGTGGGAACGACAATCCGCTGCTCGGCGTGTTCTGCCACGGGAGAGCCGGCGCTGTCCGTAATCGAGGCGATAGTGGCGCCCGCGTTGTGGGCGATCTCCACGGCGCGCATGGTGCTGTCGTAAACCCTCCACAGGCTGATCACAATCACCAGGTCCTCCGAGGTCACCCGGGCAAGGGTATTCGTCAGGGCAGCAACGTCAGCGTCAAGTAACCGGACGTTGTAACCGGCAATAACCGCGTTATGCTCCAAGGCCTTGCCCGGGACGGCGTAGCTTCCGGCGGCCACAATCAGGGTCTGCCGTGCCCCGGCGATCGCTTCCGCGATGGAGCGGACAGTACCTGGATCGAGTGTGCGCTCGAGATGAGCCAGGTTGGCGCGGTCGGTAGAGACGGCGGCCTGGGCCGGGCTGCTGATGTGCCCGTTGTGCTCGGCCGCGACTTCGAGGGCGCTCAGCGACGCCAGGAACCGTGAGCGGAGTTCGAACTGGAAGTCGGCCCAGCCCTTGAATTCCAGCGCCTGCGCGGTTCTGGTCACGGTGGAAGCGTTCGACGACGCCGCTGCCGCTATGTCGCTGACTGAACCGTAGGAGGCAAGCCGGGGCTGTGAGCGGAGGATGCCGATGACCTGCATTTGCCGCGCGGCCAGTTTCCGTCCCTGCACGCGGCTGTCCAGCCACTCGGTGACCGACGAAGAGTTAATTTCTTGTTTCACCTATTGACCTGCCTCACACTCTGGCCCTAACTTCAATACATCGCATCTGCACAGACTTGTGCATATTCCTCAAAATGTACAACTTGGCCCACTTTGGCAGGAATCACCATGTCTCTCACCGCACGCTTGGATCGCCTGACTCTCAGTCGTCCACACTACAAGCTTCTCCTCATCGGAGGCCTCGGCTACTCGTTCGACGGCATGGACGGGGCAGTGGTCGCCTTCCTGCTTCCGCGCATCCAGGAACTGTGGGGCCTCAGCAACGCAAGCCTGGGCCTGGTTGGTTCAGCCGCCCCGCTCGGCTTCTTCTTCGGCGCCATCCTCTCCGGCTGGATGGGCGACCGCTTCGGCCGCAAGAAGGTGATGCTGTGGGCCCTTGCCTTCTACTGCCTGATGTCCGTGATTGCCGCCATGGCTCCCAACTTCGAGGTCTTCCTGATTGCACGGATCTTTGCAGGGTTGGGAGCCGGCGCCGAAAGCGTCATCATTGCGCCGTTCCTTTCCGAGTTCATCCCGCCCAAGCGTCGGGGTTGGTTCATCGGAACCCTTGCCGGGTTCTTCTCGTTTGGCTTCGTTGGTGCGGCTTTAATTGGCCGCTTTATGGTCCCCATGGGCGAGGACGGCTGGCGCTGGGCCCAGGTGGTCACAGCCATTCCGATCCTCCTCCTGCTGTGGTGGCGCCGCAGCCTGCCTGAATCCCCCGCTTCCTCATCAGCCGTGGCCGCATGCTGAAGCAACAGAGGTGGTTGGGCGCTTTGAGCAGAGCGTAGTAAAGGCAACCGGCAAGAACCTCGCCACGCTCCCGCCGGCCAGCGAAGAGATCACCAAGCACGAACAGAAGATCAACATCTGGAACGCCCTCAAGTTCATGTGGTCAAGGGCCATGCGCCGCCGTACCGCCGTCATCTGGCTGATCTGGTTCGTGATCACGTTCTCTTACTACGGCTTCTTCTCGTGGATCCCCACCCTGCTGGTGGGCCGCGGAATCACCGTCACCAAGAGCTTCGAGTACTCGATCATCATTTACCTCGCACAGATCCCCGGCTACTTCTCCGCGGCGTGGCTGTGCGACCGGATTGACCGTAAGAACACGATCGCTTTGTATCTCGCAGGATCGGCGCTCAGCGCGTTTTGGCTGAGCCAATCCAACGACTCGGGGATGATTCTGGTGGCCGCGGCAACATTGTCCTTCTTCCTCAACGGCACTTACGCCGGGGTCTACGCCTACACGCCCGAACTGTTCCCAACGTGGATGCGCGCCACCGGCGTCGGGCTGGCCAGTGCCGTGGGACGCATCGGCAGCATTCTGGCACCGTCCATCATTGGCATCTTCTCGGTGGCCCTTGGCTTCGGCGGGGTGTTCGTCATGACAACGGTTGTGCTGACCATCGGCGTTCTTGGTGTGGTCATCTTCGGCGCCTCCACCGCTGGCAAATCCCTGGAAGACATCAATGCCCGGGCGGAGCATGATCCGGCACCTGCAGGAACAGGACAGAGATGAGCGGAATAACAGACACCATGAAAGCAGACACAGTGTTTCAGCAGACCTTCGATGCCATGCGGCGGGATCCCGGCGTCATCCTCTTCACAGCCCTCCAGTGGATCCCGGAGCGGTCCAGTCTTCGGCGGCTCTTCACCAGCCACCCGGCAGACTACCCGGTGGGTGGCGAGAAAACCGTGGAAATCTCGCCGGGCTGGCTGGGAACGGTCATTGACGAAAAGAAGCCGTTCCTGGCAGCGGACCTGAACGCGCTGCGTGAAGTCTTCGCCGATTCCGAACTCATCCAGCGGCTCGGCTGCGGAGCGGTCATCAACGTTCCTGTCCTCGACGAGGACCGTAACGTCGTGGGCGTCCTTGCCATGCTGGACGCCGAAGGCCGCTACACGGAGCAAAGTGTGGAAACCGCCGTCGACGTCGTCAAGCGGAACCTAACCGACCTCACGGAAGCCTTTGCAGCCCGTCCCACCGAAGTCCCCGGGAAGGACACCATCTAAATGAGCACTACCCCGAACACCCAGATCAGCACCGGAGGAGGGGCCGGCAGCGCTACCCTTGTGATCCGCAATGCCAGCGTATTGGACGTCGAGGCAGGCACCTACTCCGTTGCCGACGTCGTCAGTATTGACGGAAAAATAAGCGGCATCGGTCCGGGCGCCGAAGCGCCCTCAGGGGCCCGCGTGATCGACGGCAACGGGAAGTTCGTCATTCCAGGGCTTATCGATTGCCACGTCCACGTGGTTGCCGCCAGTGCGGACTTCCGATCGCTGACCTGGACTCCGGCGTCGTACGTCTACGCCCATACGGCCCGGATCATGGGCCAGATGCTGCGCCGCGGCTTCACCACCGTCCGGGACCTCTCCGGGGCCGACTTCGGGCTGGCCATGGCGCAGCAGGAAGGCCTGCTGGAAGGCCCCAAGATCCACTTTTGCGGGCACGCACTGAGCCAGACCGGCGGCCATGGCGACATGCGCCTCCCCGGCGAAGACCACGAGCCCAATGGCCGCGGTTGCTGCGGCATCGGCCGCGTAGCCGACGGCGTCGACGCCGTCCGGGCAGCAGCGCGGGATGAACTGCGCAAGGGCGCCCACCACATCAAGATCATGGCCTCCGGCGGAGTTTCGTCGCCCACGGACCGCATCGACTCTACCCAGTACTCGATGGACGAGATGCGTGCCGCCGTGGAGGAGGCCGAGGCCGCCAACCGCTACGTGGCGGCCCACGCCTACACTGCGCGTGCTATCAACCGGGCCCTTGAGGCCGGCGTCCGTTCAATCGAGCACGGCAACCTGCTCGACGACGAGAGCCTCCGCCTGTTCCTCGAAAAGGACGCTTTCCTGGTCCCCACGCTCGTCACGTACTGGGCGCTGAAGGAAGAGGGCAAGGAATTCGGGCTCACTGAGGAGATGTGGGCCAAGGTGGACTCCGTGCTCAGCAGCGGCCTCGAAGCCATCGCCCGCGCGCACGAAGCCGGCGTCAAGATGGCTTTCGGATCCGACCTCCTCGGCGGCATGCACCGCCACCAGAACGAACAGTTCCGGCTTCTGGGGAAGGTCCAGCCTGCTATCGACGCCATCCGCTCGGCAACCACGACGGCGGCCCAGCTGCTGGGGCGCGAAGGCCAGATCGGCGTCGTCGCCCCGGGCGCGGACGCCGACATGCTGGTGCTGTCCGCTGACCCGCTTGCCGATATCGCGGTGCTGGCCGACATTGCCGATCACCTGGACGTATTGATCCAGAACGGGCGGGCGGTCAGCCCCTAACCCGACGGGGTAACCGGCGCCAGCAACCTACGCCGGCGAGTGCACGGCCACGGATGCCCGTTCAACGGCGGGGCACATGATCTTCACCGCGGAGTCGTTGGGGGCTTCGTCCAGGCCCAGCAGCATGCGGACTCCTGCCGCCCCGAGTTCGTAGTGGGGCAGGGACACTGTGGACAGCGGAGGCCGAAGGTGGGCCGCGATAACTTCCTGGTTGTCGAAGCCCACAACAGCCATGTCATCCGGAATGGAGAGCCCGTTTTCCCGCAGTCCGTCGTAAAGTCCCATGGCCATACGGTCGTTGTAGCAGTACACAGCGGCGACGTTGCGCTTGAGCAACTCTTCGGTAGCGCCGTATCCGCCTTCCTGATCCGGATAGGCTTCCATCACCAACTCCGGGTCGAACGGAATTCCGGCAGCCTCCAGCGCATCCTTGTAGCCCTGGAGCCGGCCGTCCTTGGCGGGCGCGGGGATCGTGGCGTTGATAAAGGCGATGCGCCGGTGGCCGCCGCGGAGCAGGATTTCCGTCGCGGACTTCCCACCTTGCTCTTCGTCGGGTACCACAGCACGGGCCGCGCCGGGCTCCGGAGAGAAACAGTTGACCAGGACGAAGTCCGCCTCGCGCAGCGTCTCCGGGATGGCGGTGGGACGGTGAAACCATGTGGAGTACAGGATGCCGCGCACCTTGTATTCCAGCATCATGGCGATCGCGTCCTTTTCCAGGTCGCGGTTTCCCTCGGTGTTGGCGATCAGCAGCGCGTACCCGTGTTTCCAGGCTTCATCCTGCGCTCCGTGGATGATCTGACCCGCGAACGGGGTGGTGGCGACGCCGTCTGCGACGAGCCCGATGAACTTCGAAGTGCCGCTGACCAAGGTCTTGGCCATCGCGTTGGGGCGGTAACCGAGCTGCCGGATCGCGTCCTTGACGCGCTGACGCGTCTCCTCTGCAATGCGGGCATTCTTCTTCTTGTTGATCACAAGCGACACCGTGGCAGTGGACACACCGGCTGCTTCAGCAACTTCGCGGAGGGTAACCGGACGGGCGCGGCCTATCCTCGCAGGAACGTCGGGGGTGGCCGCGTTGCCTGAGTCTTTCTCCTGCGAAATCATCTGTCCTCCATCAGGAGTATATCCGTCTGCCATGGCCGTCATCCCTTGGTCGCCCCGCTTTCCAAGCCCTGGATCATGGCCTTGTTCAGGACAAGGAAGACCAGGAGCAGGGGGGTGATGGTGACGCACACAGCGGCGAAGGTGGCAGTCCAGTCCACCTTGCCCATGGCGCCGATGTAGTTCTGCAGGCCCAAGGGAATGGTCTTCAGATCTTCGGAGAGGACGAACGTATTGGCGAAGATGAAGTCATTCCAGATGAAGATGCTATTGACCAGAACCACGGTGACCACAGTGTTTAGCGACAGTGGCAGCGTAATCAGTCCGAAGATCCTGTACGGGCCGGCGCCGTCAAGGGAGGCGGCTTCGTAGGTTTCCCGGGGAATGTATTCGAAGAATGACGAGAACAGGTAGATGGACATGGGCAGTGCGAAACCGGCCAGGGGGATGATCATCGATTGGTAGGTATCCAGCAGGTTCACTGTTGAGTAATCGATGAACAACGGGACCAGGGCGATCTGGACGGGAACGATGATTCCGATCAGGAACAGCCCGCGGACAAACTTGCTCAGGCGGAAACCGAGGACCTGGATGGCGTAGGCAGCCATCATGCCAAACAGGACGATCAGAACGTTGGCGCCCATGGTGACAATGAAGCTGTTCAGGATATTCCTGCCGAGGTCGCCTGTTTCGAACGCCCGCGCGTAGTTCTCCCACGTCAGCGAGCTCGGCAGTGCGAACGGGTCACCGGTCGCGAAGTCCTGCTCGGTGCGCAGGCTGGTCAGGAACAGCCAGGCGAGAGGGTAGACCTGAACGATCACGATCAGCAGGATCAGCACCCGCGACAAGGTCCGGTTCAGGCTGGGCTTCCGGCGTCGTCTCTTGATGGCGGGCGTCGGGGGCAGCATGGTCGGTGGAGTAGCCGGGGCTGTTTGGACGATCATGAGTCTGCCTTCCGCTTGAGCATGAACAGGATGAGGCCCACGGCGACAAGGCATTCGATCACGATGAACACGGAGATGGTGCTGGCGTACCCGAAGTCGGTACTGGTGAATGCTGTTTTGTACATGTACGTGGTGAGCAGCTCAGAGGACTGTCCGGGGCCGCCGTTGGTCATGAGGTAGGGGATGTCGAAGCCGCGCAGGCCGTAGGTGGTGGCCATGATCGTCGTCGTGATCCACACCGGCCGGATGTACGGGAAGCGGATCTTCGTGAACAGCGTCCACTTTGAGGCACCGTCCAGAACCGCAGCTTCTTCCAGCTCCTTGGGCACAGCTATCAGCGCGGCGTAGATGATGAGCATGTACAGCCCCGTGAACCGCCACCCCTCGGGGCGGAGACCGCAGCAAGTACCGTGTTGACGTCGGACAGCCAGGCGCGTTCGAAGTTGCCGAGCCCGATCCAGTGCAGCAGCTGGTTCAGCAGTCCCACCGGGTCGATGGAGTAGATGCGTACGAAGAGGAACGCGATCGCAACCGTGGAGATCACGGCGGGCAGCAGGTAGAGGGTCTTGATGAGCTCCCGTCCCCGGCGCAGGGACGTGAGCAGGCTGGCCACGGCCAGTGCGCCGCCGAGCTGCAGGATCAGGCAGATGGCCAGGTAGATGAGCGCGTTGGCAAATGAGCGCCAGAAGATGTCATCGGCGGTGAGCATCCGGATGTAGTTCTCCAGCCCGACGAACTCCATGTCGCTGATGCCGTTCCAGGAGAAGAAGCTGAGGAACAACGATTGAAGAATCGGGAAGAGTACGGCTGCGCAGTAGAGCAGCAATGGTGGAAGCAGGAAGACGAGGACTGAGGTCCTTGACCTGTTGGGAAGCATGGCTGGGCCTTTCGGGCGGGGGACCTTTCGATCCCCCGCCGCTGCGGTTTACTTGAAGAACTTGGGGGCGTTCTGCTTGATGGTGTCGTCCATCGTGCTCGTGAATTTCTCAGGCGTGATGTTGCCCTGCACCAGGAGCACGAGTTCCTGCTGAAGCCTGCCGTTGGTGGTGGGGTCCAGCTGGGTGTCCCACGGCATGGCCTGCTTTGCCCCGAGGGTGTCCGCCGTTTCCAGGGCCTTCTTGTACAGCGGGGTGGCGTTGGCCGGGACCGTAGTCTGCACATTGGTGGTGGGTGAGAGGGCACCGGTGGCCGCATACTCGGCAGGGTACTTCTTCAGGGCAAACTTCAGGAAGTCACTCACCAGGGGATCGTAGGTCTTGGAGTTGACGGCCATTCCGATGCCGGACGGGGAGACGAACTCGTTGGCCGATGTCACGGAACCATCAGTCGTTGGCAGGGTGAAGAAGTCGACGTCGTCCCGGACCGCGGAGTTCAGTTTGTCAGTGGCCAGGCTTGGCAGCTCCCAGGTGCCGATGTTGTACATCGCAGCCTGGCCGGAAGTGAACTGATTCTGCGCGTCGGAATAGCCCTGGGCGGAGAAGCCATCCTGGAAGCACTTGGCCTTGCCGAGCTCGGCCATCCATTCAACGGTCTTCTGCCCGGCAGGATCGGTGAACTTCGCTTCGCCCTTCTTCAGCTTCTGAACGAAGTCCGGGCCGGCTTCCCGGAACGGCTGATAGGCCACGTAGCGTTCCAGCGGCCATTGGTCCTGGCCGTCGATAGCGATCGGGGTGATCCCCGCATTGCGCAGCGCCGTGCACATTGCCGGGATGTCATTGAGGGACTTCGGCACCGTGACGCCGGCCTTTTCCAGCAGTGCCTTGTTGTACCAGAAATATTCCAGCTCGAACTGGAACGGAATCATGTACAAGGAGCCGTCGTCGAAGCGCTGGTAGTCCAGTGCCCCGGGCCGGTAGTCGTCGTAGATGTCCAGTGACTTCAGGAGCTTCTCTGCGTCGACCATTTTGCCCTGTTTTGCCAGCTGCTGGGCGAAAGGCGTCGCGTCCGTGTCGAAGAGCTCAGGGAGCTTGTTGGCCGCAGCCAGGGTCTCCAGCTTCTGGATGTAGGAGGGACGGTCCGGGGTGGTAATGAGGTTCAGCGCGAAGCCCGGGTGGTCCTTGGCATAGTCGTCAGCGAGCTTCTTCATGATGTTGATGACTGCCCCGTCAGCGGGACGTGACAGCAGCCACGAAATTTCACGGGGTTTGATCTCCCCGGTCGGGCTGACGTTGGCCGGGTCGCTGGAGGCTCCTACGCCGCCGCAGGCTGACAAAGCCAGGGCTGCGGCGGCTGCGACGGCGGCAGCACGGAATAGTTTTTTCATTGCGGCAATCTCCCTTGATTGGAACAGAGGTTGGGGTGGGGACATTCAGTTGTCGGTGCGCTGACGAATCTCAAGTTCGGTGACGGTGGCGGATCCTTCGCCGGTGAAAAGGCCGATCCGTCCCGCAGGCAGGTCGTAGACCCGGGTGCTGAGAGCCACCTGCCGGTCGACGACGGCGACGCACAGGTCGCCGTCGACGATCACCTCCAGGGTGTGTTGGCCGGGCCCGAGATCGCAGGGGCGCTCCAGTTCGATCTCGAACGGAACGTCCCCGGACACGTGCCATTGGGCGTTTCCGGTGATGGCCCGTGGCCAGCGGTCGAAGACGAGCCGGCCGCGTTTCGGTTCCAGGCGCAGGACGTAGGAGTGGTCCCCGTCCTGGCTGGAGCGCAGCAGCAGCCCGCATTCGGTGGTGTTGGGGGCGATGTCCAGCACTGCCTTGGCATAGAACTGGCTGGGAAGTTCTTCGTCGGATATGACGGCGGTGTACCCGTCCGGCACGTCCAGTCGTGTGGGCAGGTGGTTGGTCAGGGATACGGCGACGTCGTCCCAGAAGCTGTCCACGAGTTCGTCGGCGAAGGCGAATGCGAGCGTGCCATCCGGGTTTTGGCGGGCTTCCATGACGGACATTGTGCCGGCCCACTGCCAGGGGCCGTTGTCGCTGTTGCCTTCCTTGCTGGCGATCCATCCGAAGAAGAAGCGGCGACCGTCGCGTTCGGCAGTCTTGGAGGCGTAGAACGCCCGGCCGTCGATGCTGTCCAGGTCCGGCACGGTCCAGGGGCCGTCGGGGCTCTTGGCCATGCGGTAGCGGGTGGTAAACGTTTCGGAGAACTCGGAGTAGACCATGTACCACCAGCCGCCCCAAGAGAAGACGTCCGGGCATTCGTGCGTGATGTAGCGGCGTGGATCCCAGAACGGTTCCGTATGCTGCCACGTCATCAGATCGCTGGAGACGCACTGGGCGATGACGCCGCGGCGCCGTTCCGGTCCGGTGGAGTGCCGGGCCGCCAGCAGCATCCGCCACTGGTTCTTGTTTTCATCCCGGAACACGAAGGGGTCCCGCCAGTCCCCGGACTCGAAGCCGTCGGGAGCGCCGAAGGTGAGTTCGGGATGTTTTGTCCAGGCCTGCATTCCGTCAGTGCTCGTGGCGTGCATGACCAACTGGAGGGGTGCCCCGTCCGCTCCCAGGTTGCGTGGATTTTGCCCTGTATAGAACAGGTGGTGGATGCCGGTTTCATCAACGACGACGCTGCCCGTGTAGGCATTGAAGTCCAGGTCGGTTTCGCTGCCGTGCTGCAGGGCAACGCCGTGGTCCTCGAACTGCGTGAGGTCCTTGGTGGTGACGAGGTTCCATGAAGTGCCGGGTTTCGGATCGGAGCGGTCTTCGTGGAGGTAGAAGAGCCAGAACTCTCCGTCCTTCTCGAAGGGGATGAGGTCTCCAACCCATCCATCGGTGGGCTGGAAGAAGACTGAGCGTTTCATCTGCGCTGATGTCCATTCTGCTAAAGCGTTTGATCACCATAATCTAGCGTCAAGATTCTTTGTGATCAAGCGTTTTAGCAACATTTCTTTTTTCGCTTCCGCGGCGGTCCGCGCGGTTCCGGGATGGCGTCAAACTATTTTGATTAAACGCTTGACCATTACCCGCGAATCACACTATCGTCCTGCGTAACCGGTGAGAGTCCGAGCCCCTCGACGTTGAGCGGCACGGCATGTCACCATCGCCGGTCGATGTTTCTCCAGCCCGAAGAGCGCGCAGCGTTGGCTGCCCGGGCCTTGCCATGTCCCCACCTGCCGAGGCGCTCCACAACCACCACGTTCGACCGGCTATGGCGCCCGTCGAACTTGAGAGGAACCACTTTATGACGCACGACATCTCACGACGCGCTGCCCTGCAAGGTGCAGGCGTTGGGGCTCTTACGCTTTTCGCTTGCGGCGCTGTACCCGGTGCGGCGCGCGCCCAATCGTCGCTGCGGGCGGTCTATCACATGACTCCTCCCTCGGGCTGGCTGTGCGACCCGCAGCGCCCCGTACATACCAACGGCGCCTACCAGCTCTACTACCTGCACTCCGGGCAGAATAATGGCCCGGGCGGATGGGACCACGCGACCACCAGCGATGGCGTGTCTTTCGCCCACCACGGCGTGGTGATGCCCTTGCAGCCCGATTTCCCGGTGTGGTCGGGATCAGCCGTCGTCGACGCCGCCAACACCGCTGGCTTCGGTGCCGGGGCGGTGATCGCACTCGCGACACAGCCGACCGACGGGATCCGCAAGTATCAGGAGCAGTACCTCTACTGGTCGCCCGACGGCGGCTTCACTTTCACGGCCCTCGCCGACCCGGTGATCGTCAACACCGACGGCCGCACGGCCACGACGCCCGCAGAGATCGAAAACGCAGAGTGGTTCCGCGACCCCAAGATCCACTGGGACGCGGTACGCAGCGAATGGGTGTGCGTGATCGGGCGGGCGCGCTACGCGGCCTTCTACACCTCGCCGAACCTGCGGGATTGGCAGTGGAAGTCCAATTTCGACTACCCGAACCATGCGCTCGGCGGGATCGAATGCCCCGATCTGTTCGAGATAACCGCCGGCGACAGCACACGGCATTGGGTGCTCGGCGCGAGCATGGATGCCTACAGTGCCGGCCTACCGATGACCTATGCGTATTGGACCGGCACCTGGGACGGCACGGCGTTCATCGCCGGCGACCTCACACCGCAGTGGCTCGACTGGGGCTGGGACTGGTACGCCGCCGTGACGTGGCCATCGGTCGAGGCGCCAGAGACAAAGCGCCTTGCAATCGCCTGGATGAACAACTGGAAGTACGCGGCACGCGACGTGCCCACCGATGCATCCGACGGCTACAACGGGCAGAACTCGATCGCGCGGGAACTGCGGCTCGAGCACCAATCGGGCGGCTTGTACAGCTTGCTCAGTACCCCCGTTGAGGCGCTTTCGGGCTACGTCACCGCGACCACCACACTCCCCGACCGCACGGTCAACGGCAACTCCGTGCTGCCGTGGAGCGGGCGCGCCTACGAGCTCGAGCTCGACATCTCACGGGACGCGGCTATGAACATTGGGGTCTCGGTGGGCCGCTCCTCAGACGGCCTGCGTCATACGAACATTGGCAAGTACGGCGACGGGCTGTACGTCGACCGCGCGCCCTCAGACCAGAGCGGCTACGCGCTCGCGCCTTACTCGCGGGCTGCCGCGCCCATCGACGCCAACGCACGATCAGTGCACCTGCGCATCTTCGTCGATACTCAGAGCGTCGAAGTGTTCGTGAACGCCGGGCACACGGTGCTTTCACAGCAAGTGCACTTCGCCGACGGCGACACCGGCATCTCGCTTTACGCCGACGGTGGCCCGGCTGGCTTCACCGGAATTACGATCCGCGAGTTCGGCAGCCCCATCTAGCTTCCGGGCCGGGCCCGCTGCAAAGCCGCGCACCGCCGTCGGAATTCCCGACGGCGGTGCGTTACCAGGGTGATTGCTGGCCACTACCCGTGGGTGACCGCAGCACCCACCAGTCCGAACAACGTCCCGGCCACCAAGGCAACCAGCGCACGTTTCCGGGTGGGGTACAGCCAGCGCACTGCAAACACGGCCACCGCCAGGATGACGCCGTTGACCACGCTCAGGATCACCGCGATCCACTCGGACCCGGTGGCCACCCCGAAACCTCCGCCGCTGCAACCGCTGATGCCGCACCAGGCAAAACCCGCCACCATCCACTGCGGAAGGCTCAGCAGAACTGCCAGCGGCACGGCCCACCAGAGCTTTCCGACGTCCGGGGTGACCCCGCGCAGCGCCGCGCGCGGATGCTGCGCCGAGACGCCTGGCACGCCGCCGGCTGGAACCAGAGCACGCCTCCGGGCACTCAGGACAACCCATCGGAAGACCCCCGCGTTGACCAGTGCAAGGAGGAGGTATCCGAAATAGTAGAGGACCGTAGTCAGGCTCAATACGGCGCTGGAGCCGAAAGTGCCGATGACGAAATACGCAAACGAAACGGGCAGCGTCAGAATCACCAGGGCGAGCAGCAGGCCCTCCTTGACCCCGGCATCCAGGTCCAGTGCGAAGCCTCTGCTAAGCAGCGCTGCTACCACAACGGCAAACGTCACCGACAAATAGACGACGACGGCGGTTCCGGCCCAGCGCGGCAGGGCCCTTTCCTTCGGACGAGATTCCCTACCCACTACGCTCCCCCATTAACGTCATTCCGGCCCCCCTCTGCGCGACGGACCAATACGGCCGGCACACCTACGGGCTGCCGGCACTTTGATGGTCGCACGCCGGCTGCCCCTCAGGAAGGGCCGCCTCTAAGATGAGGCCATGGACTTCGAGGACACGCTCTGGACGGTTTTGGGGGCCGGCCTGGTTCTGCTGATGCTCGTCGACGTCTTCCGAACACTCCTTGATCCGCACGGTTCCGGTCCCCTGGGCCGGGCGATCATGCGCGGATTCTGGCTGGTGTCGAGAAAACTGCACGGCCGGGGCTCCTTCATCGCAGCACCCTTGGCAATGGCCGCTGTCATCGGCACTTGGGCGGCCCTGGCGGCCATCGGCTGGGCCCTGCTCTACCTGCCCCACCTGACGGACGGCTTTATTTACGGGGCCGGGGTTCCTCTGCGGGCCGACTTTGCCGAAGCCCTCTACATCTCCCTGGTCACTCTTTCCACCGTGGGGTTCGGCGATATCGTGGCAGCGCATCCGGTGCTCAGACTGGTTGTTGCCTTCCAGGCCGTGACCGGTTTTGGTTTGCTGACAGCAACGGTCACGTGGATCCTGCAGACGTTCCCGGCACTGAACCGCCGCCGTGCCCTTGCCCACCAGCTGAACCTGTTCAGGGAGGCTGCAGGTCCGGCCGGACTATCGTCGCTGGAGCCCGGGCATGCTGCCGGGCTGTTGGAGTCAATGGCCGGAAATGTGGCTACGGTGAGCATAGACCTGCTTGCGTTCCATGAAACCTACTACTTCCGCGAAATCGACCAGCGCGGTTCTTTGCCGGCCACGGTGGCCTACGCCCAGGAGTTGGCATCCCAGGCCCGGCTCAGCGAAAGCCCCGAACTGCAGTTCGCCGGACGCATGCTCCACGCGGCGCTCGACGGCCTCGCGGAGGTCCTGCGCGGCAAATTCGGCCATACCGGAGCCACGTCGTCGGATGTGTTCGACAGCTACGAACTGCACCACCGGCACCGGCGGGCGGGGCAGCCGCCGTCACTTGGCTGACGGCCACCCTGCTGCGGAGCCCGGCTGACCAAGCCCGCTGCTGTAGGTTGATGCTGAACTATCACTTACCTTCAACCAGGGCGGTTATCTGATGGACGCAGACGTCATCATCATCGGCGGCGGGCTGGCGGGGCTGGTAGCCAGCAACGAGCTGGTCAGGGCCGGCAAGCGGGTGGCCATCCTGGACCAGGAGAACGCAGCCAACCTGGGCGGCCAGGCCTTCTGGTCCCTCGGCGGGCTGTTTCTGGTGGACACCCCCATGCAGCGGCGCCTGGGCGTGAAGGATTCCTTCGAGCTGGCGTGGCAGGACTGGCAGGGCTCGGCCCAATGGGACCGGCTGGACGGCTCACTTCCTGAGGACGAGTGGGCGCAGCGGTGGGGCCGCGCGTACGTCGAGTTCGCGGCCGGGGAGAAACGGTCCTGGCTGCAGGAGCAGGGCATCAAATTCACACCGCTGGTGGGCTGGGCCGAACGCGGCGACGGCAGGGCCGGCGGCCACGGCAACTCGGTCCCCCGGTTCCATGTCCCGTGGGGAACGGGCACCGGCGTCTCGGAGCCGTTCGCCGACAAGGCCCGGGAGGCGGCAGCCACAGGGCAGGTCAGGTTCTTCTTCCGTCACCGGGCGGACGGATTAGTGTTCGACGGCGGCACGGTCACCGGGGTGCGCGGCACCGTGCTGGCACCGGACGCGTCGCCGCGCGGCGTTGCCTCGAACCGGGACGCTGTTGGGGAGTTTGAGCTGCGTGCCCAGGCCGTGGTGATCGCGAGCGGTGGGATCGGTGGCGACCACGAGCAGGTGCGCCGGTGGTGGCCCCAGCGGCTGGGGACGCCGCCCGAGAAGATGATTACCGGGGTACCCCGGCACGTGGACGGGCGGATGCTGGACATCGCCGATCAGGCGGGCGTCCGGTTGGTGAACCGTGACCGCATGTGGCACTACACCGAGGGCATCCAGAACTGGAACCCCGTCTGGCCGGACCATGCCATCCGGATCCTGCCGGGGCCGTCGTCGCTGTGGTTCGACGCCCTGGGCCGCCGGCTCCCCTCCCCCGGGCTGCCCGGCTACGACACCATGGGAACCCTGCGGCTGCTGCGGACCACCCCGGACATCCAGCAGTACAGCCACTCCTGGTTCATCCTGAACCAGCGAATCATCGAAAAAGAGTTCGCCCTCTCCGGCTCCGAGCAGAACCCGGACATCACCAACCGGGACCTGAAGCTGTTGCTTCGCTCGCGTTTGGGCCGCGGCGCCGCGGCCCCATCGAAGCGTTCAAAGAGCACGGCGCTGACTTTGTGGTGGCGGACAACCTGGAGAATCTGGTCCGCGGGATGAACGGCTTCACCTCGGAGCCGCTGCTGGACTACTCCGGGCTTCGCCGGCAGATCGAGGAACGGGACGCAGAGGTCCGCAACCCCTACTCCAAGGACACGCAGATCTCGGGCATCCACAACAGCCGCCGCTTTCTGGGCGACCGGCTGTTCCGCACGGTCAAACCGCACCGGATCCTGGACCCGGCAGCCGGCCCGCTAATTGCCGTGAGGCTCCATGTTGTTACTCGCAAGACCTTGGGTGGCATCCAGACGGACCTCAGTGGACAGGTTTTTTCGCAGGACGCCGTGCGCATTCCCGGCCTCTACGCTGCAGGTGAGGCAGCGGGGTTCGGCGGCGGCGGGGCCCACGGCTACAACGCACTGGAAGGTACATTCCTGGGCGGCTGCCTCTTCACCGGCAGGACCGTGGGGCGCTCTCTGGCGCGAATGCTTTAGCTGGAACTGCACCACAACCGTCTGGCCTTAAACGGGCCAAATCAATCCAGTAGCGCCGAAAATACCGCCCATTCCCGCCCATCCTGACGTCCTCGAGCAGGCCGCCACAGCGCTCGATAGTCCTAGCTGACGCTGCATTTGCATCGTCGCAGCTGAGAAGAACGCGATCAGGCTCTCCCTGCGCAGCCAAACGAGCACACACCTCATGCAGAGCCCACGACGCCGCCCCTCGCCCACGATCGGACGGCCGAACCCCGTATCCGATATGCCCGCCCGAGTTCAGGAGGGCCGGGGAGAGGTAGTGGCGGTAGGCAATCGCCCCCACGTACCGCGAGCCCTCTGTAATCCAGCGATAGGTGCAGGGGACAATGCCGCCCGTCTCGGCGACGTGTTCAGCACCCACCAGCCTTTGGACCCAGGCATTGAACCCCTCCAGGCTGGTGACGTCATCATCCGGCAACAGCCCGGCACCATCTTGATGGGTGTCGCCCCACTCGCGGTGGGACTCGGCAAACGACGGGTAGAAGGACGCATCCGGGAGAACGAGTTCGAACATGCACCCGACTCTATACCGCGCGCAACCCACTTTTGTAACACAGATCTACGCCCAAAGAATTTTTGCTTACAAACTTGTCAAGACCATGACAGATGCCATAGATTCAATCCGTCCAACGAATTGATAAACATGAAGGAGTGATTCAAGTGCTTAAGCTCAAGCGACTGGCCAAGCGCCGTTCCAAGCTGAACCTCGTGTTCAACTGATCGAAGAAAATAAGTGGGGACCACGCGCTGCGTGGTCCCCACTCATAATTGGAGGCAAGAATTGGTAGCCACGACCTACTCCCTTAAGCAGTCGCTCCCCGTTATAACAACAGACACGACCGTCCAAATCGGCCTGGCGCCACCCAATGCAATCGAAATTGAAGACGCACCACACGGGCTGGCAGAATTGCTCGGATTTGCCTCACAACCACGAACTCTCGATGAACTGGGCAACGAGGCCCAACTACTTCTTGGCGAAAGCTCCGGACAAATCATTGAGGAGCTCATCGAAGCCGAAATTCTGGTGCCATACAGGATCGATCTCTCAGGTCGGTACAGCCGCCATGATCTGTACTTCGCGCTTGCTCACGGCACAGGGCCGGGAGCAAGCGAGCTGCTACGCACACGAACGGTAGCGCTCATTGGCGTCGGAGGCATCGGGACTAACGTGGCCATGCAGCTCGCGACGGCGGGGGTAGGTTCCATCGTGCTCGTAGACGGAGATACCGTCGAAGAGACCAACCTCACCCGGCAATATCTCTTCACTGCCCAAGACGTTGGCAAAACGAAGATCGACGCAGCTGCAGAAAATCTTCGGCTTCGAGCTCCCGGCCTCAACACTATCGAAATCACGTCGATGATCTCCGGCGTCGAAGACCTCTTGCCAATCTTTCGAGACTCAGAATTCGTGGTTGTTTCCGCCGATACTCCCCAAGAAGTGCTCGAGTGGTCCAACGAAGCATCCATCATCTCCGGAACTCCCTTTACCTGCGCTGGTTACCAAGACACGCGTGGAGTGGTGGGACCAGTCGTCAGGCCAGGCACTACCCCGTGCCTGCTATGCGCGGCAACAGATAACGATGGGCGGACGAACTCCAAAACGTCCCTGAGTACTGAGAATCTCAACTCGGCCTACCAGGCACCAAGCTTTGGACCCCTCAACTCCATCGTGGCATCCGTTGCCGCCATGGAAGTGTTTCGCTATCTACTCACCGGCTCAACCCAGCTCGATGGTCGACGACTGGTCTTTGACTCACTGGAACTGTCTTCAGATTTTGAAGATTTCGCCAGGAATATTCACTGTGTTGCGTGCGCCTAAGGTCACCGGCAGCAAAGTACTCGTCGCCTTGGCCGGGGCCTATACCGTCGCATCATTGGCTTCGACCGTGGCCAACAGGAACTTCTGGCCAATCGCATCAAATAACATGTTCAATGCGAAGTTCTACGACCGTCTCTCGCGTTTCGCTGTTGAATTCTACTCGTCAGACGGAACGGTCGTAGCGTGCGGGCCTGCAAACTGCATTCCGACTCAGTTCTTTCGGGCGGGGGCAGTGTTCGCACACATTTTCATGGCTGACGAGGACCGGCCGAAACAAGTTCTGTGCCAGAGGATACTCCGGAGGCTGCGCAGCGATCCGTGGAGACCTTTTGACGAGGTTCGAGCCCCTGCAAATTTACCAAACGCTCCCCTATCCAGAATGGAAATCTGGGTGGAGACGACCGTGAGGGGAAAGCCTCAGGAAAGGGAAGTCGTGTATACCTATGTTCCATCAAATTCGCTGTAAGCCAGTAAGTTCGCGACAAGTCCGCACTGCCGCATTGTGGATCGTCGCTGCCCTGACAGTTACGCTAAGACCCGGCCCAAATGCTTTGCAGGACTACAAAGTTGCTCTGGATCCTCCGGCGTTGAATTCGGATCATGATCCCAGTTCCCGCAACATCCTGAGGGCTCAACGCATAGCGACTGGCTTGCTATTGGCAGCCGCAGCGAGCGAAGTATGCAAGGGTTCTGATACAAAGCCCTCTTCCTGGCTTCGGCGGGCAGCCTTGGGGGTATTTCTTGGAACTCGTGCCGCAGATGCCCAGTCGCTTCCCGGGAGATGGCCCTATGACACGTTTATCGAGGCAGTACTCGCCGTAAGTCAGTGGCCCCACTCCGGAAAGATCGATCCGCGGCTCGCCAACTTGCCGCTCTCAGTGTCCCGTGTAGCTCTGTACTTGCCCTACACCCAAGCTGGCCTGTCCAAACTCATCCACGGCTTCGACGCTTGGGTCCGACACGGCGATGCGAATCACATCTATCACTCGCATTTAAAGGCATCTAATAGCCACCCATTTGCGCAAGAGAGATTTGTCCGGCCCGTTCGAGTCATTACTCGGGTAATCCCTTTCCTCGAATTGCTCGTCCTGCCCCTCGCCCTCGTTCTTCCCGGAAAATGGCGGATTTTGGTTCCATGCGGTACGAGCCTCTTCCACATGGTGGTTGCCCGGACCTGGAACATCAGCTTTTGGCAGGCACCAACTTTGCAATGGCTACTGATGTCAGTAGAAAAGCAAACCGATCTTGCAACCATTCTCCGCGCGTACCAAGGAAACTAAATTGTCTCCAGCAAAGCCATGGCAGCGACGCCTGCACCTGACAGGAATGTGGGTAAATTCGCTTGGCGGGGGCGCGTACAACATCGCCCTCCCGCTCATCGTGCTTCAAACGAGCGGCAGCCTTGCCCAGATGTCCATCGTTGCCGTCGCATCACAACTACCAAAGGCATTCCCTGGAGTGCTCATAGGTGGACTGGCTGATCGCATGTCCCCGCGTACCATGACCCACATTGGATATTGGGGTCAAGCGCTGGTTGTTGCGGCTATGGCACTGCTCATTGGCCCCTGGCATACTCCCTTTTGGGTTCTGGTACTCGGCGCGTTCCTGCGCGGCAGCCTCGACATGTTCGCGAGAACTGCAACCTTCGTTGCCATCCCGAAAATGTATGGCGGCGGCACAGCAAAGTTCAATGCATCAGTCTCTACGGCATGGACTTCTGCTTCCATCGTGGGGCCGGCCATCGGTGGAGCATTAAGTGCTGTTTGGGGTCCTTGGTGGTTGTTGGCCGTGGACGCTGTCTCTTTCACCGTAATCGCGTTGATTATGAACTTCCTGCCGTGGCCGGACCGACCAAGCAGCCTGCCCGATCGGCCAGGCTTTATTCGGGAACTTTCTGCAGGATACAAGAGACTCTCTCAACTGCACGGCTGGTGGCGTTTCGCTGGGACAGTTATTCTGATTGGCTTCCTGTCCGCGCCTCTCTCAACTTTGGCTATCTTCCAGACCTCAGTTGGTCTGGGCGGCTCAACTACCGAAGTCGGGATTGTCGGCGCGGCCGCGGCTGCAGGCCTGTTTTGCGGATCAATTCTGTCCGGCCTGTTTTCCAGTTGGCGTCCAAACATACTCATGCAACGTTCCTCGTGGCTCATGGCTGGGGGCTCGTCGCTCTTCTTCGTCCCTTCGTGGATCGCTGTAGCCAGTGCTCTCTTTATCGTCTGCACCGGAGGCATTGCCTGGACCGTGGGACGCACGTCTCTCATCCACCAACAGATTCCCTCCACTGATCTCGGTAAGACCATGACGGCCGTTCAGTTTCTTGAAACAGTCTCCAGCCCCCTCAGCCTCACCGTTGCCACGTACCTCATGGGTGTTTCGTCATCTATGGCGTTTGCGTCAATCTTGTTCGCAGCACTACTTTCAGGACTACTTGCTCTCAAATCTGACTCGATACTGAGTCCTCAGGAGCGCGAACCCGAGCCGCGGCAGAGCGAGACAGTGCACTAGTTTCATTTGTCCGAAAGGGTTCTTTGTCCTTAAAGCCGTCTGCCGTGGGCACCCTCCAGCAGAAGAAGGCATCCACGGCAGACGAGCTACTGCGTGACGTGACGACTATTTCTCGCAGGCAACGCCGTCACGATCGCGGTCAAGGCTCGTGCTGTACCCAGGCTGCCCGGCGTACAGCGGCGCGGCACCAGCAGCTTTGACGGCAGCGCAATTGGCGTAGGAAACGGCAGCGGGAGCCGGAGCCGGTGCGACAGGAGCGGCCGGCGCCGGCTGCTGCGGGACGGCCTGCTGCGCAGCCGCCTGTTCGGCCGCCAACTTCGCGGCAGCTGCATCGGCGGCTGCCTTATCTGCTGCTGCCTTGTCCGCAGCCGCCTTATCTGCCGCAGCTTTTTCAGCCGCGACCTTATCTGCTGCCGCCTTGTCAGCGGCGGCCTTTTCCGCCGCAACCTTTTCCAGGCTCTTGACGCCGAGGTGCACCGTGGAGCCCTTCGCCGCGGGCACCCCTCCCTTGGAGTCCTGGGATGTCACCTGCCAGTTCTTCTTGATAATGATCGACTTGCCGTCGACGGTGTCCACAGCCTCGACCTTGAGCCCGAGATCTTCCAGCTGATCCGTGGCTTTGTCCAGGGTCAGGGCCATCACGTCTGGAACCGTGACAGCCTCAGCAACCTCTGCAACAGCCGTCGCTGATGCTGTCGGCTGCGCATCCGACTGCTTGCCGCTGCATCCCGTCAGCATGAGACCGGCTAGCACGACTAATATCAGTGTCTTTTTCATTTTTCCCCCTTGGAAAATTTGGAACTGTGAAGCGATGGAATTGGTCTAGCTTTCGCAGGCCACGCCGTCGGAATCGCGGTCCAGCGCGGCCCGGTACCCTGCCTGCCCCGCGTAGATCGGTGCGGCACCTGCGGCCTTGGCCGCCGCGCAGTTGGCGTAATAGGCGGCGGCCGGCGCTACGGGTGCGGGTGCGGGTGCAACGGGTGCCGGCGCCACGGGCGCGGGAGCAACGGGGGCCGGTGCCACATAGGCCGGGGCCGGAGCAACCGGAGCTGCGGGCGCGGGCGCCACCACGGGTGCAGGCTCAGGAGCAGGTGCTGCAGCGGCCGGGGCCTGCTCATTCGTCGGTGCAAGCTGGCCCGAGCAGTCGGCAAGGATCCTGGCCATCGCGTCGTGCTCCGCCTGGGTAACCCAAAGGCTGTACGTAGCCTTCACTGAAATCTGCCGGGCAACGTATTCGCACCGGAAGCCCTTGTTCGGCGGCAGCCAGGTGGCGGCGTCGCCGTCGCCCTTCTTCATGTTGGTGGGACCGTCTGTCGACTGGAGGTTCAGGGGGTCATTGGCGAAGGCTGTCCGCTGTTCCGTGGTCAGCTGCTGTGCGCCCTTCTGCCAGGCGTCGCTGAGCGCAACAACGTGGTCGATCTGGACGGCGCTGCTGGTCGCAACCCCCCGCAGGAAGTTGATGGTGGTGCCGGTGTATGGGTCCGCCAGTGTGCCGGACTGCACCTTGCAGGGGACGCTGTTGGTGTATTTGATACCGGTGAGGTCGCGTTTGAGGATGTCATTCCGCGTGTCGCAACCGTTGCGGTCAACATCTGCCCACGCCTGCCCGAACAGCGCGCGATCATATCCCGTCTTGGGTGCCCGGCCTTTGATGGGAAGAGTGGCCAGCAGGTCGATCGCCTTCGTGGCGAAGGCAGGCTGCGTCTTCGGAGCCGTTGCGGTGACACCCTGCGCCAGGAGGTAAGGGCTCTCTGGGTCCAGGGGCTCGCCGGTCTCCTGGGCAGTTGGAGTGGACGACGGCGTCGGCGTCGCTCCGCCGGTTGCGCTCGCTTCGGCGGAGGCTGGCGACGCAGTGCTGTCCGATGAGGCGGCTTTAAGATCCCCCGTAGCGGTCCGCGGCATTGCGGAGGCACCGCCGATGAAGAGGGCAAGGGAGACGGCAAGGGCAACGGCCCCCGCCTTCCGTTTGGCCGGGAGCCGTGCCCATGAGCGGCGTCCGGTGGCCAGGACATAGAGGCCGGTAAGGGCGGCCGCGATGGCCAGGAAGACCAATGCACCGCCAAGGCCGCCGCTGAAGGCACCCACGATCATGAACAGCGCTGTAATGCCTCCGACAATGAAGGTGGAAGCTCGTGGCTTACGCGGTGGCCTGGGCCCCGGTCCCGGCTCCGTTGGCGCTGGCCCCAAAAGGCTATCGTAGTTCGACATTGTTATCCCCATTAATAAAGGCCCGGCGATTAGCCGGGCCTTTTGCTTAAGCCGAAATGTTGCTAATGAGAAGCGTATTTCTCACCGTGCTGGCAAATCAGAATCTGCGGAGATCCTGCCACAACGCTGATTGAGTCTTGAGGCAATCTTGAGGTTGCGCTTCACACTGCGAATTCAATGCATAGCTGCCACGCATGTTGTGCGTGAGACGCGCGCACCGGTGGCTCGTGTCGAACCCTTGTTGCTCGCACCCCCACGGAGCTGCCATCATGGCCAAGGCCCCTACCCCACAATCCCCGATGACCCGGACGCCGGCCTCCGCCAGCTCGTGACTGGCCCCGTTGACTCCCCCATATCCACGCCGGCCAGCTCGCCGGGCTGAGCGCCCTCATCTCAGGCTGGGGCATCCTCGCCGTCATGCCCACCAGCTACGGCAAATCGGCCAGCTACCGGGTGGCGGCGGTCTGTGATCGCTCGGTGGCGCACTCCCGAGACGCTGGGCTTGCGAGACACCGCGTCAGATTAGGAGAAGAAGTCGGCCGCCCGCAGGCGGATCCCGGCCGTAGATCGTGGAGCGCGGAACCTGAAGCAGGTCGGCGATGCGTTGGACAGTGTGGTTGCCGGCGCATGTACGACGGCTGGCGGCCACTCCGTCGTCGGGGTGGCCGCCAGTTTCAGTGCGCTGTTGGTGTTAGTGCTCCGCTTCTGCGGCAGCCTTCTTGGCGTTTTTCTCGGCGTCCTTCTCGGCGCGCAGAGCCTCCGTCTCGTGCTGTTCCTCGGCTTTTTCCTGGTGGATGACCTCTGCGAAGAGCTTCTCCATCTCCTTGGCCACGCCAGCGGCTGAAGCCGGGTTCTGGCCGGTCACCAGCCGGTCGTCAACCACGACCTTTTCCTCAAAGACACCAGCGGAGACGTGGGTGGCGCCCTGTTCCTCAAGTCGGTCTGCCAAAAAGAACGGGATGACCTTGTCCTTCCCGGCGGCAACCTCCTCGTCGTTGGTGAAGGCGGCCACCTTCCGGCCCTCGACAAGGCGGAACCCGTTCTCCAATTCCACGTTCAACAGGCCGGCCGGTCCGTGGCAGACCGCGCCCACTAAGCCGCCGGCGTTGTAGACGCTGGCCACCAGATTCTGCAAGCCTTCGCTGTCCGGGAAGTCCCACATGGCACCGTGGCCGCCCACGAGGAAGACGGCGTCGTACTGATCGGGATCAACGACGTCGACGCGGGCAGTGTTGTAGAGACCGGCGCGCGTGGCCTCGTCCTCCGTAAAGGCAACCTGGATGGGATCTTCTGAGTCCACCTCGTCGCGCGGGGGCTGGCCGCCCTGGATGGACGCGAAGTCGACGAAATGCCCGGAATCCTTGAAGACCTTCCAGGGATGTGCAGTCTCGGCCACGTTGTAGCCGGTCTTCTCGCCCGTATCGCCGATCTCGGAAACGCTGGTCAGTACCATGAGGATTTTCTTCATGAAGTGCTCCTATCGTCTAAATTCCACCCTACGCCTAGCCCAAACTCAGGCCCTCCCTCCCCGTCTTAGACGGTGGTAGTCGTCGGCGCCAAGAATCGCCGTACGAGGCCTCCTCGGCCGCAGTCAGATATTCATGTTTAGCCATAAGGCTCAACGAACCGAGGAACCCATCGTTACCACGCGGGATCTGCTTTGCGTGGCTTTCCCGAGCATTGGTCCTCAAGCCCCAGAATGAGCACGGTGGCCGCCTCGCGGGCCACGCGTCGCAGCAGGAGCACGCTCGGCGGAGCTGCGGCAGCTTCAAATCAACAATTTGGCCACCAGCTCACCGCGGCTGCCGACAACCACTCTTCCGTAAAGCGCCTTCAGGTGGTCGTGCACCGTGTGCGGGGAGATGAACAGATTCGGGGCGATGTCCGCCGTCGGATTCCCGGACAGGACCTCCAGGCAGACGTCCCGCTCACGGGCGGTGACCCCGTAGGCGGCAAGCAGGAGGCTGACCACGTCGTGCGAGGTGGCCGGCTCCACGGTGACCACCATCTGTCCCGGGCCGTCGCCCGTAATAAGGCGGCTGGCCTGCAGCACCACCCAGTTGCCGCCGGCGTCGCGCATTCTGTCCCGGGCAGTGCCTGAGATGGAAGCGTGTGCCTGCGCCACAACGGAGTGCAACGTCATGGTGAAACCGCCAGGCGCCGCATCCTCCACCTCGGCCAACCACAGGACCGCGGCGGGGGTGGCCGCCCGCAGTTCGCCGTGGACGTCCGAGAAGTCCTGGCCGCCCTCCCGGAAGATACTGCCCACCCCCCAGCACGCCTCGTCCACCCGGAACGCCGCGCGCAGCTCATGATGCAAACCCTGAGGAGCCAACAGGTCGTTGATCCGGACGCTGCGGACCACGTCCCGGTGCGGGGCATCGGAAGTCCGGGCCACGGGCCGCGGCCGCCGCAACAGCGCCCTGAACGTGTTTGGTTCGGCACCGGCGTACTCGGACTCGGCGAAGCGGGCGGCAGACTCATCCGTCACCGGCCACGGCCGCCAGTTGGTCACGGACGTCATGCCCAGGGTGTCCGGGTCCACCCCGGCCCAACAGCCCTGATCGAACGGAACCGCCCGCCGCACCACGGCCAGCGCCGCGGTGTAGAGCTCAGCCAGGTCCAGGCCGCCCGCGGCGAGGCCGGCAATCTCGCGCCGGGCGCGCTCAGCGCGCTCCTCCCACATACCTCCAGTATCCGGTCGGAGGGCCGGACCGCAATCCCCCAAACTGGGGATTGAGCGGGTCTCCAGGAACCCCCCGGTGAGGGATCGCAGCGGCGCGCGCCGCCGTCGTACTCTTCCTCCATGAACGCCGTATCGCAGCTCTTCGCGGTGCTTGCCGCAGTGATCTACATCGTGGTGTTCCCGCTGGAAAGCTTCTTCCTGCGGCACCCGGCAGCGCAGAAATTCCTCAGCACACCTGCGCAAAACGTGCCCGCCGTGATGATGTGGGCCATCCCCACCGGGTTCCGCAACCTCCTGATCGGGCTGGGGAACATCGCCGGGGTGGTCGCGGTGAACACGGGCTACGCGGTGGTGGGCTACACCCTGGTGGTCTACTGCTGCGCCAACATGGTGATCAGCGGCGCCACCATGGGGCTGGCGGACTGGCTGGGCCACTACCCCAGGAAGGGCGACAGCATCCCCGCCACCCTCGGGGCTACCGTCCCTCCCCTAGTTGCGCTGCTCGCACTGCTGTTCTGAGCAAGCGTGCGCCGTCGCCCTGTCCCGTGATCTCCATCGCGGGTTCCAAACAGTGCCGCCTCTAAGATGAGGCATGGACTTCGAGGACACGCTCTGGACGGCTTTGGGTGCCGGCCTGATTCTGCTGATGCTCGTCGACGTCTTTCGTACGCTCCTTTATCCGCACGGTTCCGGCCCTGTAGGCCGGACGATCATCCGCGGATTCTGGCTGCTGTCGAGAAAACTGCGGGGCCGGGGCTCCTTCATCGCTGCACCCTTGGCGATGGCCGCTGTCATCGGCGCCTGGGCCGGCCTGGCAGCCATCGGCTGGGCCCTGCTGTACCTGCCCCATCTGACGGAGGGTTTTGTCTACGGAGCCGGGGTTCCGCTGCGGGCCGACTTTGCCGAAGCCCTCTACATCTCCCTGGTCACTCTTTCCACCGTGGGGTTCGGCGATATCGTGGCAGTGCATCCGCTGCTCAGGCTGGTTGTGGCCCTCCAGGCCGTCACCGGATTCGGGTTGCTGACAGCAACGGTCACTTGGATCCTGCAGACGTACCCCGCCCTGAACCGCCGCCGCGCCCTTGCCCACCAGCTGACCCTGTTCAGGGAGGCTGCAGGTCCGGCCAGTGTCTTGTCGCTGGATCCCAGGCATGCTGCCGGGCTGTTGGAGTCAATGGCGGCAAACGTGGCTTCGGTGAGCATAGATCTGCTTGCGTTCCATGAAACCTATTACTTCCGTGAAGTGGAGCAGCGCGGCTCCTTGCCGGCCACGGTGGCCTACGCCCAAGAGCTGGCATCCCAGGCCCAGCGCAGCGAGAGCCCTGAACTCCAGTTCGCCGGACGAATGCTCCACGCGGCGCTGGACGAACTCGCGGAGGTCCTGCGCGGCAAATTCGGCCATTCAGGAGCCACGTCTTCCGATGTGTTCGACAGCTACGAGCTGCACCACAGACACCGGCGGCCGGGGAACCCGGACACAACCTAGCGTGCATTCGGAACCCTGGTGCAAGTCCTGTCCGCCCGCCAAACCTGAGGTGGGACCCCGGAACTGAATGGGCGCCCTCAGCGATCGTCAGTCCCTTGTGAGCGCCCCGCCAGAGCAGTACCATCCCCTCACCGAACACCTCCGTGGAAGTGGGCAACCATGCTCGATACCGCAGAAAACCCTGTGATCAACGGACGCCGCGACCTGGTCACCGAGCTCCTGGGTGTTTGGCTGGTGCTGGCCGTCTTCCTGGACGGCTGGGCGCACCTGAACCTCCCCAGCCTGGAGACGTTTTTTACGCCGTGGCACGCGGCCCTCTACTCCGGAATGGTGGCGACGGCGCTGTGGACGGCCGCCGTGATCTGGCGGAACCGGAAACCCGGGCAGCCGCTCTCGCAGGCTGTGCCGTCGGGCTACCGCGGGACTGCGGTGGGCTTGGTCCTCTTCGCCGTCGCCGGCGGCCTGGACCTGCTGTGGCACGAGCTCCTGGGCATCGAAGTCACGCTGGATGCCCTGGTCAGTCCCACCCACCTGTTACTCGGCTTCAGCCTTTTCCTCATCCTGGGCACCGCGGTCCGAAGCGCCCGGGCAGCCAGCCGCGCCGGGAACCTTGAGTGGACCCCGGCGGCGCTGTTCGCCGTCGTCTTGATGACCGGGCTGGGAGCATTCTTCCTCATCTACTGCTCCGCCTTCGTCCGGCCCGGGCCGACGGCCCTCTTCATCCCGACGCCGGTGGGCACCCCTGGCCGCTTACAGGCGGAGATGCCGGTGGTCATCGGCCTGACCAGTTACCTGCTGACCACAGCGCTGATCATTGCGGCCTTTCTCTTTACGCTCTCCGCCGCCCGGCGCCCCGCCCGAGGGATTATCACCATGCTGGTGGCAGCTGCTGCCTGGCTGCCCGTCGCTATGGTGGGCTTCCGTCCCATCGCCGTCGCCGGAGCTGCCGGAGCCACTGCGGCCGCCATCTTGGCGGATATGCTGCTTGCCCGCCTGCCGAAGGTTTGGCTAGACCGGCGGCTGCCCGCGGTGACAGCCGGAATCGCGGCGCTCCTGTGGACGGGCCAGCTGGTGGCCTTCGCGGTGGCGGACGGGATCCGCTGGCCGGTATCGCTCTGGCTGGGGGCGGTGGTGCTCAGCGCAGCGGCCGCAGCGGGCCTGGCCCTCCTCAGCTCCTGGGCCCCGCCGCACGTTGAGCTCACCAAGGCGCACGCACCGCAGGGATAGATCACGACGGCGGCCGTCGGGCCTGGGCGGCCGCCTCACCAAAGCAGACAGGTCAGGGCCGTGAAAAGGCCTCCGGCTGCCCTGACTCGGGAGCCGCACGAAAGTATTTTTACAAAACCCGTAACCTTTGTGACACCGTTTACGATCCACAGAGTGCGGGGGAAACCGCAAAAGTTGAACACAAATTACGCAAAGTTGAACGCAAATATTCGTCAACGGAGGGTCTCATGTCCTTGTTCACTCTTTCTGGAAACAAACTGGCGGCAACAGTGCTCGCTGCCGGAGCTCTGGTGGTAGGCGGGACTGGGGTCGCCGCCGTCGCCGATTCGCTGCAGGACAGCCCCACAGTCACGGCGACGGAATCGCCGTCGCCCAGCCCCACGGCCACGGAAACCGAATCGCCGGAACCCAGCCCCACGGCCACAGAAACCGAATCGCCGAAACCCAGCCCCACGGCCACAGAAACCGAATCGCCGAAACCGAGCCCATCCCCGGCTGACACCGAGAAACCGGCTCCATCGCATACCGCCGCGGGACCGGACGCTACCGGCCCTGCAGCCTTCGGCCTCTGCAACGCCTACACCCACGGCGGCCTGGGCTCCGGGTCCACAGCTTATGCCGCACTCGTCACGGCTGCCGGCGGTGAAAGCCACATCGTCACCTACTGCGCGGACGTCCCGGCCCCCACGACAACGCGGATGACAAGTCCGCCGGGACCTCGACTGACCAGGACGCTGACGAGCAGGGCGACGTGCAGGTAAAGCAGCAGCGCCAGGACGCAGCACCTGCCTCCGAGGGCGGTGCGGGCCACCAGTCCGGCAACTCGCATGCGAAGTCCGGCGGCCGCCGGTAGCGTGTCAGCAGGAGGGTCATCGGGCCGGGGCGAACTGCTTGTCCTGGCCCGGCGGCACGTCCGAAGGATGCCCCCGATAGGGCATCCGCACAGGGGGGTGGATGCAAGAGGTCAAGGGTGACCCAAAGACGTCCGGTCAGGCCGACGAGGACGTCTTTTGCGCTGCGTACCGCGAGTTCTCACCTGCCGTGCTGAGCTATCTCCGCGCACGTGGCGTGGAAGATCCGGAAGGGACCACACAGGAGGTCTTCCTGGCCCTGTACCCGCAGCTCGGCCACGTGTGCGGCGGCGCGAAAGGGATCAAGTCCCTGGTCTTTTCCATCGCGCACGCGCGCTACGTGGACGAGCATCGGCGTCGTCTCAAAGCCCCGTTAACCACCAGCTACGAGCCCGAAGAAGACCCGCGCTGCAGCGCTTCGGCCGAGGACCAGTTGCTGGCGGCGGAGGGCACGGCGGATGTGAAGGGCCTTCTCGAAACGCTGAACCAGGACCAGCAGGAGGTCCTGACCCTGAGGATCGTCGCGGACCTGTCGCTGGAAACGACGGCGGAAATCATGGGCAAGACTCCCGGAGCCATCAAGCAGCTGCAGCACCGGGCCTTATGCCGCCTCAGGAAACTCCGTCACTCATTGAGAGAAGGCGCGTCATGACCAACGCGGACAAAAGGCAGGAAGAACGCCGGCTCGACGACGAGCGTTGCGTGGACGGGCTGCTCGCCGAGGTGGGCTGTCCGGACGACGCCGAGCTGCGGACCCTGCTGCTGGAGATGAGGAACCTTCGGGTTACAGAAATTCCGCAGCCTTCGGCCGAGCTCGCAGCGTTGCTGGATCGGCCCGGAACAGCAAACGTGACCCGCTTGGAGGTCTGGTCCCGCAAGCACGCGAGGAAGAATCGCGGTGTGTTCACCACGCTCGCTGTGGCGGCTTCCCTCGGAGTTGCCGGCGGAGCGGCCGCCGGGAACGACACGTTGCGCAGCCTGGCCCAAGAAACCGTTAGCAGCATCATCGGCGCGTTCCTTCGTCCCGCGCCGCCGACGCCGAACCCGACCTCGCCTGCACCACCCTCACCGGCGTCACCTACACCGGCACAGGTACCCGGACCTGCACCCGCCGCCGTCTTTCCTTCTCCTGCCGGGACGCTGCCGGCCGGGCGTGTTCCCGTTGCCCCGGATTCGCGTTCCGGTTCAGAACCTTCCACAGGCGAACGGCAGGAGAACTCCCCAGCGCCCGGGCGCGGGCAGCAGGTTGCCGAGGACGTCGAAACCGGGCCTCCTTCGGAAGTTCCGCAGACCGGAGGAGAGCCTGCCGGTTCAGGCGCCTCCGGCGCAACTGACGTGCCACCACCGGCGAACGACCGGCCTCCGGGCGGAACGGAGGCGCCCGATGACGGGGACGCAAAGGGCAAGGCACGCAGCGAAGCCGAGACCGGGCAGGGTGCCGCCCAGCCCACACTGCTTCCTCGCGCCCAAGGCGGCCGGTAGGGTCCGGTAGGGTGCAGAGGCGTTGCCGGAAGCTCCTCGTTTGGGTTCTAAGACCGGTCCGCCGCAACGGCGGACTCGAGATGTTGCTAGTTGCCGGGATCGAGCAGCTGGGCGAGGTGGCGTCCGGGCCGCTCGCCGTCGAGCTGCTTGACCTGCATGGCGCAGGAGAAACCGTCGGTGAGCACCGCGGACCCCGGCCCGGTGCTGCGCAGGGCAGGAGCCAGGGCCTGTTCGGCCACCTGCATGCTTACCCTGTAGTGCTCCTTCTCGAAGCCGAAGTTGCCTGCCACGCCGCAGCAGCCGGCGGCGTCCACCACGTCAGTGATGCCGACCGCGGCCAGCGCGGCCCTCTGCGTCCCGGCCCCGAAGACGGAGTACTCGTGGCAGTGCGTCTGCAGCACCACCTGTTCCGGAAGCGGCTCCGCCGGTGCAGGCGTCCAGCCGGCGCGCGCCAGCTGGTCCACGTGCGCGGCGAAGCTCCGCACCCGTGCCGCCACCCGCTTGGCTTGGTCCGTGTGGACCAGTTCGGGCAGGTCCTTCCGGAGTGCCGCCGCGCAGCTGGGCTCCACCACCACGATGGGGCGGTCCGTGCCGTCGTCGAGCACTTCGGCCGCGTTGCCCAGCAGCTTCTTGGCGGTGCCCAGCTGGCCGGTGGAAATCCAGGTCAGCCCGCAGCACGCGTCCGCCGAGCATTCCGTCCGCTCCCCCGCGCCGGCCAGCACGCGCGCCGCGGCACCGGCCACCTCGGGGCGGAAGCCCCTGGTGAAGGTGTCCACGAACAGCACCACGCCGTCAGCAGTTACAGCACTGGCGCCGTTGGCGCCGTCGGCACCCTGCCGGCTCCCGCCGTCTTGCGTTTTGCGGGGGCGACGGCCGGGCATCACCACGCCCGCCGCCGCAACCTCCTTGCGCCACTCGTTGCCGTCGGCAAACCGGGGCAGGGAGCGTTCGGTGGTGAGTCCGCCCAGCATGGCGGCCACCTTGCCGAGCGGTGTGGCCAGCACGGCGTTGACCAGCGGCGCCACGCGGCCGGTGATCTTCAGCCAGCGCGGGAGCCAGCCCAGGGAGAAGTGCGAGAGCGGCCGGAGCCGGCCCCGGTAGTAGTGGTCGAAGAATTCGGATTTGTAGCTGGCCATGTCCACGCCCGTGGGGCAGTCGCTGGAGCAGGCCTTGCAGGAGAGGCAGAGGTCCAGGGCCTCGCGGACCTCCTCGGACTTCCAGCCTTCCTCCACCGTGCGCGCCCCGCGGACCATGTCCTGCAGCACGCGGGAACGGCCGCGGGTGGAGTCCTTCTCGTCCCGGGTGGCCCGGTAGCTGGGGCACATCACGCCGCCGGAATCGGTGCGGCAGCGGCCCACGCCGATGCAGCCCTGCACGGCGTGGACCCACGGGTCTATGCCGGTGCCACCCGCGTCCGCCTGGTTGCCCTCCGCCGGGTTGTCCGTCTCCGCGGAGGATCCGCCGCCGGAGTGCAGCGGCCGGAGGTCAAAGCTGGTCCGCCACTCGCGCTGCGGCACGCCGTCCAGCGCCAGGTTCTCATCCAGCGGGTCCGGGTCCGTGAGCGATCCCGGGTTCAGGATGCCGGCAGGGTCCCACAGCCTGCGGTAGGTGGAGAACGCTTCCAGCATGCGCGGTGAGTACATCAGCGGCAGCAGCTGGGAGCGGGCACGGCCGTCGCCGTGCTCACCGGAGAGCGAGCCGCCGTGCTGCACCACCAGCCGCGCGGCGTCCGCGGAGAACCGCCGGAATACGTCCCTGCCCGCCTCGGTCCGCAGGTCGTACGTGATGCGGATGTGCATGCAGCCGGCACCGAAGTGCCCGTACATGACGCCCTGCAGGCCGTAGCTGTCCAGCAGTTCGCGGAAGTCCGCCAGGTAGTCGGCCAGGTTTTCGGGTGCGACGGCGGAATCCTCCCACCCGGGCCAGGACTCTCCGCCGGTGGACAGGCGGGAGGAAAGCCCGGCCCCGTCCTCGCGGACGCGCCACAGCGAGGCCCGCTCCACGGCGTCCGGAACCGGCCGGCCCGCCACGAGGCGCCCGTTCTCCTGGAGGCGGGCCAGCAGGCGGCCCGCCTCGGCGTGGACTTCGGCGGGGTCGTCGCCGTCGAGGTCCACGTACAGCCAGGCCTTGCCTTCCGGCAGCCCGAGCACTGCGCCCGCGCCGCGCCGGAAGCGCATGGTGTCCACGATGGCCTCGTCGATGCCTTCGACGGCGGCCGGGGAGAATTCGAGGATGGTTTCGATGTCCCGGGCGGCGTCCACTACGTCGGCGTAGCCGAGGCACACCAGCAGGGCGCTGGCCGGCTTGGGCACCAGCTTCATCCGCGCACCGGTGACAACCACGCAGGTGCCCTCGGAGCCCACCAGGGCACGGGCCACATTGAAGCCCTTTTCCGGAAGCAGGTTGGCCAGGTGGTAACCCGAGACCTGCCGCTGGATCCGGCCCAGCTCCGTGCGGAAGCTTGCCAGGTTGTTGTGGGCCAGCTCCCTGAGTGAATCCGTCAGGGCGGCCGCGCGCGCCGCCGCCGGCTTGTCCTCCGGGTCCGTGGCGCGCAGCCCGGTGGCAGTGGCGGTGAGCCGGGCGCCGTCGGAGGTGACGACGTCGAACTCCACCACGTGGTCCGAGGTGCGGCCGTAGCGGACGGAGTGGTTCCCGCACGCGTCATTGCCGAGCGAACCCCCAATGGTCGCGCGGTTCTTGGACGACGGGTCCGGAGCGAACGTGAACCGGTTGCCGGTGGCCTGCTCCACTTCGCGGGAGAGGACGGCGAGCACCACGCCCGGGTCAACGGACACGGTGCCCGCTGCCTCGTCCACGCTGTGGATCCGGTTCATGTGCCGGGAGAAGTCCAGCACCACGCCGGGCCCGATCGCATTGCCCGCCATGGACGTTCCGCCGCCGCGGCTGACCAGCGGGGTTCCGGTTTCCCGGCACACCGCCAACGTGGCCACCACGTCCTCCGTTGACCGCGGAAACACCACGGCCAGCGGAGGGACGCGGTAGTTGGACGCGTCGTAGGAGTACTCGGCCAGCCGCCGGGGCGAGCTGTCGGCGCTGATCCCGGCGGCGGACAGGCTATCGAGCACCTTCTGCTGAGCGGGGTTCGGCAGGCTGCTGTTCGGCAGGCTCGCCGCGTGCCTTGCGGAAGCTACGACGGCGGCGGCGTCGGTGGCGGGGGTAGCGTCAGTTTGCTTCATATCGGTCAGCGTAGTCGCGTCGGTAAGCGTAGTCGCGGGCGGCCCCGCGCCGCGGCCGGTGGCTTCCCGCAGCAACCCGCCGCCGCGTTATGCTGAATCCCCAGGCTGAAGACAACCGGCCGTCGGATCGCACCCACGGAGCTGCCATCATGACCGAGGCGCCTACCCCCGCAGTCCCCGCTAAGCCCATCGCCGATGTCCCTGTCCCCACAGACACCGACGCCGGCCTCCGCCAGCTTGCGGCCGATACCTTCGGACTCCCCCACCTCCGCACCGGCCAACTCGCCGGGATGCGCGCCCTCGTCGCCGGCCAGGACGTCCTCGCCGTCATGCCCACCGGCTACGGCAAGTCAGCCATCTACCAGGTGGCCGCGCTGGCGCTGCACCGAAACCAGGGGCAAGGGGCCCAGAACCCCAGCCAACCCGGCAGCGCAAGGCGCGGTCCCGCCGTCGTGGTTTCCCCGCTGATCGCCCTGCAGGAGGACCAGCTGGACGGCCTGCTGGAGGACCTGGGCAGGGAGGCCGCCGTCGCCATCAACTCCGGCCGCAGCGATTCCGAGGTGCACCACGCCTGGGAAGCCGCCGAGCGGGGCGACGCCGTCTTCGTCTTCCTGGCCCCCGAGCAGCTGGCCAAGACTGAAACCGTGGAACGGCTCGCGGCCCTGGACGTCTCGCTGTTCGTGGTGGACGAGGCACACTGCGTCTCCTCCTGGGGCCACGACTTCCGCCCCGACTACCTGCGCCTCGGCGAGGTCCGCGGGCAACTGGGAAACCCGCCGGTCGTCGGCCTCACCGCCACCGCCTCTCCCCCGGTCCGCGACGAAATCCAGCAGCGACTGCGCATGAAGGACCCGCTGGTCCTGGTGCACGGCTTCGACCGGCCCAACATCCGGCTGGAAGTCATCCGCCACCACACGGACCGGGACAAGCGCCGCGCCGTGACGGAGCAGGTGGCCGCGCTCAAGGGTCCCGGCCTGCTGTACGCCGCCACCCGCAAGGACACCGAGGCCTACGCCGCCGAGCTCACCGAACGCGGCCTGCGCACCGAGGCCTACCACGCCGGCCGGAAGCAGGACGAGCGGGACCGTGTCCACGAGCAGTTCCTGGACGACCACCTCGACGTCGTGGTGGCCACCACCGCCTTCGGCATGGGCATCGACAAACCCAACGTCCGCTTCGTCATCCACGCCGACATCCCCGAATCGCTGGACAGCTACTACCAGGAGATCGGCCGCTCCGGACGCGACGGCGAACCCGCCGCCGCCGTCCTCCACTACCGGCCCGAGGACCTGGGCCTGCGCAAGTTCTTCGGCACGCATGCTCCGGACGAGGAGTCGCTCCTGGCCGTCCTTCAGGTGCTGCGCGCCGCCGACGGGCCGCTGAAGCAGAAGGCCCTCGCGGAGCAGACCGGCCTCTCCCCGCGGAAGCTCACCGGGCTCCTGAACCAGCTGCAGGAAACGGGCGCCGTGAAGTCCGGCAGGCGCGGCATCCGGCTCAAAACCAAACCCGAGCTGCCCACGGTGGTGGAGCACGCCGTCGAACGCGCCGAAGCACGCCAGCGGGTGGACCGCTCCCGCATTGAGATGATGCGCGGCTACGCCGAGACGTACGGCTGCCGGCGCCAGTTCCTGCTGGGCTATTTCGGCGAGGACCTCCCGGAGCCCTGCGGCAACTGCGATACCTGCACCGATGGTTCCGCCTACGAGGAGGATTACGACGACGCCGCCGCGGCCGCCGCGGGCGGGGAACCTTTCCCGCTCCAGGCCGCAGTCATCCACAAGGTATGGGGGCCGGGCCTGGTGATGCGGCATGAGGAGGACGTGATCACCGTGCTGTTCGAGCAGGAAGGCTACAAGACGCTGTCCCGCCGGGCCGTGGCGGAAGGCAAGCTGCTTACGCTCGCGACGTGACGGGTTGTTGACCGCATTCGGTAGTGTCAGGTCATGGACAGCGGCACGTTGGTCAACTTCGCCTTGGTTCTCTTTTTCGTGCTGCTGGGCGGCGTCTTTGCCGGCACGGAAATGGCGCTGGTGTCCCTCCGGGAAAGCCAGGTGCGCCGGATTGAAAAGACGGGAAAACGCGGGGCCCGGGCTGCGGCGTTGGCCCGGAATCCCAACCGGTTCCTCTCCACCGTCCAGATCGGCGTGACACTGTCCGGCTTCTTCTCAGCCGCCTATGGCGCGTCCACCATTTCACCCGACATCGAACCCATCCTGGAAGGCATGGGATTCGGCGCCGCGGCCGAGCCGGTGGCCTTTATCGGCATGACGTTCCTGGTGGCTTATCTCTCGCTGGTGCTGGGTGAGCTGGTGCCCAAGAGGCTGGCCATGCAGAGCGCCGTCGGCTTCACGAAGGTCCTGGCCCCGCCGCTGATGGTCCTGTCCGAATTCATGCGGCCCGTCATCTGGCTGCTGTCCGTTTCCACCGACGCGGTGGTCAAGCTCTTTGGCGGTGATCCGCACGCCAAACGCGAGGGCATCAGTTCCGAGGAACTCTGGGACATGGTGGCGGAGAGCGACCTGCTGGAAGAAAGCAGCCGACGCATCCTGACCGACGTGTTCGGCGCCGGGGACCGCACGCTGCAGGAGGTCATGCGCCCCCGCACCGAGGTGACGTTCATCGACGGCACCATGAGCATTGCCGACGCACGCAGCATGGTCCGGGACGGCCCGTATTCGCGTTTTCCCGTAATCGGCAGGACCCCGGACGACGTCCTGGGCTTCGTCCACATCCGCGACCTGATGCCCCGGGATGGCAAGCAGGACCAGGGAATGGTGAAGGACATAGTCCGCGAACTCCTCCCCCTGCCGGGAACCAACCGGGTGCTGCCGACGCTGTCCCGGATGCGCAGGCTGGGCCACCACATAGCGCTGGTGGTGGACGAATACGGCGGCACGGACGGCATCGTCACCCTGGAAGACCTGGTGGAGGAACTGGTGGGCGAAATCTACGACGAATACGACACCGGGGCCGACCACGAGGACCGCGTCACCGTGGCCAACGGATCCATCGACGTGGACGGCGGCCTGATCCTGCAGGAGTTTGCGGCAGCCTCCGGCATCACGCTGCCGGAGGGCCGCTACGAGACAGTGGCCGGGTTCGTCATCTCCCGTTTGGGCCGCATGCCCGTCGTCGGGGACCGGGTGGAGGTCCCGGGCCACATGCTGACGGTCCTCGCCATGGACCGGCTCCGCATCGCCCGCATCCGGGTGACGCCCGTGGCCGGGCAGCCGACGGAACCCTGAGCAGGCGTCAGAGGACCTTGGACAGGAACGCCTTGGTCCGTTCATGCTGCGGATCGCTGAGGACCTGCCGGGGAGGCCCGGCCTCCACCACCACGCCTTCATCCATGAAAACCAGGGTGTCCGCCACCTCCCGGGCGAACCCCATCTCGTGGGTCACCACAATCATGGTCATGCCGCTCTTGGCCAGTTCCTTCATGACGTCAAGCACCTCGCCCACCAGTTCCGGGTCCAGGGCACTGGTCGGCTCATCGAAGAGCATCAGCTTCGGGTCCATGGCCAGTGCGCGGGCGATGGCCACGCGCTGCTGCTGCCCGCCGGACAGGTGCGCCGGATAGGCATCGCCCTTGTCCGCCAGTCCCACGCGCTCCAGCAGTTCCTTGGCCCGCGCGGTGGCTTTGGCCTTGGAGATACCCTTCACCCGCATCGGGGCCAGGATGATGTTCTCCACCGCGGTCAGGTGCGGAAACAGGTTGAACCGCTGGAACACCATCCCGATTTCCTGGCGCTGGAAGGCTGCTTCCTTGAGCTTCAGTTCGTAGAGCTTGTCCCCCTTCTGGCGGTAGCCAACCAGCTGGCCGTCCACCGAGAGCCGGCCGCCGTCAACCCGTTCCAAGTGGTTGATGCAGCGCAGGAACGTCGACTTGCCCGAACCGCTGGGTCCCACCATGCAGAGAACCTCCCCCGCGTTGACCTTGAGGTTGATTCCGCGCAGCACCTTATTGGTGCCGAAATTCTTGGAGACCTTCTCCGCGAGCACCATCGGCGCGTCCGTCATCCTTTTCCTCCAAAGTCATTGCCCAGCGGTCCGCCGGGAACGACGGGTCCGCCGGAACCGCCCGGTGCGCCGGGAACCGCCGTCGTGCTTTGCTTGCCCGTCTTGGCCCTTCCGGTTCCGCGCGAGAACCGCTTTTCGATGAAGTGCTGGCCCACCATCAGCACCGAGGTGAAGAGCAGGTACCAGAGCGACGCCACAATCAATAGCGGCACCGGCGTGAACGTCACCGCGGAGATACCCCGGGACACGCCGTAGAGGTCGACGCTCAACGGAATCGCCGCCACCAGCGAGGTGGTCTTGAGCATCGAGATCACCTCGTTGCCGGTGGGCGGAATGATGATCTTCATCGCCTGCGGGACCACCACATACCGCATGGTCTGCCCCCAGGACATGGCCAGCGCCGTCGACGCCTCTGCCTGCCCCTCGTCCACTGACAGCAAGCCCGCCCGCACGATCTCCGACATGTAGGCAGCCTCGTTGAGGGCCAGTCCGATCACCGCGGTGATGAAGAGGTTGGTGAAGACCTCGTTCGGGACGGTGACCCACGGGTCCATGAACGGGATTCCCAGCGTGAACACCGGATAGATGAGCGCCACGATGCCCCAGAAGACCAGCTGCACGTACACCGGGGTTCCCCGGAAAATCCAGATGTACAGCCAGGCGATGCTCTTCAGCACAGGGTTGGGCGAGAGGCGCATGATGGCCAGCAGCAGGCCGATCACGATTGCGCCGATCATCGCGTAGATGGTCAGCCACAACGTCACCCACGCAGCCTGGCTGATCCGGCGGTCGAAGATGTACTTGCCCACGTCCGCCCAGCCGTAGTCCGGGCGCTGGGCGGCATCCAGCACAAAGACCGCCAGCCCGATGATGAGGAGCACTGCCACCACGTTCCGCCAGGGGTGGCGCAGCGGGATGGCGATGATCGCCTCCGGCGGCGCGCCGTCGTCGTCCCCTGCCCTGCCCGCCCGCGGCTTCCTGGCGGGATCCGGCTTCCTGCCGGGGTCCGCCTCAATCATCCGGCCGGTTTCCGGCTCGCTCATGGTGTATCACCCCTTGGCTGCCACGTTGAGGTCCGCCTTCTTGACTCCGCCGGCTTCCACTCCCCATTTGGACAGGATCTTGGTGTAGGTGCCGTCGTCGATCAGCGACTGGAGCGCCTTCTGGAGGATCGGCGTAAATTCGCTGCCATGGGCCACGGGGATCCCGTACGGCGCCACTTCGAAGGCGTCGCCGGCGGTCTGCAGCTTGTCCTTGGTCTTGGAAATCGCGAAGAGGGTAACAGGCGAATCGGCGCTCATGGCGTCCACCTGCCCCACCACGAGTGCGTTGGTCGCCTGGTCCTGGGCGTCGTACTTGAAGATGGTGATGGCCGGCTTGCCGGCGTCGGTGCAGGCCTTCGACTTTGCAGGCACTTCGTGCGTGTCCTCATACGTGGTTGCCTGGACGGCCACCTTGAGCCCGCAGGCGTTGTTGGGGTCCACGGTCTTGCCCTTGGGGGCGGCCCACTGGATCCCGGCAGAGTAGTAGTTCACGAAATCCACCTGCTTTTCGCGTTCCAGTGTGTCCGAGAAGGAGGACATGCCCATGTCATCCTTTCCTGCCTTGACGGCGGGAAGAATGTTGTCAAAGGTGCCGATGTCGAAGTTGACCTTCAAGCCCAGGACCTTGCCCAGGGCGTTGGTCAGGTCCACTGACCAGCCTGCCGGCGCACCGTTGTCGTCCTTGAATTCGTTTGGCGGGTAGTTGTTTGCCATGCCGACGTTAAGAACGCCGGCGTTCTTGATCTTCTCCGGGAGCATCGCGGCAATAGCGTCATTCTTTTTCACGTCGACGGCGTCAGAGGTTCCCGATGCCGAGCCGGTGGCGGCCGGCTGGCTGTTGTCGACGCAGCCGGAGAGTGAGAGCGCCGTGGCTATGGTGAGGACGGGAATTAGGTATCGGGTGCGCATGGCTTCCTTAGCTATTCAGGGATTGTTTTTGGCTCCCGCAACGCCGCGGGAGGGGCACTGTGTACTTGTTCTGAACTCGTTAGTGCTTATTGCCTGATGCTGTTGTTGCAAGGATTTCTCCGGAATGACGGATGTCCCGGAGAATTTCCCCGCCGCGAGCTTTCAGCTCGGAAATGCTGGAAACGCCTACTAACGTCATGGTACGCCGGAGTTCGTCCGAGAAGATCTCGATGATGCGCCCGACGCCCGGAGAGCCCGCCGCCACCAATCCGTACAGGTAGGCCCTGCCGATCGAGCAGGCATCGGCGCCCAGCGCCAGCGCCTTGAGGATGTCGCTGCCCCGGCGGATGCCCGAGTCCACATAGATCTCAATCGAATTGCCCACCCGCTGGCGGGATTCCTGCAGCACATCCATGGGACTCAGCATGTGGTCCAGTTGGCGGCCGCCGTGGTTGCTGAGCTGGACGGCATCCAGGCCGATCCGGGCGGCTTTCGCGACGTCTGCCGGGTTGACGCAGCCCTTCAGCACGATCTTGCCGTGCCACGCCTGGCGCAAGGCTTCCAGTTCCGTCCACCCGCTGGTGGCATCCGAGTGGCCAAGGATGTGCTGCCACATGGACGGGGTGACCACGGAGGTGGCCGCGGCACTGCGCGGATCCAGGTTCGGAAAACTGATTCCGTCCGACTTCAGGAAGTTGATCCACCAGGAGGGCCGCCGGGCGATGTCCGCGATGGTTGAAAGCGTCAGCGCCGGAGGCGCGGTGAAGCCGTTGTGGAGGTCCCGTTCCCTGGCGCCGAGCGCCCGCGTATCGACGCCGACAATCAGCGTGGTGAATCCGGCGGCCTCGCAGCGCGCCAGTTTGTCCTTCAGGGCCTGGGCGTCGGAGGTGAGCCCGATGTTGAACCAGCGGTCGAGTGCCGGGTGGCTCGCCGCGATGGTTTCCATGGCCACGGTGCTTAGCCCGGCCAGCCCGTACGGAATGCGGGCCCGGCTGGCGGCCGCCGCGACGGCCAGCTCGCCCTCGGGATGGAACAGTCGGGTTGCGCCGGTTGGCGTCAAAGTCAGGGGCAATGCGCTTTGTTTACCGAGCAACGTGGTGCTGGTATCCGGACCGGTAACCGGCCCCCAGCTGGGCATGAGCGCCCACGAATCGAAGACGGCGCGGTTGCGGCGGAGCGTCACTTCGTCTTCAGAGCCGCCGTCGAGATAATCGAATATACCCGCCGGCAGGACTCTCCGTGCCGATTTCCGGTATTCCTCCACATTAAAAGCGTTGGCCAACACACGGCGTCGTCGGGATAGCACGGGGGCCTTGACTTGGACGAGCTGCCTGGCTTCGCGGATTTTCAATGACGGCCTTTCCACTGCGAGCGTGCGTTACGGTTCAGCGTAGGAGCGGAACTCCGTACCACCATGGACATAGCGACGAATTCAGGGGCTTTGTATTAGCAGCTACTACCAGACAATGTATCGGGCGGTACCGTGAGTGTGCTCCCCGCGGCAGAGAATCATGCCCTGCCCACACTGGCGGACGTCGCGCCGTCGGCGGGATCGGAAATTGTCAGCCTCGTCGAAAGAACTGGTCCTGTCCGCATCGGAGATCTTTTGAAGAGACCATCCACGCTTACCTGAGCTGTGGCTGTAACGCGATCGAGGCCGCCAAGTCCCTGGACGTGCACGTCAACACGGTCCGCTACCGCCTATCCCGTGTGGAGGCCGCCCTCTTCGGCATAGACCTGGACGACCCCGAAACGCGCCTGCTCGTATGGCTGCAGTTGCAGGCGAGACACAACCAGAAGCTCGATCCGCTCCTTCCGATGCGAGGAACCCATGCCGGACGACCGGAAAACCGTGGTCGAGCTATCGCTCCAAGGCACGGGCAAGGGCACGCGCCTTGCGCTCTCTCAGGGACCGTTCCTGACGGAGGAACGGCTGGCCCTGCACCGCGGCGGCTGGACAGAGTCGTTCGAGAAACTGCAGGCCGTACTGGACAGCCGCACCTGACGCACGCTCAGCTATCGGGCGCCGTCCCCGCATGTCCCCTGTGAGTCAATCCACCGATCCGCGGACAGCACGGCCAGGTACTGCCTTTGGGCCAACACTTTCCTCCCCCGCCAGGTACCCGGAAACGGGACCGGAATTTCATGCCGGATGGCGCGGGCCCTAAGGTGGAATGGTGCGGTTTACTCGGTCTGCGCTTGATTCGTTCCGCGGCGGGAGCCTGCCGGACCTGCTCGCGGACCACACGCGGCTTCTGTTCGTGGGCACTAATCCCGGTCTGCGCGCCGTTGCAGTGCAGGCGCATTTCGGTGGCGGCGGGAGCAACCGTTTCCACCCTGCGCTCTACCGGGCGGGCATCGTCGACCGGCGGATAGATGCTTCCGCGGGCTTCCTTCCCGAAGACCTCGCACATCTGCATGAGCGTGGCCTCGGCATCACTTCACTCGTTGCGGGAGCGTCGGCACGCGCGGACGAACTCACGGCAGAACAACTTATCGCTGGAGCCGATGCGCTGTCAGAGCGCGTGGGACGCGTCGCTCCGGCAGTAGTGGCGGTTCTGGGAATCACCGCCTACCGGACCGCCTTCGCCCGGCCGCAGGCGAAGGTGGGACGTCAGCCGGATCCTCTCGGCGGCGCCCCCGTCTGGGTGGTGCCGAACCCGAGCGGACTAAACAAGCACGCGAGCCTCGCTGACCTGGCAAACGCCTACCGGGAAGTCGCAATCGCAGCCGGCATCGAACTCTTCACAACATCAGACTGAGCCGCGCGCCTGCCCACGTCTGATCGTGGATTCTTTTCGAGGTCACAATCCGTCGACGATGCTGTCGACGACGGCGCCGAACCTCTCCAACGGCCCACCTGCCTTGACGAGCACGCTCAGCCCGACCACAGAAGCAAGCAGCTGGCTGGCGGCGGCCTCGGCATCCCGATCCATGCTGAATTCTCCGGACTCTTGTCCCTGCGCGATTGCTTGCCGAAACACAGCTTCGATCCGTGTGAAGAGGTGGTCCGCAATGCGGTTTACGTCGTCGTCGGCGGTGCCAAGCTCGGCGGCAGCATTGACCATGACGCACCCCCGCTGGTGCTCGCCTACGCCGGCAAGGACGGTCATCGCTCCTTTGAGACGCGGCCGGATCGGCCCAGGCGCTGAGAACAGGTCGGTCAGGTACTCGAGTCGTCTCTCGCTGTAGCGCCGAAGGGCCCGCATAAACAGCGCGTGCTTGCTCTCAAACGTGTTGTAGAGACTGCCTTTGCCGATCCCCAGCTCACTGGCCAACTCCTGCGGCGTGGTCCCGGCGTACCCCTGACGCCAGAACAGGTCCATCGCCTTGTCGACGGCTGTGTCCGTCTCAAACTGCATCGGTCTGCCCATGGGAAAAGCGTAACCTGCGTGATATTGTACTTCAAGGTCAAAAACTGCTGATGGGACCAATCGTGGGTCCCCTCCCCCGTTACCTTCTTAGTAGCCCTTATCGAGTAAGAATTGGGGTTGTTGGCCTGTCGGTCCCGGCATGATTAATTCCCCCAGTCATCAATGATCCGGGGGGTGTTGTCACCGGGATTCGATAGGCGCCAGGGGATCGCTAATGGGGACCGGACCAGCGCAAGGAAGCACCGCGTAGGTCAGCCGTAACGTGGATGCCGGGCCTTGCCGCCGCGGGACATGCCAACACAGATTTGACGGACACAAATTCTGGGAGGTCTGCGTTGATCAATGACCATAAACTCGTCGACATCTTCATCGGTGTTGACGTCGGCAAGAGCAATCACCACGCGGTCGCCATCGATCGCCAGGGCAAGAAGATCCTCGACCGGGCACTGCCCCAGGACGAGGCCAAATTACGCTCCATCATCAAGGCCGTAGCGGGCAAGGGACGCGTGCTGTTGGTCGTTGACCAGCCCTCCACCATTGGTGCCCTGCCGGTCGCCGTGGCACAGGCAGAGGGCATTATGGTCGGCTACCTGCCCGGTCTGGCCATGCGGCGCATCGCTGACTTGCACCCCGGCGAGGCCAAAACGGACGCCCGGGACGCGGCGATAATTGCCGAGGCTGCCCGGTCCCTGCCGCACACGCTTCGCTCCATCGTCGTCGCCGACGAGCAGGCCGCGGAGCTGTCGATGTTGTGTGGTTTTGATGATGACCTGGCCAAGCAGGCCACGGCCACCTCAAACCGGATCCGCGGGTTGCTCGCGCAGGTCCATCCGGCTCTGGAACGGGTCATTGGCATGCATTTGGACCACCCGGCCATGGCCGAGCTGCTGGTCAAGTACCCCACGCCCTCCACTCTGCGCAAGGCCGGGCAGAACAGGGTCGCCACGCTCCTGTCCCGCCACGCTCCGCGGGCCGGGAAGGCCTGGGCTGCCGAGGTATTCACCGCCTTGGGAGAGCAGACCGTCGTGGTCGCCGGCACCAACGCCGCAGGCATCGTCCTGCCGCAGCTGGCAGCGATGCTCAAGCAGTTGCGAACGTCCCGGGACGAGATCCTCACCCAGGTCGAAGCGCTTGTGGAGGCCCACCCTCTTCACACCGTCCTGACCTCCATTCCGGCGGTCGGGGTCAGGACGGAAGCGCGAATCATCACCGAAGTTGCGGGCAAGGAATTCAAGACCGCCGGCCATCTTGCCTCGTACGCCGGACTGGCCCCGGTGACGTGGCGGTCGGGCACCTCGATCCGCGGCGACCATCCTTCCAAAAAAGGCAACAAAAGCCTCAAACGGGCATTCTTCCTCTCCGCTTTCGCCGCGCTCAAAGACCCACTCTCAAGGGCCTACTACGACCGCAAACGTGCCGAAGGCAAGCGCCACAACCAGGCCCTCATCGCCCTCGCACGGCGCCGCTGCGACGTCCTCTTCGCAATGCTCCGCGACGGCACCCTATACGAAGCACCCGGGACTCAAAGCGCCTGAACGGCCTGGCCTGTCAGCTGGCGGCGACACACCGCTGGCCATGCATCTCTGCCCACAAACAGGTCACACCACTTGCAAAGAAAACCGGGGCCCAACGCTTGACAAAAAACATAGGGACACCCCCCTATCAGGAAGGCATTCCGTTGTCTGCTCAACTCCTCTCGGCGCACGTCACCCCTGCGACAAGCGGGCGAACGCGTGTCCCGTTGAACACACTCGCCATCCCACTGGGCTTGGCGGGCCTCGCCCAAGTTTGGTCCGTGGCGACTTCCGCGCTCAGCCTCCCGTTCGAGCTCGGGCAAGCGTTCTGGCTGATCGCTGCGATCTCCTGGATCTGGACCATCGCGGTGCACGTGTACCGCGGCACGCGCACCGATCAACCACTCTCTCATCAGCTCACGCACTTCGCTCAGGGTCCCCTTGCGGCATTGCTTCCCATCGCCGCGATGCTGCTCGGAGCGGCCCTTCACCGCACGATTCCGATTGCCGGAACCGTGCTGACGTTGATCTCCCTCGGCGCCGCGGCCGCGTTCGCCGCATGGATTCTGAGCTTCTGGATGCGCGGGGAGATGCCACTCGAATCCGTTCACGGCGGGTACTACCTGCCCATCAGTGCAGCCGGTCTAGTCGGTGCACTCACTGCTGCAGAGACGGGGCCTGAGTGGCTTGCCGTCGGAAGCTTCGCAATCGGCATCTTCTTCTGGCTGGTGATCTCCGTCTTCGTCTTCCTCCGGCTCGCGCTCCGTCCAACCATGCCCGCACCGCTCGTCCCGACACTCGCGATCATGATGGCTCCCCCGGCAGTCGCGTCAGCAGCGTGGCTTACGATCTCCGGCGGTCGACCCGATCATGTGTTCGAGGGGTTGACGGCAATGACGGCGTTAATGATGATGATCCAGGTGCTGCTGTTGCCGCGCTACTGCGCGCTGCCGTTCTCGCTCGGCTTCTGGTCATTCACCTTCCCCGTGGCGAGTGTCGCTGCGCTGGCCATCACGTGGCTGCACCTACTCCAGCCGCTTGCCTGGCAGGCCATCACAGTCGGATTGCTCGCCGCCGTTACGCTCCTCGTCGTGTCGATCGCGACCAAATCGATCCTCCTGCTCATCGCCACCGCCCGCGAAGCACGGCGACTGCCAGCCGCCATCCGGGCCGACGCCCCTCACCAATCCGTTTAGTAAGGAAGAAGAAGGAAATGGAATTCCTGACCACCCTCATTACAAACGTTCCCGACGGAACAGCAGACGCGACCGTAGAGGACACCAGGTCACGGGAAGCGCTCAGGGCCGCAGAACTGGCCGAGCAAGGTCACCTTCTCCGGCTGTGGAGGCCTCCGGTCGAGCCGGGTGAGTGGCGAACGCTTGGCCTCTGGAGGGCAGACAGTGAGACAGAATTGAAGGGCATCCTCGCCACCCTCCCCCTGCACAAATGGATGACGGTGGCCCGCCCCGGCGAGGGACCGCAGCGGCGAGCGCCGACGCCGTTCTCTTTCCGCATGAACGCCTGGCCGTACCGTTTTGTGGCGCTCACCGCATTGCTCCGCGGGGGCGTTGATTGCTACGCGCGCTGAGAGATGTTGAGGATGTTCCCTTCACTGTCCAGGAACCAGGCGGCCTTCCCCCAGTCACTCGTGGCAATGCCGTTCTCCGTCTTCAGGCCGGGAAAATCGTAGTCTTCAAAGACGACGCCGCGGCCCCGCAGGTCCTCCATCTCGCGTTCGAGGTTGTCCGTTTCCCAGCCCATCTGGGTGTTCTTGGCTGACCCTGCATTCTCTGTCTGGTAAACGAGGAAGCCCGTTCCCTTGCCGGCGCGGTACATCAGGCTGTCGTCCTCAGGGGACTCGGAAGGTTCCAACCCCAGCTTGTCCCGATAGAAATCCTTCGCCCTGTTGATGTCCTTCGCGGGAAGGACAGCCATGATCTCTAAATCCTTGAGCATGATGATTTCCTTTGTGCATTGTTCTCTCGTTGATGGCGATGTTCTCCCCCGGTAGCGGTTCCGGAACATCTTGTCCCGTGACCGTGGCCGCCCGTTCCGCCAAGTACCGGGGCAGCCACCTGGGACTCTGCTGCGCTGCGCCAGCCATCAACCGCGCGAGGGTCCCCGAAGCTTATGGACCCATTATGGAACCGATTCTTGGCTACGGAAATAGTGCTGCGCCGAGGGTGACGGGCGCCGCTTCGTGCCACCCATCTTGTGCGCCCTCAACTACCGGGCGTCGTCCCCCTCATGTCCCACGTGAGACCCCCGTGCGGCCTCATAGCTGCTGTCAAACGGCAGCGTGTCCATATCCAGCAGTGGGTTCTCATCCTGCGTCGCCACCAGTTCGCGGGCCGCCTCTTCCGAGTCGACACTAGGCATTGATCCGGGCAGGTGGCGCCGGGCTGATTCCGGCAGGAAGTAGATGGTGACTGCGGCGATCGCCGAGGTGGCCATCAGGTAGTAGGCGGGCATCATGTCGTTGCCCGTCACCTGGATGAGGGAGGCGATGATGAAGGGGTGGTGCCGCCGAAGATGGCGACGGCAAAGTTGTAGGCGATGCCCATGGCCCGTAGCGGTGGGCCGTGGGGAACAGAGCCGGCAGCGCCGACGCAAGGTTGGCGACGAAGAAGGTGACGGGGAATGCGACCAGGGCCAGGCCGGTAATGGTTGCAGGAACCGTTCCTATCGAGATCAGAAGGAACGCCGGCGTCGACAGCACCACTGTGCTGATGGCACCGATCCAGAGCACGGGACGTCGGCCTATCCGGTCCGAAAGACGACCGGTAAAGGGGATGCACAACGACATGACCACCAGCACGGGGATGGTCAGCAGCGTTCCGTGGATCTCGTCGTATCCCTTGTTGCTGGTCAGGTACGTGGGCATGTAGGACGTGAGGGCGTAGCCCACCGTATTGCCGGCAGCCACTAGAATCATGGCCAGCACGATCCTGCGCCAGTGAGCCTTGAAAATGCCCACCGGCCCCACGGGCCCGAGCACCTCGCCGGTCTCAGGATGCCGGGCGGATTCGTCTTCCGCTTCGAGGGTTGCCTTAAATGCTGGTGACTCCTCAATTTTCATCCGGAAGTAGATGGCGATGATGCCCAGCGGACCGGCGATCAGGAACGGAATGCGCCAGCCCCACGCCTCCATCTGGTCCTGCCCCAACCCCAACTGAAGGGCGGAAACCAGCCCAGCGCCAAGGGCGAAGCCCAGGTAACTGCCCATGTCCAGGAAACTGACGAAGAAGCCCCGGCGCCTGTCCGGCGAATGCTCACAGACGAACGTAGTGGCGCCGGCGTACTCACCGCCGGTGGAAAACCCCTGGATCAGCTTGGTGGCCACGAGAAGAACGGCGGCCCAGATGCCCAGCACCGTGTAGCCCGGGAGGAGGCCGACGACGAACGTGGCCGCCGCCATCAGCATCAGGGTCATGGCCAGCACCTTCTGCCGGCCGATCTTGTCGCCCAGCCAGCCGAAGAACATCCCGCCCACCGGACGGGCGATAAACGTGGCGCCGAAGGTTCCCAGCAGGAACAGGTTCTGTACGGCTTTGTCCGCCTCGGGCAGGAACACCGGGCCCATGGTGGTGATCAGGTAACCGAACACGCCGACGTCGTACCATTCCATCGTGTTGCCGACGATGGTCCCGCCCAGCGCTTTCCTCAGCGTCCGGTGGTCAACGACGTTGATGTCCGGCACTCGGAGGCGGCGGATCTTCGGGGGCTGTGTCGTCATGGCCGCGGCCCTCCCGCGTCGACCCTATTCCATCCCCGGCATTGGTTCTGCAGCATATTCCGTTCCTCCAATGGAGATCATGCGTCATCCCCAAGTGGCGCCGTCTTTGGCGTTGGACACACAGTGCTTCGATCATTTTTGCACCGCTGCCCGGACACATCAATGAAAATCGACGCTTCTCCGGTTGCCCGTGGCTGTCGGCGTCAGTTGCTGCCTCAGAAAGCCTAGACATGTGACCAATTGGTCACCTATTCTGAATTTGTGGACGCTGTATTCAAGGCCCTCGCCGACCCCACCCGCCGCGAGCTCCTCGACGAACTATTCCGGGAAGACGGGCAGACCCTCCACGCGCTCGAGGCACGCTTCAACATGACCCGCTACGGGGTCATGAAGCACCTCAAACTACTGGAGGAAGCCGGCCTGGTGGTCACCCGCCGTCGGGGTCGGGAGAAACTCCACTTCCTGAATCCGGTCCCCATCCGGCTGGTCCACGACCGCTGGGTCAGCAAATATGCCGAACCATGGGCCGCTGCCCTCAGCGACCTCAAAACCCGATTGGAAAGTCCCATGGAAAAGATCTTCGAAATCTATATCAAGACCACCCCGAGCGGCTCTGGGAAGCCATCACGGACAGCGACATCCGCAGCAAGTACCAGTTCGGCATGACCATCAGCTCGGACTGGACGCCCGGCAGCCGCTTCGAGATGGGACCCAACGGCGGGGATCTCCTGGGCGAAGGCGAAAACATCGAGGTGGACCCGCCGCGCAAGCTCGTCCAGACCATGCGCGCACTCTGGGGCGAGGACGTCAAGTCCGAAGGCGCGTCGCGCATCACGTGGGAGATCGAGCCGGTGGGCGACGATTCCTGCCACCTCACCGTCACGCACGACCAGCTCCGCGAAGGCGCCAACGAGCAGCTCTACGGCGGCTGGCCGATGATCCTCTCCGGCCTGAAGACCTGGCTGGAAACCGGTGAGCTCCTCACCACGCCGGGCTCCCTCATGTACACCTGAGGCTCGCCGGCGGGTGCAAACCCGGCGCCGCCGTCGTACTCCCCCTTGCCCGCTCTACCCGCGCCCGCGGTTCAAGCCTTTGGCGTACGCGGCCTGCCCCACGTGCTGGAGGCAGTCGGCGATCGTGCTGACCAGCCGCACGCCGAGGGTGACGGGCGGGTCCCAGCGGGTGTCGACGATCCGGTCGAGATCCCCGTCGCCGAGGGTCTCCAGAAAGCCCACTGTCTGCCGGTGAACGGCGTCATAGTATTCGAGCAGCAGCGCCGGCGGGGCCTTCACCGAATCGACCTGCTCGCTCGAATGGCCGTACCCGGTGTCACGCTTTGAAAGCGGCAGGTCGAAGCGGTCTGCAAACCCGTGCGAGGTCCAGACCTGTTTCAGGCCGGCGGCTGAGGCGACCTGCGCATCCTCCACCCGGCCCAGGTGCCAGATCAGCCACGCAATCGAGTTTCCGGTGCCTGCGGGCCGCCGGACCAGGGACCCGCCGTCGACCCCTTCGAGGGTTGCTTCCACGGTCTCCCGGATCCGGCCGAAGGCGTCCAGCAGCAGTTCGTTGGATTTCATCAGGTCCCCTTACTCAGCGTTTCCGTGAGCCCATGCTCGCATGACGGCTGCGGCCCCGAATAGTACTCCCCATCGCGCGCGATCCCCAAGCGAGCTGCCACCGCGCAGAGTCAGGCTCGGCTGCCAGACGAGATCAGGGGGACAACGGATGCAACCACCTCATGGTCACGGCATTCAGCCCGGACCACATCGGTGGCCCCAGGCACCGCAGAAGAAGAACAAACTGGGGTGGATGCTCGGTGGCGTGGGTGTTGCTGGCAACTCGTGGAACGTTCTGATCCGGACACCGGCTGCGTTTCGACTGATATCGCCTGCGTCCGGCTGAGAGTCACTGACGCCCGCCAGGCAAACCCACCTCGACGCCTGCGAGTCCTCCCGCCGCGCCACGTCAGTCCTGGAGCTCGACGACGTGCTCCGCGGCAACCGCTGCACTTGCCGCCTGCACGCCGCCGGAGCATAATGGTTAGCAGAGCTAATTAGCAGTGCTAAGTAAATTCGTGGGAGGCGCAACGCACAGTGATGGCAACGGACCGGGAGCCCAGGGACAGCATCAAGCCGGACATTCTGGCCATCGACCTTCGGACGGCGGTGATGCGCACCTCCCGCAGGCTCCGCGTGGAAGCGACCGGTGACGTGATCACACCCGGCCAGTACACGGTCCTGGCCCAACTGAACGGCGGCGGCCCGCAGACCCTCCGCGAACTGGCAGAACGCGAGCACGTGCAGGCGCCGTCCATGACCCGGATCGTCAATGCCCTCACCGAGCAGGGCTTTGTAACCCGGACAGCCCATCCGCTGGACGGACGCCAGGTCCAGGTGGGAATCACCCCGGCCGGCGATGCCATCCTGGCCGAGGCGCGCGAGCAGCGGACCGCCTGGCTGGCCCAACGCGTGGCCGGCCTCAGCGACGAGGACCGCCGGACCCTGAGCCGGGCGGCCCGTATCATGCAGCAGCTGGCCGCCAAATGAGCGCCATGTTCCAGGCGCTGGCGAACCCCAATTACCGCGTATGGGCAGGCGGGGCGCTGGTTTCCAACATCGGCACGTGGATGCAGCGGGTGGCGCAGGACTGGCTGGTACTGACCGTCCTCACCAGCCACTCCGGCACGGCCGTGGGCATCACCACCGGCCTGCAGTTCCTGCCGATGCTGCTGCTTGGCCCCTACGGCGGCGTGCTTGCGGACCGGCACCGCAAGCGTGTGATCCTGCTCTGGACGCAGCTGGCGATGGGCCTGTGCGGGTTGGCCATTGGACTCCTGGTGGTGACGGGCACCGCCCAGCTGTGGCACGCCTACCTGGCCGCCCTCTGCCTTGGGCTGGCCAGCGCCATTGACGCACCGGCCCGCCAGGCTTTCGTCTCCGAACTGGTGGGGCAGGACAAGGTGGCCAATGCGGTGGCCCTGAACTCCGCGTCCTTCAACACCGCAAGGCTCACCGGCCCTGCCATCGCCGGCGTGCTGATTGCCTGGGTGGGCACCGGGCCGGTCTTCCTGCTCAACGCGGCCAGCTTCGCCGCCGTCATCATCTCGCTGTTCCGGATCCGCACCTCAGAACTGGCCCCGGCCACGCTGGCAGTCCGGGGCAAGCACCAGGTGGCCGAGGGACTGCGGTACGTGCGGGGCCGGCCGGACCTGGTGCTCATCCTGGTCATGGTGGGGGTCCTTGGCGCCTTCGGCATGAATTTCCCCATCACCAACGCACTGATGTCCACCGCGGAGTTCGGGGTGGGACCGGGTGAATTCGGGCTGCTGGGCTCCATCATGGCCGTCGGCACCTTGGCCGGCGCCCTGCTCGCGGCCCGCCGGTCCGGCCCACGGCTCCGCTTCATGCTCGGCGGGGCCCTGGGACTCGGGTTCTTCACGCTGGTAGGCAGCGTGTCGCCGTCGTTCTGGCTCTACGCCGCAGTGCTGATACCGGTGGGCCTGGCCTCGATCACCTTCCTGAACAGCTGCAACACCACCATCCAGCTCTCCGTGGAGCCGCAGTTCCGGGGCCGGGTACTGGCCCTCTACCTGGCCGTCCTCCAGGGCGGCACGGCCGTCGGAGCGCCGCTCATGGGGTGGATCGGCACGGAATTCGGCGCGCGCTGGTCGGTGGCTGCCGGCGGCACCATCGTGCTGCTGACAGGCCTGCTCTCCGTCATCGCGGTCAGCCGGCGCAGCGAACTGACGTTCCGGGCACAGCTTCGAACCGTGTTCCCCGGAAAACGGGCCCGGGGCCTGGGCGTCTCGGACGCATAGTCCGGGCTGCACCTCCCGGCTGGGGCCGGCTGGCGATCGAAACCCATCAGCAGGAACCCGGTTCCACGCTCGCGCTGGTGACTGCCGCCGTCGTACTCCGCCGGAAGTTGTGGGAGCAGGGCGTGTTCACCGCGGACGACGGCGGACGACGGCGGCAGTCTGGGTGCTGCGGGACTACGGTGAGGTGCGCGGATTCAGCCTTGCTTGGCGGCCCAGTCGGCGACGCGCTGGGTGCTTTCCTCCTCGGAGAGGTCCTCGACGCGGGTCATGATGGACCAGCGCACACCGTAGGGGTCCCGGATGCTGGCGTATCGGTCCCCTGACACAAAGGTGGACAGCGGCTCCCTGACGGTGGCGCCTGCCCGCTCGGCGCGCGCAACGAGGGCGTCCACATCGGCGCAGTAGAAGCCGACGGAGTAGCAATCATCGTCGCCGCCCGGCGCCGGGACGAGGTGATAGTCGGGGTTGGGCTCACCGATTTGGAGCCGCCCCTGGCCGAAGTCCAATTCGGCGTGGACCACGATTCCACCGATCTCGGTGACATTGACGGTGCGCGCACCGAGAACGTCCTCGTAGAAGGTGACCGCCTCCTTGGCAGAGGTGATCGCTAGGAACGGCGTGAGGCTCGTGTAGCCGTGCGGGATACCGGACTTTGTGTGCTTGCCGTCGGCGGCCGCGGTCAGTTCGGGGCTTGTAGTATCAGTCATAGATCTCACGGTACGCACAGGTCCGCCCAGCGGCTTGGAGAATTGCGACAGCCTGGATGAAGGAGTGTGGGTTCGTTCAAGGGAATCCTCTACCCGGCACGGCTTCCCACGTTCCACCGCGCGCCCGCGCCTGAGTCCGTCACGAACCTGGTGCAGTGGTTTTGGATCCCCGAATGGGACATCGGGCCAGGGCACACGTCGCGCCAGCACCTGATCGCGTTCCCGGCGTCCAACCTTGTGGTCCAGAAGGATCTCGTTGAGTTTTCCGGCCCGACAACCCGTCGAACACACCGCGATCTTACGGGCCGGGGCTGGGCGGTTGGGGCCCTCCTGCGTCCCGCGCTGGTTCCGCGTTTCACGGATGATCCGGGAAGCCTGCGGGATGCGCAACTGCCGGTGCCGCTCGCGGATCTGCATGCCTCGGTGTCGGAGGCGATGAGCGGAACCGATCCACTGGAACGTCGGCAACGCGCGGTGGAGGCCTTCACTGGCTGGCTGGTAGCGCAGGGTCCGGAGGTGTCGGCGGAGGGCATTCTTGCCAACGCGATGATGGACATCATCGGAACGTGCACCGACGTGATCCGCATTGAAGACGTTACGGCGCGTCTGTTTGTTTCGCCGAGGACCCTTCAACGAGTGGCGAGGAAGTACATCGGCCTGAGCCCGTCCGCGCTCATCCGACGGCGTCGCCTGCAAGAGGCCGCTGACCGGTCACGGACCGATCCCGCGGCAGACCTCGCGGCGATAGCTGCCGAACTCGGCTACACCGATCACGCCCACCTGACGAACGACTTCCAAAAGTCCCTGGGATTCACGCCCAGCACGTATCGGCGGTCAGTCCTCCAGGACCAAGCGGGGAATCAAGACGACGATTAGGCCAACGGCGCGCAGACGTCCGGGCATCATGTCGTCGCGTTAGCATTGGTCCCAACACGTCTGACCAGGAGAGCGCATGCCGAACATCGTTGACTTCAAGAACGTTTCTACCGCCGGCTTGGAATCATCCCCGGTCGCCGAGACCCTCGCCGGGTTGCGAGCGAACGAGGCCCGCTATTACCGGAACAAGTACGACCACGTCTTCTCAGTGAGCCCTGCAAGCGAGGCTCCGGAGGTGGTGGACCGGGTGAGCCGGATCCTCCGGGACGAGCGCGACATCGTCATCGGATCCCGCCCCCTCGAAGCAACCGCCTTCGAAGTTGACGGTTTGCGGATGGCCTATGTGTTCTACGAGTCGGGGCTGTCGATCAACGTCATGTACAGCATCGACGACGGCGGGAAGCGAGCGGTCGGATTCAAGCTGGCCGAAGGCATGGAGATTCCGGAGGAACTGGCTTCACGTTTCAAGTTCGCCCGCCAGAAATCGAAGCTGGCGGGCGTTATCCGCGGCTCCTACTTCGTGATCAAGGGCGAGTACTGACCGGGCTCACCGCGAACGGGTAGCGGCAGCTGCCTCGCGGAACGTACCGGCTACGAACGCGAGGGACTACTTCGCAGCCATCAGGATTCGGGCGTCAGTCTTTCTTCAGTTCCTCGGCGAGCATCACGAGGATTCCGCTGGGACCGCGGAGGTACGTGAGTTTGTAGACGTCGGCGTAGGTCGCCACGCCGCGTAGCGGATAGCATCCGTGCTTTGCAGCTACCTCGAGGGACTTATCGATGTCGTCTACCGAGAAGGCCACGCGGTGCATGCCAATGTCGTTGGGACGCGTCGGGCTCGACTCGATCGCCTCGGGATGGATGTATTCGAAGAGCTCAAGTCGACCATGACCGTCTGGGGTCTGGAGCATCGCGATCTTGGCGTGGTTTCCGTCAAGTCCAACGGCAGTATCGGTCCACTCGCCGCTGACCGTGTCGCGGCCGATGACCGTAAGACCGAGATCTGTGAAAAAAGATATTGCTGCTTCGATGTCGCGAACAGCGATACCCACATTCTCCAATTTGATAGCCATGCGTTGAAAGCTACCAAGGCGGAGCGATTAGCTCCAGTGGCGAGCACTGACATGAACAATCGAGCGCCCGGTTAGGGTTCCTCCACTGGACGGTGGCTACCTCATACGAATGGAAACTTCATCGTTCTGCGGTCCGTTGCGGGTCTGCGGCGTATTCGGACCAGCCGCCGGCGTAGAGGCGGTCCTTGGCCGAGGCCTGCGTGTTCAAGGGCCAGCAGGATGTGGCATGCCGTGATGCCTGATCCGCAGTAGCAGACAACGGTGGAACCGTCTCGGATCCCTACGGCGGGAATGGTGAGCCATCCCCGCCGTAGGTTAACGGTGCACAGACCGCACGAAATCCAGGGCTTCACGGGCCAGGGCCAGCCATGACTCCTCATCGTCGGCAGTGACGGTGAGCCACTCCTTCATCGCACGTCCCTTGCCGGCGTCGAACGGTGCACCGGCTCCGGACCCGATCAGCGTGGTGACGCGGTCATGCGGCAGCTTCACAACAAGCCTGCCTCCGGCGATCATCGCAAAAATCGAGCCGTTAACCTTTAGCGCGGACGAACCGAACCCGCCCCGCCCCGTTTCAGCAGGCACCATGACCCCTGGACTGGCGCTGAATTCGTCGACCAGCGCGTTGAACCGCTCCTCGGGAAGCATGGAATCATCGTCCCTCCCCCGGACCTCCGGGAACAACCCGCGACCGGGGTGCCGTGCCGGGGCCGGACGCCGTGCAAGGATATCGGAATGGAAATGACCTCCGAAGTCCTGCGTTATGCCGCCTTTACCACCACCCCCGACGGGGGAAATCCGGCGGGAGTAGTCCTGGACGCAACCCGGCTCGACGACGCCCGGATGCAGGCCATCGCGGCCGACATCGGATATGCGGAAACGGTCTTCGTCACCGAGGCACGGGTTGACGGGGACTTCCGCCGAAACCGTGTCCGGTACTTCTCCCCCATTGCCGAGGTGCCGTTTTGCGGCCATGCCACGATTGCTTTGGCCGTCGCGCTGTCAGGGCGGGATGGCACAGGGACCTTCATATTCGACACGGCCGTGGGACCCGTCGCGATCGAGACTGCAGGCCAGGGCGCAGCGGTGACGGCACGCTTCACGAGCGTTGAGCCGCGGGTGGCCGAGTTCCCCGACGGTGTTCTGGCCACCCTGCTGGGGTTGCTCGGCGTGGACCGGGGCGAACTGCACCCTGCGTACCCTCCGATGGTCGCTTTTGCCGGAAACTGGCATCCCATTCTCGTCTTCGCAGAACGAAGCACCTTTGACTCATTCGTTTTCGACCCCGATTCCATGCGCACGCTGATGGATGCCCAGAACTGGGCCGGCACCGTCACGACGCTCTGCGAGATTGGACCGGGCGAGTACGACTCGCGCAACCTCTTCCCGGTGGGCACCATTACTGAAGATCCGGCGACCGGTTCGGCTGCCGCTGCCTTCGGCGGATACCTCCGCTTGCTTTCACTCGTGGAGCCGCCAAGCCGCGTGGTGGCGCATCAAGGCAGTCATGTGGGCCGCGCGAGCGTGCTCACTGTCGACATTCCTCCGTCCGGCGGAATTGCGGTGAGCGGTGAAGCCGTCGAGATCCCATGAATCGTGCGGGCCGGCCCCTTGCCAAAAACTGATATGTGGAAGCAAACCTGGGAGACTTCAGCCTGCAGACCGGGCTCTCGATGAGCGAGCTCCTGGCGCGGGCCGATCCGCACGACCCGGTGGAGCTGCTCGAGTCGGCCGGCTGGCGCGGCAGCGAACACTCTGTCCCCGGGCTGTGTTCGACGTACGGGCGCAGCCTGTCGCTCACCGACTCCACCAAATCCACCCCGTCCGGAGCCGACCGGCCAGCCCAGCGGTTCCGGCCAGTCCCGGGGCGGCTTCGTCGCGGCGCGGCGGCTGTGAGCGAAAGCCGTTAGTACGAGTCCGGGCGTTCCCGTAAGGGTGGTCCTGACAGACCCTGCCTCACGTCCAATAAATCAGGTAATTTGAGTGGAGGACACCGGCAATCGGCGCCGTGTTCCTTCCCCAATCCCTGATTAGGACCCTTCTCCCGTGTCTCCCGCGACCTCTGCTTCCGCACGCGACCGCATGCCCTTCGGCGCGCTGCTGGTGCTGTCGATGATCGGTTTCACCGCCATCACCACCGAGCTGTTGCCCTCCGGCCTGCTCCCCCAGATCAGCGCCGGGCTCAACGTGTCCGAACCCGTGGCCGGCTACCTCACCGCCGGGTACGCCGCAATCATTGTGGCCACGGTGATCCCGGCCGCCATGCTGCTGTCCCGCATCCCCCGGCACATCCTCCTGGTGGCGCTGGTCCTGACCTTCGCCATCAGCAACGCCCTCGTGGGCCTGGTGTCCAACTTCGGCGCCGCCCTCACCGCCAGGCTGGTGGGCGGCATCGCCCACGGCCTGCTCTGGACCGCCATGGCCCCTTTCGTGGCTCGCATTGTTCCGGCCCACAAGGTGGGCAAAGCGATGGCCATCGTCTTCAGCGGCAACAGCTTGGGCCTGGCCATCGGCGCCCCGCTGGGAACTGCCCTGGGCGCGGTGATCGGCTGGCGGGCGTCCTTCCTCCTGCTGGCGGGCGCCGGCGCGGTGCTCGCTGCCCTGGCGATGTGGCTGCTTCCCGGCGTACGGCGGGTCCCGGACGCCCCGCGGCCATCGCTGCGCAAGGCGATTGGCCAGCCCGGAGTGAAGCCGGTGGCCATCGCCTGGCCGCTGATGCTCATGGCGCACTTTGCGCTGTTCACCTTCATTGCCCCGTTCCTCCGCGAGGCCGGCCTGCCCGACTACAGCATCACGCTCTCACTCACGGTCCTGGGATTCTCCGGGCTGGTGGGCATATGGATCGCCGGCATGACCGTGGACATGCGCCCGCGCCGTTCACTGCTGATCACGACGGCGGTCGTCGTCGCCGCCTTCCTCCTCCTCCCGCTGGGCGGGACTACCGTCCCCGGCGCCGTGGTGCTGATGGCCGTCTGGGGAGCGGCCTTCGGCGCGATCGGCATCTACAACCAGTCCGCCATTCTCCGGGCCGGCAAGGAGTACCGCGAAGCCGCCAACGGCCTCACCGTGCTCACCATCCAGCTCGGGATCACCATCGGCGCGCTCTACGGCGCGGCTGCCCTCACCACGGCAGGCCCGCTGATGGTGCCGGTCGCGGCTGCGGTGCCGGTCGTCGTCGCACTGGTGATCATGGTGACCGGGCGCACGCACGCCTATCCGCCCGGGCCGAAAGAATCCGGTCATGTCGCGGCGGAGCAGCGGACCGTGGAGCGGGATGCGGCTGACGCGCCGGCCGCAGAGGCCGCCGGCGCAGCCGCGGAGGACGTGGCCGCGCGCGCATAGGCGCGGGCAGTCAAAGCGGTGCGGCACCGCCACGGGACGGTGCCGCACGTGGTGCCTCCCGCCGTCGGCTAGGAGCGGCGGCGGGAAACTCTATTGGCCCTATTGCGGACGTCCGTCCGGCGAGCCCTAGGCAGGGATGGCACCAAGCTGCTGCATGAGGGTCAAGTTGTCCGTGGTCCCCCAATGCTCGGCCACCTTGCCGTCCTCGACGCGGATAATGTCAGTTGTGCCGAATTCGACGCTCTTGCCCGTTGCTGGCATGCCGGCCATTTCCCCGCGATGGGTGCCCGTGAGAATCACGTGGCAGGCCTCCATGTTTCCGTCGGCCAGTGACGCTTCGACCGTCTTGACTTTAATATCCGGGAACGCCGTCCGGATCGCGTCCACGAAGTAGCGAACGCCGTCCTTGCCCGGCGGCTGCCCCGGGAGAGCCTCTTCGTGATCGACGTAGTCCTCCGTCGCCAGCTCGTCAATGAGGGACAGATTTCCACCCTCGATTATCTCCTTGTAAAAACGCGTGATCAGTCCGGTCCCGTCAGCCATTTTGAGCTCCTCCAGTGCATGAGACCGACAATAGATTCCCCCGTTCCTGGCCGCCAGCACGCTGTGCGGTACGGCCAGTTACATCCCCGTCCCGCCCATCGCCGCGGGCTGCAGGGCAACACCAAGCGCAATAACAGCCAGCGCCACCGCAACCGAGCGGTTGGCCAGCCGCTTCCAAGGCAGCATCTTCTCCCCGGCGATGAATGCCCCGATCAACGCCATCCACCCGATGCTCATCACGCCCAGCGCAAACAGCGCCACCATCAGGGCCCAGCAGCACGCGACGCACCACACGCCGTGCTCCACGCCCATGACCAGTGCACCCCGGTATCCTCTCCGCATGCGGTGCAGGACGAAGTCCATGGGGTTCCGGCACTTCATCAGGCTGACGTTCTTGGCAGGTGTCAGCTGATAGACGGCCGCCAGCATGATCACGCCGGCCGCCAGATAGCGGCCGCCCTGGTCCGAGGCGAAGAACCCCGGTGCCAGCGACGCCACCGACATGTACAGCGAATAGGCCACCAGCCCGAACGCGGTCCAGCTGATGAGGTACCCCGCTACAAACACCGCGGTGGAGCCGGCCGGGGCATAGCGCCCGGTATTCCGGCGATGGTGCTGCACCCGGTCATAGGCCACCACCATGGGCGCCACGGACGGGAACATCATGGCCGCCAGCATCACCACCCAGGTGACGACGAAGAATCCCAGCGGTCCCGGGTCCGTCCACCGGCCCATATCCATGCCGTTCAACTGCGACGAGGTGAAGATCCAGCTCGCAGCGGCCAGGACCAGCAGCAAGGCAATCAGGCCGGCTTCCCGCGGATCGATGCGGGCGGCGGCGCGGGAAAACCCGGCGCCCAGTCCCCCGGACGAGCGGGCGCTAGCCCGTCCGGGCGCGGCGGCTCCGGGCGCGGCAAGGCCCGACCCGGCTAGCCCGGACATGGCGGAACGCGAAACGGCGGCGCGCGCAAAAATGCGCGCGCGGCCTCTCCTAAACAGCCTCCGATGATACATCGGCCGGCCGCACTAGCCCCGGCCCTTTGGGGCGCCCTCGGCCATCTCACTTGCGAAGGTGAAGTCCGCGGTCTCGCCGTAGACGCCGTCGAAGTCCAGGCCAAAGAGGTCGGAGTGACCCGGTCCCTTTCCGATCCGGAACTCCGGAGCGAAGCCGAACATCGCGTTCTTCTCGGTGGTGAAACCGCCGTCCGGCCCCAGCAGCGGCTCGAATGTGAAGTCAGCGCGCCCGGCGACCGAACCCGACGGCCCGTCGCCATCGGAGAACGTGACGCTCGCACGCTCAACTCCTAACCATTCTCCGTACAGCGCCGCAAAATCCGCGAACGGTCCGCCTGCCTCACCATGAAGGATGGTTTCCAAGGCGCCGGCCTGCGCGTCCGACGCACCGTCATCGACAACCACTCCCACTTTCCAGCCGCCTGCGCTGAGGTTCGACGGGAACCAGTTGCAGAAGGCGAAGGCCGTGCCCGACAGATCGGTATCATCGAGTTTTCCACTCGCGATGTTGAACACAGCCACGCCGCGGCACTCGCCGTTCGGTCCGGTGGGCGTACCGTCCACAGGGCATGGGCAGATCAGCTGGCAATTACATTGGGCAACATACTTTCCAGAAATTTCCCAGGACACAGGATCCTCCTTGCTGGCGCCGTGGCCAAGCAGAAGCGGCCCAGATCCAGCGCCGAACATACTTTTGGGACGGGGCGGAATGCCCCGTTAAGGCCGACGGTATTCCCGCGCAATCCGGGTGTCAATATGCCGTGAATTCGAGGAAACGGGGCGCCCGACGGGGCGCCATATTTGCCCTCTCCGGCTAGCTTATTTCCGTTCCCGCCACAGCAGCGTCACGCCAAAAGCGACGGCGCCGAGCACCAGCATGGTGAGCACCATGAGTCCCCAGTTGGCCTGGTTCACGCCGCTGCCGTAGAAGATGCCGATCAGCACCGTGGCCGTGATGGCGCCGAGGTAGCGGCAGGTCTGGAAGATGCCCGCGGCCACTCCGCGCTCGTGCGGCTGGGTGGAGACGTACATGCCCTGGCTGGAGGCGATGCTCACCACGCTCCACGGAATGCCCATCAGTGCGGTGAGTGCCAGCACCAGCGGGATGGCGAAGGATGCGGTCAGCAGCCACATCATCCCGGCGGCGGCCACAAGCAGCAGCACCCCGGCGATCAGCACCCGCCGCACCCCGAAGCGTTCGATCGCGCGCACCGCGAACGGCGTCGCGATCACGGACATTGCTGCCAGCGGCAGCATGAGGAGACCCACGACGCCGGGATCGTAGCCTGCCGCTTCCTGCAGCAGCTGCGGCAGGCCGAAGAAGGCGAAGTAGTAGATGCCGTTGAAAACCGCGAAGCCCAGGTAGACCAGCAGCAGCGGCCTGTTCCGCCCCAGTAGCCGGAGGTCCAGGAACGGCGGGCTGAACCGTAGCTCGCGCCAGACGAAGAGGGCAGCCAGCACGGTTCCGCCCGCGAGCAGCCACCACCGCGCGTCCGGCAGCACGTTCAGCAGGGCCATCATGATGAGCATCAGCGATCCGACGAAGCCCAGGATGCCGGGGATGTCCGAGTCGCGCAGCAGTTCGGAGGCCCGGCCGCGTTCCCGGGCCTCATCCGCCGGGGCGAACTTCCGGACAACGAACAGGGCCCCAAGGGACAAGGGCACGTTGATCACGAACAGCGCCTGCCAGCCCACCAGGCTCACCAGCAGCCCGCCCACCACCGGGCCCACCGCCGCTGCAGAGGTGTTGGCCATCTGGATCCGGCCAAGCGGCCGGGTGGACTTCACCTTCGCCGTCTTGGCCAGTTCCCCGACGATGACGACGCCGCTCGGGTATGCGGTGGCGGTGCCGAGGGCCATGAACGCCCGGGCGACGCAGAGCAGGGCGAAGTTTGGCGCGAAGGGCGCCAGGGTACACGTCACCGCCACCAGCGCCATCCCCATGGTGAACAGGCGCCGCGGCCCGAACCGGTCCGCCAGCCGGCCCATCAGCGGCTGGCCGGCCGCGGAGGTGAGGTAGAAGGCGGTGATCACCCAGGTGACCGTGGCGACGTCGAGCCCGAAATCCGCGCGCAGCACCACCAGGGCGACGGCGATCATGGAGGAGTTCAGCGGGTTCAGCGATGTGCCCAGGCTGAGGCCGGCGACGGCGAGGGCGGTTCGGGGTTTGTTGCTCACGGAAACAGTCTGTCCCACGTGGGCGCCGGAGGCCGATTTCCGTTACGGGACTGGCGTGGCACGGCCCCGCCCCCAACTAGGTAGCAGCAGGTGTCGTTTTGAGCGCTCATAACGACACCTGCTGCTACCTAGTTGGGCTTGGGCAGAGCCGGCGGAGACCTCAGCCCTGCTTCGAACCCTTCGCCACGGTGAACAGGAACGTCGAGTCCTCTTCCGCCTCCAGGCTGTGCAGCCCGTCCGGGACGATCAGCAGGTCGCCGGGCTTTCCGTCCCACGAATCCTCCCCGGAACGCAGCCGGAGGCTTCCTTGCAAGACGAAAACCGTGGCGTCGCCCGGGTTCTGGTGCTCGCTCAGCTGTGTGCCGGCCTTGAGTGCCATGACGGTCTGCCGGAGCACCTTCTCGTGGCCGCCATAGACGGTGTCGGCAGCCCGTCCGTTGCCCGCGGCAAGGGCAGCCGCCAGCTGTTGCCGGGCCAACGCGTCGATCGATATTTTCTGCATGAGGCCACGGTACTCATAAGGACCTTCGGGCGGTATAGGCCGGTGGACCTGCCCTGCACAAGCGCGCATAACGGCCTTGCAGCCTGCGCGTGCCGGCGAGCCACCACAAGCTATGGACAGCACGGCCCGGCGTCAGTAAATTCGAAGAAGATCCCACCTCCCGCGTGGAGGCGATCTTCCTGCCGGCCGTTGTGCACAGCCGGCAGGGACGAGCTGCTGAAGCCACACGGCGGCACTGGATGCACGACGGGAAAGAGCCGGTCATGGCCACTTATGATTACGCTTCCGGAACTGCGGCGCCCACCGCTTACCCCCAGGTGGTCCCGAAGCGCAAGGGACGCCTGGTGGTCAACTGGATCACAACAACTGACCACAAGACCATCGGGTACATGTACCTGATCGCGTCCTTCGTGTTCTTCTGCTTCGGCGGCGTCATGGCGCTGCTGATCCGTGCCGAACTGTTCGAGCCCGGCATGCAGATCCTGCAGACCAAGGAGCAGTACAACCAGCTGTTCACCATGCACGGCACCGTCATGCTGCTGATGTTCGCTACGCCGCTGTTCGCCGGCTTTGCCAACGTCATCATGCCGCTGCAGATCGGCGCACCGGACGTCGCCTTCCCGCGGCTGAACGCACTGGCTTTCTGGTTCTTCCTCTTCGGGTCCACCATCGCCGTCTCCGGCTTCATCACCCCGCAGGGCGCCGCCTCGTTCGGCTGGTTTGCCTACGCACCGCTGAACAACACCACATTCACCCCCGGCGTGGGAGGTGACCTGTGGGTCTTCGGCCTCGCGCTCTCGGGCTTCGGCACCATCCTCGGCGCCGTCAACTTCATCACCACCATCATCTGCATGCGCGCCCCGGGCATGACCATGTGGCGCATGCCGATCTTCACCTGGAACACGCTGGCCACGGCCATCCTGGTGATCATGGCTTTCCCGCCGCTGGCAGCAGCCCTGTTCGCCCTCGGCGCGGACCGCCGCTTTGGTGCCCACATCTACGATCCCGAGAACGGCGGCGCCATCCTGTGGCAGCACCTGTTCTGGTTCTTCGGCCACCCCGAGGTGTACATCATCGCCCTGCCGTTCTTCGGCATCGTCACCGAGATCTTCCCGGTCTTCAGCCGCAAGCCGATCTTCGGCTACAAGGGCCTGGTGTACGCAACCATTGCGATCGCCGCACTGTCCGTGACCGTGTGGGCACACCACATGTACGTGACCGGATCGGTCCTGCTGCCGTTCTTCTCCTTCATGACGATGCTGATCGCCGTACCTACCGGCGTGAAGTTCTTCAACTGGATCGGCACCATGTGGGGCGGCTCCCTCACCTTTGAAACACCCATGCTGTGGAGCATCGGCTTCCTGGCGACCTTCCTGTTCGGCGGCCTGACCGGCATCATCCTGTCCTCCCCGCCGCTGGACTTCCACGTCTCGGACACCTACTTCGTGGTGGCCCACTTCCACTACGTGGTGTTCGGCACCGTGGTGTTCGCGATGTTCGCAGGCTTCTACTTCTGGTGGCCGAAATGGACCGGCAAGATGCTCAACGAGCGCCTCGGCAAGATCCACTTCTGGATGCTCTTCCTCGGCTTCCACGGCACGTTCCTGATCCAGCACTGGCTCGGCGTCATGGGCATGCCCCGCCGCTACGCGGATTACATGCCGCAGGACAACTTCGAATGGATGAACCAGTTCTCCACCATCTCCTCCTACCTTCTCGGTGCCTCGCTGATCCCGTTCTTCTGGAACGTCTACATCACCTGGCGCAGCAACGAGAAGGTTCAGGTGGACGACCCGTGGGGCTTCGGTGCTTCGTTGGAGTGGGCAACGTCCTGCCCGCCGCCGCGCCACAACTTCACGTCGCTGCCGCGCATCCGTTCGGAACGCCCCGCCCTGGACCTCCACCACCCGGAGCTCCGGATCCGCGAAAACGAGACCACCCATTCACCTGCGGCCGACGTTGTCGGCGCCGCAGACATCGGGGAGAAAGGCGTCCGGAATCCGAATCCGGACTAGTAACCTACGCCTTCCGGGGCGCCGCGGTGGACCCGCGGACAACCAGTTCCGTCCCCAGTTCGATCCGCTGCGGAAGTTCCTCGTCCCCGTCCAGGTGCCGGAGCAGGGCGCGCATGGCGGCCTCGGCCATCTGGACCACGGGCTGGCGGATGGTAGTCAGCCCCGGCTCGATCCACTCGGCCGCCGGGATGTCGTCAAAGCCGATGATGCTCAGGTCTTCGGGGATGCTGAGTCCCAGTTTCCGCGCGGCACGGTAGGCGCCCAGGGCCTGGGCATCGTTACCCGTGAAGATCGCCGTGGGCCGGTCAGCCAGCTCCAGCAGTTTCCGCGTCCCGGCCTCACCGGACTCGATGGAGAAATCACCGGGCACCATCAGCGCAGGATCCACGGCCACGCCCGCCCGCCGCAGCGCGGAAAGGTACCCGTCCTCCCGTGCACTGCTGCACTGCAAATCTTCGCGGCCGCCGATCATGCCGATCCGGCGGTGTCCCAGCTGCAGCAGGTGCTCGGTGGCTGAATGGGCGCCGTCCCAGTTGGCAGCCCCAACCGTCATAAGGTCCGGCCCGGGCTGGCCCACGGGGTCAATGAGCACCACCGGGATCCCCAGCGACTTAATGCGCTGGATCTGCTTGGAGTCCAGCTCGTAGACCGCCATCAGGAGCCCGTCCGATTTCCGCTCGGCCAGGTTCGCCAGCCACGGCCGGATCCGCGAACCGTCCAGGTTCAGGCTGCTCACCACCGTGCCGTACCCGGCATCCTGCGCCACGCGCTCCACGCCCTCGATGATTTCCAGGGCCCATTCCGACCCGAGCCCGGGGAACACCAGGTCAATCAGGCCGGCCTTCTGCTTCCGCTTGGCCGGGCGGCGCGCATAGTCACGCCGGGCGATGATCTCCTCCACCCGGGCGCGCGTCTCCGCCGCCACATGGGCGTGGCCGTTCAGCACTTTGGAAACGGTCGGGACCGAGACGCCGGCCTCCCTGGCAATCTCACTGATCGTCGCGCGCCCAGTATCCTGTTTGCTCACCACGGAACCCACCTTCCAGCCGGGACGGGCCCCTGCGGGCCGCTAGTTATCGGAAAGTTCCCAAGTCTGGATACGGCCGCACATGCCGTAGATCCTGCGGGTTTCCCGTTTTCCCATGGTAGTCCGCGCTTCCTGCAGATAGAAACTTTCGGCCGCGTCCAGAGAGCGCAACTGCTGGCGCGTTACCTCCGCCTGCCGCGCCGCTCCCCCGGCCAGGAATTCCGCCCATGTGCCGGTCTTGGAACCCACCAGCCGCGCCGCCGCCGCATGGAACTCCGCAAGCGCACCGGGCCCGGATTCCAGCACCGCCTCCTTGAGCGCAAAGTACCCTTCCAGCGCCAGATCACGACGACGGCGGGCGGCTTCCTCCGCGGCCGGGACTCCGCGGTCGGCGTCCTTGTGTTCAAGCGCCGCCGCACGGCGATACGCTTCGGGGTCCGTCAGGTGCTCCGGCGGGAACGTCATCACGGCGTCGCCGTTTTCCGGCAGCCCGGCGTTCTGCATGAGCACCAGGACCAACAGGTCGCCCGAGTCGTTGATGGCCCGGTGCACGGTGCCGGGCGTGAACCATAGCACCACGCCCGGCGCCAGCGCGGTGGAGGTGAACCCGCGCGAATCCAGGGTCTCCAGCCGGCCGGTCCCCGCCTGCACCACGTACGCCTCAGCGGAGGCAGTGTGCAGGTGTGGCGTGCCGCCGGCGGCGCCGTCCGCACCCGGCCAGTCGTAGATGCTGACCTCGGACAACGCGGTGGCGCCGGGAAATGTGGTGGCCCCGGGTAAGGAAGAGACCATGGTTCAGGACCAGCTCTCCAGCGCAGCCCGGGCCGCATCAGCCAGCGCCGCGGCGGAGTCCCCATCCAAGGAACCGTCCGCGATCACCACGGCATAGCGGTACGTGATGGGCTGGCCTTCGCGCAGCGGCACCACCTCGCTGAAGAACGGCGCGGAACCCAGGCAGGCGAACATCGACGAGCGGGCGAACCACTGGTTGGGTGCGCCGGGGTTGGAGCCATCTTCCGCGAACAGGACGGTGGAGGAGCGGCAGCTGCCGTCGTGCTGGCCGGTGAACGCAATCCACGGTGAGCGGGTCCCCATGAATTCGTCCGTACCGGTGCCCTGCCCGGAGCGGAACTCGCCGCCCGTGAAGGACCGGGGCCCGCGCCAGAACAGCCCGCCGTAGCCGGCGTTGTCCCGGCCCTCGGTGGTGGGGCTGCCGATGCCGATCTCCGCACCGGACATATTGCTCATGGTGGTCTCGAACAGCAGCGCCCAGCCGCCCGCCGGCACACCGGGAACATCCAGCAGCCGGATGTTGAAGCGGCGCTGCTCGGCGATCAGCGGCCGGCCGTCCTGGCCGGACCAGCGCAGGGATTCCGACGCCGTGATCCCGGCACCGGAGGCATCGATCGCCGTGAACGCCTCATGGGCCATGGCCCCGTTGTTGTCCAGATTGGCGTAGCCGGTGGCCCGGGTGTACGTAGCACCACCCCAGAAGTTGTGGTCCCCCACATTGGGCAGCGCCCAGGACAGGCCCTTGTGCCAGACGTGGTCCCAGGGCCGGGAGATGGTCACCTCGTCGCCCGCCAGAGTGGTGACCGGGTGGAAGAACGGCCGCGGGCTTTCGTACTGATCGTCGGTGGGCTGGTACGTGTACTTGGCAATCTGCTGGCCGCCGACCGTGAAGGTGAGGGCGGCGCCGTCGTCGGAATAGCTCAGCTGTGTGGCTTCGAAGGCGGTGCTTACGGCGGTGCTTACGGCGGTGGTGGTTGCTGTGGCGGTGGTTGCTGCGGGGCTGGTCATGGGAGTCTCCAAAAAGTCAGGACGGGTCAGGCGAGGGCGGTCGAGGCAAAGGCTGTTGAGTCCAGGACCCGGGTGCCCAGGCCCTCGCCGTCCATGCCGGTGTAGAAGCTGTGGCCGGGCACGATCTCGCCGCGCCGCACGGGTTTGCCGGTGAAGGCGGAGGCGTAGATCGCGGCAGCGAACTCCAGGGTCTGCCGCGCAGAGTCCGCGCCGGCCGGAACGGGCTGCCCGGCGTCGAGCGCGTCATACATGGCCAGGAACTGGGCCGAGTGGCCGCTGCCGCGTTCCAGCGGCTGGCCTTCCCATGCCTCGCGGACCGGATCCTCGTGGCCGGGAGCGGGAGTGACGGACCAGTTGTTGGTGGCGTAACCGTACAGATGGCTCAGCTCCACGGTGGCGAACTCGCAGTCGATCCGGATGTCCGAGGTCTCCCGCGGGGACAGCAGCGAGTTGATGACGGTGGCCACCGCCCCGTTCTCGAAGCGGACCAGTGCCGCGGACAGGTCCTCGGTGGAGGTGGCGCGGGCCTGCCGGGAAGCAATGGCCGTGACCTCGGCCCACGGCCCCAGCAGGTGTAGCAGCAGGTCGAACTGGTGGATGCCGTGGCCCATGGTGGGGCCACCGCCTTCCGCGTTCCAGGTGCCCCGCCACGGCAGGTCGAAGTAGCTGTCCGGGCGGTACCAGAGCGTATCGCAGCGGGCCACCAGCGGCCGGCCGAAATCGCTGGCCCCGATCAGGGACCGCGCTGCGGCGGAGGCGTCGCCGAAGCGGTGCTGGAAGACGCAGGAGAACTCTGCGCCGCCTCGTGTTTGGGCGGTCTCCAGCCGGTCAAAGTCCGCCAGGGACAGGGCCGGCGGCTTCTCCGAGAGCACATGCACGCCGGCTTCCAGGCACTCGATGGCCTGGTCGATGTGCATCATGGGCGGGGTGCACAGGTGCACGATGTCCGGCTTGGCTTCGGCCAGCAGCTCAGTGAGGTTCTGGTAGCGGCCGGCGATGGCGTGCTCATCGCAGAAGGCCTGCAGCCGGGACTCGTCCACATCGCAGGCTGCAACCATTTCCGCACGGCCGCCGGTCCGGGCCAGGTTGTCCGCATGCACCGCCGCGATGCCGCCCGTTCCCACGATGGCCACTTTGTACGTCCGCATCTGAAATTCTCCGCCTTTGCAGTCAATCATCGGGCTTGCTCCGGATTCTCCGAAACTTTCTAAAGTGCCTCAGAACTTTCCGAGACAGTTTCGGGGCCACGCAGCCCCGGTTCTTCAACCGTAGGAACTGCAATACCGGTAAGTCAATGCTTTCCCACCCTAGAAAGTAAATATAAATTTCTGATAGTTTCTAAGAAACACTTCCAACCGTAGGAGAACCCGTGAGCAGCGGTGCCGCCGAAAAGCAAGTACTCCCCTTCGCCGCCGGGCCGGACGCCGTCGAACGCCTCATCCGTGAGATGACCCTCGAGGAGAAGGCCGCCCAACTGGTGGGCGTCTGGGTGAACGCCTCCACGGACGGCGACTCGGTGGCGCCGCTGCAGAGCCAGATGGCCGGCGATGCCCGCTCATGGGATGACGTGATCTCCCACGGGCTGGGCCAGATCACCCGCATGTACGGCACCACCCCGCTGGAACCTTTGGAGGGCGCGCGGCGCCTGGCCGCCGCTCAGGAACAGATCATGGCCGCGTCCCGCTTCGGCATTCCCGCCCAGGTGCACGAGGAATGCCTGGCCGGGCTGGCCGCCTGGAAAGCCACAGCCTTCCCCGTGCCGCTGGCCTGGGGCGCCACTTTCAACCCGGCCCTGGTCCGCGAAATGGCCGGCCGGATCGGCGCCAGCATGCGCGCCCTCGGCGTGCACCAGGGCCTTGCCCCGGTGCTGGACGTGGTCCGCGACCTGCGCTGGGGCCGCGTGGAGGAAACCATCGGCGAGGACCCCTATCTGGTGGGCACCGTGGCCACCGCGTATGTGCAGGGCCTGGAGTCCGAGGGGATTGTGGCCACGCTCAAGCACTTTGTGGGCTACTCCGCCTCCCGCGCCGGCCGCAACCACGCCCCGGTCTCCATGGGCCCGCGCGAACTGGCCGACGTGATGCTGCCGCCGTTCGAGATGGCCATCAAGCACGGCCGCGCCCGGTCCGTGATGCACGCCTACACCGATACCGACGGCGTGCCGGCAGCCGCCAACCGCGCCCTGCTCACCGCACTGCTCCGCGAGGAATGGGGCTTCGCCGGAACGGTGGTGGCCGACTACTTCGGAGTCGCCTTCCTGAACGTCACCCACGGCGTGGCCGCCGATTCCGGCGACGCTGCGGTGCTGGCACTCGAGGCGGGGGTCGACGTCGAACTCCCCACCGTGAACTGCTACGGCGAGCCGCTGCTTCAGCGGGTCCGCGAAGGTGCGCTGGACGAATCGGTGATCGACACGGCGCTGCGCCGGGTCCTCACCCAGAAGCTGGAAGCCGGCCTGCTCTCCCCCGAGTTCGATCCCGTGCCGCCGGCACTGGCCGCCGGTCCGATCGACCTGGACCCTCCCTTGAACCGCGGCCTCGCGCGCCTGATCGCACAGCAGTCGCTGGTGCTGCTGAGCAACGGGACGTTCGACGGCGGCCCTGCGCTGCCGCTGCCCGCTGCCGCGTTGGGTTCGCTTGGGGTGGTGGGGCCGCTGGCCGAGGATCCGTTCGCGATGCTGGGCTGCTACTCGTTCGACGCGCACGTGGGTGCCTCCCACCCCGACGTGCCCATGGGCATTTCCGTGCCCACCGTGGCCCAGGCCGCCGCCCGCCGCTTCGGCGCAGTGCGCAGCTCGGCCACAGGCACCTGCGAGGCAGCCACCCCCGAGCAGATCTCCCAGGCCTGCGCGGTCGCTGCATCCGTGGACACTGTGGTGGTTGTGGTGGGTGACAACGCCGGGCTGTTCGGCCGCGGCACCTCGGGCGAGGGCAACGACGCCGCCGACCTCCGCCTTCCCGGTGACCAGCACGCCATGCTGGACCGGGTCCTCACGGCTGCTGCGGCCGCCGGAACCCGGGTTGTGGTTGTGGTCCTGAGCGGCCGGCCCTACGCACTGGGCGACTTCGCCGAGCGTGCCGACGCGATCGTCCAGGGGTTCTTCCCCGGAGAGGAAGGCGCCGACGCGCTCTGGGACGTGCTCACCGGCGTCGTCAATCCCTCCGGCAAACTGCCGGTGTCCGTTCCCCGCACCCCGGGCGGGCAGCCGGGCACGTACCTGCAGAGCCGGCTGGCCGGCCCCACTGGCGTCAGCGCCCTGGACCCGTCACCGCTCTACGGCTTTGGCCACGGCCTGTCCTATACCTCGTTCGAGTTCTCAGGCCATCTGGCCAGCGCGCCCACCATATCGACGTCGGACGCGGTCACCGTGAGCTGCACCGTCACCAATACGGGGTCTGTTGATGGTGCCGAAGTGGTGCAGCTGTACCTGGCGGACCCGGTGGGCGAAGTGGTCCGGCCGGTGCGCGAGCTGATCGGCTACGCGCGCGTGGAACTGGCCGCCGGAGCCTCGGCCACGGTGGAGTTCACGGTCCACGCGGACCGCACGTCCTTCACCGGCCTGGACCTGGAGCGCATCGTGGCGCCGGGTCTGGTGAAGCTCCATCTGGCCACGTCCAGCACGGCTGATGTGCATACGCACGAGCTGATCCTGCACGGCCCGCGGCGCGTGGCGGGCTTCGAGCGGGAGATGCTCACGCCGGTCACGGTGACCCCTCTGGTTCAACCGGCTCCCCTTTTTGCGTTTGGCGCGCCGTCCCACCAGGCGAGGACACGCGTGCCGTAGAACGTGAGCCACTTTGACGGCTCGCCGGGTGCCACGTCCACGTCGAACCACACCCGTCCGGGATGGCGGCGCTCCTGCAGCCAGGTGCCGTCGGGGCGGCGGGCGGCGCGGATCGCCCCGACCGCCTCCGTGAGCCGCGGATCGGGGTCGGCGCCGTCGTGCAGCGCGGCCGTCCGGAAATAGTCGGCCCCGCTGAGCGCGTTGTAGATCCAGCGGAACGGGTAGGCCAACCGGGTCACCCATGGCCCGACGAGCTCGCCCGTGGACAGTGTGTGGAGCAGCCGGCGCTGCAGCAGGTACTCCTCGCCGGCCCGGCGGGCAGCGCGCAGGGCGTCGCTGCCGCCGGTCGCGGCCTCGTAGTACAGGAGCCCCTTTAGCGAGTTGAGCGTGGAATGGAAGGACGAACGGGTGGAACCGTCCACCCACTCGCAGTTCCAGCCGCCGTCGGCCATTCGGTGGTCCAGGAACCATTGGGCAATTCCGGAGACATCCGCCCCGAGCCAAACCCCGTTGGCCAGCGTGTAGGCGTTGATGCAGGCGTCCACTTCGCCGCCCCAATACGGCAGGTCGTCATACTCCCAGCGGGAGTTCGCGGCGAGCAGTTCCGCCGTGCCGGCCAGGGCGGCGGCATCGAGGCCCCAGTCGCGGAGCGTGTTGAGCGTCCACGTCGTCGCGGTCCACGGCTGCCCCGCACCCTCGGCCGTCTCGGGGCCCTGGAAGTCGAAGTCGCGGGGGAAGTATGCTCCCCCTGCCCACTGGCCGTCCGGGTCCTGCAGGGCGAGCAGCCGCGCCCCGAACCCTTCCGTCGCGATGCGGCCCCGGCTCGCACTCCACACCTCACGCGGGGCGCCCGAGAGGTCGCGCTCGACCTGCCAGCGCAGTGCCGGGTCGGAGTCAAGCAACCAGTCGAGCAGAGCTGGGTTCACGGTCATCGTCGGCAGGCTACCACTGTTCCCCGCGCGGGGGCAGGTGTGCTGGTCGCCGGAGTGGCCTTGGTCGTTGTCGTACTCCGCATGCTGCTGGCGCAGGCGGTGGCCCGCGACGCCGAAGCCAAACACCCCCGGGACGAACTGGACGAGGTGATCTGATGCCGATCTTCGTCGACATCGATGTGATGCTGGCCAAGCGCAAAATGCCCGTGGGCACGCTCGCGGAGCGGGTGGGCATCACGCCCGCCAACCTGGCGGTGCTCAAGAACGGCCGGGCCAAAGCGGTGCGCTTCACCACCCTCGAGGCACTCTGCGAGGCGCTGGAGTGCCAGCCGGGAGACCTGCTGCGCTGGGAGCCGGAGGATCCGGCGGACGCCAGTGCAGCAGCAACGGACGACGGCGGGCGGCCGCTGACGGAGTTCGGCTTGTGCCTGCCGCCCGTGGGCCTGGGCCGCTGGATTCGCGGGATAATGGAACCATGACGGACCAGGATCAGGACCGGGACCCTTGGGAAGAGTTCGACAGACTCAAGCCCGCAGGTCCCGACCGCGTCGAGGGATACCCCGGCGGTGAACCTATGGGCTTCGGCTTCCGGACGGGAGTGCGCAGCGCAAGGGTGGCGTTCGGTTTCGCCGTGTACACACTGGCCCTGGGAACGGTGCTCGTGCTTCTCGGGGTTGCCTTCTTCATCAGCGAAAGCCAATGGCTGATGCTCGGACTCATGGTGTTGATCGAGGCCGTCTTCGTGTTTGCCTTCAGCCGGCTGGTGCAGCAGGCCCGCAACCGGCGCTCCGCCCTGTAGACCAGCAGGTGGTGATTCGCCACCCATTCATCGGCTCATATGGACCCGCCGTTCACCGTTTTAGGCGCCATCATGGATGGTGATCCGATAGCCGTCCGGATCGGCGAATGTGAACGTCCGGCCGAAAGGCCCGTCGATTGGCGCCGACGTAATGGTGGTGCCGGAAGCAACAAGTGCATCGTGGAGTTCCTGGGCGTCCGTGGCTCTTAGCCAGACGGCAACTCCTTCGCCGGGCTGGCCGATCGCATCGAGGTCAGTCCCGGGCAAAGGGTTTCGGACCGCAAACGGGACGGGACGCGTTTCGAAAACGACGGCGTGGGGTGGGCCGGCCTTGGAGGGCGTCAGCCCCAGATGATGCTCGTAGAACCATGCCGAGCGCTCCAGATCGCGGACCTGCAGGGAAATGAAATCGGGACCGATAGCGGCCATTACCTCTACCTCCTATGTGTGTCAGTACATTGACACAAGGGGAGACTATGTCAGAATATTGACATGAGTCAAGAAGACGCCGGCGTGGATCTGGACAAGTCGCCGGGATACCTCCTCAAGCAGGCGCACAGCGCCCTGCGGTCCGCACTGGACGGCGCATTGCGCCCCAGCGGCATGACAGTTCCGCAGTATGCCTGCCTTGAGCTCCTCGCTCAGCGGCCCGGGTTGTCGAATTCCGATCTGGCCCGGGGGCCTTCGTGTCCCGCCAGTCGATGAACGTGCTCCTGCAGACGCTCGAAAGGGAGGGTCTCGCCTCCCGCCCGGCGCAAGCACCGGCAGGTCGCGTTCTCCCCGTCCAGCTCACACCTCTTGGTCGACAGCGGTTGGAAGCTGCCAGTGCTGCCGTCAGGTCGGTTGAAAAGCAGATGCTCCAGGGACTCAAGTCCAACGATCAAGCAGAATTAATGCGCCTGCTTAATGCCTGCATCAGCGCCCTGTCGGAGCCCTGAGCGCCGGACCCGGCGACGCTGCATGCGGCTGGACACCGGCACCTACTTCACCCCGCCCACCTTCTGGAGCCAGCCGGCCAGGATCGGCAGGACGACCGAACTGTGCATCACGCCGAGATGGTCCAGGCCGGGAAGCACGTGCACGTCCCAGCCGGCGGCGATGAGTTCGTCCTGGTGTGCGGCGAGGGGCGCGGCGTCAGCCGTCGCATGGCGGCTCCAGCCGGACGGGCAGCAGCAGCGCCGGCCCGTCCCCGTGAATCGTGACAGTGATGGCCGAGCCGTCGTGGAGGACAGCTTCAACAGTTTCAGCCCTGTCGATCCCTCACCTTTCAGGTGGCGTTATCCGGTTCGCTTCCGTCGGTCCTTCCTTCGGCCCAGCAGGTAGCGAAGGGCAAGGAATACACCGATTCCCCCGAAAATGGCCGTCAGGAAGATGCCCAGTCCCCTAAAAAATACACCGTCGCTTTCAAACCCAAGTACAGTCGCCTGGCTCGGGTCCAGCGCCCGGTAAACCACCGTGACCTCCTCGCCAACCACAGGGTGCTGGTCATGGTCAACGGTTGCCCAGGTGAAATGGGCCGATCCGTCGGTGGACTGAAACTCCACTTTGATGTCGCGCTCGGAAGCTTTCGATACATCATCAAATTGAACGATCGTTCCCGTGACACGCTCCCCTGCCTGCACCAGCTCCGCGTCGGTGTTTATCTGGTGACTGCCAACGCCGATCAGCACGGGTCCGAGGCAGAGGACCAGCGCGGTCACCACGAGGTTCGCCCGCATTCCCACTGACATTTTCGGCTTGCTGTTCACAGGCTTCGGATGGGCAGGCTTGCGGTTCACAGAGGCGTCAGACGAGGTCACGCCCCCATTCTGCCGCAGCCCACCTGTAGCCCATGGCATTCCTCCTTGCTAGGCTCCCACATGTCCTCCCTGCCCGTGACTTTCGCCGACGACGTCATCCACCAACCAGCGCGCGCCCAGTTCGACGCTTTCCTGAACGAGCACCGCGTCGCCCTCAACGACTGCCTGAATGGGCTAACCGAGGAACAGGCCCGCCGGCGGTTGGTTCCTTCCCGCACCACCCTGCTGGGCCTGGTAAAGCACGCAACCTTCGTCGAGAAAGTCTGGTTCGACGAGGCCATCACCTGCAGGTCGCGCGGCGAGATCGGCATCCCTTCGACGCCCGACGAGTCCTTCATCCTGGACGACAGCGACACCATCGCCTCCATCCAGCAGGCACACCGCGAGGCCTGCGAAGCGTCCCGACTCGCTGCAGCCTCCTTGGGACTCGACGATCTGGTGCTCGGCAACCGACGCGGCCCGCTGCCGCTGCGCTGGGTCTACCTGCACATGCTGCGGGAGCTGGCTCAACACTGCGGCCACGCGGACATCCTGCGCGAACAGGTCCTCAGCCCGTAGCGTTCCCGGCCACGCCAATGCCAGGGCGCGGCACCTCCAGAAGCACATTTGGAATACCAAACCTCCGAGCCGTCAACCACCGGCCTGACGCAGCCGGGGGCCGTAAGGCCGAGAATCGGCCAGGCAGACCATTATCTGTCTGGAATATGAGATCGCCGGCACATTGCGCGGCGACTAAGGCATTAAGGGCTATTCGGATTTTGGAATACCAAGTAACGTTCTAAGGGCAAACCGCCCCTTGCTCCCCGGGCGGCCTTCCCCAAGGAGACAATGATGTGCCTTCACGACCACACCTCAGCCCCGCAGCCCCCGGCTGACGTCCCGCGCCGCGGCATCCTGGCCGGTGCCGCCGCCCTCGCCGGCATCTCTGTTGCGACTATCGCCGCCCAGCTCGGCGGGGCTTCGGCGGCGCATGCCGCAGACCGGCCTTCCGGGCCCGACTACCACGGCAGCCCCATCTCCCCCCAGCCCCTGATCATCGAGGGCGGCACCATCGTGGATCCCAAGACCGGAGACGCCGTCGCGGACGGCGTGCTGGTGCTCGACGGCGGCAAAGTCGCCGCCGTCGGTACCCGGGACTCCACGCGGAAGGCGGTGGCCGCCGTCGCCGGCCGTGCGCGTGTGCTCAACGCCGCCGGGCGCTGGGTACTCCCCGGGCTCATCGACGTGCACGTCCACGCCAATGCCTTGGCCGATGCCCGCGCCATCCTGCAGGGCGGCGCCACCAGTGTCAGGAGCGGATCCACCAGCTTCTACCAGGACGTCGCGCTTGCGGCGCTCCCCGGGTGGGCCCCGGGCGTGTCGCCACGCATGCTGCCCGCAGGGCTGTTCATCTCGCCGGAGCTCGGCGACTCCCTCCTGTCAGACCCGGATCTCGCGCCGCTGGCCACCCTGTCCGGGGGCGTCAAGGAGACGAGAGACCTGGCCTACCTGACCCGGGTCAACCTCAAGCGCGGCGCCGAAGTCATCAAGACCCGTGCCAATCCCCGCGCCGGGCTGCCGGAACAGGACCCCCGTGAGCTGGTCTACAACTACGAGCAGCTCTCTGCCGTGGTCAAGGCGGCCAACGGCGCGGGCGTCCTGTGCCACGCCTACAGCGCCGAGGGGATCGACGGCGCTGTCCGCGCCGGGGTGCGCAGCGTCGAGCACGGCGTCTTCGTCACCGAGAAAACCATCTCCGAGATGGCCCGCCGCGGGACCTACTTCACGCCGACTATGGATGCCATCACCGGCATGGCAAGCTCGGCCAATCCGATCCTCGCTGCCCGCGGCAAGGAGTACACGCCGATCCTCCAGGCTGCGGTGCGCGCCGCGCACGAGGCAGGCGTGACGATCGTTGCCGGCACCGACTCCTTCGGTACCGATGTGACCCCCATCGGTACAGAAGCACGCCTGCTCGCCGAGGCCGGGCTCTCGCCGCTGGAGGCCCTGCGGTCCGCGACGGTCCATGCTGCCCGCCTGCTCGGCTGGGGCGAGAACGCCGGCCGGCTGGTCCGCGGTTCCTTCGCCGACGTGATCGTGGTGGACGCCGATCCCCTGGCAGACGCCTCGGCCCTGGAGAAGGTCACCACCGTAGTGGCCCAGGGGCACTGGTCCGCAACGGGCTCTAGGCAACGGAAGGCCGGACTCCGGGCGTGCAACGCCGCCCGGAGTCCGGCCGGCTTCTTTATTGCGCCTGCTCTAGTCCGTCGCTCTATTCCGCCCGCGCCGCGGCCTCCCGCACCGAATCACGCACCGACTCCCGCACCGTGAACTTCCCCTCAACGAACCGCAGCAGCGGCCGGGAGTTCAGGCAGGTCAGGAACATCACCAAGCCGGCGATCACAGCCATCAGCCCCGCGGTGGTGGCCGTGAGCAGGAAGGCCGTGATGAACAGGATCCCGGCATTGCCCAGCGAGACCCGCTTCCGCGCGCCCAGGCTGTACAGCGACAGCCGGTACAGGTCCCGCGTCCGGAAGGTGAACCGCGACAGCAGCAGCATGGCCGTGACACCGGCAGTGGCCACCAGCAGTCCCAGCCCCAGCAGCCCGATCCGTGCGGCTGACAGGGCGGGGCTCCCGGCGTCGGGCGTTCCGGGAAGAAGCAAAAGATTGACGACGACGGCGGCCAGCACCGCCACGTACGGCAGCCACACCGCGAGCGCCTGCCGGAAGTTGGCCCGGTAGCCACGGACGAAGTCGCGGAACACCCCGGTTTCCTCACCGGCCAGCAACCGGTTGAAGGCGTATGCCGCGGCCACCAGGGACGGGCCCACCGGCACGAACGCCACGAGCAGGACGCCGGCGGCCGGCAGGGCAGAACCGCCGGCAACGCTGACCAGCACCGGAGCCAGCACGGGAGCCAGCACCAGCAGGATGTTGCTGAACACCAGCAGCACATCGCCCACCATCACGCTGTAAACCGTGGTGGCCGCCCTGAACAGCGGGCCGGAGCCGTACTCCGCTTTCTTCTGTTCCACTGCTGCCTCTCCCCTAATCAACCCGCGTGCACCGGGCCCGGCCTGTGGCCGTCGGCCGTTAGCTACTTCTTCTCTGCGTACGCCTTGTACGCCTTGTTCGCCAGCTCAACGTACTTGGACTGCCCTTGGCGTCGAGCTCCTTGACGTAGGCGTCGAACTCGCTGAGGTTCCGCTGGCCGGTGATGAACTTCAGGGTGTTCTGCTTGACGTGGTCCTTCAGCGGGGTGAGCACCAGGGTGGCCTGTTCGCGGTCCGCATCGCTGAACGGCACCGGTGGCGCCACGGCCTTGGGCGTCTTGCTCTTCATCGCCTTCTGGAACGCCAGTTCTTCCTCGTTGAAAGTGGACTGCAGCAGGTCCGTGGTGCCGCCGTAGGCAAAGTTGCCGCCGGAGAATCCGTAATCCACGCGCAGGTCCTTGGTGCCGGACGGGTTCAGGCCCTGGAAGTTGATGTCCTTGGCCAGGACCCGCTTGCCGTTCTCCTTGGTGAACGTGGTCCCTTCCACGCCCCACTTGGAGAACTCCTGTCCTGCGTCGCTGTAGAACAGCCAGTCGATGAACTGGATCAGCGCCACAAAGCTGTCCTTGCCCTTCACGGACGCGTTCAGCATGATGCCGTTCTCCAGCCGCGAGCCGCCGATGATGTCCCCGTCCGGGCCGCCCGGCACCGTAATCTTGCCCACGGCAAAGTTCCCTTTACCCAGGGACTGTTCCATGGAGGTGCGGTAGGTGATGATGTTCTGCGAGTTCGCGCTGATCACAAACGACTTGCCGGAGACGAACTTCTGGATGGCGGAATCGTCCGTCTGGGTGAAGCTCTCCGGGTCCATGAGGCCCTCAGCCACCAGCGAGTTGAAGTAAGTCACCAGCTCCTTGAATTTCTGCGACCCGGCGCCAAACTCGAATTCCTTCTTGGACTCGTCGAAGCTCAGGCCGTCCACCAAGCCCCAGCCGGCCACCGTACCGAAGGCGTTGCCCGCGATGTTGAGCACGCTGTCGCCCTTGAACCGGTCGGAGAAGGGCACGACATCGGGATAAGCCTTCTTGAGCGAACGCAGCACTTCGCGGACCTCATCCCAGGTCTTGGGCTCCTTAATGCCTTCCTTCTCGAGGATGTCTTTGCGGAACGCCAGCGAGTAGTCCGGCCACAGCTCCTCGTGCAGGCCCGGCAGCACGTAGTACTTGCCGTCCTCCTGGGTGAGGCCGGCGATCTCCGGCTCCAGCTTCCATTTCTTGACCTTGTCCTGGAAATGCGGCATCAGGTCCACGTAGTCGCTGACCGGCAGCACGGCGCCGGAGGACACGTAGGCCGATTCCTGGCCGGGGTAGGTCTTGGCGATGATCTCCGGGGCGTTGCCGGAGCTGATGAGCAGGCTGCGCTTCTGCTCGTAGTCGCTGAACGGTACCACCGTGGTATCGAGGGTGACGTTGTTATCGCTGGCCATCGTGGTGAACAGCAGCCAGTCCTTCTTGTACGGGTACGTGGGTTGGTCGCTGAAGAGGAAGCTGAACGTCAGCGGCGCCGTCGCCTTGAACGTGTCCCCTACCCCGAAGCTGTCCATGGCCCCGGTGCGGGACTTGGACGTGTCCACTTTGGCGGATTCGGAATCGCAGCTGGTCAGCATCAGGCCGATGGTGACAACGGACGCAAGGCCGAGAAAGTCTCGTCTGCGGAGCTCTCGTTTGGGGATCATTGGATGTCCTTTCTTAGGGGTTATTCCTTGACGGAACCGAGCATGACGCCCGAGAAGAAGTACTTCTGGACGAACGGGTAGACGCACAGAATGGGGATGACGGTGAGGACGATGGTGACCGACTGGATGTTGGCGGCGATCTGGCCGACGTTTTCCGCGGTGCCTCCCGCGGAGCCGGCTGTGGTAACGCCGGCGATCATGTTGCGCAGGTAGATGGTCACCGGGAACAGCCCGGGCTTGTCCAGGTACAGGAAGGCCTGGAACCAGGAATTCCAGTTGGCCACCGCGTAGAACAGCACCATCGTGGCCACAATGGCCTTGCTGAGCGGGAGGACCACCTTGAAGAGCACCCCGTACTGGGTGAGCCCGTCGATGGCGGCGGCTTCCTCCAGTTCCCGGGGCATGTTCTCGAAGAAGGACTTCATGATCAGCAGGTTGAAGACGCTGATGGCGTTGGGCAGCACCACGGCCCAGATGGAGTCCCGCATCCCCAGCGAGCTGATCAGCACGTAGTTGGGGATCAGTCCGCCGTTGAAGAACATGGTGAACACCGCAATGCCGATGAAGAAGCCGCGGCCCTTGAGGTCCTTCTTGGCGATGGCGTAGGCGAACGTGGTGGTCAGGACCATGGAGATGGCCGTAGCCACCACCGTGTAGAGGACCGTGTTGCCGTAGTTGTTCCAAAAGGTGGAGTCCGCCAGGATCAGCTTGTAGGTCTCCACGTTGAAGCCGCGCGGGAACAGGTTGACCTGCCCGGAGTTGATGAACCCTTCGCTGGAGAAGGACTGGGCCATGATGTTCAGGAACGGGTACATCGTCAGGAACACCACCGCCAGCAGGAACACCAGGTTGAAGATCCGGAAGGCCTTCATCCCGCGTGATTCCTTCATGTCCTTCAACAGGACACCGGTTTCTTTCTTGGCTGGCTTGAAACCGGCCCGGTTCAGGAGTTTTCCCTCCATGTTTGCCCCTTTCACCACAGGCTCGTTCCGGCGAGGCGCTTGGAGATGGCGTTCGCGGAGAGGATCAGCGTGAGGCCGATGACGGATTCGAACATTCCGATCGCGGCCGCGTAGCTGAAGTTGCTGGACTCCAGGCCCACCCGGTACAGGTAGGTGGAGATGACATCGGAGGTTTCATAGTTGAGCGGGTTGTAGATCAGCAGGATCTTTTCGAAACCCACCGCCATGAACGTGCCGATATTCAGTATCAGCAGCGTGATGATGGTGGGCCGTATGGCCGGCAGCGTCACGTGCCAGGTTTGCTGCCACCGGTTTGCACCGTCGATCCGTGCCGCCTCATACAGCGACTCGTCCACGCGGGTCAGTGCGGCGAGGTAGAGGATGGCGCCCCAGCCCATGGTCTGCCAGACCTCGGAGCTGATGTACATGGGGCGGAACCAGCCGGCGTCCTGGGTGAAGTTCACCGTGGTGCCGAACAGCGTGCTGGCGATCTGGTTGACCGTGCCCGTCATGGAGAAGTTCTGCAGGATCATGCCGGCGATGATCACCACCGACATGAAGTGCGGCAGGTACGCCACGGTCTGCACGAACTTCTTGAATTTCTGCGAGCGCAGTTCGTTCAGCATCAGCGCGAAGATGATGGGCATGGGGAAGCAGAACAGCAGCGTCAGCACGCCCAGGACGATGGTGTTCTGGAACGCCTGCCAGAAGCTCGGATCATTGATGAACAGGGTGACGTACTTCAGGCCCACCCACTTCTCCCCGAAGATGCTGCCGCCAGGCTGGAACTGCCGGAACGCGATCACGTTCCCGGCCATGGGCAGGTACCGGAACACCGCGAAATACAGCAGTGGTAGCGCTAACAAGGTGTACAAACGCCAGTCCCTTTTGAGCGCCAGCTTCCAGCCGCCGGGCTTGTTCCCGGGCTTCCGGGACTTGTCGCGTTTGCCGGGCCTGCCGTGTTTGCCGGACGGGTTCCCCGCGACCGCCTCGGGAGGAGCTTCCAGTCGCATTGCCATGGTGGTTCCCTCCTATCGTTCGGATTCGCCGGGGACGGATTCTTCAGCGCCGGATTCTTCGGCGCCGGATTCCTGGAGTACCAGCACCCCGTTGGCCGGCAGCTCAACGGTTCCCTGAAGGGGACGGCCGCTGAGCCGGTCGGTTCCCCCGCGGCCGACGTCGACACTGGCAGGACCGTCGTTGTGGTTCAGTACCAGCAGGAAGCTGCTGCCGTTGCCAGCGCGACGGCGGACCTGGACTCCCAGCGGAGCCGCCAGTTCCGGCCGGATCCCCGCCGCCTCGCGTTCGGACGCGAGCAGGGATTCCAGGAAGGTGTCGTCCACCCGCGCGGACAGGTACACGGCGGTGCCCTTTCCGAAGGAGTTGCGGGTGACCGCCGGCGTCCCGGCGAGCCGGCCTGAATCGTAAGTGGCCAGCACGTCTGCCGTCCCGGTGTGCAGGTGCTCCGTCCAGTAACTGGCTGAGGCGGTGCCGCCGTCGGCCGTTGCGAGTTTCACTTCCTCACCCTCGCCGGCGAGCGGGTGCATTTCCTCGCTCCAGGCACCGAGAACCTTGCGGAGAGCGCCGGGGTAGCCCCCCAGGCGGATGGTGTTGGACTCATCCACAATGCCGGAGAGGTAGCTGACCACCAGGCGACCGCCGTCGGACACGTAGTCCTCGAACCGCTGCGCCGCGTCATCGGTGAGCAGGTAGCTGGCCGGAAGGAGGACCAGGTTGTACTGGCCGAGGTCGCTCTTGGTGTCCACGAAGTCAACGGTGATGTTGGCGTCGAAGAGGGGGCGGTAAAGCCTGAGGACTTCCTGGGCGTAGTTCAGGTCCGAGCGGGGCGAGTTGCCCAGCTCAAGGGCCCACCAGCAGTCCCAGTCGAAGACGATGGCCACCTTGGCCCTGGAGCGCGTGCCGGTGAGCGCGCCGAGTTCCTTGAGTTCGTTGCCCAGCTGCGTGACCTCGCGGAACACCCGGGTGTTGGGGCCCGCGTGGTTGACCATGCCCGAGTGGTACCGCTCCGTGCCGCCGCTGGCCTGGCGCCACTGGAAGAAGAGGATGGAATCCGCGCCCTGGGCGATGGCCTGGTAGGAGCCCAGCCGCATCTTGCCGGGCAGCTTGGAGACGTTCACCGACCACTGGCTCACTGCACCGGTGGCCTGCTCCATGACCATCCACGGCTGGCCGTTCCGGAGGGAGCGCATCAGGTCGAAGTTCAGGGCTGCCGCCACGTGGGCGTCGGATTCACGCGGGTCCGGGTAGATGTCCAGGGCCGCGGCGTCCTCTTCGGCCGCCCACGACCAGTAGTCGTTGGTCTTGAAGAAGCGCATGAAGTTCGTGACGATGGGAAGGTCCGGAGTGTGGCGGCGCAGGATGTCCCGCTCGGCCTTGAAGTGCTCCAGCATGCTGCTGGATGTGAACCGGTGGAAATCCAGCCTGCGGGTGGGGTTGGACCAGGTCCGCGGCCGTGCCGGGGCACCCACCTGGCTCCAGTCCGAATACACCTGGCCCCAGACGTCCGCGCTCCAGGCCCGGTTCAGTTCTTCGAGCGAGGAGTACTTCTGCTGCAGCCACTCGCGGAAGGCCGCGTCCGCCCAGCGGCCGTAGGACACCGGGCCGTATTCGTTGCCCACGTGCCACATCATCAGGGCAGGGTGCTTTGCGTAGTGCTCGCCCATCCGGTCCGCGATGGCCAGCGCCTTCTTGCGGTAGACGGGGTGCGAAACGTCGAAGTGCTGGCGGGATCCGAACCCGAAGGTGGTGCCGTCAGCGAGTTCCGGCAGGATGTCCGGGTGCCGGGCGATCAGCCATGCCGGGGGAACCGCGTCCGGAGTGGCCAGGTCCACGCCGATGCCGTGCTGGTGCATCAGGTCCATGACCTCATCCAGCCAGCCGAAGTCGTACACGCCGTCGGCGGTTTCCAGCCGGCTCCAGGAGAAAACAGCCAGCGTGACCAGGTTGACGCCGGCCTCCTGCATCAGGCGGGCGTCCTCAAGCCATACCTCGCGGGGCCACTGCTCGGGGTTGTAGTCCCCGCCGTAGGCAATGCCTCCCAAGCGTTTATGCATGCGCTGGAGGCGTTCCTCCGCCATGTGCGCGTCTGGGCTGATGGTCATCGTTGTCCTTTGCTCGGCGCCTCCGTCGCACGATTTCTCCTGTGCGACCTGCATCACATGTAGAAACTATCGTAAAGTTTACGCAACCACAATGATTCTTTTGAAGAACCTGAATGTTTCACGGCTTGGCTGTTGCAGTGGCGGCACGGGATTTGGCCCGACTTTGCGGGGATTTTCGCCCGGAAAATCGACCTCCGGCCTTGGCCTGGGATTCCTGTTTCGGACGAAGTATAGAAACTATCGGGGCAAAGTCCTTGTCACAGCCATCGTTAACCCCCCGGTCAACTTCACAGTGGCGGGAGTCCATCTGGCGTGCCTAGCGTGGGCGGGTCGCCGGCGCACGGCCGGTGACCCGTCAACCAGGAGGAACCATCACCATGCGCACCATCCTGACTGCCGCGGCAGCTGCCGCCCTCATCGTCTCCCTGGCGAGCCCCGCCGTCGCCGCACCGGACGCGGAAGCCGGTACGCCGTCGTCGGGCTCCGCGCCGGCGCCTGGCACTGCTTTGGCGCCGGGCACTGCGCCATCTTCGGGCGCTGCCATCAAGACCAACGAACGCAACCGCCCCTTTGACCTGCAGTCCCACCGCGGTGGCCGCGGCCAGTGGACCGAGGAATCACTGGGTGCCTTTGCCAACTCCCTCAAGCTGGGTGTGACCACGCTGGAGCTGGACACCCACCTGACCGAGGACGGCAAAGTCATCGTCTGGCACGACGACACCATCCAGGCCACCAAGTGCCAGGACACCGCGCCGGCAACCCCGGGCGACGCCGAGTACCCCTACGTCGGTGACCGCGTGGCTGAGCTGACCCTGGCACAGGTTAAGACGCTCGATTGCGGCTTCGCGCAGTTGCCCGGCTACCCGGAGCAGGACGTCATTGAGGGCAACCGGATCGCCGAGCTCAAGGACGTATTCCAGCTGGCCCACGACTACGACGCCAGGAAGGTCCGCTTCAACGTGGAAACCAAGGTGGAGGACGGCGTGCCCGGCGGCGAGGGCATGGCCGCCCTGACCAAGGCCGCGGTCATCGAGATCTACAAGGCCGGCATGTCCGAGCGCACCAGCGTGCAGTCCTTCGACTGGTCCTCGCTGAACCTGACGAGGAAGATCGCCCCGCAGCTGCCCCTCGTGGCCCTCTCCAGCGGCGACGCCTGGACGCAGGTGGGCCAGCCCGGCGCCAGCCCGAACCTGGGCGGCATTGACATCGACACCTACGGCGGATCGCTCGCCAGCGCCGCGGCAGCCCAGGGGTACGACGCCGTCTCCCCCACGTTCAGCTCCGTCACCCCCGAGATGATCGCCGATGCCCACCAACTGGGCCTGCCCGTGATCCCGTGGACCGTCAATACCCCCGAAGACATGACACGCCTCATGGACCTCGGCGTGGACGGCATCATCACCGACTACCCCGCCCGCCTGCGCACGCTCATGGAACAACGCGGGATGAAGCTGCCGACGTCTTACGCACCGGCAGTGTAGGGAGCCGGCGGTTCAGGCGCCGGCGGTTCAGGCGACGGCGGGCGGAATGCACGACGGCGGGCGGACCGGCGGCTAAGCCCCACCTGCCGCCTCGGGCAGCGTTATTTGTCTGACCCTCCTGCCAAGCTGTGAGTATGGAAAGCACCGCAGCATCTGACGCACTGAACGCCGTGGCCGCGTCCGTTGCCGCGTTGTATCGCCTGTGCGCCGGCGAACCAGTCAACGGGGTGTCGGACCCAAATCCTTTGCGGCAGCTGGCCGACCGCTGCCTGGACGGGCTCACTGAGGTGGCCCGCATGGAGGCCCGGACCGCGGCGCTCAAGGTCCGGCTGACCGGGACGTTTGCCGACGCCACCAGGGCCTTGGCATCCCCGGCGGCGTCGCCCCAGGAACAGAGCGCCATGGAGATGGGCCTGGTGGCCGAACTGGCGTGTGTCCTGACCGTCAGCGAAAGAACCGCGGGAGCCTTCCTGCAGGAATCCCGGCAGCTCAGCACGGTACTGCCGCTGACGCTTGATGCACTGCAGGCCGGGACCATCTCGTGGCAGCACGCCCGGATCCTGGTCGACGAAACCATTGGCGTCCACCCTGCCGCGGCCGCCGCCCTGGAAGAGCACTTCCTGGACCCTGACGCCGTGAACGCTGCGCGGGGCTGTCCGGCCGGGGACCTGGTGCCCTCCCGTTTCCGCGCCAAAGCACGCAGTTGGCGGGAGCGCCACCACCCTGTCAGCATCGAAAAACGCCACCAGGCCAGCGTTCAGGACCGAAGACTGGAATACACCCCTGACCGCGACGGCATGGCATGGCTCTCCGCCTACCTGCCCGCCGACACCGCCTCTTCCATCTGGCACCGCTCCACTGCCGCGGCCAGGGCCCTCCAAGGCCCGGCCGAGCAGCGGAACCTGTCCCAACTCAGGGCCGACACCGCCGCATCCTGGCTACTCGAGGGCGTCGCTGACGGTGCTCCTTCGCCCAAGGCGCAAGTACTGGTCACCGTGCCTGTGTTTTCGCTCCTGGGCGCCACCGAAGAACCCGCCATCCTGGATGGTTACGGGCCCATCCCGCCCGGCATGGCCCGCCGGCTCGTCGCAGACGGGGCTACCTCGTTCCACCGTGTCCTGACTGACCCCGGCTCCGGCGCGCCGCTGGAGATCGGACGCACCAGCTACCGGATCCCGGCGGCCATGCGCCAATGGCTGCGCCTGCGGGACGGTAAATGTCCGTTCCCGGGATGCAACAACCAATCCCTCGATACCGAGGCCGATCACGTCCTGGCCTGGGACGAAGGGGGCGTTACCGGGATCTCCAACCTCGGCCAGCCCTGCCGGAAGCATCACCGCCTCAGGCACACCACCGGCTGGAAACCCGTCGACGCCGGCCGCGATGCTCCGCCCGGTTGGTAGCGCCATCCGGACGCCGCTATCGCAGCGAAGGATACGACTGGGAACCACCCTGGAGGCCCCACGGCATCCCGTGGCCGCCGGACGCGGACATGCCTCACGCTGGCGGAAGGACGGACCAGCCCTCTGACATGACGGACCACGTCCGCGACGCGCCAGAACACACCCCCGACATAACGGAACACGTCCGCGACGCAGAGCTACCTGCCAGCCTGCCCGCCGACCCTTTGCCGGATTGGGAAATGTGGCTCGCAGCCTGACCGCGCCTGGTCCGCGGGAGCCTGCTGCCAGTTGAACTGCGCCGGCGCCTAGCTACGCCCCGAACAGACCTGCGCGCAGGCTACGCCCCGGCACGCGCCGCCAGGGCGCCACTGAGGAACTCCAGGTGCGCCGGCGTGGTGGCTGTGGTGCTGTCGGCGTACTCGGGGTGCTTCGTGAGGAACTTCTTAATGTACGGGCACACCGGCACAATGCTGATCCCGTCCGAGGTCGTCTCGTCCAGTGCCACGGTGGCGAGTTGGCCGGCCAGCCCCTGGCCGCCGTATTCCTCGTTGATCACCGTGTGGTAGAAAATCCGCTGCGGCGCGTCGCCGCCGTCGTACGCCTTGTACGCGGCCTTGCCGATCACGTTGCCCGCCACAAGCACTTCAAAGCGCTCGCGGTCCGGGTTATGGCGGATAGTGACATCAGTCATCGCAGGATCTCCTTGATAGCGGCTTCTGTTACAGCCTAACCTCGAGGCATCTGCGGTTATTTCTGACACGTTATTTCTGACTCTTAGCATTTCATTTCTGACTCTTAGCATTTCTGACTTAGGAGCGACCATGGCGGTCAACGACGACGAAGCACAGATCCTGGACCAATGGAGCCACCGGCTGGCCCATGCCCTGCAGATCCTGGACCTCGACTTTGACCGGGAACTAATCCTGGACCTGGCCGGCGAAGCCGCGCGCTCGGTAACCCACGCAGCTGCCCCGATCACCACGCTGATGGTGGGCTATGCCGCCGGGATCGCTGCCGGAAGTGGAAGCGCCGTGTCCAAGGCGTCGTCCGCCGCAGCGGTAGAGCAAGCCGCCGGTGTGGCCATCCAGCTGTGCGCGGACGGGGCCCACGGAGGCCCGGCCAGCAAAGGCTGGGCCGACACCGCCCAGTAACAACAGCCGATAGGGTGGGAGCACCTCACCGGCAGGAAGGCGCGCAGCATGCAGGTCCCGCTTTACGTATGGATTCTGACCATCGTCGGCATTCTGGGCCTGCTGGCCTTCGACTTCTTCTTCCACGTCCGCAAGGCGCACTCCCCCAAGCTCAAGGAATCGGCCAAGTGGTCCGCCATCTACGTGGGCCTGGCCCTGGTCTTCGGCGTCGGCGTCCTGGTGTTCGGCGGGCCCACCATGGGCACCGAGTATTTCGCCGGCTACGTCACCGAAAAGGCGCTGTCCGTGGACAACCTTTTCGTCTTCCTGATCATCATGGCCAGCTTCAAGGTCCCGCGGGCGGACCAGCAGAAGGTGCTCCTGTTCGGCATCGTGTTTTCGCTGGTCGCCCGCACCGGCTTCATCTTCCTCGGCGCGGCCCTGATCAACAGCTTCGCCTGGGTGTTCTACATTTTCGGCCTCATCCTGCTCATCACGGCCGGCAACCTCCTCAAGCCCGATTCCCACGACGACGACAGTGAGGGTTTTGTGGTCCGGCTCGCCAGGAAGTTCCTCCCGGCGTCGGAGCACTACGACGGCGACAAGCTCTTCACCGTGGAGAACGGCAAACGCGTCCTCACCCCCATGCTGCTGGTCATGGTGGCCATCGGCGGCACGGACGTCCTCTTCGCGCTGGACTCCATCCCGGCCATCTTCGGCCTAACCCAGAACGTTTTCGTCGTCTTCACCGCCACGGCCTTCTCGCTGATGGGGCTGCGGCAACTGTTCTTCCTCATCGACGAACTGCTGGACCGCCTCATCTACCTCTCCTACGGCCTCGCCGCGATCCTCGGTTTCATCGGCGTCAAGCTCATCCTGCACGCGCTGCACGAGAACAACCTGCCCTTCATCAACGACGGCGAACACGTCAACGTCCTCGAGATCAGCACCGAACTGTCGCTGACCGTGATAATCGGCGTCCTGGTGGTCACGGTGCTCGCGTCGATCCTCAGCCCCAAGGGCAAGGCAAAGAACATGGTCTCCGGCGCCAAGCGTCACGCCACCGAATACGTGGACCTGAACTACGAAACGGACATCGCCGAGCGCGAGGCGATCTTCAACAAGATGGTCCGCGAAGAAGCCGAACTCAGGAAGCTTCCGGAAAAGTACAAGCAGCTCATCCGCAACGAAACCGCGTTCATGGACCTGCTGAAGCAGGCCCATACCGAGCACGACGAAGCCCTGCAGCGCGAAGGCCGCAAGTAGGTCGGGAACCTAATACACCACGTCGAAGCCGCTGAACTCCCCCGTGGCCGGCGACACCGACTCATCCACGTGGTCCACGCGCCCCGGCGCGTCGTCGGAGCGCAGCCAGCGGCGGAACTCCAGCACCACCGCCTGGGGACCTTCGACGACGACGGCGACCGTCCCGTCGTCGTCGTTCCGCACCGTTCCGGTCAGGGCGAGTTCCTCCGCCTTGCGGACCGTCCGATAGCGGAACCCGACGGCCTGGACCACGCCCTCAACGCGCGCCTGCAAGCGGACGTCCGTGCCCGCGCCCCGGTCTGCAGTATCAGCCATGGTTCCAATCTAGCGCCGCCCGCCGGTGTTCCGACAGGCGGTGATCCGACAGGCTCAACCCCACAGTCCCAGCCCAACAGCTCAATCTTCGGACGCCGTGTTGGCGGCAGGCCTGGCCTTGCGCTTCCTTGAGCGCGACCACACCAGGATCGCCCCGATCGCCCCAACGAGCACGGGAATGGTCACGCCAAGTGGCTGCGCCCAGTCCCTCACGATCGCATTCAGCACGTAGCCAATCTCGATCTCCACCTGGATGTCTTCCCGGAACGTCTCCAGGCTGAGGTCAGGGCCGTTCTCCGCGGTGGCGAAAAGGTGCAGGGTCAGGGTTTTCCGGCCCGCCTCCCTGGGCGTGATCCACCAGCTCCACTCCGCAACGCCGTGCTCCGGCACCAGCATCTCCCCGCTCGCATTTCCGGCGCGCTCGATGTCCATGCCAGGCCCTGACAGGTCCGCCCGCATCTCCTCGCACACTATGGGTGCCCTGGTTTCCACCGGATTGCTGCCCGGGATCTTCTCTTCGTGGCCCGCGCCGGGATCGCCCATGGTGACGTGCAGGACGAATTCCCGGGTCTCGCCCTGGCGCATCGGCGACGGCGGCCGGAACGTCAGTTCGCCTTTGAGACAGGTTTCGAGGATTTCCTTCGCACGCTTTGCCCGCTCGAAGGCGGTGGACGTAGGAGTGGACGTAGGAAAGGCGGTGGACGTGGGACCCGGCGGAGGGGAGCTTTCTTCGGGGAACGGCTCGGTTTCGGTCACGTAGTACGTCGTCGGCGAAGGCTCGGGACCGCCGCCCGGCTCAGTGGGTGTTGACGTGGGGCGCGTCGAGGGCACCGGGCCCGCGCCCGGCGTGCTGCCAGGGCCGCCGTCGCCGGGCGTCGGCCGTACCGACACCGACGCCGACACGGTGGCCGACGGCGATGGCCCGCCGTTCGGCACCGGCGTGCATGCGCCCCGACCCGCCGCCACACAAAGGGCTAACAGCGCGGATGCCATTGCCTTCGCACCGCTTACGAGCCGCTGCTTCCCCAGTGCGTACATCAGAACCCCGACAGATCGGACTGCGTCCTGATTCGAGTCTGCGCGGGCGCACACGGCCAGTCAAGGAACGTCCGCATGGCCTCGAAAGGCACCAGACCGGCACCCTGCCCTGCCGGCCGGTTACTTCGCAGGCCGCAGGGAAGTGATCATCCGGCGGATATTCCGGTACTCACCTGTTTCGGCGTACAGCTTTGCCTTCTCCAGATAGGGCAGCGAAGCATCCCCGGGGGTCGCATTGATCGCGGGGTCGTAGCCCGCCCCGAACATCGCCCCGCTGGGCGGCCACCTGAACAGCAGGAAAATAGGACATGCCAGGGTGCCTGTCTCCTCGATGGTCCAGTCGCCCGGGTAGTCGAACGTCAGGTCACCGTCCGCCGTCGTGAACGTCTTCCAGCCGGACGCCGTCGGGGACGGCAGTTCACTCGGCGACGTCCCGGACGTGGCAGATCCGCTCGGCGTCCCTGTGGGCGTGCCCGACGCCGTTGCTCCCGCCGTCGCGGTGGGAGGTGCCTCCGTTCCGTTCGCCGCCCCCTTGGGGTGCCGCTCGCCGTCGTGCCGGACGATGTGGCGGTTGCCGACCGCCCGCCGGGAGGGGCTGTTGGCGGTCCGCAGGCTGCCAAAAGTACAGCAAGGCAGGCTGCGGCAGTTGCTGCGGCGCCCGAATGTGCTGATCCAAGTGATTCATAGCCGGGCTTCGTTGATCGGCGCATGCAATCCTCCTCATACAGCTGAGGGATTAATTGTGGCGCCGCCGGTCGAGGCTGGCGCGGGGCGGGCAAAATTGCCGCCAAACTGTTGCGCACCGCGGGGTTGCCCCGCGGCGCGCAACGCTTCCGGCTGGTCTACGAAGCAGGCTTCAGCGACGTGATCATCTTCTTGATGTTCTTGTACTCCTGCGTCCCCATGTAGGCCTCCGGGGTATCCACGTGCATCTCGTTGCCGGGTGTGGTGTCGAAGGGATCGTAAACGCCGCCGAACATCGCCCCGCTGGGCGGCCAGGTGAAGAAATGGAAGATCGGGCAGGCTTCGGCCCCGCTCGGTTCCGGCGCCGAGGTGATCCCGTAGGCGAACAGGGTCATTAGCTTCGGATCCGTTGCGGTGGTATCCGTCCTGGTCTCGAAGGTGTACCGCGGCACGGTACCGCTCTGTTCCAGCGCCGGAAGAGGTTCGGATTCATAGACACCGAACGGCTGCTTCTCCGTGCATTCGGAACCCGTGACCATGTTCGTCCTCAGGGTGGCCAGGTTCTTCCCGTTGGCGTTGGTGATGTTCACGAACACTCCTCCGGGGGCAGCTTCACCGGCGGGATCCGTGATCTTCCAGTCGGCCGGATGATCAAACATCAGGCCGTCCGCCGTGGTGTAGGACTTCCAGCCGGCTTCGGGTTCCGGGGAGTCCGTCGCGGAGGCGGTTGTGGTTGCCGTAGCAGTGGAGGTGGGGGTTGCCGTAGCGGTGGCCGTGGAGGGGGCTGCCGGGGAGGTCGTCGGCGGTGACGACGCCGGCGGACCGCAGGCTACCAGCAGGAATGCGAGGCACAGGGCGCCCGGGACTGCGATGGCCGTGGGTGCTGAGCGGTTCATCTGTTCTCCTGAAATTCATGAGACCGCGAATAGTCCCTCAATTGTGGACCTGCGCCAACTCCCGCTCCAGCAATAAATCCAAACGATGTCTAAATGTTATGGGCGCGCCGAAGGCCTTGTGGAAGGCCTTTCGTGTCCGGCGGATCTGAACAATAATCGAAGCGAGCCCCACCATCAGACCAGCCGCAAGCAACTGAGGAGACCAGGCCATGACCACCCACGTGGACCCCGTAACGGAACCCCCTGTCAGTGTTGACGCGGACGCCGACGACGAGGTGACCACAGATCCCGGCTGGTTCCGGAAAGCGGTGGTCTACCAGATCTATCCGCGCAGCTTCGCGGACTCCGACGACGATGGCATCGGGGACCTGCCCGGGATCATCAGCAAGCTGGATTACCTCAAGAAACTGGGGGTCGACGTCGTCTGGCTCTCCCCCATCTACACGTCCCCGCAGGACGACAACGGTTACGACATCAGCAACTACCGCGACGTCGACCCCATCTTCGGCACCCTCGCCGACCTGCAGAAACTGACGGACGGGCTCCACTCGCGGGGCATGAAACTCGTGATGGACCTCGTGGTCAACCACACCTCGGACGAGCATCCGTGGTTCGTCGAATCGCGCTCCTCCAAGGACAATCCCAAGCGCGACTGGTACTGGTGGCGGACACCCAGGGAACATCCGGAAACCGACACCCCCGCAGAGCCGAACAACTGGGGCTCCGCATTCTCCGGGCCGGCCTGGGAATTCGACCAGGCCACGGGCGAGTACTACCTTCACCTGTTCTCCCGGAAGCAGCCGGACCTGAACTGGGAAAGCCCGGAGGTCCGCGCGGCCGTCTACGAGATGATGAACTGGTGGCTGGACCGCGGCGTGGACGGTTTCCGCATGGACGTCATCAACTTCATCTCCAAGGACACCGCACTGCCGGACGGGCCGCGGGCTGACGGAAAGCTATTCGGCGACGGCAGCCTGCACTTCATGTCCGGGCCGCGGATCCATGAGTTCCTGCACGAGATGCACCTGGAAGTCTTCGCCGGCCGGGACAAGCCACTGCTCACCGTGGGCGAGATGCCCGGCGTCACCGTGGATGACGCCGTCCTGTTCACCGACCCCGCGCGGCGCGAAGTGGACATGGTGTTCCAGTTCGAGCACGTGGCGCTGGACCAGGAGGACGGCAACAAGTGGCGGCCCAGGAAACTGCGGCTCACGGACCTGAAGCGGTCCCTGGGCCGCTGGCAGGACGCGCTGGCTGAGCGTGGCTGGAACAGCCTTTACTGGGGCAACCACGACCAGGCCCGTGCCGTGTCCCGCTTCGGCGACGACGGGCACTACCGCGAGCTGTCCGCCAAGATGCTGGCCGGGATCCTGCACCTGCACCGGGGCACGCCGTACGTCTACCAGGGCGAAGAGCTGGGCATGACCAACATGAGCTTCGGGGCCATCAGCGACTACCGCGACATCGAAGTGCTTAACCACCACCGCGAAGCCACCACACATCTGGGCCACACCGACGCCGAAGTCCTGGCGGCACTGGCGCCCCTGAACCGGGACAACGCCCGCACGCCGGTCCAGTGGGACGCCAGCCGGCACGGAGGTTTCACCACGGGATCACCGTGGATTGCCGTCAACCCCAACACCAGCCACATCAATGCGGCAGAGCAGGAGGACAACCCGGATTCGGTGTTCAGCTTCTACCGCCAGGTCATCGCCCTGCGGCATTCCGAGCCGGTCGTGGCGGAAGGCGACTTCACCATGCTGCTGCCCGACGACGAACACGTGTATGCGTTCCGGCGGTCACTGTCCGCTGCCGCCACCGCGGCCAGTTCGGCTGCGGCGCCCGGCGTACAGCTTCTGGTGCTGGGCAACTTCTCCGGACAGGACCGGACTGTGGCGCTCGACGGCGGGGGCTGGGGTGATGACGAGGCCGGTGCCGCTGAGCCGGAACTGGGGCACTACCCGGCAGAGCTGGTCCTGGGAAACTACCCGCTCGAAGCCACCGGGACACACGCCGAAATCACGCTGCGCCCTTGGGAACTGAAGGTTTTTCGCCGGCAACACAACACTTGAGCCAACACACCAGCGCAATCTGACCACTGAAGCTATCTGACCACTGAATCAATCGACCACTAGGCAAGGAGTTAATCATGACAATTCCACCGCTACCCGAGCCGGATCCGTTCCCTCCGGACCCGGGACCCACCGGGCCGCCGGACCCGGACAATCCGTTTCCGCCCAACAGGCCGGACCCCACGGAGCCGCGCCCGCCCGGACCCGCGCCCGAACCGTCGCCAGGGCCGGGGCCGCTGCCGATTCCGGACCCCGGCCCTGTCCCGCCGCCGGGTCCACCGCCAAACCCGGATCCCACACGGTTCTGATTCCGGCTCTGATTACGGGCTCCAACAAGCTCAATCACCGATGCTGTGCAGGAACCGACGGACCTCCGCGTTGAACGCCTCCGGCGTTTCGGCAGCGACCATATGTCCGACGTCGGGAATCACCACCAGCTCTGAACCGGGAATCTGGCGGTGCATCTCCGATGCGACTGTCAACGGTGCCCGCACGTCTTCCGCGCCGTACAGCAGCAGCGTCGGAACCGTGATGGTGGGCAGCACGTCACGATAGTCGGCATGGCCACTCGCGCTCAGCATGGCGCGCATTCCGGCGGGACGGAAATCGGCCATGATGGCACTGGTTTCGTCGACGACGGCAGGATCGGCACGCGTGGTGAACAGGGTGGGCAGCCACACGGGAATGAACTGCCCGGGTGGCTGGTCGAGCTCGGCGAGGACCTGGGCGTTCCGACGTTCCACCTCCTCCGGCGGCAGCGAACCCGCCCACCCGGCGTAGGCGGAGGCCAGCACCAGCGAGGCCGCCATGTTCGGATGGCCCCTGTACAGTTCCAGGGCCGCACCGGAACCCCACGACAGCCCAAGGACATGCGGTTTCCGCGGCGCCACCGCCCGGAGGAAGCCCGCGATGACGTTACCGAGGTCCTCGGCGGAGAATTCCGGTGGCGGATCATCGGATTGGCCGCACCCCGGGGCGTCCCAGGCGATGACAGTGAACTCGTCGGAGAGGCCGTCCAACTGCGGACGCCAGATGCGGCTGTCCTCATAGGCGCCGTGGATCAGGACGAGCGGAGGCCCTTGGCCCGCGCGCTGGTAGGCGATGCGCATCCCTGAAACTTCGACCGTTCCCATGGCACACCGGTCCTTTGTGGAGCTGACCCTGATTGGACTGATTCTAGGCCGATCAGGGTCAGCTGCCTACCGCAGCCACCGGGCTGCGGGCGTCAAAGTGCGCCCCGGGTTTAGATCAGGGTGATGTCGCGCGAGCGGTGATCGTAGTTGAAGGTGATCCGGCCGCCGGGGTGGTGGAGTTCGTGGTTGGCGCCGTCGAACGCGCCAAACGCACCGTAGTTCTCGTCCCACGAACGGTTGAGGGCAATCTTGAAGCTGTAGTGCCCGGCCGGAAGGTCGGTCGTAAGCTTCCAGAGCTGGTCCACGGCATCCAGCTTCATCTGGGACTCGTCGTACTGGGGCGCCCAGTTCGCCGGAGCGCCCAGCAGGATGTTGAAGTCGCCGGCGATTGCCACAGCTTCCGGCTGGTCGATCGTCTCAACGCTGGCGGTCGTTTCCCCGGAAGGAGCGGTTTCACTGACCTTGGCCGACTTCGCGGCAGTTTTGCGCGTGCGCACTGCCTTGGCCACCGGGGCCACTGCGTCCTCGATCAGCTCGGCAGCCTTCTCGACCACCTTGGCGGCCTTCGACGGCGCCTTCTTCCTGGGAGCAGCCTTGGGAGCTTTCGCGGCGGCCTTCGGAGCGGCTGCGGGAGCAGCCTTCGCGGGGAGCTCCGTGGGAACCGGTACGTCAGCCGGTACCGGAGTGCCGTCGGCAAGGGCCGTTGCAAAGGTGTCCGGATCCGGGAATGCAACAGTGGCCCGGAGGCCGTCCTCGGTGATGGTCCAGCCGCTGCGTCCCTTGACCAGCCAGCCTGCCTTCACGAGCTTGCTGGTGGCGCTGGTCAGTGCCTTGTGTCCCCGGGGAATGCCTCCGCTGAGCAGCTCACTTTCCTTCTCGTTCAGCGGGACGCGAACCGTGGCCTGGGCCAGGACGGCGCCGGCGCCGAGGGTCTCGCGTGACAGAACGCTTTCAGCGAGGATGTCGAGCACTGACTTGAGTCGAACCGTGGTGGTGTCTGCAATAGCCGTGGGCATGTTTGTCCTTTCGAGCATGTGATCACTCAGCATTTTGCCAGTGAACTGTTAATTGAGGCGACTATGGGCGTTAACAACGTGTGTCGTGACCGACTATGACGCCGAATGCGGCGCAAGTGAACTAAGAGTCTCAGCTACGGGGCGGGAACATCAGGACTTTCGGCCCGTTGACAGGCGGGAGGGGCCTCATTTTCCAGGCCAACCGTTGTGGGCAAGGAACCGACCTGCTTATAGTAGCGGCCTGCCGATGTCCAAGCACCCTTCCCATGACCCACACGGCCCGTCCGGGATTCCGGCATTCCCTCGATGAGGAGACAACCATGGAAACCCGCACACTTGGCTCTTTGACCGTCTCTGCCCTTGGCCTCGGCTGCATGGGCATGAGTGAGTTCTACGGCACGGGCGACGACAACGAATCGGGGGCCACCATCCACGCGTTCCTCGACGCCGGCGGAACACTCCTGGACACGGCGGACGTGTACGGACCGTTTACCAATGAGCAGCTGGTGGGCCGGGCCATCGCCGGGCGTCGGTCCGAGGTTGTCCTCGCCACGAAGTTCGGAAATGAGCGCCGGGAGGATGGCTCCTGGGTAGGCATCAACGGCAGGCCCGAGTACGTGCGTTCGGCCTGCGACGCGAGCCTCCAGCGCCTTGGGGTGGACCACATCGACCTCTACTACCAGCACCGGGTGGACAAGGCCGTGCCGATCGAGGACACGGTGGGTGCCATGGCCGAACTGGTCCAGGCCGGGAAAGTCCGCCACCTGGGCCTCTCCGAGGCCAGCGCCGACACCATCCGCCGCGCCCACGCTGTGCACCCGATATCTGCACTGCAGACGGAGTACTCCCTATGGGAGCGGGAACCGGAGGTGAAAGTCTTCCCGGTGCTGGCGGAACTGGGCATCGGCTTCGTGCCCTACAGCCCGCTGGGCCGGGGCTTCCTGACCGGCGCACTGCGCACCGCCGAGGACTTCGCACCGGACGATTTCCGACGCCACTCACCACGGTTCCAAGGGGAGAACTTCACGCGCAACCTCGAGCTGGTGGACCGCGTGAAGGAGCTGGCCGACCAAAAGAAATGCACGCCGGCGCAGCTGGCTCTGGCCTGGCTGCTGGCCCAGGGCGACCATATCGTCCCCATCCCCGGTACCAAGAAGCGCGAGCGCCTTCGCGAGAACCTGGGCGCACTCGACGTCGAACTTTCTCCCCAGGACCTCACTCGGCTGGACGAGCTTGCCCCTGCAGGGGCGGCCGCCGGCGCACGCTATCCGCATATGGGTTCGATCGATGTCTGACCCGCAACATCAATGAAGGAGACCCAGTGACCGAACTCAATGAGGAAGATCTGGCCCTGGCCCAATGGAGCCGGCGGCTCACCCATGCACTGCAGATCCTGGATCTGGAGCTGGACCACGCGCTGATTCGCCGGCTTGCCAAGGAATCCTCCGCGGCAGTCAACGACGGCGCGGGTCCGATCAGCGCTGTGGTGGTGGGCTTTGCGGCGGGGTTGTCCGCCGCTAAGGGGAAAGCCAGCCCCAGCGAGGCCATCGAGTCCGCTACGGAAGTGGCCTTGGCGTTATGCGAACACGGAGCCGACGGCGGCCCGGACAGCGAAGGGTGGGGTGGCACCGCGCAGTAGCTACGCGGCGCTTGGCTCCAACCGCACAATCACGGCCTTGGACACCGGAGTGTTGCTCCCCTCGGCCACGCTCTCCAAAGGTACAAGCACGTTGGCTTCCGGATAGTACGCCGCGGCACAGCCCCGGGCCGTGGGATATGAGACCACACGGAACTTCCGCAGCACCCGTTCCGCGTTGTCCTCGTAAACCCCGTGGATGTCCACGTGCTGACCGTCGGAGAGGCCCAGCTCCGCGATGTCCTCGGGGCTGACAAAGACCACTTCGCGCCCTTTCTTGATGCCGCGGTAGCGGTCGTCATGGCCGTAAATGGTGGTGTTGAACTGGTCGTGCGACCTCATGGACTGCAGGATCAACGTGCCGGCGGGGCGCTGCACGTGCTCAAGGTGGTTGACGGTCAGCATGGCCTTGCCCGTGGGTGTGGGAAAGGTCCGCGAATCCCGGGGCCCGTTGGGGAGCACAAAGCCGCCCTCCTGGCGGATCTTCCGGTTATAGTCCTCACAGCCCGCCACCACGTGGGAGATGTGGTCCCGGATGAGGTCGTAGTTGCGCTCGAATCCGGCCCAGTCGGCGTCCGTCTTCTTCCCATCCAGGGTGGCGCGGGCAAGCCTGCTGATGATGGCCACTTCCGAAAGCAGGTTCGGCGCCACCGGTTTGACTGTGCCATGCGAGGCGTGGACGGCGCAGACGGTGTCCTCCACGGACACGAACTGCGGGCCGGATGCCTGCAGGTCGATCTCGGTGCGTCCCATCGTGGGCAGGATCAGGGCTTCCTCGCCGGTCACGGTATGGGAGCGGTTGAGCTTCGTGGAGATCTGGACCGACATCTCAGTGTTTGCCATGGCGGCTTCGGCAGCGCGGGAATCGGAGATGGCCCCCACCAGGTTGCCGCCGAGGCCCACGAAGACCTTGATGTCGCCGTCGCGCATCCTCCGGATTGTTTCCACGGCGTCTGCACCGTGCTCCCGGGGCGGCTCGAAGTTGAACTCCTTACCCAGGGCATCCAGGAAGGCCGGCGGCATCTGCTCCCAGATGCCCATGGTGCGGTCGCCCTGCACGTTGCTGTGGCCGCGGATCGGGGAGGCTCCGGCACCGGGTTTGCCTATGTTTCCGCGTAGCAGCAGGAGATTAATGATCTCCTTGATGGTGGCCACGCCCTTCTTGTGCTGCGTGATGCCCATGGCCCAGGTGATGATGACCTTCTCGGCCCTGAGATAGCGGGCGGCCAGTTCGTCGATTTCCTGGCTGCGCAGGCCGGTGGCCGCAAGCACGGCGGCCTCGTCCAGCTCCGCGAGGTGCTCTTTGAGCTCCTCCAGCCCCTGGCAGTGCTCCTGGAGGAACCGGTGGTCCAGCACGCTGCCGGGGTTCCTGGCTTCGGCGTCGAGCACCCGCTTGGACACGGCCTGCAAAAGCGCCATGTCCCCGCCCAGGCGGATCTGCAGGAACTGGTCGGCGATCTGCGTGCCGTGCCCAACGATGCCTTTGACCTTTTGCGGGTTCTTGTACCTTCGCAGTCCGGCCTCCGGCAGCGGGTTCACGGCGACGATCCGGCCGCCGGCTTCCTTGGCTTCTTCCAGGGCGGTGAGCATCCGCGGGTGGTTGGTGCCGGGGTTCTGGCCCATGATGATGATCAGGTCCGCCTGCGCGAAGTCGTCGTAGGAGATGGTGGCTTTGCCGATGCCGATGGTCTGGCCCATCCCCCAGCCGGAAGACTCGTGGCACATGTTGGAACAGTCCGGCAGGTTGTTGGTCCCGTAGGCCCGGGCGAACAACTGGTACAGGAACGCTGCCTCATTGGACGTGCGGCCGCTGGTGTAGAACGCGGCCTCGTCGGGGCTCGCCAGGCTCTTCAGCTTGCCGCCCAGGATGGAGAAGGCCTCGTCCCAGCTGACCGGACGGTAGTGGTCCTCCCCCGCAGGCTTGTACACCGGTTCAGTCAGCCGCCCCTGCATGCCGAGCCAGTACTCGGACATTCCGCGCAGTTCGGAGACCGGGTGCTCCGCCCAGAATTCCGAGGGGACAAGCACCGGGGTGGCTTCCCACGTCACGGCTTTGGCGCCGTTCTCGCAGAACTCGAACGCCTTGCGGTGGCCGGGGTCGGGCCACGCGCAGCTCATGCAGTCGAAGCCGTCCTTCTGGTTCAACGCCAGCAGCGTCTTGCGGGACCGGTCCAGGCCCATCTTCTCAATGGCAGGCTTCATGGAGTGGTAGACGCCGGGAAAACCCGCGGCCCAGTCCTTCGGTTTGCCCACCTCAAGGTTGTTTTCGTCAGCTTCTTCCACACGCGGGTTCTTGCGGGGCATTGCTGCGCCCTCCTCGGTTCGGTGCTGTCCGGTTCAGTGCTGTCCGGTTCGGTGCTGTCTGGTTCAGTGCTGTCCGGTTCGGTGCTGTCCGGTTCGGTGCTGTCCGGTTCAGTGCTGTCCAGTTCAGTGCTGTTTCATCAGGATTAGCAGTTATGGAGGTCCCCCGCAAGGACTTGATTCAGGCGTTTCCCTGCAGATCCCGGGGGTGTTGTTCCGGGGCAAATGGGCGGACAATGGAACGCACCCGCCCTGCTTGTCCGGAGCCGTCATGCCGCGCTTCCACAACTGGCTTCAGCACCACCGCCTCCCGGCCTTCTTCGTCCTGTCCTATGCGATTTCGTGGCTGTCCTGGCCCGTGTTTGCGCTGGGAATAATGCCCAGGATGGAGTTCCTGCCGATCGGTCCGCTGGCGGCGGCGCTCATTATGATCGGCCTCGCAGAAGGGCGTACGGGATACCGGGCATGGAGCCGGCGGATCCTGCGCTGGCGGGTGGGCTGGGCCTGGTACGCCGTCGCCCTGCTGCTGCCGGCGGTGCTGGTGCTGGTCACGGGCTCGGTCAACATGCTGCTCGGCGCCGCGGCACCGGGGTTGTCCCAGCTGACCGGGTCCGGGCTGCTGGTGGTGTTCGCGGTGCGCCTGGTCAACCCCATGGACGGGCCGCTCGGAGAAGAACCGGGCTTCCGCGGCTACGCCGTACCGCTGCTCCAGGCCAGCAGGCTGCCGCTGCAGGCAGCGGCGCTCCTCGGGTTTGTCGTGGCCTTCTGGCACCTGCCGCTGATCGTTTTCGGAGGGCTCAGCCTGATCGGCCTGCCCACAACCTTCGTCATCACGTTCCTGTACGTGTGGCTGTTCAACCGCACCGGCGGCAGCGTCCTGCTGACACTGCTCTGCCACAACAGCCAAGGCACCTTCACGGTGGGTTCCTACGGCTTCGCCGGTCCTGACGCCCAGCGTGCTGAGTTGATCTACTTTGTGGTGGTCGCCGCCGCGGTCCTCGGAACATTCCTGTTCGACCGCCCGGCCTGGCGCACGGCACCCAAGGAAGCGACCGACGTCGGCCCCCTGGCTGTGCGCTCCGACCGCGCCTCATCCTAGGAGGAATCGTGTCCTCACCGCTCGCTTCCAATGCCGGCCCGATAGCACTCGCGGCAGGCCTCACCTTTGCCGCCGTCGACATTTCACGGCTGCTCGCTGCCGACACCAGCAAGGAACGGATCGCGATGATGCGCGAAACGCCGTTCCAGATGGCCAACGCGCTGTATTTCGTGGTCTTCATCGGGTTGCTGGTCTGCGTCTACCTGAGGTTCCATGCCGACGCCGGGGCGCTGGGCGCCGTCGCCTTCTGTTTCGCCCTGGTGGGCACCATGGACATGGCCGGAAACATGTGGTTCGACGGCTTCGCTGGCCCCTGGATCGCCGACGTCGCACCCGAAGCCATCCTGGCGGGCGGCTCGGGAATGCTGGTGGTCGGCGGGTTCTCCAGCTATGTCCTGTTTGCCCTCGGCTGGATGGTTTTCGGGATCGCCGGATGGCGGGCACGCGTGTTCCCGGCATGGCTGGGCGCGGCATTCCTCGTGGCAGGCGTCCTGGGCTACAACGCGGGCCTGCCGCCGTACGGGATCCCGATCGGCCTGGCCATGGCGGCGCTGGGGTGGTGGATCACCAGCGGCACCCAGAGCGCCCGCAGCGTTGCCCGCCGCGACGAAGCGGCAGCCTAGGAGTAGCCCAGTTCCGCCAGCAGCTCGGCCTTGCGTTCGTCCGCCGCGAACGAGGACCGGATGGAGTTGGAGGCCAGCCGGACCCGGTCGAACTCGGAGAGTTCCAGCACGGTCTCCAGCTGGCCGAAGTTGTCGTCCACGTAGCCGCCGAAGTACGCCGGGTCGTCCGAGTTGACGCTGACGTTCAGGCCCGCAGCCAGCATGGCCGGCAACGGATGGTCCGCGAGGGTGTCCACGGCCCGTAGCCGCACATTGGACAGCGGGCAGACGGTCAGCGGCACCCGGTCCTCCACTAGCCGTTCCACCAGTTCGGGGTCCTCCATACAGCGGATGCCATGGTCAATCCGCTCCACGTCCAACAGTTCCAGGGCATCGATAATGTACGACGGCGGTCCCTCCTCGCCGGCGTGCGCGATCCGGTGCAGTCCCGCCTCCTTCGCCCTGGCAAACAGCCGCTCGAACTTCGCCGGCGGGTTGCCCACCTCGGCCGAATCCAGGCCGATGCCCGCGATCGGCGCGTTCATGGCCAGCAGCTGCTCCAGCACCTCAAGAGCGGATTGCTCGGACAGGTCGCGCAGGAACGCGGCGATGAGCAGGGTGGACACCCCGAACTCCTCCTCGGAGGTGGCCAGCACCGAGGCCACCCCGTTGACGCACGTCTCCAGGGAAACGCCGCGGGACACATGGGCCTGCGGGTCCATCATGATCTCCGCGTGCCGCACCCCGGCAGTTGCCGCCCTGGCAAGGTAGGCGCGGGTCATGTCCGCGAAGTCCTGTTCCGTCTGCAGCACGGCCATGTTGGCGTAGTACAGGTCCAGGAAGGACTGCAGGTCGGTGAACTCGTAGCGGGCGCGCAGCTCGTCCAGGTCCGCGTACGGCAACTGAATGCCGTTGCGTCCGGCCAGGGCGAAGATCAGCTCCGGCTCCAGCGTCCCCTCGATGTGGAGGTGCAGCTCGGCCACCGGCAACAGCTTGCTCGGTTCTTCGGCGTCGGAGCGCTCGGTGTCGGGCTGTTCGGCTTCGGAGCGCTCGGCGTCGGGCTGTTCGGCTTCGGAGCGCTCGGCGTCGGGCTGTTCGGTGTCGGATTGTTCTGCATGAGATTCAGGAGCATCGCTAAGTGCAGGCGCGCCGTCGTAAGTTTCCATCCGGTAAGGATATGCCCGCATCCCTCCGGCACCGATAGAGTCGGATGAATGCGAACTGAACAGCATGCTTCCGATTTGCCTTTCCTGGTTCCGGACCACACCACGGATGGTTTTGTCCGGGTGCGCGGGGCCCGTGAGAACAATCTCCGCAGCGTGAATGTGGACGTGCCCCGGGACGCCATCGTGGCGTTCACCGGTGTTTCGGGTTCAGGCAAGTCATCCCTCGCCTTCGGCACCATCTATGCCGAGGCCCAGCGCCGCTACTTCGAGTCCGTGGCCCCGTACGCGCGCCGGCTCATCCAACAGGGGCACAACCCCAAGGTGGAGATGATCACCGGGCTGCCTCCCGCCGTCGCCCTTCAGCAGCGGCGCGGCACGCCGAGCAGCCGCTCCACCGTGGGTACGGTGACCACCCTCTCGAACTCTCTGCGGATGCTGTTCTCCCGCGCCGGCTCCTACCCGCAGGGAATGGCGCAGCTGGATTCGGACGCCTTCTCACCCAATACCGCCGCCGGCGCCTGCCCTGTCTGCCACGGCCTGGGCATTGCCCACACCGTCAGCGAGGCCTCCCTGGTTCCGGACACGTCGCTGAGCATCGCCGACGGCGCCATCGCAGCCTGGCCGGGCGCGTGGCAGGGCAAGAACCTCCGCGACATCCTCAGCCACCTCGGCTACGACGTCCATACACTCTGGCGGAAGCTGCCGAAGAAGCACCGCGACTGGATTCTTTTCACCGAAGAACAGCCCGTGGTGGAGGTGACCCCGAAGCGTGACCGCGTGGCGAAGCCGTACAAGGGCCGCTTCTGGAGCGCCAAGAGCTACGTGCTGCACACCCTGGCCGACTCCAAGAGCGACACGATGCGCCAGCGCGTACTCCGCTTCATGGAAACGGGACCGTGCGGGCGCTGCGGCGGAAGCGGACTGACGCCCGAAGCCCTGTCAGTGACATTCGCGGGCCGCACGATCGCTGAGCTCAACGCCGTGCCCATGGCCGAACTGGCCGAGGTCATCCGGCCCACCACCAAGCTCACGGCCGCCGGGACCGCCAGCCGGGCCGCGGCTTCGGGCGAGACCAACGAAGTTGCCGTCGCCATCACCCGCGACCTCCTGCTGCGGATCACCGTCCTGCTGGAGCTGGGCCTGGGCTACCTCGCCCTGGGCCGGGCAACCCCCACGCTCTCCCCGGCGAAATGCAGCGGCTGCGGATCGCCACCCAGCTGCGCTCCGGTCTTTTCGGGGTGGTCTACGTGCTGGACGAACCGTCCGCCGGGCTCCATCCCGCCGATGCCGAGCCGCTCCAGGCCGTGCTCGAAGCGCTCAAATCCTCCGGGAATTCGGTGTTCGTGGTGGAGCACAACATGGACGTGGTCCGCCGCGCCGACTGGCTGGTGGACGTTGGCCCGCGAGCCGGTGAGGGCGGCGGCGAGATCCTGTACAGCGGCCCGGTGGCCGGGCTCGCGGGGGTGGACGCTTCCGTCACGCGCCCCTTCCTGTTCCCGGACGGGAACCACGGGAAGAACGACGGCGGTACTCGCCGCCAGAACGCCTCTGCCGGCAAAGCGGGGGTCAGGGAAGCCGACGGCTGGCTGGGGCTGAAGGGCATCAGCCGGCACAACCTCCGGGACCTCGACGCGGAGTTCCCGCTGGGCATCCTGACCGCTGTCACCGGCGTTTCGGGCTCGGGCAAGTCCACGCTGGTGAGCCAGGTCCTGGCCGATGTGGTGGGCGCGCGGCTGCACCCGGGACAGGGAGCGGAGACGGCTGCAGCGCAGGACGCGACGGACGCGTCCGATGCAGGGGGCGCCGGCGGGCCGCTGAAGGTGGGCGATACGGTGGGCGAAACGCTGGGCGAAACCAGCGGGCTGGACAGAATTGACCGGCTGGTGCGGGTGGACCAGAAACCGATCGGCCGCACGCCGCGGTCCAACCTGGCCACGTACACGGGGCTTTTCGACGCCGTGCGCAAGGAATTCGCCGCCACGGAGCAGGCGCGGGCCCGGGGCTTCGGCGCCGGACGGTTTTCCTTCAACGTGGCCGGCGGCCGCTGTGAGACATGCCTTGGCGAAGGTTTCGTGGCTGTGGAGCTCCTGTTCCTTCCCGGCAGCTACGGCCCCTGCCCCGAGTGCCAGGGGTCGCGCTACAACCCGGAAACCCTCGAGGTCACCTACAACGGCAAGAACGTGGCAGGGGTGCTGGCCATGACCGTGGACGCAGCCGCGGAGTTCCTGAAGGACGTTCCGGCTGCCGCCCGCAGCCTCCAAACGCTGCGGGACGTCGGCCTGGGCTATCTACGGCTGGGACAGCCCGCCACTGAACTGTCCGGCGGCGAGGCGCAGCGGATCAAGCTTGCCACCGAACTCCAGCGCGCCAGCAGGGGACACACGCTCTATCTGCTGGACGAGCCCACCACCGGCCTGCACCCCGCGGACGTCCAGCTGCTGATGGCCCAGCTGCACGGCCTGGTGGATGCCGGCAACACGGTCATCGTGGTGGAACACGAGATGGACGTGGTGGCCGCGGCCGACTGGGTAATCGATCTCGGCCCGGCCGGTGGCGACGCCGGCGGTGAGATCGTGGCCGCCGGAACGCCCGCCGCCGTCGCGCGTTCCAGGAAGAGCCGGACGGCGCCGTACCTGGCGACGGCGCTGGGCAGCTGACCGGCCTGGGCCGGCCCACGCCTCGCCCGATATCTATTTCGATTTGATAACGCGCCGGCGCTGTCCTAGCGTGGAACGAAGTCCCGCCAAGCGGGACACGAATGCCCGGTGCTGCCTCCACCAGTTACTGCCCGGCCGGCAGACACCGTATATGACCTCTAGTTTGTCAGGGGCGGGCAGTGGCGCGACAACGTCCGGGGACGGACCGAGCGCAGGTGGCCCTTCGGAGCATCCACCCACATGAACACTTCCACTCGCATGAACAAATCCAAACTGGGAACCGTTGCACGCCGCGGAGTCACATTGGCTGCCGTTTCGGCCGCTGGCCTCGCACTCTCCGCCACCGCCGCCACCGCGGCCACTCCCACCGCCACGAGCGCCAGCACCTGGGACGCCCTCGCCCAGTGCGAGAGCGGCGGCAACTGGAACACCAACACCGGCAACGGCTTCAGCGGCGGACTGCAGTTCACCACCGGCACGTGGGCCGCCTACGGCGGTGCCGGATCACCGACTGACGCCACCCGCGAGCAGCAGATCGCCGTCGCCGAGAACGTCCAGGCAAGCCAGGGCTGGGGAGCCTGGCCCGCGTGTGCGGCCAAGCTGGGCCTGAGCGGCGGGGGCGGCGCGCCTGCCCCGAGCGTTCCGGTCGCTCCGGCCCCACTGAAGTTTCGGTGCAGGCCGCCCAGGCTCCCGTGCAGGCCGCTTCCGCTGCTACGGCACCCGCGGCGGCACCGGTCCAGGCTGCACCGCGCCACGCAGCCGAGGTTCCGCTGAGTGGCGAGACCTACACCGTGGAGTCCGGCGACACCCTGAGCACCATCGCCGAAAAACTGAATATCGACGGCGGCTGGCAGACCCTCGCGGACGCCAACACGGACAGCATCGTTGATCCCGACCTGGTGTTCGAAGGACAGGTCCTGCAGCTGCCTGCCTAAGGCGCTCAGTATTTCAGCGGTACAGCGTTAACCACGACGCCGGAGCGTCCCCTTCTCGGGGAGCTCCGGCGTCGTTGTTGTTTCCAGTCAGGTTCAGGCAGCTTTGGGGAGTTCCCGGACGATCCGCACCGTCCAGGCGGAATCGTCGCTGGTGTCCAGGAGGGCCACGGTGCCGATGTGCAGATGCAGGGCCACGCGCTTGGCTGCGAGCAGTTCCAAGTAAAGGTGCTCGTTCATGCGCGCCGGCGAATCGATCACGAACTTCACGGCGTCGCGCACCTTGCGGTAGTTGTCGCTGCGCTCGCGGTGCAGGTGCAGCTCCAGGGAGTGGCGCTGGCGGACCTTGGGCTCATGCTTGTTCAGCCACGAAACGCCTGCATGCACACCGACCACAACGGCCAGGGATACGGCGTAGATCCACCAGCCGGTGGACAGGAGGAACAGGGGAAGGTTGGCGATGGCCACCACTGCGATGAACAGGCGGAGGGCAACGATGCGCCGAAGCGTGAGGGCGACAGAACCCATGGCGGCGAGGAAGCCGTGCTGCTCCTTGCGGGCCGCTTCCGGGTCCAGGGTGAACTCATCAAGCACCAGGATGCCGTTGGCTTCCGGGCTCAGCATTTGTCCGAACTTCGGAGTGAACGGAACTGCTTGCGTAAGTGTCATGTCGTATCTTCCGGAGGGTGGCTGAGGCGGGATTTGCTTGCGGTCATCTTAGTGAAATTGTAACCGTGTTGTCGCCACCGTCTCACCATACGGTCCAGTAGACTACGCCGCACCCCTTGCCAGCCGCTGACAGCATAGCAGCGTTTGCCGCTGCGCCGCCGCCGCCGGCATTTGGTCTGGGACCCCGGCACCTCCACACTTGAAGAATGCAGACTTTCCTTCCCTATCCAGATTTCCAGCAGAGCGCCGCGGTCCTGGACCGCGTCCGGCTCGGCAAGCAGCGTGTCGAGGCGCTGCAGACACTGCGTGCGCTGGTGATCCCGGAATACGGCTGGCAGTCGCACCCGGCCATCCGCATGTGGATGGGCCACGTCCCCGCCCTAACCATGTACGGCCTGGCTGTGGTGGATGAATGGATCGCCCGCGGCGGCGAAGACACCACCCGCGCCAAGATCATCGAATTCGCGCCGCAGGCGGACCACGCCGCCTACGCAGCCAAGATCCCCATGCCGCCATGGCTCGGCGAGCCGGACCTCCACCTCAGCCACCGCTCCCGGCTGCTGCAGAAGGAGCCGCGCTTCTATAGTGAGCTGTTCCCCGGAACGCCCGCGGACCTGGAGTACGTCTGGCCGGAGCCCAGGCACGAGTTCCTCCCCGAGGATCCGGTAGGCGACCGGCTCTGGATCCTGCGCGCCAACGTGGGAGACACCAGCCCGGAAAAGCTGGACACCATCAGCCTGCCGGAAGTTGGCCGCGCCGCGAAGGCCGCTGCCCAGTCCGAGGAATACGAGTTTGTCTACGCGGACTCCGGTGCCCGGCGCCCGGCCAAGAACCCCAAGAAACGGCCGCCCAAGCAGCTCGTGAAGAAGCCCACCCGGAAGCGCCAGCAGCAGGAGGAGGCCTTCCGCACGCTGCCCGGCAATTCGGCAGTCGCCGTCCCGTTCGACGGCGGCGCCACCTTCGCCGTGGGCAAGGTCCAGGGGCGCCCCATCACCGTGGACGGCCACTTCGCCCGGAATTTCCAGGTGACGGAGGTCGTGGACCGTGCGTCGTTCGACTACCCGGCCCTGCTGCAGGACCCGCGGCTGTTCTTCCCGATTCCTGCGCCCTAGCGAAGCCTTCGGTGCCGCTCTGGCAGACTGGCCCCTATGACTGTTCTCATGGCCGGCTGCGGCGATCTTGGCACCGAGGCCGGGCTGCGGTTCGCGGCCGCCGGCCACCGCGTAGTGGGCTGGCGGCGGTCGCCCGCGAAGCTTCCGGCCGTCATCGAAGGCGTCACGGCTGACCTGACCACGCTTCCGCTGCCGCCCGTTCCGGCGGACACCACCGCCGTCGTCGTCGCCGTTGCGGCCGACTCCCCCTCCGAGGCTGCCTACCGGGCCGCCTACGTGGACGGGCTGGCGAACGTGCTCGACGCGCTGGAGCGCACCCGCGGGCACGACGGCGTGGCGCTGCCTTCGCTGGTCCGGCGCGTGTTGTTCGTCTCCTCCACCGCCGTGTACGGCGACGCGGCGGGCGGCTGGGTGGATGAAACCACGACGCCGGAACCCGGCGGATTCTCCGGCCGCATCATCCGCGAGGCCGAGGAGCTGTTGCTGGAGCGGCTGCGCGGAACCGGGATCACTCCTACGGTGCTGCGGCTGGGCGGCATCTACGGCCCCGGCCGGACACGCCTCATCGACCAGGTGCGCGGCGGATCGGCGGTGACTCCGGCGGAGCCCCGCTACACGAACCGCATCCACCGCGACGACGCCGCGGCGGCCATCGTGCACCTCTGCACCATGGCCGCAGATCCGGATCCTGTGTATCTCGGCGTGGACGACGACCCGGCTGAGCTCGGCGAGGTCCAGCGGTTCCTGGCCTCCGAGCTGGGACTCCCCCAGCCGCCGTCGGCCGCTGCAGGTAACTCCGGAGTCGCGGGAGCAGGTAGCGGCGAGCCGGCCCGCGGCGGGAACAAGCGCTGCAGCAACAAACTGCTCCGCAGCACCGGGTTCGAGTTCGCCTACCCCACTTTCCGTGAGGGGTACCGCGCCATCCTGGCCGGTGAAGGCGTCCGGCACCCGTGATGTTGATCTTTGTGTCCAAAGTTGTAGCCGAAGGCCTGTAAAGGGGAACAGTGGATTTTCAGCACATTATCGAGACGGTCGGCAGGTTCATGGACTTTGCCGGCGTCGCCGTCATGGTGGCCGGTGCGCTCGTCTCCATCCCCATGGCCCTGCGCGGTTTCCAGCCCCGACGCCGGCCGGAAGGCTCCGAACCGCTGTCCGTCTACCGCTCCTACCGGCAGCTGCTGGGCCGGTCCATCCTGCTGGGCCTTGAGCTACTGGTGGCGGCGGACATTATCCGGACGGTTGCGGTCACGCCCACGTTCGAAAGTGTGGGGGTGCTGGCGATCATCGTGCTCATCCGGACCTTCCTGAGCTTCTCGCTGGAGCTGGAAATCACCGGCCGCTGGCCCTGGCAAAAGCAGCCCGCCGGCGCCACGGCCCCAGCCGGCTCGCCGAGCCCCTCACCTGCGGGCTGAAGTGGATTTCCGTGACCCGTGGCCGGATCCGCCCGGGCTGCCCTCCCCCGTGATCATGGACCAGCGGTGGACCGATGCAGTGTTCCTGCATTGGCGCATTCCCGAAGCGGCGGCGGCGGCGTTCATGCCGCCCGGGGTGGTGCCGGACGTTTTCGACGGCTCGGCATGGGTGGGGCTGATCGGCTTCCGCATGCAGAAAGCGGGGATCGGCCGTGGCCCCGGAGTGCCGTTCTTCGGGGATTTCAATGAGGTCAACGTCCGGCTGTATTCGCGGGAGTCCGACGGCACCAGGGGCGTGGTCTTCCTGAGCCTGGACGCTGACCGGTTGGCCGTGGTGCTGGCCGCACGCGCGGCCGGAATTCCGTATGTGTGGTCGCATGCCCGCTTCCGTCCAGCCCACGCCGGCAGCCCGTCTACCGGCTATTCAGTGCGGCGGTTCCGGCGCGGGGCCGGAAGCGACTTCGCGGTTGTCCCGGCGCTGGACGACGTCGCGGCGGATCCGCTGTCCGTCCACCTCACGGCCAGGTTCGGCCTGCACTCCCGCTTCCGTGACCGCACGCTGTACATCCCGAACACCCATTCGCCGTGGCCGCTCTACCAGGCTGAACTGACGGTGCTTGAGGACGGGTTGATCGGCGCCGCCGGACTCGATGTGGCGGGTCCGCCCGAGTCCGTGCTGTTCTCCCCCGGCGTCCGGACCCAGTTTGGACGTCCGCGCGTGCTCAGGGCGTGAGCGGGCGGGAATAGCCGGGCGGGCCGCAAGTGTCCGTTGGCGCCAGCTCGGCACCGCATAGCAGGTGAAGTCGGGCGCCCGCCCTGCAAGAATCAGAGGCAAGGGCCGGCTGGGCGTGGACCATCAGCAATAGGCCTGGACTTGCAGAGAAGAGAGCACAATGAGCAACGAACAGGTGGCACCTGAGACGAGAGGTGTCACGGTGGAGGTACTTGCAACGGTTGACCTTGCCCGCGAGATCGAGGGCATGGAACGGCGCCAACTTCGAATGCGGATGGTGACCATCGAGCCCGGAGGCGTCTTCGGCCCGATTCACGACCACAAAGGCCGGCCTGGCACCGTTTACATTTTGCAGGGAACGATCACTGACCATCGAAACGGCGTCGCCACGGACTATGGGCCGGGAGTGGGATGGCCCGAGGATCGGAACACGACCCACTGGCTCGAGAACAGGGGAACGATTCCGGCGGTGGAGATCTCGGTCGATATCGTCACGCAAGAGTGAATCCAGTAGCACTTCGGCCACTGTAAACCGCTACCTCCCCACTGCGTAGCCCTGCGCACCGCGCGGGTTCGCTGCGCCCTGCAGGACTCCCGTCCGGGGATCACGCACGACGGCGGACAACCGTCCCAGCGTCCAGTCGCCAGCGCGTGTGATCCGGTGGCCGCGGCGCTCCAGCCCGGCTATGACAGCATCGCCCAGACGGTCCTCCACCACCGCGCCGCCCGGCTCCCAGATGCGTGGCCAGAACGACCCGGGCACCGACGTCGTATGGAAGGCCGGCGCATCGATGGCCTGCTGCGGCGAATAGCCGCCCACAATGGTCCGCAGGAGATAGGGCAGCTGCCACTGGTCCTGCTGGTCGCCACCGGGTGAGCCCAGCGCAGTCACAGCTTCGCCGTTCCTCAGCACCAGCGTCGGCGTCAGCGTGGTCCGGGGACGCTTCCCCGGCGTCAGCGTGGACGGCGTTCCGGGCTCGAGCCAGGTCATCTGCAGCCGCGTGCCCAGGCAGAATCCCAGCTCGGGAATCGCCGGGGACGACTGCAGCCAGCCGCCTGAAGGAGTCGCCGAGATCATGTTTCCCCAGCGGTCCACAACGTCGAGATGGCACGTGTCGCCGCGCGTTTCGCCGGTGGCCAGCACCGTCGGCTCCCCCACGCCGGCGCTGGCGCCAGCCCCGCGAAGCCCCGGCCCGCCGTCGTCGTTCGCGAGCGCCGGCGGCACATATTCCGTCCGCAGCGGCGGGCGGAAGGGCTCCCGTCCCGGAACCCGGCCGGGCCGGAACTCGGGCGAGGCCCGCTCCGTGATCAGGGCGCGGCGCGTCTCGGTGTACTCGGCGGACAGCAGGTAATCCAGCGGAACGTCCGTATCGCCGTAGTAGGCCTCCCGGTCGGCGAGCGCCAGCTTTTGCGCCTCGAGGATGGTGTGCGCGCCGAGTTCGCTGGAAGGGTCCAGGCATTCGTCGGGGAACCCGTCCAGGATCGCGAGGGTCTGCAGCAGTGCCGGACCCTGCCCCCACGGGCCCGTCTTCGCTATCGTGTGGCCACGGAATTCGAAGGTGGCGGCGTCCTCGTAACCCGCCTCGAAGGCTGCCAGATCACTCATGGCCAGCACCCCCTGATGGTCCGTGCCGGAGGAATGCCTGTGCGGGGCCTGCACGGACTGCACCATGGCCTTCGCCACGAATCCTTCGCGCCATTCCCGGCGTGCGCCGTCGATGCGCGCTTCCCGCGTGGACTCAGCGGCTCCCGCCTCCACCAGCCTGCGAAGGGTCTTTGCGTAGGCCGGGTTCCGCACCAGTTCCCCTGCGGCCGGAATCTTCCCCCCCGGCATCCACAGCGCAGCTGACGTGGGCCAGTGCTCCCGGAACAGCTCGGAAACTGCCGCGATGGTGGCGCCAACGCGCCCCAGCACCGGATGGCCATCCCGGGCATACCCGATCGCAAACTCCAGCACCGCCTGCAACTCCCACGTACCGTGGTCCCGCAGCAGCAGGAGCCAGGCGTCGACGGAGGCGGGCACCGCCGCGGCCAGGGCCCCTGACCCCGGGACGAGTTCCAGGCCTTCGGATCTGTAGTGCTCGGGCGTCGCACCCGCCGGCGCGGGTCCCTGCCCCATGAGCACCACAGGTTTGCCGGGCTCCGCGGCGGTGACGAACACACCGGCCATGTCCCCGCCCGGGCCGTTCAGATGCGGCTCGACAACGTGCAGCACAAACGCGGCCGCAGTAGCGGCGTCGAACGCGTTCCCGCCGCGTTCCAACACGGACTGGGCGGTGGCCGTCGCGATCCAGTGCGTGGAGGCACTCATGCCAAAGGTGCCTTGCAGCGTTGGGCGGGTGGTGAAGCTTCCGGGACGCGTGAAAGTCATGAAGACCACTGTAGCCACGGCCTGCAGCCGGACCACGCTTACTCGCCAGACCGGAAAACCCTCCGCACCGGGCTGCTTACAAAGCACAAGCTATTTCGCGGGCACGCCTACCCCGAGGTCCGCGAACCAGCGCTGATCCGAGCTGCCGGCGTTCCGGGCGGGCTGAGCCCCTGGGAGTTCAGTGCCGACTACTTGCCGAGACCCGCCTTGCGGAGCGCTTCGGCCATGGCAGTGTTCACCGGTGCGGCCTTCGTTGGGGCAGTCTTGGGCGGCAGCGTCCGCTTTGTTTCGGCTTTATCGTTCCGGGGCCGGCTGTCGTTCCGCGCTGGCCGGCTGTCGTTCCGGGCGGGCTGACCGCCGGAACCCTGCCGCTGCGCGCCGCTCCCCTGCCGCCCACCGGACGCGTCGCGGCCGCCGGAACTTTGCCTGCCGCCGGAAGGTGCCGGTTCGTCGTCGAGCCTCAACGTGAGCGAGATGCGCTTCCGCTCGGGGTCTGCCTCCAGCACCTTGACGCGCACCACCTGCCCGGACTTGACCACCTCGCGCGGATCGGACACAAAGCGGTTGGCCAGCGCGGACACGTGGACCAGTCCGTCCTGGTGCACCCCGACGTCGACAAACGCGCCGAACGCAGCCACGTTCGTCACGGTTCCCTCCAGGATCATCCCGGGCCGGAGGTCGGAGATCTTCTCGATCCCTTCCGAGAACTTGGCCGCCGCAAAGGCCGGCCGCGGATCCCTGCCGGGTTTCTCGAGCTCGGCAATGATGTCCTGCACCGTGGGCAGCCCAAAGGCGCCCTCAACGAAGTCCTGCGCGTTGAGCGAAGCGAGGCTGCCTGCACCCGGCCCGCCAAAAGCTGCCTTGCCGGCAGTTGCTTTGCCGCCTGCGGCGGCGAGGATCTTCCGCGCCACCGGGTACGCCTCAGGGTGCACGCTGGATGCGTCCAGCGGCTCCGCCCCGCCGGTGATCCGAAGGAAGCCGGCGCACTGCTCGAACGCCTTGGCACCCAACCGCGGCACCTTCTTCAGCTCACTGCGCTTGGCGAACGGGCCGTGCTCGTTGCGGTACGCCACGATGTTCTCGCTCAGCAGCGGCCCGACGCCGGCCACGCGGCTCAGCAGCGCGGGCGACGCCGTGTTGACGTCCACGCCCACGGCGTTCACGCAGTCCTCCACCACGGCATCCAGGCTGCGGTCCAGTTTCGCGGCCGTGACGTCGTGCTGGTACTGCCCGACGCCGATCGACTTCGGCTCGATCTTCACCAGCTCGGCCAGCGGGTCCTGCAGGCGCCGGGCGATGGACACCGCGCCGCGCAGGGAAACATCCATGCCGGGCAGCTCGGCTGCAGCCAGCGCCGATGCCGAGTACACGGATGCTCCGGCCTCGGACACCACGAGCTTTTCCGGCAGCCGGGTTCCGGCAGCCCCGGTGCCCGCCTGCCCCGCCGCGGACCCGGACTCGGCGGAAAGCTTCTTGATCAGTTCAAGGGCGAGTTTGTCGGTCTCCCGCGACGCGGTCCCGTTGCCGATCGCCACGAGTTCGACGGTATGCTGACGCGCCAGCTTGACCAGCGCGGCCAAGGCTTCGTCCCACTTCCGCGCCGGGGCGTGCGGGTAGACGGTGTCCGTGGCCACCACCTTGCCCGTTCCGTCCACTACGGCCACCTTCACGCCTGTCCGGAGTCCCGGGTCGAGTCCGAGGGTTGCCCGGTTGCCCGCGGGTGCAGCCAGCAGCACGTCGCGGAGGTTGGCGGCGAAAACCCGCACCGCTTCGTCCTCGGCGGCGGAGAACATCCGCCCCCGGAGGTCAGCCGTCAGCCTGGCCAGCACCCGCGAGCGCCACGCCACCTGCGCGGTCTGCAGGAGCCATTCGTCGGCGGGCCGGCCGCGGTCCGCGACCCCGAGGAACCTGGCCACGGCTGATTCGTACTGGCCGCGGGCGGCGGCCAGGGCGGCGTCGTCGGACGGTTCCGCCTCGGCGAGATCCAGCTCCAGCACTCCGTCCTTTTCCCCGCGGAGCAGCGCCAGGACCCGGTGCGACGGCATTCCGGCAGGCGACTGCGAAAACTCGAAGTAATCCTTGAACTTCTGCCCCTCGGCTTCCTGCCCCTTCTTCACCCGGGACACCATCCGGCCCTGGGTCCAGAGCCGTTCACGGAGGGTCGCGGCAAGGTCAGGGTCCTGCGCCACGCGCTCCACCAGGATGGACCGGGCGCCCGCAAGTGCCGCCGCGGCGTCGTCGATGGAATGTTCAGCGTTCAGGTACTTGGCCGCCTCCCGCTCCGGGTCCAGTTCCGGCCGCTTGAGCAGGGCGTCGGCGAGCGGCTCGAGCCCCGCCTCACGGGCGATCTGCGCCTTGGTGCGCCGCTTGGTCTTGAACGGAAGGTAGATGTCTTCCAGCCGGGATTTTGTGTCGGCGCCGACGACGGCGGCCCGCAGTTCCGGGGTCAGTTTGCCCTGCGAGGCGATCGCCTCCAGGACAGTCCGACGGCGGTCCTCCAGGTCGCGGAGGTAGCGCAGGCGCTCCTCGAGCTCGCGGAGCTGCGTGTCGTCCAGCGTCCCGGTGGCCTCCTTGCGGTACCGGGCGATGAAGGGGACCGTTGACCCGCCGTCGAGCAGGTCCACCGCGGCCCGCACCTGCCAGGCCTTCACGCCCAGTTCGCCGGCAATCTGGGCCGCAATCTGTTCCGCAACGGCGTCGGCGGTCTTTCCAACGGGCTTGCCCCCAGGCGTTCCGGCTCTCTCGCCGGCGGTTTGGCCGGCCGACATGGCATCCGGAGTTGCAGGGGACGGGACTGGCGCTGCGGGATGTGGTTCACCCAGAACATTTTGCCTTACCGGACCGACATTATGGCCCGCGGAACGGAAGATTGGGTCTACCGGGCCCGGGGCATAAGTGATGTAGTGGCAGATAAGCAGGCCAGCAACCAACGGAGGCGGTCCACCATGCAGGAGTTGCTCATCATCCTTCAGGGCGGCTTTGAGGAGGACAATGTCACGGTCTACGTCAACGGCAAGCAGGCCCGTCGCGACACCGATCTCTCCACCAATCCGTTGTTGGGCATAGCGGAGGAAGTCGCGATCGAGCTTCCGGCGCGCGGGGCCACCATCGGCGTCGAAGTCACCAGCCGGGGCCTCGCCGGCGGCGTGAAACTCAGCGGCAGGCCGAAGAGCGTCCTCGTGTCCATCGAGGACGGCAAACTGGTGATTCAGGAGGGAACCGGACGCGAGGCCTTCCTGTAGCTTTGCGGTCAACGGAGACCCTGTGCAAGGAAGTGACGGCAGGCAAGGGACAAGCGCCGCGACCGGTTCGCGGCGCTTGGGTCAGTTCGCTTGGGTCAGTTGCATACGTGCGGCACTAGGCCATGTTCTCCATGCGGGTCCTGGCCGAAACGTGTTCCACCAGTTCGCCGACGCGCGCTTCCGAGTAGTTGCGTGCAATGTCGCCCTGGCTGATGATGCCCACCAGCTTGTGATCGGAAATGACAGGCAGGCGCCTGACCTGGTACTGCTCCATCACTGCGATGGCTTCGTCGATGTTGGCGTCAGCATCGATCCAGCGGGGAGTGCCCTGGGCCAGGTCGATGGCCCTGGCCTCCCTGGCGTCCAGGCCCTCGGCAACGCACCTGAGTACGATGTCGCGGTCCGTGATGAGTCCCTTGAGTTTGCCGTCGCTGCCGCAGATCGGCAGCGAACCACAGTCAAGGTCGCGCATCATTACGGCGGCTTCCTGCAGTGTCTGGTCTTCCTTGACGCACTGGGCGCTAGTAGTCATGAATTCACGTACGACGCTCATCAGTCCTCCTTCATCGGTTGGGGTTCGACGCAGGGACCTTCGGCTCCGGCGCCGATGCTGTCAGCCTACGCCCGGGCAAACGCCCTGACTAGGCTGAATCATGGTTCGCCGGACGGCGGAACCGGACGGCGCGCGCGGGGCCGGTTTGGGCTCCGTCTGGAGTTCAAAAAGGGGCGTGCTCCAGCTCGTTTCAATGCCGTCTTGCCTCAGATGACGTCCGCCTACTCGGCGATGTCTTCCGCCCATAGATCCGGGTAGTCGTGCTGGAAGCTGAGCATCATGTCCACGCAGCGTTGGTCGTCCAGCACCACCACTTCCACACCGCGGGAGCGCAGGAGATCGAATTCGCCCGGGAACGTCCTGGCCTCGCCCACCACCACCTTCGGAATTTTGAACTGGATGATGGTCCCGGTGCACATCGCGCACGGGGCAAGGGTGGTGTAGAGCGTGGTGTCCCGGTAGCTCTTCTGCCGGCCAGCTGCCCGCAATGCCGACATCTCCCGTGTGCGATCGGATCGCCGTGCTGCACCCGCTCGTTGTGGCCGCTCGCGATCACCGCGCTCCCCCTCGCCAGGGCCGCTCCGATGGGGATGCCGCCTTGGCTGAGGCTCTGCTGCGCGGCCCGGACAGCGGCCTCGAAAGCGGCCTCGTCGTAAGAAGCAGTGGCATTTTGCTCGGTCATGTTCCCCAGTCCGGTAGTTGGTGTTCGGATGCGTCGCCGTCCCGGGACGCTCGAGTCTTCAGTTCAGACGCGTTCCTCAGACCCTACGCTGGCGGTGCGGGCCCGGGCCAGGCCTCCGCTTGCAGCCAATTCCATCAATACTGTCAGAGGGCTTTGGTAGCTTGAGAATAAGACATCAACGGCAACGGGGGCGCAGTGTTTCTACTTGAATCGGAAGCTCCGGATCTTGCACAGGATCTGGTCTTCTCTGCGAGCGACCTCGTTATCGCGGCCACGTGCGAGTACCAGTTGCTGCGCAAGCTGGACGAAAAACTGGGCCGGTCGCCCAAAGCGGAGTTCGAGCCCGACGAGATGCTTGCCCGCACCGCGAAACTAGGTGACGTCCACGAGCACAAGGTCCTCGCCAAGTTCCTGGACCGGTTCGGCACGTGGGATCCGGCCACCGGACGCGGCGTGTACGACGTCGCGGCCGCCACCGCGATGGACCGCACCAGCCTGCAGGCCAAGCATGCCGAATCCATCAATGCGCTGCGCGCAGGCGCGGACGTCGTGTTCCAGGCGGCCTTCTTCGACGGCAGGTTCCACGGGCGGTCCGATTTCCTGGTCAAACAGGACGACGGAAGTTACGCCGTCTACGACACCAAACTGGCGCGCCATGCCAAGGTGACGGCGCTGCTGCAGCTTGCCGCCTACGGCGACCAGCTGCTGCACGCAGGCATTACCCCGGACCCCGCCGTAACGCTGATCCTGGGCGCTACGGTGGCAACTCCCGGGGCGGATTCGACTACGTCCGGAGCAGCCATAGGCTGGCGGACATCCTGCCGGTCTTCCGCGAGCGGCGGGGCAGGTTTCTTGCGCTGACGGCCGGGCACCGCGACCAGCCGGAGGCCGTCAGCTGGGGGGCGCCGGGAATCGTGGCCTGCGGCCGGTGCGACTACTGCCAGGAGCGGGTCAAAGCCACGGACGATCTCCTCCTGGTGGCCCGGATGAACTCGGCCCAGCGCAAGAAGCTGCACGCGCAGGGCATCTACACCGTCAAGGAACTGGCCGACGCCACGCTGCCCGGCGCGAACGCGTCGCTATTGCGGATGCAGGACCAGGCCAGGATGCAAAGCAACGCCGGCACGGCGGAGGGGTCCGTCAGCTACGTCAAGGACGGCGAACAGCACAGCATCGGCTACCGGGTGGTCCCCGGGAACACCTTGGCGGAACTTCCCCCGCCCAGCCCCGGAGACATCTTCTTCGACTTCGAAGGGGACCCGCTGTGGCAGGACAGCGCCACCGGAGCCTGGGGGCTTGAGTACCTGTTCGGCGTCGTCGAGACGCCGGCGGAGTCCGGTGGCCAGTACGTGTTCAAGCCTTTTTGGGCACACGGCCGTGCTGCGGAGAAGCAGGCCTTCCTCGACTTCCTGGACTACGTGGAGGACCGCCGGCACAAGTATCCGGACATGCATGTGTACCACTACGCCGCCTACGAAAAGACTGCACTCCGGAAACTGTCCGTCATGCATGTGGCGGGCGAGGACACTGTGGACGCCTGGCTGCGGGACGGTCTCCTCGTGGACCTTTACCAGACCGTCCGGAACAGCATCCGTATCTCCGAGAACTCCTACAGCATCAAGAAACTCGAGCCGCTCTACATGGGCAGCAATCTCCGCTCCGGGGATGTGAAAGACGCCGGGGCCTCGGTGGTCGCGTACGCCGATTACTGCGAAGCCCGCGACGCCGGTCTGGCCGGAGACGCCGCAGCCATCCTGGCCGGCATCTCCGACTACAACGAATACGACTGCCTTTCCACCCTTAAGCTCCGCAACTGGCTGCTGCGGCTGGCTGGCGAGCGCGGGATTGCGCCCGCACCGGCCGGAAGTACAGGAGCTCCAGGAAATTTAGGACGCGCGGCACCTGCCCCTGAAGACGGTGCCGCGGTCCGGCCTTCTGAACTGGCCATCAGGTCTTTCCTGGACCTGGCCGCCGAGTTCCGCTCCGCAGCTGCGGCTGAAGTCTTGGCTGTGTCGGCCCCGGGCACCGGAGCGCAGTCCGCCCCCGATCCGGACGTTCAGGCCGTTGCCATGGTGGACGCGGCCGTGAGCTACCACCGCCGCGAGCGCAAGGCATTCTGGTGGGCACACTTTGATCGCTGCGAAAACGGTCCCGACACCCACCAGCAGGACCGCAACGTCTTTCTCGTGGAGGAGGCCCGCATCCTGGATGACTGGCAAAAGGTCGGAACCCGTCTCCCGGAGCGCAGGGTTCAGCTGACCGGCACGGTGAGCGCCGGCTCGGACCTCCGCGAGGGCAGCAAATGGTTCCGGATGTATGACCGTCCGCTCCCCGCCGGGCTGGAAGGTACGGGCAAGGACGGCTCCGGACGGGGCGGATGGTTCGGGACGGAGGTCCTGGAACTCGGCCACGAGGACGGCAGGGATACCGTTGTGATCCGCGACAGGCTGCCCCGGAAGATCGAACCGCACAACAGCCTGCCCATCGCGCTCACCGAGGACCAGCCCGTTCGCACCAAGAGCCTTGAGGAGGCGCTGGCGCTGCTGGCTGACCAGGTCGCGGCCGGGCTTCCGGACGGCTCAGCAGCGGCACCGGGGAAGCCGGTGTTCCGGAAGCATCCGGCCCTGGACCTGGTACGTCGGATTCCTCCGCGTCTGGTGACCGGCGGTCCCCTCCCCGTTCCGGCGGGCGGCCCGGACCGGTTCATTGACGCCATCACCGCGGCAGTGGAGGCCCTCGACCATTCCTACCTGGCCGTCCAGGGACCGCCCGGGACCGGGAAGACCCACGTCGGCTCGCACGTCATTGCGCGGCTGGTGGCACGCGGCTGGAAAGTGGGCGTCGTAGCCCAGTCCCACGCGGTGGTGGAGAACCTGCTCTGCACTGCCGTGCGGAAGGCCGGAGTGGACCCGCGCAGGGTAGCCAAGGACGTCAAACACGACGATTCCCTGCCGTGGGATCACCGGGACGCCGCGGATGTGGACAGGCTCCTCAGTTCCCCGGGCGGCGCCCTGGTGGGCGGCACCGCCTGGACGATGACCGGCGCAACGGTGCCCGCGGGGTCGTTGGATCTCCTCGTGATCGATGAAGCCGGGCAGTTCTCACTCGCAAACACGCTGGCTGTTGCCCAGGCAAGCCCGCGGCTGCTGCTGCTCGGCGACCCGCAGCAACTCCCGCAGGTCAGCCAGGGCACCCACCCTGAACCGGTCAACGAATCAGCACTGGGCTGGATCTCGGCCGGCCATGCCACGCTGCCGCCGGAACTGGGCTACTTCCTGGCGGACACCTGGCGCATGGCGTCGCCGCTGTGCGCTGCCGTTTCGGAACTCTCATACGAGGGCAGGCTGCGGTCGGCGGCGGCCGCAGACCTGCGTTCCCTGGAGGGGGTTCCTGCCGGAATCGAAACCGTTATGGTGCCCCATACGGGCAACATCACGTCCTCGGCGGAGGAAGCTGCCGAAGTGGTGCACCAGGTCGGCAGGCATCTGGGGTTGATGTGGCACGATGACGCCGGCAGCCGACCGCTGGGAGCCGCCGACATCCTGGTGGTGGCCGCCTATAACGCCCAGGTGAACCTGATCAGGGACGCCGTGGACGCCGCCGGCCATACTGCCGTCCGCGTGGGCACCGTGGACAAGTTCCAGGGCCAGGAGGCGGCCGTGGTGATTGTGTCCATGGCGTGTTCAGCGGTGGCCGAGGCTCCGCGCGGCATGGAGTTCCTGCTTTCCCGGAACCGGATCAATGTGGCCGTGTCCCGCGGAAAGTGGCGCGCCGTAATTGTGCGGGCGCCCGAACTGACCAACTACCTGCCCACCCATCCGGAGGGCCTTGAACAGCTGGGCGGTTTCATCGGACTGTGCCAGCGGTCGGCACCAGGCTAAAGGCTAAAGGCGATCAGCAGCGCCTCATCCAGCACCTTGCCGAAGTTCGCCGCATCGTGTGCGAAGCGGCCCAGGAACAAACCCGAAACCCCGCCAAGTTTGGGCAGCAGTCCGGGCTTGGCCGAACCGCCGTAGATGACCGGAAGCTCCTGCAGCCCGTGCGCGGCGAGTCGGGCACGGAGGTGATTCACGACGTCGGACACGTAGACCGCGTCCGCCGGCTCGGCGGCGCCGATGGCCCACACTGGCTCGTACGCAATGATCAGGCGGGAAGCGAGCGTCCAGTCACCGCTAACAGCAGCCTCGATCTGCCGGTACACGAAGTCCGCGGCGGCAGCGGCGCCACCAGCCGCGGCTTCACCGGCAGTGTCTTCGTCGGCTGCCGCTTCACCAATTGAGTCTTCGCCGACCGAGTCTTCGCCGACGCAGTCTTCGCCGACACAGAGCAGCGGCGTCAGCCCGGCGTCATCCGCGGCCCTGACCTTGAGCGCCACCACGGCGTCGTTTTCGCCGAAGTGCGCACGGCGCTCGGCGTGGCCGATCTCCACCAGGCGGACGCCCAGTTCGGCAAGCATGGAGGGTGCCACCTCCCCGGTCCACGGGCCGTCGGCCCAGCCGCAGTTCTGCGCGCCGAGGACCAGAGGTGAATCCCCCACCAAGGCAGCCGCGGCCGGGAGCACCGGGAAGGACGGGATGACAAACGGGACAACCCGCCCGGCTGCGAGGGCCGGGCGGGAGTCCACTTCATGCTTCAGCTGCGCCAGCCAGTTCAGGCTGTCCCGGTACCCCAGGTACATCTTGGTACTCACGCCCACGTAGGTGACGGGGCTGTTGGCATCGGGGCCTGGGGCGACGGGGGCGTGGGCAACGGGACCCGCGGCCTGGCTGGCTGACACGTGCTGCATTTTGCTGCTTTCTTGCTGGTGGGCGGATGCTGGTCACCGCTCCGCCGGTGGCTGCGTCCGGGACCTACTTCCGGAACCTACTTCTCCAGCAGTTCGTCCGCCTTGTTCTGGAACCGCTTGGTGGCGTACATCATGATCGCGGCGACGAATGGCAGGACACCAAGGGCGTAGACGCCCATGGTTCCGGTGTCGGACGCCGTGACCTGGTTGACCGTGGTGCGCAGGATCGGGGCCACGAAGCCGCCCAGGTTGCCCAGCGAGTTGATCAGGCCGATGCCTGCCGCGGCTGCTGTGCCGGTGAGGAACGCCGTCGGGTAGGACCAGGCGATGGGTCCGATTGACAGGAAGCTGCAGACTGCCAGGGTGATGAAGATGATGCCGAGCGCCGGAATGTGGTTGGCTCCGGCCCAGGCCGAGCCGAAGATGCACAGGCCGGTGGAAATGAACAGGCCGGTGCCCCAGACGCGACGGCGGACAATAGTGTTGGCGGCTTTGCCGATGAAGTAGCAGGCGAAGATGCCGAAGAACCACGGGATGGCTGCCAGCAGGCCCACCATGATGCCCACCTTCTGGCCGGTCAGCTGAGACACCTGCTGCGGCAGGTAGAACGTTACGCCGTAGACCGCAATCTGGAGGCAGAAGTAGATCACCGTGAAGTACCAGACCTTGCGGTTCTTCATGGCGGCAAGAACACCGCGGGGTCCGGTTTCTTCCTTGACGGTGTCCTCCAGCGCCATGACATCCAGCAGCGCCTTCTTTTCGCCCGGGTTCAGGAACTTCGCGTCCTGCGGGCTGTTGATCAGGAAGAAGTACGCCGCGACGCCTGCAAGGACTGCCAGCACGCCTTCGACAAAGAACATGACCTGCCAGCCGGCCACACCCGGAACCTGGTCGCCGATGTTGATCAGCCAGCCGGACAGCGGTGCGCCCATCATCTGGGAGAACGGCTGGGCCAGGTAGAAGATGGCGAACATTTTCACGCGGACCTTGTTCGGGAACCAGGCCGCCAGGAACATGATGACGCCCGGGAACAGCCCGGCCTCAGTCACACCCAGCAGGAAGCGCAGGATGATGAAGGAGGTCTCGCCCTGGACGAAGGCGAAGCACGCGGACACGATGCCCCAGGTGATGGCGATGCGTGCCAGCCACACCTTGGCCCCGAACTTGGTCAGGAGCAGGTTGCTGGGGATTTCGAACAGTGCGTAGCCGATGAAGAAGATGCCCGCACCCAGGGCGTACGCACCGGCGGTGATGCCCTTGTCCACGCCCAGTGCGGCTTCAGCGAAGCCCACGTTGGTGCGGTCCATGAAAGCGACGACGTACAGGATGACGAGCATAGGCATAAGCCGGAACGAGGCCTTGGAAATCGCCGATTTGAGGATCGGAGAATCCAGGAGCTCCTTGGTGGATGTTGCTGTTACGGACATCAAAACTCCTCTTTGAGTAATTCGTTGCGAACGAAGATGGACCCTTCGGGTCCTAGCGGGAGAACGCGATGATCATGACGCCGGCAAGGCAGGCCAGGATTCCGACGGCAAGGTAGATCTTCCGTTCGCGGCTCCAGGACCTGGGCCCCGTGGCGGCTGTAGCAGGTGCAATGGGCTTGCCGGGCTGTGCCATGGCTGTCCGTTCCTAGTGCATGTAGAGTCCGCCATCCACATTCAGCGTCTGGCCGGAGATGTACCCGGCGTCCTCGCTGATGAGGAAGGCGATGGCTGCTGCGATGTCGCGGGTGGACCCGACCCGGTTGACCACGAGGTCCTTGGTGAGTTCATCCTTGCGTTCCTGGCTGAGGGTGCCGCCCATGATGTCGGTATCGATGGGGCCAGGGGAGATGGCGTTGACCGTAATGTCGTACTCCCCCAGTTCACGGGCGGTGGAACGCGTCAGCCCGATCACCCCTGCCTTGGCCACCGAGTAAGGCGTCTTGGAGAAGGTGCCGCCGCCGCGCTGCGCGGAAACGGAGGAGATGTTCACGATGCGGCCGATCCGGTTCTTCACCATGGATTCGGCGACCCGCCGGGTGGCGTAGTGGACGCCGTTGAGGTTGATGTTCAGCACGCGGTCCCATTCGGCCGCGTCCAGCTCCAGGTACGGGACCGGCGAGCTGACGCCGGCCACGTTGGCGAGGGCGACGATCTGCGGCAGCTCCGCTTCGATCGAGTCGATGGCTGCACGGACCGAGGCTTCGTCGCCGACGTTGGCGCCGACACCGTGGGCCTTCACGCCGTACTGGGCTGCGAGTTCCTTGGCCGTGGCCTGGCACAGGGCGTCATCCAGGTCGATGATGCCGATGTTCCAGCCCTGGGCGGCCAGGTAGTTGACGGTGGCGCGGCCGATGCCGCGCTCCGAGACGGCGCCGGTGACGATTACGGTGCGTTCTGCGGGGAAAATGCTCATGCGAGTGCTCCTGGGGTGCTGAGTTAGTTGATGGGCGCGGGGCCGAGGTCTTCGATCAGCTTCTGCATGGCCACATAGGCCTTGTTGCGGTAGGCGATCAGTTCGGGTGTGCGCTCGGCCGGAACGTTGAGGAAGCCTGCGCCGGTCTTGGTGCCGAGCTTCCCGGCCTCCACCAGGTCGCTAAGGATCTTGGGGGTGGCGAACCGCTCCGGGAAGTCGGTCTGGAGGGACTTGTAGCAGAAGTTGTACACGTCCAGGCCAGCCATGTCCGCGATGGCGAACGGCCCGAAGAACGGCAGCCGGAAGCCGAAGGTGGTGCGGACCAGGGTGTCCACGTCGTCCGCCGTCGCGATACCCTGCTCCACCAGCTGCGCGGCTTCGTGGAACAGTGCGTACTGCAGGCGGTTGAGTACGAAGCCGGTGACGTCCTTGACGACGGCGGTCTGCTTGCCGGCGGCGTGAACCAGGTCGCGGACGGCGCCGACGGTACCGGCCGAGGTGCCGGCGTGGGGGATGATCTCGACGCCGGGGATGAACGGCGACGGGTTGGAGAAGTGCACGCCCAGGAAACGTTCCGGGTTGGTGACCGGCCCGGACAGTTCGGCGATGGAGATGGTGGAGGTGTTGGAGCCGATGATGGCGTCCGGCCGGGCGGCTGCGCTGATGCGGGCCAGCGTCTGGTGCTTGATGGCGATGACCTCGGGAACGGCTTCCTCGATGAAGTCCGCGTCCGCCACGGCTTCCTCGATGTCCTTTGCGGCCCACAGGTTCTGCTTCAGGATTGCGGTGGAACCCGCGGGGAACAGGCCGTCCGCCACGAACTGGTCAGACTCTGCCAGGAGCCTGTCGTAGTTGCGTTGTGCCACTTCGGCGGACACGTCGGCGAGTGCCACGCGGGCTCCGCCGAGCGCCAGGACCTGGGCGATCCCGCCGCCCATGTAGCCGGAGCCGACGACGGCGATCTTCCGGGCGCTGTTTGCTGCTGTCGAGGCTGTGCTTGCTGCGTTTGCCGGGGTACTTGCTGTTTCGGTCATGATCAGACTGCCTTCGTGTAGTCGGGCTCGTAGGAGCAGATAGCGTCCACCTTGGCGGCGGAGGATGAGGTCTCATCGAAACGGTAGTCGAGCCATTCGCCCACCAGCTTCTTGGCCAGTTCCAGGCCGATGACGCGCTGGCCCATGCTGAGGACCTGTGCGTTGTTGCTCAGCACGGAGCGTTCCACGGAGTAGCCGTCGTGGGCGGTGACGGCCCGGATCCCGGGTACCTTGTTGGCCGCGATAGCCACTCCCAGGCCCGTGCCGCAGATCAGCAGCGCGCGGTCCGCCTCGCCGTCGGCCACTTTGCGGGCGGCGTCGACGGCGACGTGCGGGTACGCGGTCGAGTCGTTCGCCCCGACGCCCACGTCCACAACGGATGCGACGCGGCTGTCCGCTTCGAGCAGCGCCTTCAGCGCTACCTTGTATTCGACACCGGCTTCATCGTTGCCGATGACGATGCGCCATCCTGGCGCAACGTTCGGGTTGGTGCTCATGAGCGTGCTCCATTTCCGGCCGCAGCGGCCAGTTGGGAATCAGACAGTTGCGAATCTGACAGTCGGAAATCAGACAGTTCAGAATCGAGGTAGTTCGAAATCCGGGCCGCGATCAGCCCGAACGAAACAGCGCCGGGATCGGGATGGCCTACGCTCTTTTCGGCCAGCGGCCGCGCCCTGCCCTTCAGCGGCCGGAGCGAAGCGGTAGCGTCCGCGGCCTCCTGCGCAGCAGCCGCTGCGGCGGCGAGGGCGGACGCGACGGGAGTGCCGGCGTCGAACGCGGTCAGGAAGGTGTCCTTGAATGGAAGCAGCGCGTCCACCATCGTCTTGTCCCCCGCTTCGGCCTTGCCGAGGGCGGTGATTGCGTCCACGAAGGCGGTGACGGCGGCCGCCGCGTCCTCGCCCCGGTACGCGTCCCTGTTACCCAGCGCGATTCCGGCGGCGATCACCGCCGATCCCCACAGGGCCCCGGAGGTTCCGCCGGCGCGTTCGCTCCAGGCTTCCCCTGCCGCGGTGAGCACGCGTTCCACCGACGCGCCGGCCGCCGAGGATTCCTCTGCCGCTGCGGCTGCCGCGTCCACGCCGCGGCGCATGCCGATGCCGTGGTCGCCGTCGCCCGCGATCGCGTCCAGGTTGCCCAGTTCCTCTTCATGTTCGACGACGACGCCCTGCACCTGGGCGAGCACGGCGGCTGCCAGCCGGCCCAGGTCCGCTGCTTCCGCCGTCGTTTCTTCCGATTCGGCGGCCACCGCTTCCTCCGGTCCGGCCAGCTCGCGGCGGGCCCGCGGGGCGAGGTTGCCCTTGCGGAACGCCGGGGTGTCGGCCGGGGCTGCCCAGAACTGCTCCAGTTCGTCGTCCAGCCAAAGCAGGGTCAGGGAAAGTCCGGACATGTCCAGGCTGGTGACCAGCTCGCCGCATTCCGGTTCCACCACGGTCAGTCCGGCCTCGGTGAGGAGCTTTTCGATCTTGCCGAACAGCAGGAACAATTCGTCGTATTTGACCGTGCCCAGGCCGTTGACGATGGCCACCACGCGGTTCCCGGCGTCGTCGGGCTTGTCCGCGAGGAGCCGGGAGACGAGCAGTTCGGCGAGCTCGGAAGCCGTGGGCATGGGGTGTTCAGAGATTCCCGGTTCGCCGTGGATGCCAAGCCCGAGGGACATCTGACCGGCCGGAACGTGGAACAGGGGCTCGGCGGCGCCCGGGAGGGTGCAGCCGTCAAACGCCACGCCGAGCGAACGGGTTCGGTAGTTGGTCCTGATAGCGAGCCGTTCGACGGAGTCGAGGTCAAGTCCAGCCTCGGCCGCGGCGCCGGCGATCTTGAAGACGGTCAGGTCTCCGGCGATGCCGCGGCGCTTTTCGATCTGGTCCAGCGGTGCGCTGGCGATGTCGTCCGTGACCAGGACGGTGCGGGTTTCGATGCCTTCCGCGTTGAGCCGCAGCTGGGCCTGGCCGAAATGGAGCACATCGCCGGCGTAGTTGCCGTAGCTGAGCAGCACGCCGCCGCCGGCGTTGGCGGCCTTGGCTACCCGGTAGACCTGGCCGACGGCCGGGGACGCGAACATGTTGCCGCAGGCGGAGCCGGTGGCGAGGCCCGGTCCCACCAGGCCGGCGAAGGCCGGGTAGTGGCCGGAGCCGCCGCCCACCACCAGGGCTACCTGGCCGGCGGGAACCTCGGTGGAGCGGACCACTCCGCCGTCCACCCGGGCAACGTACCCGCGGTTGGCCGCCACAAAGCCGTCCAGTGCCTCATCCGCGAAGTCAGCGGGGTTGTCGAAGATCTGGGTCATGGTTCCTCATTGAATCCGTGTTGGAAAAGTGCGGTTGGGTTTGGAGTCCGGCTTCAGTCATGCGCCGGCTCCGCTTAGACGCCGGCGAGTTCGACGGCGGACGGCTGCTGCCGCCCCTGGGCCACCTGGCTCTGGCCGAGCGCGTAACCGTCGTTCTTCGGGAGGACGTGGCGGCGCAGGTAATCCTGGTTGCTGGCCGTGACGCTCAGGCCGTCTCCGCCGTAGTGCTCGGTGCAGAGGATGCCCTGGAAGCCTACGGACAATGCCAGCTTGAAGGCCTCGCGGTAGTTGATGAGGCCGCTTTCCATCGGGGCAGGCATGGTGACGTACATGTCACGGGCGGCGTCCTCGTCCCGGATGTAGTTCTTCATGTGCCAGTAGTTGGAGTACGGCAGGGTCTTGGCCACCATCTCGCGCCAGTCCTCGATGGGCCGGTGAAGCCGGATCAGGTTGCCGAGGTCCGGGTTGAGGCCAACGTTTGCGAGGCCGATGTCCTGGACCAGCTGCACGGACGAGTCCGCAGTGCCCAGGTAGGTGTCCTCGTACATTTCGAGCGAGAGCAGGACGCCCACTTCGGCGGCGTGCCGGCCGAGTTCGCGGAGGCGGGTGACGGCGTTGCCCCAGGCTTCCTTGTTCCCCGCCGGGTCCTTGTGTCCTTCAACCGTCCAGAACCAGAGCTGCTTCTGCTGCTCGGGCGTAATGGCCTGGTGGAGCCCGAAGGAGACAACTTCGCAACCAAGTTCGGCGGCGGCGTCGATGGTGCGATGGCTGTAGGCCAGGTTGGCTTCCCAGTTGCCTTCTTCGATGACGCTCCGGCGGATAGCGGAGATCACCGGAACACCGATCCCGACGGCGTCCGCCGTCTGCTTGAACTCGGCGAGGCGCCCCTTGCTCAGGTCCCCGGGGCGCACCCAGCTGTCCGTCAGGTCCGCGTGGGCGAAACCGGCTTCCTTGACCTCGGTGAGGACCTCAGCCCAGGCCGAGGCGTCAGCGTCGTTGATGGGGGTTCCCTCGGCGTCGATGCCCGGGAACTGCAGCAGGGCCGCGGTAATGGGCCAGTTCTCAGCTGTGTAAGCCATGATGTTCACTCCTTCGTACGAATCCTGTTTCCTATAGGATTTACTATCAACAAGGAGTTGTCAAGGTCACACTTCGGGTGGTGTCACCCAACTGGGTAGCAGCAGGTGTCGTTTTCGGGCTCCAAAACGACACCTGCTGCTACTCAGTTGGGAGGGCGGGATCAGCCTTCCGGGGCGTCGGCGATGGCGCGGCCGCGGACTTTGCGGACGTGGTCGGCCATGGCGGAGGCGGCCTTCTCCGGGTCCGCTGTGGACAGCGCGTCCAATACGGCCTGGTGCTCGGCAATGGCATTTTCAGCATCCGTAATGCCGACGCCGCCGAACAGCCGGAACCGCTGCACTTGCCCGCCGAGTGCGGCGTAGGCGGCCACCATGAACTGGTTGCCCGTCTGTTCGGCGATGAGCCGGTGGAACCGCTCGTCGGCTTCGAGGTAGTCACGGTATTCAGCGAACGACGGTCCACGGGGCGCGGTCTTCAGGTCCGTCACGGCCTGTTCCAGCTGGGCGAGCCGTTCCGCGGTCAGCCGGGCACAGGCGAGCCGGGCGTTCACCGGTTCGATGGCGAGCCGGGCCTCCATAAGTTCGGCGAAGTCCTCCCGGGTGAAGACCGGCGCCACACGGTAGCCTTTGAGGGCCACGCGGCGGACCATACCGGTGTGCTCCAGCCGGGCCAGGGCTTCACGGACCGGGGTGGGAGAAACGTCCAGATCCCGCGCGGTTCCGTCGATGCTGACGGTGGCACCCGGTTCCAGCCGGCCATCCATCAGCGATTCCAGCAGCTCCTCGTAGACGTGGTCGGCGAGCACTTGGCGGCTCACGGGCCTGCTTTTGCGGGTGCCGGGGCTGTTGGTCTGGGACGGACGCTGCATGCTCAGATCCTATAGGGCTGGCGCTAAGCAGTTGGCATGAACGTCGCCAGGAACGACAAAGCGGGGTCACATGCCGCCCATTAACCTCAGGTCAGCAATGCGGCGCCTCCGGCTCACCATGGTGAGCGAAGATTCGGGGGCGTCGCGTTCTGCTGTGGTCACGCGGTGACCCGCGGTGTGAGACTGGTCGTGTTCGTTGCGGTCGACCCCGAATCCTCTGTAGTGCCTTGGAGCCTGTAGGTCAGCATGGGGGTGGAGGGCTTCCACGGGAACCGTGGATTGGTGCCTTCGAGCCCGAGCGTCAGACTTCTGAATCTCCCTGCCCTCCCCGCGACGGACACCGAATGATCCGTCGACGGGAAGCAGGTGGCAGTGATGGAAGTGGTGCATGGCCGGTGTGCTGGTCTGGACGTGTCCAAGAAGGACGCCAAGGTCTGCGTCCGGGTCGCCGGTGTTGGTCGTCGCAAGACTGTTGAGACGGTCACGACGTGGGGCTCGACCACGAACCAGGTCCTGGCCCTGCGTGAGCATCTAATCGCCGAGCAGGTCACCTGTGCGGTGATGGAGGCCACCGGGGACTACTGGAAGCCGTTCTACTACCTCCTTGAGGACGCCGGGTTCGAGGTCATGCTGGTCAACGCCAGGCACGTCAAGAACTTGCCTGGCCGCAAGAGCGATGTCGCCGACGCGACGTGGCTGGCCCAGCTCGGCGCACACGGCCTGGTCCGCGGGTCGTTCGTGCCCCCGGAGCCGATCCGCCAGTTGCGCGATCTGACCCGGGCCCGGACCGCGATCACCCGGGAACGTGGCCGGGAGATCCAACGGCTCGAGAAGCTGCTCGAGGACGCCAGCATCAAACTGTCCTCGGTCGCCTCCGACATCACTGGCGTCTCCGGACGGGCGATGCTCGAGGCGATGATCGCGGGCCAAGACGACCCCGCCGCATTGGCCGACCTCGCCAAGCGGCGGCTGCGCTCGAAGATCCCGGCGTTGACCGAGGCGCTGAGCGGCCGGTTCACCGAACACCACGGTTTCCTGGCGCGGGTACATCTGGACCTGATCGACCGGCACACGAGGGCGGTCGAGGACATCACCGCCCGGATCGAGGTGGTGATCGCACCCTTTCAGGGATTCCGGGACCTGATCGCCACCATCCCCGGCATCGGCCCCCTCGTCGCCGACGTCGTCGTCGCCGAGACCGGCGCGGACATGACCAGGTTCGCCACCGCCGGGAACCTCGCTTCGTGGGCCGGGACCACGCCGGGTCACAACGAGTCCGCCGGACGAGTCAAGTCGACCAGGACCCGGCCCGGAAACCCCTATCTCCAAGGAGCGCTCGGCGCTGCCGCGATGGCGTGCGCACAGAACCCCGGCACCTACCTCGGCGCCCGCTACCGCCGAATTGCGTCGCGGCGAGGCCCCATGAAAGCCAACGTTGCGATCCAACACACCATGCTCATCGCGATCTGGCACATGGGCCGCTACGGAACCCTTTACGAGGACCCCGGTGCAGACTTCTTCACCCGTCTCCACCCCGAACGCGCCAAGAACCGCGCACTCCACCAACTCGAGGCCATGGGCTACCAGGTCACCCTCGATCGGACGGGTTAACAAAACGCGGGTCCCCTGACGAGGAAGGGAATCTTCGCGTCAGTGGACTCGATGTGACCCCGCGCTGCTGCGAGCTAACAGGCTAGTTCTGGGACTCCTCGTAGAAGGGGTAGTCCGTGTAACCAGCCGCGCCATCGCCGTAGAACGTGGCCTGGTCCGGTTCGTTGACCGGCAGGCCTTCGCGCCAGCGGCGGACGAGGTCGGGGTTGGCGATGGCCGGACGGCCCACGACCACTGCGTCGGCATGGCCGTCGGCAACCAGCGAGATTGCTTCGTCGCGGGACGTTACGACACCGAACCCGGTGTTGATGAGGAATGGGCCGTTGAAGCGGGTCTTCAGGTCCTGTACCAGTTCGCCGGCCGGTTCCTTGTGCAGGATGCTCAGGTAGGCCAGGTTGAGCGGCGCGATCGAGTCAACGAGGACTTCATAGGTTGCGCGGACATCGGCGGGGTCACTCTCCTCGATCCCCTGGACGCCGTGTGCCGGGGAGATGCGGATCCCCACCCGGTTTCCGCCGAGCGCTTCGACGACGGCGTTGACGGTTTCAATGACGAACCGTGCCCGGTTCCCGGGAGACCCGCCATAGCTGTCCGTCCGCACGTTGGTGTCCGGCGCAAGGAATTCGTGCAGCAGGTAGCCGTTGGCCGAGTGCAGCTCAACGCCGTCGAACCCTGCCTCGATGGCGTTCCGTGACGCCGTCACGATCTCCTGGATCACCACGGGCACTTCATCGGCGGTGAGCTCGTGCGGCACCGGGTGCGCCTGCTTGCCCTTGTACGTACGGGTTTCAGCCTCGAGGGCGATGGCGCTCGGTGCAACGACCTGGTGGCCGCCGTTGATGTCCTCGTGGGAGACCCGGCCGCCGTGCATGATCTGCGCAAAGATCCGGCCGCCCTCGGCATGGACAGCGTCCGTGACCTTCTTCCAGCCTGCAATCTGTTCGGCGGTGACAATGCCGGGCTGCCCCGGGTAGGACCGGCCGGCGGGGCTGGGGTAGGTGCCCTCGCTGACGATCAGGCCAAGGGAAGCGCGCTGGCGGTAGTGCTCCACAACGAGCGCACCGGGCACGCCCTCCTCGCCGGAGCGGAGACGGGTGAGCGGCGCCATCACCAGGCGGTTGGGCAGTTCGAGCTCGCCGAGAGTCATGGGAGAAAACAACATGCGCGGTTCCTTTCGAAGCGGATGGGGTCCACTAAGCGCAACTGGAGCGCGCGTGCAACTATTCCGCGTGAGACGGGGATCACTAAGGGTGCACGATGATCTTTACGGCCGTGTCGTTGTGGTTGATGAGGGTGTCGAAGCCCTTGTCCACCAGGTCGTCCAGGGCAATTCTTCCGGTGATGAAGGGTTTCAGGTCCACCTTCCCTTCCTGGACCAGCCTGATCGCGGCCGCGTGGTCGCCCCGGTAGGCGATGGTGCCGCGCAGGTCGATTTCCTTGAGGACGATCTTCTGCATGTCCACGGTTGCCGGCCGCCCCCAGATGGACACGTTGACCACCACGCCGGCGGGCTTCACGACGTCGAGCATGGTGTCCAGAACGGCATTCACCCCCGCGCACTCGAAGGCTGCGTCGGCGCCCGCTCCCCCGGTGAGTTCCAGGACGCTGGATTTGACGTCGACAGCGCTGGGGTCGAGTACATGATCCGCGACGCCGGATGACGTGGCTTTCTCTTTGCGCGCGGCGGACAGCTCGGTCACCACGGTGGTGACACCCAGCCCTTTCAGGACTGCCGCCGTGAGCAGTCCGATGGGACCCGCACCGCCGACGACGGCGACGTCCCCGGCTTTCACGTCGCTCCGGCCGACGGCGTGATAGGCCACCGCGAGGGGTTCGATGAGTGCGGCTTCGTCGAGTGGAATGTCACCGACGGGGTGGACCCAGCGTGAGTCGACCACGATCTTTTCGCTGAGTCCCCCGCCGCCGCCGGCCAGCCCGATGAAGCCCAACTTGGTGCACAGGTTGTAGTTGCCCTCCCGACACGGACCGCATTCGTCACAGACGAAGTACGGCTCCACCACCACGCTGTCGCCGACGGACAACCCGGTGACGCCCTCGCCCAGTTCCTCAACAGTGCCGGAGAACTCATGTCCCAGGGTGACCGGCGCCTCCTCGTGTGACAGCCCGTGGGGGTGCCCGGGCGGCGGGGTGAAAATGGGCCCTTCCAGGAATTCATGGAGGTCCGTGCCGCAGATCCCGCACCAGGCGACCGCGATCTTCACGGCTCCGGGGCGCAGACCCGGCTCCGGAATGTCTTCGATCCGGAGGTCCTCGCGGGCGTGGAATCGTGCTGCTTTCATGATGTCTTCCTTCGTAATACGGGCCGTGGATGCACCCGTCGGGCGCATCCACGGCATGTCGTTGGATTGTCACAGCAGGTGGCCGTCACCCCCAGTGTGGTTCCCGGGATGGTGATTGTCACGGCCCGTCCGGGTCAGCGCGCGTGGTGCGTGGGCTGGAGTTCGTAGACCGGTGTGGGCAGTCCCTCCATCCGGGCCTTGAGCTGCAGCGCCAGGTAGTTGGAGTAGTGGCGGCTCTGGTGCAGGTTGCCGCCATGGATCCAGAGGTTCTCAACATTGGTGGGCTTCCACATGTTGCGCAGCTCGCCCTCCCACGGGCCAGGATCCTTCGGGGTGTCCGATCCGTATCCCCAGCATTTGCCGACGGCGTCCGCCACCTCGGGCGACACGAGGTCGGCAAGCCAGCCGTTCATGGATCCGTAGCCGGTGGCGTAGATGATGACGTCGGCCTCCAGCTCCGCTCCGCTGTCCATGACCACGGCGTTGCCGGTGATCTTGCTGACCTGGCCGTTCGCGAGCTTGACGCGTCCGTCGATGATCAGCTGGGACGCGCCAACGTCGATGTAATAACCGGAGCCGCGCCTCAGGTATTTGAGGAACAGACCGGAACCGTCCACGCCGAAGTCCAGGTCGAAACCGGCGGCCTCAAGCTGTGAGTAGAACCCGGCGTCGCGCTTGGCCATCTCCTGGTAGACCGGGATCTGGGCTTCCGGCAGGATCCGGTACGGCAGGGACGCGAACAGGAGGTCCGCTTTCTCGGTGGTGACGCCGTTGGCGAGCGCCTTCTCTGAGTACAGGTCGCCGAGGGCAAGGTCCATCAGCGACTCGCTGCGGGCGATGTGAGTGGAAGACCGCTGGACCATAGTGACGTCCGCGCCGTGCTCCCACAGATCGGCGCAGATATCGTGCGCTGAGTTGTTGGACCCGATCACCACGGCTTTCTTGCCCGTCCAGTCTCCGCCGCCGGGGTGCTTGGACGAGTGGTACTGCTGCCCCAGGAAGGACTCGGCGCCGTCGAACGTTGGGATGTTCGGGTAACCGGAGACGCCCAGGGCGAATACGAGCTGCTTGGGCCGCAAGGTGACCGGTTCGCCGTCGCGCGTTACCTGGACGATCCATTCCTGGCGCGCTTCATCGAAACGGGCGTTGGTGCACTCCGTCTTGGACCAGTAATTCAGCTCCATGATCCGGGTGTAGTGCTCCAGCCAGTCACCGATTTTGTCCTTTGCCGCGAAGACGGGCCAGTCGTCCGGGAACTTCATGTACGGCAGGTGGTCGTACCAGACGGGATCGTGCAGGTGGAGTGACTTGTAGCGGTTCCGCCACGAGTCTCCGGGATTCTCGTTTTTCTCCACGATGATGGTGGGGACGCCGAGCCTGCGCAGCCGTGCGCCCAGTCCGATGCCGCCCTGGCCGCCGCCGATGATCACTGTGTAAGGCTGGTCCTCGTACCCGAGCCGGGCTTCCTGCTCCTCCTTGAGTTCCAGCCAGGACTTGCGGCCTTTGCTGATCTGGTGTGCCACCCCTTTCTCCCGGTTGGGGCCCTTCTTCTCCTCGAAACCCTTGAGCCCCTGCATGGTGGTGAGCAGGGTCCAGCATTTGCCGTTGCGTAGCCGCAGGTGGGCATGGCCGCGCGCCTGTGCTGTTTCAAAATTCACCCATGCCTCCGTGCTGGCGGCGTCTCCGGTGGCATCCTCGGCGAGCGCCCAGTCGCCGGGCCGGACATCCTCGAGCGTCGCGTCCAGCATGCGTTTGATGTCCGCCTTGCCCTCGAGCGTCTTGAGGTTCCAGGTGAACGATACGAAGTCGCGCCAGTACGGATCGTCGTCGAAAAGTTGTAGTGCGGCATCGGTGTTCCGGCTGCGCAGCGCCTCGTCGAACTGCGCCAGCCAGGCCTGCACGATGCCGTTTGGTGTCTCAGGCATGATTCCTCTTTCCGTTGCTTACAGTGAGCCACTCAGGTCCGACCCGCCTTGTCCGCCCCGTGACCCGCATCACAAGTAAAAGCTCCCGGGGGTTACAATCGAGTTACACGGCCCCCGTCCCTGCTCCTTCGAGCTATCCGCCCAAGGAACAGCCGGAGAGTGGTCTCCGGCTTGTGGCCGGATCGATTCGATGACGAGTTGGGAGATTGCGGATGCGGATTGGCCCCGGCGCGCTCACCCAGCTCCGCGACCTCAGGTTTACCGCTCCGGCGGAGTACGCCCTCACGCTCAGGAAAGCCCACGAAGCCACTATCTCCGGCAACCCGGATCCGTACATTTCTCCCGGCATCATCGAGTCCTGGCAGCGATCGCTGGCGCTGGGCATCGACCCCGACCAGCACCGTCCGGTTCACCGGCACGAAGTGTCGGAAGCGCGCTCGATGAGTGCCGGGCATCGTCTGGCTGCCGTGATGCCGGCGCTGTCCCAGTTACTGGCCGACGAGTCTTCCGCGGGGCGCCACCTTTTGATCGTTACGGACAGGCAGGGCGAAGTGCTGTGGCGGGTCGGCAGCCGGCAGGCCCTGAGGCTAGCCGATTCCCTGGAGTTTGTTGAGGGCGCCGACTGGTCCGAAGCGGGGGTGGGAACCAACGCCATCAGCGAGGCCCTGGTGACTGGTTCGCCGGCACAGTTGTTCTCTGCGGAACACCTCGTGCGCACGCATCACGACTGGGCCTGCACGGCAGCCCCTATTCGAGATCCGTTCTCGGGTGAAGTCGTGGGAGTCCTCGACGTGTCCGGGCCGTTCGAATCGGTGACGCCGGACAGCCTTCGGATGGTGCGCTGCGGGGTGCGGCTGGCGGAGGAGCTGCTGAAGTCCGCAGGCGCTACGTCGGCGGGCCACCTCACGCTGCCTGAGCACGCCGGCGGCCTGCGTTCAACGCTGATGCTGAGATTGCTGGGTGATAGTCCCAGCGCCGAGCTCGACGGCGGAGCCCGGCTTCCGTTGACACTGCGGCGGGCTGAGGTTCTGGCGCTGCTGGCCTCCCGCACCCAGGGGTGGAGCGCCGACGAACTCGCGTACCGGCTTCACGGCGAGGACGGTGCCGCTGCGGCCGTCCGGACGGAAATGCACAGGATCCGCAGCATTCTAGGCAACGTGGTGGAGCCGAACCCGTATCGTTTCTCGTCGGCTGTCCGCGTAGTAACGGACGCATCGGTTGTGGCTGGCCACTTGCGCGAGGGCCGCGTGACCGAGGCACTGGCCGCGTACCCGGCGAAGCTGCTGAATCGTTCGGTCAACCTGTCCGTGGAGCTGATGCGGGACGAGCTCAACGAAGCAGTTGGCGCGTCCGTACGTTCCAGCGGGGATGCCTCACTCATGTTGCAGTGGTGTGCGAGCGATATGGGCGCGGCCGATACCGCAGCCGCCGCAGCCATGGCCAGCCTCAGCGGACCGGACGACCCGCGCTATCAGCTGGTGCGGGCGCGGATGGAACGCATGGACCGGGAGTTGCGGGCGTAGCTGAGCCTCCCCTTGTAGCGCCGGTGGAGAGCCCCTCCCTATGGCGGCGGTGCGACGCCGGGACAGCCCTGGCCCCGAGGATTCCTGATGCAGTCGTCGGCGTAGTTACGTGTGACGGAACGCCAGACGCTGATGGTCTGCGGTGGGGCGTTGAACTGGCCTTGCCCGGGGATGGGCAGGGGCGGGCCGTTATTGACGGAGTAGGTTCCCTGGAAATGCGTGGTGAGCACCACTTGGTAATCGCCGGTCTGGGTATAGACATGGCTGGTGCGGGTCTTCTCGCCCCAGCGGTCCTGCGGGAGCGGGCCACCGGCCGAGGGCTGGGGCCCCTGCGTTGTACCGTCGCCGTAGTTCCATGTGTATTGCGCAGGAGTGGCCACTACATGAACCTTCTGGGCCAGGATGGTGATGTCGAACTGCTGCTCTGCTGAGTCAGCGTAAAAGTTGGTCTCCGCTCCCCGCAGGGTGTGAGGACTCGGCTGGGCGGTCACGGTTCCTGCGGCCACGGGGAGTTTCTGGAATTCAGACTGGATCAGGGCCGCGATGCGGGGAAGCAGGTCTTCCGGCTTCGGGTCGAACAGACACGTCGGGCCGGAGTGGAAGGTCCACACCGGGTTCGGGATGCCCTTGGGTGCTTTCAACCACACAACCGGGATGCCGTCTGTCCCGTCGGGTCCGTTCTTGCACTCCACCCGTCGCCCCAAACAAGGCGTGTCGAAGTCACCCCCGCCAAGGTGGCACTGAAGTTCGTACTTGTACTGATAGGGGTCCGTACTGGGCGGCGCACCAGGCTCTTCTTCGACAAACCCGCCCTTCGCACTGTCCCAAGTCCACCCGCCCAAAGTGACATTGTCAGGCTTCCAGTCACTAAATATGTCCGGGTCACCTGCCATGGCTGGGGACACACCAATAAAGCCCACAGATAGGGCGACGAGCAGCGCCAGAAGGCATCTAGATTTCCCCACTACAGTCATGGCTCAACCGACTATTTTGCCGATATCCGACAGTCTCCAGGTCCCGTTTTCATACGCAACAAAGAGAAGGTTGCCGGTGTCATCAGGCTGCGGATCGCTTCTAGCCACGCTTCCATCCTGACGCATATAAGTGAGCGATGTTTGACGTGCCTGAACAGCAACTTGATACGTTGCATCCGCCGACTTGTTGAATGTGGTGCTCGTAGCTACGGCGGCGACTTTGCCACCCACGAGCCAACGGCCTTCAGAGTGCCAAGCATGGATGACTTGCTTGGCCTTGTCGCAGGGTCCACAGGATGACGATGTAACACCGTTCAGCGGCGCCAGATCACCAGTCTCGTATCCGTAACTGAGGAGATTAAACCAATAGCCGGCAAATGCCATAGCCCCTTCCTTCGTCTCCGCCTTCGCCGCTTCGGGCAACACCGGAACCGGCACGTTCTGTGCCTTGCCCTTGGCGTCGGCCGGTTTGTACGCCGCGGACGGAGTGGGCGTCGGGCTCGGCGTTACTGATGCCGACGTAGACGCTGAAGCCGACGCGGACGTCGGGTCGCTGCCTGGCGGATTGTTGCCTTCATTGCAGGCCGTCAGGACCAGAACGGAAGCGGTGAGCAGTGCAGCGGTGGAATAGCGCAACCGTGCGGAATGCCAAGTGCTAGATGTCATGGGCAGCTATTCCCCCGATAGTTTCAAGACGTCCGAGCCGGCCGGCAATAAATCCGGACGATGGTTAAAGGGTAACCGAGGTCACACTTTAAGGGCCAAAGTTATCCACAGGAACCGCTTCCGGTTTTACCGCCCAGGACCATGGATAGGAAGTCATACCGCCACCGCAGAAAGCAGTCCGTTCCGCCTGCCGCACGGATGGACAGTTTCAAAGATTGTTCCCAAAAGGCACTGGCCAACAGCCACGTCCCGGCTGAAGAATAAGCCCATGATGTTCACACACGAAGACAGCAAACCCATCCTGAACCTGGACGATGACCAGTCGTGGAAGCTCCTGGAGGGCACAAAACACGGCCGATTGGTAGTGACCGTGGCTGGCGAGCCGGACATTTTCCCGGTTAACTACGCCGTGAGTGGCCGGAAGCTCTACCTCCGGACAGCTCCGGGAAACAAGCTCGCGGAGCTGACCATCAACGCCAAGGTCCTCTTTGAAACGGACGGAATCATGTCCGACGAGGCATGGTCCGTGGTCCTTCGCGGCACCGCACGGGTCCTGGACCATTCCGCGGACATCGCAGCGGCGGAGTCTCTCGGCCTGAAGCCTTGGGTGCCAACGTTGAAGGACTTCTACGTGGAGATCGAGCCGGTCTCGCTCAGCGGCCGGCACTTCCAGTTCGGCGAACATCCGGAGCGGGAAATCTAGAGTCTCAGCACGGTCACGTGCAGCCGGCCTCGCCGGCTGCGGGCCGCCTAAACTTGAACTATGGCGGACCGGCTGACTCCAGAACAGCGCAGCTGGAACATGTCCAGGATCCGTGGCAAGAACACCAAACCGGAACTGCTGGTCCGCAGCCTCCTGCACGCGAAAGGCTACCGCTACCGCCTGCATGGCAGTGCGCACGGCGGCAAGCTTCCCGGCAACCCGGACCTGGTGTTCGCCGGACGACACAAAGTCATCTTCGTCAACGGATGCTTCTGGCACTTCCACGACTGCAAAGCAGGCCGGCACGCCCCCGCGGCGAACGCGGAGTTCTGGGCGGCCAAACGGACGCGCACAAGGAACCGCGACGCCGAACAGCGCCGCCTGCTTGAAGCTTCCGGTTGGCAGGTGCTCACCGTCTGGGAATGTGAACTCAAGGACATCTCCGCTTTGGAAACACAGCTGGAGCAATTCCTGGCGTGAGCCCGGTCACCGGGCAATGATCCGCGGCGGCAAACCTGGGCAGACCTTGATGCAAGCTTGAGGGTATCCGGGGACCTTTGTTGAGGCCGGCCCGGAAGGATGGATCCCGTTGCCTTCACAGTGAGGGCCGTCATTCCTTCGAAGAGGCCTTCTTGCAGTCAGCATTACCGCCAGCGCCTGAGTCAAACTCCGTGGATGCAGCCTGGCAGCTGCGGGTGGTAGTTCTCGTCCCCGCCTACAACGAGGCCAGCTCCATCGGAGCCACCCTTGACGGCCTCATGGTGCAGTCCCGACCGGCGGACCGGATTGTGGTGATTCCCAACGGCTGCTCGGATACGACGGCCTGGGAGGCACGAAAGTACCCCGTCACCGTCATGGAACTTCCCCGTCTGGAACACCGCAAATCCGAGGCACTGAACCGGGCATGGAACGAGTACGCACAGGACGCCGACGTGCTGATCTGCCTGGACGCGGACACCGTGCTCCCGCCTAATGCGCTGGCAGCCTGGGCCCAGGAATTTGCCGCGACCGGCACCCCTGCCGGAAAGCCGTTGGGCGGATCGTCGTCGAAATTTACCATGCAGGATCCCGGGGTGCTGAGCCGGCTGCAGAAAGCCGAATTCGCCACCTGGACCGACGTCGCGCTGCAGCGCGGAAGAACCAGTGTCCTCGCCGGAACGGGCTGCGCCATCAACAACAGCGTCCTTCGGCAGATCGCTGCCCGGGCCGACCGCGAAGGCCCCTGGGTCTACACGTCCCAGGTTGAAGACTTCGAACTGACCTACCGCATCCGCGAACTCGGCTACATCTGCCAGGTCTCCCCGGATGTCCGCGCCTACACAGACTCCATGAAGTCAGTCAAAGCGCTCTGGGGCCAGCGGATGAAATGGCAGGTGGGAACCGTTGAGGACCTGCTCGAGCTGGGCGTCAACCGGCTGACCCTGCGGGACTGGGGCCAGCAGGCCATGGGCCTGCTGGGAGTCTTCCTCAAGCTCCTGTGGCTCGCCGTCATCATCACGTCGCTGGTGCTGGGAGTCTTCCGGTTCGTCCTGTTCTGGTGGTTTGTGCCAGTTCTGTTCGTGGCACTGGACATCAAGCGTGCCCGCCGGATTCCGCACCACGACTGGAAGGACATAGTGCTTGCGGCTTCCTTCTTCCCTCAGGAAATCTTCATGTGGCTCCGGTCCGGGTGGTTTCTCGCCTCCTGGTGGGCCGTACTCACAGGCAAGATCACCCGGCGGCGAATCGACCGCTGGGAAGCGCAATACACAGCAGAGGAAATCAACTAGACATGTACGGAATGAACGCAGCACTTCCCGCGTCGGGCACCGGCGCTGCCCTGGCCTACACCGGGCTAAATGTGGGAGCAGGCCTGCTGACCGCCCTTGGCATCATGCTGATCGGAGTCGCATTCCTGGCCCTTGCACGCCCCGGCGGAAAGGTACGTCCGTAAGCGGCTCCCGCCCACTACTACGATGCTACGACGCCCGGCGCGCCGCCAACGCACTCTTAAAGGCGGCCGCCGAGGCGTCGGTGCTGTTGATACGCCAGTCGGTTTCCTTTTGAAGATGGAACCAGACGAATCCCATGACATCCGGCTGGGCCGCGAGATAGCTGACCAGATCCGTATTCCAAGCCGCTTTGGAGCCGCCTGCCTCGCTGGAAGCCGTCTCGGCGATCAGGATGGGAACTCCCGGGGCCAGGGCACGCAACTGGGCTATCCCGGGGGCAAACAGGTCCTGCGGCGAAATCCAGCCGCTCCACGACGCAGAAGTGCCCCAGTTGTATCCATCGAGAGCCACGACATTCACGTATCCAGCACCAGGGAACAGGCCGGCGAGATCGGTGGAACCGTAGTACGGAACATTAGGGCTCCATACCCAGGAAACGTTGCCGGCCCCGGTGGCCGCAACCACGTCGTGAACATGCCGCCAAGCCTGTACGTAGTCACCGGCTTGGTTGCCGTTCACGCCTTCCGCCCACGGGTACCAGTTGCCGTTCATCTCGTGGGCGAACCTCAGCTGGACCGGCTGGCCCCAGGCCGCCAGCGCCTGGCCCCACTGCGTGATGTGGGCGTCAAAGTCGCCGGCGGCAATCCGGTCCAGGGAGTAGGCCGGCTGTTCCAGGCCGCCGCCCCAGGCCCAGGGTTCCCAGGTGACCAGCGGAACAGCGCCCCGTGCCCGCACAGCGTTCATTTCGGTGATGGGCGGCGCCTGAACGAAGTCCTCGTAGAAGAGCACACTGGACGGGCTTTCCCCGGCCAGTTGGGCCACTTCATCCAGTTCGCCGCCGGCCAGCGGACCGCCGGCAGTGGCTACACCGAAGCGAAGCGCTGCGGTACTGACCGGCGGGAGCGTGGGGGCAGGCGCAGCAACCTGGAACACCGACGATGCCTTGACGGAGGAGGTCTTGGCGGTGATGGTCAGCGAACCGGTGGCCGCCGGCGGAATGGTGATGGCTGTACTGAACGCCCCGGTGGCCGCCGTTTGGAACGAAAAAGTCGAGGCGCCGACTGTCACCGTTCCAGTGGTGGAGACCTTGAACCCCGTTCCGGTGACGGTGACGGCGGAACCCGCCGGCCCTGTCGCCGGGCTGAGGGCAATCTGGGCTGCCGCGGGTGCTGCCTGCACGGGTTGGACGGCCGCCAGCGTCAGTCCGAATCCAACAACCAAGGCAGTAATGAGAGTCTTCACGGCACTGAACACAGCGGTCCCCGCAATCGGCTGGTGGCCTGGAAGACCACGAGGTCAGTTCGGTGCCGGCAGGCACTTGTCCCGATCCTAAACGCAGACTGCTGAGTCTGATCAAGATTTGCGCAAATTTTTTTGGAAAACGCATTCCGCAGCTGCGGGAGCCCTACTGTAAAAGAGGCAAGGTTCATGTCCGCACCCGTTATCCCGGTTATGCGGGGCCAAGGGAAGGGGTGTCCAATGGATGGACAGGATGGCGTCAGCCGGACGTACGTTGACCCCTCCGTGTTGCAAACACTCCGCTGCGAACTTGAGCCCGACGCCGAATACTGCACCGTGTTCGTCAACAGCTACATCCAGCAACTGCCGCGTAGGCTCGACCGGCTCCGCCTCGCTGTAGAAACCATGGATATGGATGCCGCCATGGACGCCGTCCTCAGCGTGAAGACTTCCAGCATGATGGTGGGCGCCGCGTATCTCAGTACGCTCGCTGACGAGCTCGAGACCATCCTGAGGCACCTGGAGACTCATCCGGAATCCCAGGCAGAGCGGCCGCACCGGCATCAGTTGGCGCTCCTGGAAAGCATGGACGCGTGCACCGATCAGACCGTGGCCGGCCTCTCGGCCGCAGCAGCGGCCTAGGCCCCGTACCGGAGCCCGGGTCCAGGAGTAGGCGCCCGGACCCGGGCTCCCTTAGGTCAGCGTTCCGCCGGCGCCAGACGGTAGCCCACACCGCGGACAGTCTGGAGCCAGCGCGGATTCTGCGGGCTGTCGCCCAGTTTCTTGCGGAGATTCCCCATGTGCACTTCCACGGCCCGTTCGTCGGCCTCGGAAATATAGCCGCCGACGTCGTACGGCTCATCCCTCAACCGCCGCACAAGTTCCGACTTGGTGCGCACCATCCGGCCGGCCTCGAGCAGGGCGTGCAACAGATCGAACTCGGTGCGTGTCAGGTGAAGTTCACGCCCGTCCACGCTAACGGTCCGCGCCTCGTAGCTGAATTCGAGGCCGTTATGTGTGAGCATCAGTCCGGCGTTTCCGGCACCGGCAGGTTCCTTGCCTTCGGCAGGAGAGTCCGACGTCGCACGCGGACGCCGCATCATGGCGGCAACCCGGGCGCGCAGTTCCCGGGGACGGAACGGTTTGGTCAGATAGTCGTCGGCCCCGGACTCCAGGCCGATGAGGGTATCCAGTTCCTCGGCGCGGGCGGTCAGCATAACGATGTAGGCATCCGAGAACTGCCTGATCTGGCGGGCCACCTCGAAACCATCGATGTCCGGCAGGCCAAGGTCCAGGGTAATGACAGCGGGATTGAGCTCCTTGGCCGCCAAAACTCCGGCCGAACCGCTACTGGCCACCTGCACATCGAATCCGGCCTGGACCAGTACCACCCGAACCAGCTCACGGATGTCGTGGTCATCCTCGATTACCAGACCCACACGTGATTCACTCATCGCAGCCCCCTCAGTCCGCTCGATACCGTCAGAGTATAGCGCTCGCCGGATATCCTGACTGTATGCGTCCAGTAATCCGCACGTCCTTTTCCAGCCGACCATGAGCGGCAACCTCACGTGGGACATTGCATCCGGCCGGATACTGTTCTTCCGCCGGGCCTTCCACGAGTACTCGCTGCGGGGGCGGGTGGCACTGAGCCAGATGCCGCTGTCCATCACCGCAGGGCTCACCGCAGCGTTAGTGCTGTTGTTTTTCCCGGAAACTTTGGGGAATCCCCTCTTCCTGACATTCCTGGCCACGCAGGCCCTGCTTCTGATACTTTGCTTCGCCGTTCCCTGGGAGCGGTTGCCCTTCGAAACCTTTCTGGTGATTCCGCTACTGGATTTCGTTTCCATCGCACTGGGGCGTGAAGGCGGACAAGAGAGCCTGACTGGCATCAGCCTGCTGTCCGTATTTCCGGTCATCTGGCTGTGCGCGTCGGGGGTGTATCCCCGCACGGCCCTCCTCATGTCGTTCCTCGCGCCGTTGGGCATCATCTGGGTGCCCCTGTTCATTCGCGGCGACGTCACCGGCCAGGACTTGGCGAAGTCCCTGCTGTTGCCGGTGATGACGCTGGGCATCGGCGTGTCAGTGAGCGTGCTGACGCTCAGCATGGTCCGCCAGCAGCGCGACCTGGAGGAAAAGGATGCGCAGCTGCGGATCGCCTTGAAGGACAGCAAACGGCAGGAGGGGCTGCTGAATTCGGTGCTGGAAACCGTTCACCTGGGCGTCCTGGCTGTGGACGCGGACGGGAATGACATCCTGATGAACCGGAAACAGCGCGCGAACCACAGACTCGCCGCACCGGCGGGAAACTCCGATCCCAACGAATCCCAGCTCCTGGTTTTCCAGCCGGACCGGACCACGGAGGTTCCGGTGGAGTCGCGGCCTGTCCGGCGCGCGGTGAACGGCGAGAACTTTACGGACAACCTAGTGTGGCTGGGCAGCGGCAGTGAACAGCGCGCCATCACCACCAGCGCACGCGCCATGAAGGACCACGACGGTACGTTCGCCGGCTCTGTCATTGTGTTCAGCGACGTCACCGACCTGGTCAATGCCCTGGCGGCGAAGGATGACTTTGTCGCCAACGTTTCGCACGAATTCCGGACGCCGCTGACCTCGATCCTGGGCTACGTGGAACTGCTGCTGGATGAAGGGGACGAGTTGCCGGAATCGAATGTAGAACCGCTGCAGATCATTCGCCGGAACGCGGAGCGGCTGCTGGGCCTGGTATCGGATCTGCTGGCCAGCCGGAACGGCCAGCTCATTGTGAGCCCGCAGGCCGTTGATGTGGCCGAACTGGTACGGGCCAGCGTCAGCGCCGCACTCCCCCGCGCCGCCGAAGCCAACGTGGACCTCCGCGCGGACACCCCGGCGCGCCTGGATGCGCACGTGGATTCCGCCCGTATGTCCCAGGTGCTGGACAACCTGGTTTCCAACGCGATCAAGTATTCACCCAACGGCGGCGACGTGGTGGTGTCTCTCGGATCGGAAGGAAACCACCTCGTGTGCCGGGTGAGCGACACGGGAATGGGCATGAGCGAAAAGGACCAGGGGGAAGTGTTTACCAAGTTCTTCCGGACCGGCAACGTGCGGAACACCTCGATCCCGGGAGTGGGGCTGGGCCTGTCCATCAGCAAGGCCATTGTTGAAGCACACGGCGGCACCATCCAGCTGCGGAGCGCCCTGGGACACGGAACCACCTTCACCGTTCGGGTCCCGGTCTAGGGGACTCCGGGGAACACGGCCCGGCCAGGGATGCGGCGGGCCTAGGGCGTGTAATCCTCGGCGTCCCTGAGCCCGGCCTCGTCAGCGAGCCGCTTGATATGGCCACGGGCCTTGGCCAGATAGCCGAAGCTTGCGCGTCCCAGGGGATGGCCGGCACCCATTTCCAGCAGGATGCTAATGAAGGAGCTGGCCTCGAAATCGTCCCGCCGGAACTAATCGTGGGAGACATCGAAAATCCCTGTCGCGCCGTTCCAGGAAGGCGAGCACCAGCTCGTCCTTGGAGGCAAAGTAGCGGTAGGACGTTGCTTTGGCCACTCCTGCCCGGCTGATCAGCTCATTGACGCCCACGTCACGGATCCCCGGCGGGCGAACAGCTCATAGGCTGTGTCAACGATTTTTTCCCTGGCATCGGCAGCAGTGACTGCGGCCTTACCCTCAGGGGCAGGCCGTAGTACGTTGCGTTTCCCCGCGACTTCCATGGAGGACATTCTAATCCCGATGGGCAGACAGACTTGTCTGTCTGCGATATGATCCCTACATTCCGGTCGGTTGCATTCCCGGCTTTTAAGCCAGAGCGCTTCTGCCACAGGAGGGTAAGAGATGCCGAAAAAAATGCCGTCAGCGCCGGGAGCCCATCAGGGCCACTCCCGGCAGACGCGGTCCGGGATCCATGCCGTTGGGGGGCCCGTCAGCGGGCGCGTGAATCTTGAGCCGATTCGCCACCAGTCGTGGGACATCATCAAAGCAATCCTGCTGGAGACGGATCCCGAAGGGTCCGAAATCCGCAGTCAGCTTCGCCGTTGCCTCAGCAAGACCGGAGGCAACCCCGAGAGGGCCTTGCTTATGCACCTCATGTCAATGCCGGGCCGCTCCGCGGCCGCGGTCATTGATTAAGTCCTGCCTGCCGCACCACTTCGCCCCAGGACTGCTGTGCAAGGTCGGCAACAGCTGCCAGGATGTCCGACGGCGGCAGGGACAAATCAAGCGGGTACTCCACCACGTCGATATCAGTGTTGAGGATTCGGCGGAGCTTCATTTCCCCCGCGCCTGCGTACACCAGCCAGGCGGTAGGAACCTGTAGCGCAGTGCAAAACGCCAGCATCTGGAAATGATCGGCAGACAGCGAAGCGCCCTGATCGGTGGCCGCCCGGTACTTGGTGTCGTAGACAACCACAGGGCGCCCACCAAGGAGGTGCACCGCGTCGGGGTTCACCGTGAGCCGGTCCGAGTCGCGGACCGCCTCGTTCAGCAGGGCGTTGTACTGCAGCCGCATCTCGCCCGGATGAGCCGCCATGGCTTCGCGGAGCGCCGTCCCCACAAAATCCTCGAAAACCTGCCCCATGTCCACAACGAACGAAGCCGTCTGCTGTTTTCCGTCACCAGCTTCTGCTGAGGCATTGCGCAGGATCACTTCGGACAGCCGAAGCACGGAATGGTACCGGCTGTTCATCCTGGTGGCCTGCCACGGCGGAAGTGGCGCTCCGGACTGCAGGCGAGTGACGCCGTCGAGCTTTCCCTTCAGCTGCCGCAGGCGGCTCTGGACATCAGGCCGCACGCGCGGAACCTGGGCCATGCGTTCCAGGGCGGCCCGCAGGATGCGGTTCTCCGCGATGTCCTCGGTGAATTCGTCGTAGGAGACTTCCAGCGGCACCAGCATGCCGGGCCGGCGCGAAATCTGGTCTGAGATCCGGATCCGGCCTTTCACCGTCCGCAGCGATTCGTCCACCGTGAGGTATCCCTGCAGGACTCCACGGCCCAGCGCGCGGTCAGCCAGTTGTGCCAGCGATTCGGCCAGTGCACTCCACAGGTCCGAATCCTCGACGGCGGCCACCGGGTCCTCGCGGAAGCCCTGGTTCCCTGCGTAGCTGAGGAGGAACAGCAGCCGGCTGAGGCCCAGCCGGTCCTTGGGCCGGACTTCCAGCTGCACCGAGGGCGTCCGGACGGACCCCACCATCCCCACGGGTTCGATCCGGAAGAGGCCCATGCCCATGGGAGAGGCCTTCGCCAGGCCGCTGGCATTGACGAAGGCGGCGCTGGCGGCGTCGAGCTTGTCCACAACGCCGCCGGACAGCTCGTCCAGAACGATGTGGCGCACCGCCTTTGAGGAGCTGGATGGCTGCGGCGCAGGCCGCGGCGGAACAGCGACCTGCAATCCGCTAGCGGGCCGCAAGGCGGCCCAGCAGCTGCTCAAGCCCGAAGCGCTCCTGCAGCTGGGCCCGGTTCAGCTGCCCGTGGTAGTGCTCTTCCAGCAGCGGCATGAGCTCGTACTTCCAGATCCGGCGAAGGCCCGAGGGCGTCTGGGCAGCCTTCTTCATGAAGTACGACGGTCCGATCATCAGGTCGCGGTCCCACTCGTCGATCGCGTCATTGAGCGCATCCAGAAGTAATGCCGGCGTGGTGTCCAGGTCCCGCGCCTGCAGGAAGCGCAGCAGCGAGCCCTTCACCGGTTCGGTCTTGGGATGAAGCTCAATGAAGGAAAAGCGACGGCGGATGGCGGCGTCCATCATGGCGATGGAACGGTCCGCCGTATTCATGGTGCCGATGATGTACAGGTTGTCCGGGAGGGTGAACGGCTCGTTGGGGCTGTACTGCAGGTAGATGCGGTCGTCGCGGTATTCCAGCAGGAAGTACAGCTCGCCGAACACCTTGGCCAGGTTGGCGCGGTTCATCTCATCGATGATCAGGAAGTAGGGCTTGTTTTCGTTGCCGGGCTTGGCAGCTTCCTCCGCCAGGCGGCGCAGCGGACCGGCCACCAGCTTGAACGAAACCTGCCCTTCGTCGGTCTTGTCCGGGCGGAAACCTTCGAAGAAGTCCTCGTAGGCGTACGACGGGTGGAACTGCACCAGCTTGACCCGCTCGTCGGTGCTGTCCCCGGCAAGCTCGGCCGCGAGGTGCTTGGCGAGGTACGTCTTGCCGGTTCCCGGCGGGCCGTAGAGAACCAGCTGCCGGTTCTCCTCCAGGAGTTCGGCGATTTCCTGCAGCGGTTCCAGGTCCATGTGCAGGGACGCCGCGAATTCTTCCGTCAGCGGGCGGAACCCCTCCGGAACGGGTTCGACGACGGCGGCAGGCGCGGCGGCGTCGTCGGGCTCTGCCTCCGCTTCGGCGGGCAACAGCGCCTGCAGCGCCTGCACTACGCGGGTGACGTCCACGATGATCCCTGGCGTGGCCAGCTGGCGCTGGACGTGGCGAGGAAGGTCCGCCATGCTGTGTGCCTCGTCGAACCAGCGGACCTTGCGGCGCATGCGGCGGTTGTCGTCGTTGTGCTCCGGTTCGCCCAGGACTCCGCCCAGCCGAACAGCACCGGCGTGCTGGTACAGGACGAGGTCGCCGGGCTTCATGACCGTCAGGAAGGCAAAGACAGCGGTCTTGTTGTCCTCGCGCTCCACATAGCCAAGGTGCTTGTAGTCCTCGTCGACGGCGTGCTGCACCAGTCCAGCGGTGACACCGGGGGCGAGCAGGCGCAGGTGCTCGACGTCGAGGGTCACCTTCTCGTGCTGGTGCCATTCCGCCAAGAGGTCCTTGACGTCGTGGTGGGTACGCAGCAGCCAGGCACGCCGGCCCGGATCCCCCACCTTCCGCCACTGGCTCACCAGCTGGCGCGCATACCAGTCGATCCGCTGGCCTGCCTGCTTGTCCAGGTACCGGCGGATGCGGTGGATGTCGGCGGTGACCTCCTCTTCGCTGTCGCCCTTGGCGCCGCCCACCAGGGACGCAAAGGCATCCCGAATTTCCTGCCGTTCGACATCCGCCACCACGGGCTCGAAATAGCTGGGCCACGCAAGGTACTCAATGCTGCGGCGAATCGCCGGCTGGTCATCCGGAGTCCCTGCCGTGAGCTGGTGGAAGGCCAGGGGATCCTTCAAAGCCTTGGTCATGGCATTCGTGGACTGCTGGTCAACGTGCTGCACGAAACGGCAGAGCCACTTCAGGTGGTCCCAGATGGTCCAGTTGAACTCGGCGGTGCGGTCCCGGATGACACCGTGGTCCGTCATGCCTTCATAAAGCTCTTCGGGCAATTCGAGCGGCGGCTCCAGCCAGGAGGCGGCCTCTGCCACGCGGGCCCGTTTCACCTTCAACGATTTGACCTCGTGCGCCAGGGGAAGCGACTGGAGGAAAAGCAACTCAACCGCCAGCTGTTTGGCTCCGCGGGAGGCGTCGGCCAGGTTCTGCCGAAGGTTGGTCATCATAGGCGCCTTGGAGTCCGCGACACCGCGTTCCAGGCGTTCGAGCAGCTCCGAGGCAGCGGCCGTGGTCCAGGTGGGTGTCCGCCCGTCCAGCGCCGACGATTTGCCCTGCAGACCGGCCCCGAGAACAAACCACGCTGCGTCCTCGATCTCCTTGGAGATACCGGGGGCGCGGGTCATGGCAGGCTTCGCGGTGGGGGTCATGCCTTCAAATTTACAGGCTTAACCTGAGCGCCAGCACCAAAAGCCCCTGCTGGCTACTTGCGGGTAGACACCGTGCCATTACGTATGGTTTCTTGATCCGGGCGGGTTCCCTGCGTGGGTCCGGCCGCCCGTTGCCGTCACGCCCGTTGTGAGCCGGCCGTGGCTTTCGGCCCTATGAACACACGGGGTACCGACAATAGGCTGGCTGAAAACAGGGAGGACGCCATGACGTTTCAGGACCTGACCCAGAGGATGTTCACCGCCATCCGCGGCACCGGGCTCAGCCGTGGACCGGACCGGTGGATCGGCGGAGTATGCGGCGGCCTGGCGGCCAAGCTCGGCGTCGACCCCACCCTGGCCCGGATCGTTTTCCTGGTCCTGGCCCTCCTGCCGGGACCAGCGGTGACTTTCTATGTCTGCGCCTGGATCCTTCTGCCGGACAGCACCACGAACCACATCCATCTCGAATCATGGCTCAGCGCCTGATTACTGCCCCGGCCTGATTGCTGCCGCGGCAAGCCCCCGGATTGCTGCGATTACTGCCCGGCGATGCCGTGGGGCGCCTAACGTGCGGCGGGTAAGTTCTTGCGTCCGAACGCGAAGTAGCTTCCCGGACCGACGAAATTGATCAGGGTGACCATCCGCCACATCGCCTTGCTGCCACGGATCTGCTCCGCAGGCCGCCGGGAAATGTCCCGCTGGGCCGCGATCAGGAGCGACAGCTGCACGGCGGCCGCCACGATGGTCCCCGCCCGCGCCAGCGGGGGCATTTCTTTCCAGGTCTTCTTCTTTTTCTTGGGGGCCATGGCCGTTGCTCCTAGGTTGGGATGGTTGCCGGGCACGTCGCCTGTCCGGGCGGTTCACTGATGGGACGATCAGTCGTGAGGATCAGTCGTGAGGATCAGTTGTGAGGATCAGTCGTGAGGATCAGTTGTGACGATCATAGGGAGCAGCCCCGCCCAAAGGTAGGGGCTTTCGGCTCAGGCCACGAACGGCGTGAGCCGTTCCTTCTGTTCGGGTGTCAGGCGCAGCACCCGGCCGGTGCCCTCGTCCACGAATGCCAGGTGCGTGGTGGCCTTGACGCAGTCCTCGCGGGTCACGGGATCCTGCACCAAGTAGTGGATGTCGAAGCTGGCGCCCTTCACGGCACCGATCCACAACTGGACCACGGCCGGAACATTCCGATACTCGAGCGTCCTTACGTAGCGGACTTTGTGCTCCACTACCAAGGCCATGGTGCCCTCCTCCACGTCGTTGAAGAGGGACACCTTGGGCTCGACTCCGGGCAGTCCGGCACCGCGGGGCGGCCCGAAAGCCGCGATGCGGGCTTCCTCCAGCATCCGGACGATCTGCACATTGTTGATATGTCCGTACGCGTCCATGTCGCTCCAGCGCATGGGGACCAGAACCTCGATGCGCCCTGTACCTGGAACAGCCGGGCCGGCGGCGCTCAGCTGTGCACCGCCGTCGGGTCGTCCGCGAACGTTTCCTCAGCGTCCTCGCCGGCGAACTGGGACACGTAGAGGCGGTAGTAGGCGCCCTTCAGTTCCAGCAGGTCCTGGTGATTGCCCTGCTCAACGATCCGTCCGGCCTCCATGACCAGGATGGTGTCGGCGTCGCGGATCGTGGACAGCCGGTGGGCGATGACGAAGCTGGTGCGGTCTGTGCGCAGGGCTGCCATGGCCTTCTGGACCAGGACTTCCGTGCGCGTGTCCACCGAGCTTGTTGCCTCATCGAGGATGAGCAGGGACGGGTTGGCCACGAAGGCCCGCGCGATGGTGATGAGCTGCTTCTCACCCGCGCTGACGTTGTTGCCCTCCTCGTCGATGACCGTGTTGTAGCCATCCGGCAGGGCCCGGACGAACCGGTCCACGAACGTGGCCCGGGCCGCTTCCATAACCTGGTCTTCGGTGGCGTTCAGGTTGCCGTATTTGATGTTGTCGTAGATGCTGCCGCCGAACAGCCAGGCGTCCTGCAGCACCATCCCCACCTTGGCCCGCAGTTCGGACCGGCTCAGGTGCGTAATGTCCACCCCGTCCAGGGTGATGCTTCCCGAGTTGAGCTCGTAGAAGCGCATCACGAGGTTGACAAGCGTGGTCTTGCCGGCGCCGGTGGGGCCCACAATTGCCACGGTATGTCCCGGTTCCGCGTTGAAGGACAGGTCCTCGATGAGGGGCTTGTCAGTCGAGTAGCTGAACGTGACGTGCCGGAATTCGACGTGGCCGTCGGTCTTGGCCGGGAGGTGCTCGGTGGCGGTTTCGGCGTCCTGCTCGCCGGCGTCGAGGAATTCGAAGACGCGCTCAGCCGAGGCAACGCCGGACTGCAGCATGTTGGCCATGCCGGCCATCTGTCCCAGGGGCTGGGTGAACTCCCGGGAGTATTGGATGAAAGCGGTGGCGTCACCCAGGCTCATGCCGCCGGAGGCAACCCGCAGCCCGCCCACCACTGCGATGCCGACGTAGCTGAGGTAGGACACGAACTGCATGACCGGCATGATCATGCCGGAGACGAACTGGGCTCCGAAGCTGGCCTTGTAGAGGACCTCGTTCCGTTCGTCGAAGCGCTCCAGGATGTCCGCCTCGCGGCCGAAGACGCGCACGAGGTCGTGTCCGGAGAACGATTCCTCGATCTGGCCGTTGAGCTGGCCCGTGTTCTTCCACTGCGCGGCAAACAGCTTTTGGCTTCGCGAGCCGATGATGCCGGCGGCCACACCTGAGAGCGGGAGGGCCACCAGGGCGATGAGCGCCAGTTGCCAGGAGACGATGAACATCATGATGACGATGCCGATGACCGTCAGGGCAGAGCTGACCAGTTGGGCGAAGGCTTGCTGCAGCGCCTGCTGGATGTTATCGACGTCGTTGGTGACGCGGGAGAGGGTGTCGCCGCGCTGGCGGGTGTCAAAGTAGTTCAGCGGGAGCCCGTTGAGCTTTTTCTCGGTATCGTCGCGCAGTTTGCGGACCACTCGCATCACCAGGACGTTCAGGACATACCCCTGCAGCCAGGTGAATATGTTCGCCACGAAGTACATCACCAGCACGACGCTGATCAGGAACGAAAGCTTCTGGAAGTCGATCCCCACGCCCGGAACGAGTTCCATCTTGGCGATCATGTCCGCGAAGTTGGTATCGCCCTGGGAGCGCAGGCCCTCCACGAACCGGTCTATGCTGACTCCGGCCGGCAGCTGCTTTCCAACCACTCCCCCGAAGATCACGTCCATTGCCTGCCCGAGGATCTTAGGGGCAACCACATTGAGGACGACGGCGACGGTCACCATGGCGAGCACCAGGGCGATGCCCGCCGACTCTGGTTTGAGCAGTCCCATCAGGCGTTTGGCGGACGGCCAGAAATGTTCGGCTTTCTTGGCCGGAGCCCCGCCGAACATGTCGCCGTCGGCCTCGGTGGGCTTGTATTCCTCTTCGTAGAAGTCATCGTCTTCCACGGGAAGGCTTTCCTGGCCTGCGGGGAGTTTCTCGTTGGTGCTCATGCCACTTCCTCCGCTGTGAGCTGGGACTCGACGATTTCCTGGTAGGTGGTGGAACTTTGCAGCAGTTCCTCGTGCGTGCCGCGGTCCGCGATCCGGCCGTTGTCCAGGACAAGGATCTGGTCTGCGTCGGCAATGGTGGATATGCGCTGGCCCACGATGATCACGGTGGCGTCAGCGGTCTTAGCTCTGAGTGCGCGGCGGAGCCTGGCGTCTGTCGCGACGTCGAGGGCTGAAAAGGAGTCGTCGAACAGGTAGACCTTGGGCTGGGTCACCAGGGCACGTGCGATGCAGAGCCGCTGGCGCTGTCCGCCGGAGACATTGGTGCCTCCCTGGGCGATCCTTGACCCGAGGCCGTTTTTCTTTTCGCGGACGAAATCCGCGGCCTGTGCCACCGTGAGTGCATCCCACAGTTCCTGGTCCGTGGCCTCCGTCTTGCCAAAGCGCAGGTTGTGTTCGATGGTCCCGGAGAAAAGGTACGGCCGCTGGGGCACCATGGCCACCCTGCCGGTGATTTCGGAGCGATCGAGGTTCGTGACGGGCACGCCGTCGAGCAGTACTTCGCCGGATGCGACGTCGTAGAGCCGCGGCAGCAGGGACAGCAGGCTGGTCTTGCCGGCGCCGGTGGAACCCACGATGGCCACCGTCTGGCCCGGCTCGGCGGTGAAACTGATGTTGCTGAGGACGGGTTCCTCGGCACCTGGGTAGGCGAACGAGACGTTGCGGTACTCCACGCGTCCTGTCCTGTTCGTGGGCGCCACCGGAACAACCGGTTCATGGATGGACGGCTCGACGTCGAGCACCTCGCCGATGCGGTCGGCACAGACGGAAGCCCTCGGAATCATCATGGCCATGAAAGTGCCCATCATGACCGCCATGAGGATCTGGAGGAGGTATTGCAGGAAGGCAGTGAGGGAACCGACCTGCATCTCGCCCGCGTCCACGCGCTGGCCGCCGAACCACAGCACGGCAGCGGTGGAGACGTGCAGGATCATGCCGATGGCCGGGAACATGAGGACGAAAAGGGAACCGATTTTCAGTGAGACATCGGTTAGTTCCCTGTTGGCCTCGCCAAACCGCACTGTCTCGTGGGGTTCCCGGACGAACGCACGAACCACACGGATGCCGATGATCTGCTCGCGAAGGATGCCGTTGATGCGGTCGATCTTGGTCTGCATGGAGCGAAAGAGCGGCATGAGGCGCACCACCAGGTAACCCACGACAGCGATCAGGACCGGAACGGAAACCCAGACGAGCCAGGACAGGCTGAGGTCCTCGCGCAATGCCATGAAAATGCCGCCGATGCACATGATGGGCGTGGCCACCATGAAGTTCAGCCCCATCAGGACGAGCATCTGGACTTGCTGGACGTCGTTTGTGCCGCGCGTAATCAGGGTGGGTGCGCCAAAGACGTTGACATCCTTGGCCGAAAAGCTTGTGACCTTGCGGAACACTCCACGCCGCAGGTCACGGCCGAAGGCCATGGCCGCCTTCGAACCGAAGTACACACCTGCAATGGCAGTGGCCACCTGGATGAGCGCGACCCCGAGCATGATGCCGCCGGTCCGCCAGATGTAGTCGGTGTCCCCGCGGGAGACGCCCTCGTCGATGATCTGTGCATTCAAGCTGGGAAGGTAGAGGGCCGCGATGGTGGATGCCAACTGGAAAACAATGACAGCCGCGATATACGGCAAATACGGCTTGGAATAGCGCCGTATGAGGGTGACAAGCATGCCCGGGTGTCCTTAGGGAAGCGCGCGAAGTGGATGAGAGAAGTAATACCAGCAGGGGCTGACACTCTTAGCCTTCCCACTCTACGAAATCCGTTGCCTATGCGAAACATAACCCCGCAAATATCATCCGAACGGAGTATCCCTGCCGGCGCTAAACCGCGCAAAGGTGCGGGTTGTTACGCATGAAACGGGTGTTATCCCGCGCTCCGAGGGGGACGGCAGTGAAAAGCGAGTGCCCAGTCCAGTATTGGCCACTCGCGACTACCACCGTGCCTGAGGCTTAGCGTGAAATCGTCAGTTAATTGACAACTCTGCAGGAGAGCCGCAGGCGATCTGGGCACCTACGGACAACGGTCGGCTCCTCCATGGGGCTTCCCCTCCCGCAGTCTGGTCAGTCCCCAATGATCCAGATGGAGAATCCCATGAAGAGAATCCTCGCAACGGCCGGAATTGCTGGCCTTGCGTTAATTGGCGCCACCGCCCCGGCAAATGCCGGCGGCGACAAGATCAGCATCTGCCACGCGACGGGCTCTGAAAGCAACCCTTTTGTGCAGATCTCAGTCAGCGAAAACGCAGTGAAAGGAAATGGCGGCCACGCATCGCACACGGGCGACATTATTCCGGCGCCAGCAGCCGGCTGCCCTGGAGGCTCAAAAGGTGATGATGAGCCGAAGGAAGACCACTCGAAGAAAATGACAATCTGCCATGCGACGGGATCTGAGAAGAACCCGTTTGTCGAGATCACGATTCCGGAAAAGGCGTGGTTCAACGGACACAAGGACGGGCACAACGGCCGGGCGGACATCTATCCGGTCCCCGCCGGCGGCTGCGAGGAAAAGGACCATGAGAAGCCGCCGGCCGAAAAGCCGCCGGCCGAGAAACCACCGGTCGAGACGCCACCAGCCGAAACCCCACCGGCCGAAACCCCACCGGCCGTGACCCCTCCCGTTGTGACACCGCCGGCTGTTGTCCCTCCAGCTGTTGTCCCTCCGGCTGTTGTCCCTCCGGTTGTTGTACCGGCGGGAGCAGCAGCGGCACCGGCCCCGGTGGTGAACCGCGGGTTCAACGCCCAGACGGCGGCTGGCAGCCAGCCGCAGGCCGGAATTCCGGCCTGGTTTGGCGGTCTTGCGGCATTGCTCACGGCTGTGGCGGCAGTTGCCCTTAGGCGCGGGGGACGCCGGCAGGATATCTCCTCGGCGGACTAGGCCGAGCCTGAGGCCGGCACGGGCACCCACCGCACGGTGGGTGCCCGTGGACGCACAGGGAACCCGAAGGAGCCCACATGTTCTTCCCAGGCCGCACTGTTCGCGACCACGCGTCGCGCTACGCGGAGGCCGCGCACGCCGCGCGTGCTGACCACGCGCCTGCTGGCGATGGGGCCGCTGACGATGGGGCCGCTGACGATGGGGCCGCTGACGATGGGGCCGCTGACGATGGGGCCGCTGACGATGGGGCTGCTGACGCTAAGGCAACTGCCCACGGGGCTGCAAATCCCATGGCCCCAGATTCCGCGACGGCGGGACCACGCGGCTTCGGAAAATGGCAACAAGACTGGTTGCGGCTGGAAAATTGGCGCGGACAACTGTTGCATTGGGAGCGCTTATCTTTCGACCGGTTGCCCATCCGGCACCCGTCGCTGAGAATCTTGCCCCAGGCAAGATCTGCACTCCAAGTCCTGTCCCGGCGACGCCTGTCCCCCAAAGGCCTGCCCTTCAAGAACCTCTCCTTCAAGAACCTTTCCCTCAAGAACGTTGCCTTCAAGAACCGGCCCCTGAACCGCGGGGACCTGCTGCTGCTGGCGGCCGGCGTCGTGGCCTTTTTCGTGCTGACGTTCCTGCCCGGTGTTGTGGCTCCCGGGAGCAGCGCCGGCGGCCGGCCGGCCGCAGTCGCGCAGTTCAGCTCCCCCAGCTTTGCCTCGCCGAGCGAGACGGCGCCGCCGGATACGTTTCCGTGGAACGGCGCGGGTGCTGCGGTCAAGGGCAGCAAGGCGTCCGCCTCCCCCGCCGCACAGCCACCGCGTCCGAGCCTTCCGGCCAGCTTCCCGCCGGCAGCGGCCCCGACCCGGATTGTGTACCCGGCGGCCGGACTGGACGTGGTCGTTCATCCCCTGAGCCCGAGCCAGGACGAGCTCAATTCCCAGGCAATCGTGCCCCCGATCACCATGGACGGGTACTGGGTGACGAACTTCGGCACGCCCGGCACCGGCTCCACCAATACGACGTACATCCTCGGGCACAGCTGGGAGGACCGCGAGGCTCCATTCAACCGGCTAAGCTCCCGGAGCACCCCGGGCGACATCTTCGAAGCCACGACGGCGGCGGGCACCATCCGCTACCGGGTGGACTCCGTCGACACCTACGGGAAGTCAGCCCTCAAAGACAGTCCCATCTGGAATGCCGTACCCAACCGCCTTGTCCTGATCAGCTGCTACGCGCAAGATCTCTGGGGAAAGAACGTGGTTGTGGTCGCGTCCCCGGTTCTTGAACCCTGAGCCCTGAGCGAGAAGCCCTAAAGCCCGGCCCCGAAAGTCCGGAGCCGCCGTCGGATGGCAGCGCCGCGGCTTATTCGCTCGTGTGCCGCCCGTGCGTGGCGATGTAGTCTGCAGCGGCGCGCTGGAGCTTCCTCTCCTTGGCGAGCTGCCGGCGTAGCGTGGCGAGCTCTTCACTGATGCGGCCCTGCCCGGCCGCGATCTCGCGCTGCTCCGCCGACTGTTCGTGGACGGCGCGGAGCGCCTCCGCGAGCTGCAGCTGCTGCTCGGCCAGCAACTGCTGGGTCTGCAGCAGGAGGGGCACGACGTCGGCCGCTTCCGGGCGTGAGTCCGCCACCAGTGTGCGGCTCCGCGCGCGGGTCCCTTCACGCCCGGCGGCGCGGGTGTCGCCGTCGCCGTTCCAGTGTTCCTCGCGGACAGCGCGGCGATCCTCACGGGCGGCCTCTGGGAACCGGGACTCATGGGCACGCTGCCTGCTGAGGACCTCGATGAACTCCCGGTCAAGGTCCACGACGCCGGATCCCGCCGCCGGGACCGCACTGCCGTCAGCGGTGGCCGGGCCGGCGTCGTTCGCTGCAGCCGGCTCGGGGACAATGTCCACGGTGCGCCGGAGAGGCTTTTCCTTGATGCAGAGGACAGCCACGAGTGCAATGATGCCGATGACCGCCGAGATCAGGAAGATTTCCGCCGTGGCGTCGCCGTAGGCGGCGCGCATAATGTCCCGGATCGGGGCCGGCATGTCCTGGAGGTCCATCCTGGCACCTGTGGATCCGCCTGTTACGGGAATTCCGGCTGCGGCGAGTCCTTCGGCGGCCAGTTCCTTGACGCGGTTGGCCAGGACAGCGCCCAGCACGGACACGCCGATCGCGCCGCCCACGGACCGGAAGAAAGCCACGGAGGCGCTGGCGGTGCCGATGTCCGTTGCCCGCACGGTGTTCTGCACCGCGAGGACGAGGTTCTGCATCAGCAGGCCCAGGCCCAGCCCAAGGACGGCCGTGTAGACGCCTGTCAGCCAGAGCTCGGTGGTGTGGTCAATGGTTCCGGCCAGTCCCAGTCCGCCGATGAGGAGGATGGAACCGGCGACCAGGTAGCGCTTCCACTTGCCGGTCCGGCTGATCAGCTGGCCGGACAGGACCGAGCCGATGAGGTTGCCGGCGATCATGGGCAGGGTCAGGAGCCCGGCTTCGGTGGGGGTGGCGCCGCGGGCCACCTGGAAGTACTGGCCCAGGAAGGCCGAGGATCCGAACATACCGACTCCCACCGCAACGGAGGCAAGGATGGCCAGTGCCGTAGTCCGCTCCGAGATGATCTTGAGCGGGATGATGGGCTGCTCCACCCTGGATTCCACTACGACCAACAGGGCCAGGAGCAGTACGCCGCCGCCCACCATGGCGGCGGTCTGCCAGGACAACCAATCGTAGTAGTCCGGGTTGCCGGCGAAGGAGACCCAGATCAACAGGAGGCTGACGCCGGAAGTGAGCAGGATGGAACCGAGCCAGTCGATTTTGGCGGGGCGTTTGACGTGCGGAAGTTTGAGCGTGATCTGAAGCAGGATCAGGGCAACGATGGCGAGTGGCACACAGACGAAGAAGGTCCAGCGCCAGCCGAGCGGGCTGTCCACGATGAATCCGCCGAGCAGCGGGCCTCCGGCGGTTCCGACGGCCATAACGCCGCCCATGTAGCCGGAGTATTTTCCGCGGTCACGCGGCGGAATGATCGAGCCGATGATGGCCTGGGCAAGGGCCGTCAGCCCGCCCATGGCAATGCCCTGGATGACGCGGGCAGTGAGCAGCAGCGGGATGGTCTCGGACAGGCCCGCCATGACCGACCCGGCCACGAAGATCACGATGCTCAGCTGGACCAGGAGCTTCTTGTTGAAAAGGTCCGCCAGCTTGCCCCAGATGGGCGTGGTTGCGGCGTTGGCGAGCAATGCCGCGGTGATGACCCAGGCGAAGTCGGTCTGGGTGCCCTTGAGCTCGGACATGATCGTCGGCAGCGCGTTGGCCACGATGGTGCTGCTGATAATAGCGGTGAAGAACGCGGCCAGCAGCCCGGTGAGGGCCTCCATGATCTGGCGGTGGGTCATCGCAGCCTGGGGTGCGCCGGCGGATGACTGCGGTGATGCGGTTGACAGGGCCCGGGACGGACCGGTGGCAGTAGCGTGGCTCGCCATGTGCAGCTCCTAAACTGTTGGGATGGTTTCGGTGGATCCGGCCGTCTTTGCCCGGGCTGAGTCCCTGAGGGATTCAGCAAGTTTTTTCAGGGTTTTCGCGGTCTCTTCCGCGTCGTTTTGGCTCCAGTCCTGCAGGTAGCCCTGGAGCGTCGCCGCGCGCTGCTGTTCTATCTCGCGCAGCTTGGCCGCTCCGGCCTCCGACAGCGCCACCAGCTGGGCACGCCCGTCTTCCGGATCGGGCCGCCGAACTACCAGGCCATGCTCTTCCAGATCGGCGATGTGCCGGCTGAGGACGGGAGCGCTGACTCCGAGCCGTGCGGCGAGGTGTGTGGCCCGGGACTCGCCCTCCCCCACAAACCGCAGGACGCCCTGGAGAGCAATCCCGGTTTCCTGCCCTCGCAGGCTCCCGACGGCGACGCAGCGGACTGCGCGCTGGAGATCGAAGATCTGATAGACGAGATCGGCTGCTGTTTGTGGTGCAACTGCCATGCTGGATCAACCCCTTTGCTTGCCCTAGGCAACTATACGCACAAATGGTTGCTTTGGGAAACTAAGGAGTAGGAGGTGGGCCAACATTTCCCTTAAACGCCACGCGCGAACTGGCAGCTAATGCCCTCGAAGTTGCATTGAGGGGGGCATTAGCTGCCAGTTCGCGCGTGGGTGGTGCCGCTGTTGGTGCGGAGGTTGCGGGGTTCTTGTTGCTCAGACGCCCAAGTGCGTGGGGCCGAACATCTTGAGCAGGGTTTCGACGACGACGACGTTCGGTCCGTCCGCGGCGAAGCCCGCCTTGAGCGCGTCCCCCACATTCTCCGGGGCCACCCGGACAGCGGGGACGCCGAAAGCTTCGGCGAGTTTGACGAAGTCGGGACGCGCAAGTTCGGTGGCGGTGGCCTTGCCGAACGCGCCCACCATGTATTCGCGCAGGATGCCGTAGCCGCCGTCGTCCACGATCAGCCAGGTGACCGGGACATTGTGCTGTCTGGCAGTGGCCAGCTCGGAGATCGAATACATCGCCGAACCGTCACCGGAGACGGCAAGGACACGTCCGGGCTTGCCCGTAGTTTCCAGCCCCACCGACCCGCCGATGGCCGAGGGGAAGCCGAAGCCCAGCCCGCCGGCGCCCTGGGCGGAGTGGAACTGGCCCCCGCGGGCGTCCCAGCAGCTCCAGCCCCAGTAAGCGGAGATGGTCATGTCCCAGAAGGTCTGCATGTCCGCGGGCACGGCTTCGCGAATGTCCGCCATGAACTTCAGTTCCTTGCCGAGGTCCTGGGACTCCAGCCGGTCCTTGACCTTGGCCAGGGATTCCTTGACCAGCGTTTCCGGCGGGGTGCCGTGCCAGTCGGCCCGTTCCCCGTGCGGTTCTGTGAGCGCCGCGTCCAGCGCGGCGAGGGCCTGGCCGGCGTCGGCCCTGATGCCAAGCCCGGGCCGGTTGGACTCCAGGACCCTTGGTTCGGCGTCGATCTGGATGATCCGGCCGCGCGGCTCGAAGGTGAAGTAGTTGGACGTCACTTCGCCGAGGGAGGAGCCGATAACGATCAGCACGTCCGCGTCCTCGAGCACGTCCGTCATGTGCCGGTCCTCGATCCAGGACTGCAGCGAGAGCTCGTGGTTCCACGGGAAGGCGCCATTGCCGCCCGGGGTGCAGATGACCGGTGCGCGCAGCTTTTCCGCGATAGACAGCAGGGACTTCTCGCCCCGGCCGCGTCGCGTGCCGCCGCCGGCGATGATCGCCGGCCGTTCCGCCGTCGACAGCCACTTCACTGCTTCACGGACCAGCTCCACCCGGGGCGGGTTGTCCGCCGCTTCGGCCAGGGCGTCCTCCACCGGCGGGACCATGATGGGATCCAGCAGCACGTTCTGCGGGACTTCCAGCCAGACAGGTCCCTGCGGGGAGGAAATCGCCTCGGTCCAGGCATCCTGGATGGCCGAAGGGATGCCGGAGGCGTGCTGGATCAGCCGCTGGCTCTTGGTGACATTCGCCGCCGAGGCCTTCTGGTCATCAAGCTGGTGCAGCATGCCCTTCCGGCGCGCACCCAGCCCGTCCAGCGGAATCTGGCTGGCCACCACCACCATGGGCACACCCGTGGCGTACGCTTCCTGGAGCCCGGCCAGGGACGTCAGCGCGCCCGGGCCGGTGGACAGGAACAGCACGCCCACCTCGCCCGTGGCCCGCGAGTATCCGTCGGCCGCGAACGCGGAATTGTTCTCCACCCGGGAGGACACGAAATGCAGGTTTCCCCGGCCCATCGCATCGAACAGGCCCAGAGCATGCTGGCCCGGGATGCCGAAGACCGTCTTAGCGCCCAGCGCTTCAAGGGTCTCGACGACAAGGTCCCCGCCGTTACGCACGCCGGTACCGGCGTTTACTCCTGCGGGAGCAGCAGCCGCGCCCGGATCGAAGTCGATCACTTGGAGAACTCCTGAACGGCGGGCCGGACGACGCCCGCGGGCTGGGCAGCGGCGGCGAAGCCCGCTTGGTGCCTCTTCTCCTGCCCGAGCGCCTGCGCGGCGTAGCCGTTGGCGCTGCCAAACCTGTCGCCTTCGACGGCGGAGTCCGCCATGAGGGTGACCAGCTCGTAGGCGACATGGCTGGCCGCGACGCCCGTGATTTCAGCGTGGTCGTAGGCCGGGGCAACCTCAACGATGTCCGCGCCCACGAGGTTCATGCCGCGGAAGCCGCGGATGATCTCGAGGAGTTCGCGACTGGTGATGCCGCCTGCCTCCGGCGTTCCGGTACCCGGCGCGTGCGCGGGGTCCAGGACGTCGATGTCGACTGAGATGTACAACGGGCGCTTGCCGATGCGGTCACGAACCTTGGCCACAGTTTCCAGGACGCCCTGGTAGTAGACGTCGGCGGAGGTGACGATACCGAAGCCGAAGCGGTGGTCGTCGTCGAGGTCCTTCTTGCCGTACAGCGGGCCGCGGGTGCCGATGTGGCTGATGGCCTCGGTGTCCAGGATGCCCTCCTCGACTGCCCGGCGGAACGGCGTGCCATGCGTGTATTCGGCGCCGAAATAGGTGTCCCAGGTGTCCAGGTGGGCGTCGAAATGCAGCATGGCCACGGGCTCGCCGGCACGCTCGGCGGCCGCACGAAGGAGCGGCAGGGCAATGGTGTGGTCTCCGCCCAGGGTCACAAGCTTGCTGCCGCCGGCCGTGAGGTCCAGGGCGTTCTGCTGGATGGTCTCGATGGCCTCGTTGATGTTGAACGGGTTCACGGCCATGTCGCCGGCGTCAGCAACCTGGACGTTTTCGAAGGGGCTGACGTCCCAGGCAGGGTTGTACGGGCGCAGCAGCCGGCTGGCTTCACGGACGTGGTTGGCGCCAAAGCGGGCACCCGGGCGGTAGGAGACGCCGGAGTCGAAAGGCACTCCCACCACCGTGATGTCCGCTTTGGCCACCTGGTCCAGCCTGGGCAGGCGGGCGTAGGTCGCGGCCCCGGCGTAGCGGGGAATGCGGGATGAATCGATGGGGCCAAGGTTGCCGTTGGCCTCGATGCGCAGCTCTTCCAAAGGAACGCCTCTCCTTCGAGGATGGATCGGTAGTGTGACACCCATCATACACTCAAGTTTCCCGTTGTGCATCAAGTGTTTACCAATCAAATCCTCATGCTGCGTCAGTCGATGGCGGCAGGACCCCTCTCCCCCGTCCGCACCCGGACGGCGTCGGAAACAGAAATGGTCCAGATCTTGCCGTCACCGAAGCGTCCGGTGCTGGCACCGGCTTCGATGGCCGCCACGACTCCGTCCATGGCGTCCTCGGTCACCAGCACTTCCACCCGCATCTTGGGCAGAAGATCAGAGTTGTATTCAGTGCCACGGTAAACCTCCATGTGCCCGCGCTGCTGACCGTAGCCGCTTGCCTGGCTCACAGTCATACCGTTGACTCCGCACCCCTCCAGTGCCGCCCGGACTGTCTCAACCTTTTCCGGCCGGACAATCGCCGTTACGAGTTTCACGTTCGCACCCTGCCCCTGTCGGACTCGCGCTCCGCAGCTGCCGGTTCGGAGGTTGTTCCCGCGGAGGCAGCATCCGGGGCGTCCTCTGCGGCTTCAGAAGTGACGGCCCTGCCGTGGTGTTCACCGGGATGGAACGCGCCGCCCACCATCAACAGCTCGTACGCGGTTTCGGCGTGTTCGGTGACGTCGATGCCGGAACGCTCATTGGCTTCGGACACCCTCATACCCATGGTCTTGTGGATCGCGTATCCGATCAACGTGGTCATGATGGCGCTCCAGGCGGTGACGATCAGTGCGGTGAGGAACTGCGGCCAGAACTGGGTCAGGCCTCCGCCGTAGAAGAGTCCGCCCTCGGTCTTGGCGGACGGGAGGGCGAAGAATCCCAGCGAGAGCGTTCCCCACAGGCCACCGACAAAGTGCACGGCCACCACGTCCAGTGAGTCGTCGAGGCCGATCTTGAATTTGAGTCCGACGGCGAGTGCGCAGATTGCTCCGGCAACGGCCCCGATCAGGATGGCGCCAATCGGGTCCACGAACCCACAGGCGGGCGTGACGGCAACCAGGCCAGCCACGGCGCCCGATGCGGCGCCAAGGGAGGTGGCATGGCCGTCCCGGATCCTTTCGATCAGCAGCCAGCCGAGCAGCGCCGCACTGGTGGCCAGCAGGGTGTTGGTCCAGGCCAGCCCGGCGGTGGCATCGGCGGCGAGTTCAGAACCGGCGTTGAAGCCGAACCAGCCGAACCACAGCAGCCCCGCGCCTAGCATCACGAACGGCAGGTTGTGCGGGCGGATATTGGGGTCCTTCATGAAACCGAGGCGCTTTCCCAGCACGACGGCGAGCATCAGCCCCGCAATGCCGGCGTTCATGTGCACCACGGTTCCGCCGGCGAAGTCGAGCGCGGAGATCTTGCTGCCCACGATGCCAGTGGCGCCGAAGAGGCCGCCGCCCCAGACCCAGTGGGCGATCGGCGCGTAGACCAGCGTCACCCACAGGGCGGCGAACAGAAGCCAGGGGCCGAATCTGACCCGCTCCGCCACCGCCCCGCTGATCAGCGCGACGGTGATGATGGCGAACGTGGCCTGGAATCCGATGAAGACCATGTCCGGGAGCCCGGGTGCCTTCCCGCCGATGCTGCTGGTCAGGCCGCTGAGGCCCAAATTGGCGAACGGATCGCCGACGAGCCCGGACATGGTGTCGGGTCCGAACGCCAGGCCATAGCCCCAAAGCGCCCAGACCACGGCGACAACACCCATGGCGCCAAAACTCATCATCATGATGTTCAGGACGGATTTCATCCGGACAAGGCCGCCGTAGAAGAACGCCAGGCCTGGGGTCATCAATAGGACGAGGGCGGAGGCTGCCAGCATCCAGGCTGTCGCGCCCGGATCCAGCACAGCGGGATCCACGGCCATTCCCACATTGACTAGAGAGATGTTCATTTCGGGAGCCTTCCTCAAGAGGTTGGCGCTCCTGGGCGCCAACTACGGCGAGACCATTCACAACGACGAAACCGAATCAAAACCATGAAACCGAGATGTGTTCCCCGAGTCCGACGCTACAACCGACGTGTTTCCGCCATAGCCACGAAGTTTTTCCGGGAGGTTAAACACGAGGGCCGGGGATGAATGCTGGATTTCCGACAGGTTTCCAACATGTGACGTAAACCTCACCATCGGCTCCGCCACTCACACGCAACGCCCCACGGCAACATTTGGCGCCCCCGGCCAGCAAAGTGATGGCGGTCACGTAAGGCGTAAAGGTTTCGTTAAGGCCAGCCTTTGGCACCCCCACCCGGCCCTAGGCTCCCATGAGAAGCAGCACGCCCGCGGCCGCCCACGGCTGCTTGCAAGCTGCGCGAAAGGATACCGTGACCACGCTGACCAGGCCCCCGGCCGATCCCTCGGACCGATTCAATCCCCAGCCGGCAAAGCTGAAGACCTGGCTGCTGGAGGGCATGCCCGAAGGGTCCGGCAAACGGCAGGGGCCGCACGGCCAGCCGCAGGCCGACCACACGCCGCAGCCCTGGTGGAAGGTTATGTGCCTGACCGGCGTGGACTACTTCTCCACCTTGGGCTACCAGCCGGCCATCGCCGCCCTTGCCGCCGGGATCGTCTCGCCGCTGGCCACCGTGGTGCTCGTGGTCGTCACGCTCCTGGGGGCGCTTCCGGTGTACCGGCGGGTGGCCTCGGAGAGCCCCCGCGGCGAAGGATCGATCGCCATGCTGGAGCGGCTGCTGCCTCGCTGGGGCGGCAAGCTGTTCGTCCTGGCACTCCTGGGTTTCGCAGCCACGGACTTCATGATCACCATTACGCTTTCGGCCGCGGACGCCAGCGCGCACGCCATCGAGAACCCCTTCGCGCCGGAATTCCTGCACGGCCAGGAGGTGGCCATCACACTGGCATTGATCGCCGGCCTCGGCGTCGTCTTCCTCCGCGGCTTCAAGGAAGCCATCAATGTTGCTGTTGTCCTGGTGGCGGTGTTCCTGCTCCTGAACGCCGTGGTGGTAGGCGTGGGGTTGGCCCACGTGTTCAGCGAAGCCCACGTGGTGACCGACTGGTGGGCAGCATTGAACCAGCAGCACGGCAACCCATTGGTGATGATCGGGATCGCCCTCCTGGTCTTCCCCAAACTCGCACTGGGGCTCTCCGGTTTTGAAACCGGCGTGGCCGTGATGCCGCAAATCAAGGGCTCCCCCGACGACACCGAGGCCAATCCTGCCGGCCGGATCCGGGGCGCACACCGGCTCCTGACCACCGCCGCCCTGGTCATGAGCGCGTTCCTTATCGCCTCCAGCTTCATCACCACCTTCCTGATCCCGGCCGCTGAATTCCAGCCGGGCGGCAAAGCCAACGGCCGGGCCCTGGCCTTCCTCGCCCACCAGTACCTGGGCGACGGCTTCGGGACGGTCTACGACCTAAGCACCATTGCCATCCTGTGGTTCGCGGGGGCATCTGCCATGGCGGGACTCCTCAACCTGGTGCCGCGATACCTCCCGCGCTTTGGCATGGCGCCCGCCTGGACCCGGGCCGTACGGCCGCTGGTCATGGTGTTCACCGCCGTCGCGTTCCTCATCACCGTTGTCTTCGAGGCCGACGTAGAAGCCCAGGGCGGCGCCTACGCCACCGGCGTGCTGGTGCTGATGACGTCGGCGTCCATCGCGGTCACACTGTCAGCCCGGCGCAAGCAGCAGCGGTGCCGGACGGTCGCGTTCGGGGTGATCGCCGTCGTCTTCCTCTATACGACGGTTGCCAACGTAGTGGAGCGGCCCGACGGCCTGAAAATCGCTGCCCTGTTCATTCTCGGCATCGTGGTGGTGAGCTTCGCGTCCCGTGTACGCCGTTCCTTTGAGCTGCGGGCCACCCACATCCGGCTTGACGAAAAGGCGCTGGAGTTCATGGCGGCCAGCGAGGACGGGCCCATCCGGATCATCGCGCACGAGCCCAAGCGCCTGAGCGCGGAGCGCTACCGGGCCAAGCTGGAACATGCCGAACTGGCCAACCACCTGCCCGCGGACAGTGACGCCATCTTCATCGAAATCCTGGTGGATGACAGCTCCGATTTCGAGCAGGAGCTCCTGGTGACCGGCAAGGTCCGGCATGGCTTCCGCATCCTGGAGATCCACAGCAACAATGTGCCCAATACCCTGGCTGCAGTGCTGCTGCACCTCCGCGATGTCACCGGGCTCATGCCGCACATCTACTTCCGCTGGACCGAGGGCAATCCCCTGACCAACCTGACCCGGTTCCTGCTGTTCGGCGAGGGCGAGATCGCCCCCGTGACACGGGAAGTGCTCCGCGAGGCCGAACCGGACGTCACGCGCCGGCCCTGGGTCCACGTGGGCTGACGCCCGGCGGCTGGCGGCTGCTTAGCAGCCGGCGGCTGCTAAGCAGCCGGCGGCTGGTTATCCAGTTGCCGGCTATCCAGCGGCTGGCGGAAACCTAGCGGCTGGCGGCCGGGACCAGCACCCAGAGCACTTCGACGGGCTTGTCCGTGGGGTTGATCCAGGTGTGCGGCTCCCGGCCGGGGAATGTCACAGTGTCCCCGGTGGTGAGCTCATACTCTTCGTTGGTCAGGATCAGCCGGATGCTGCCCTTGATCACGTGCAGGACATCAACGTCGCAGTCCACTGCGTAGAGTTCAGATTCGCCGCGTCCGCGAGGCTCGATGACGGCCTGGATGATCTGGACCCGCCGTTCCGAGCGGGCGGTCAGCAGCCGCTCGATAATGCCTTCGCCGCCCAGGGAAATCCGGGGACCCTCATCCTTCTTGGTGAGGTGCGTTTCCGGCGCGGCAAAAAGGTCCCCGATGGAGATGGACAGCACCTGGCACAGCGTCACGAGGGATGCCACCGACGGCGAGGTCAGGTCGCGTTCCACCCGGCTCAGGAATCCCTTGGTGAGGCCCGTGGCGTCTGCCACCTGTTCGATGGTGAGCCGCTGGGATTGCCGGGCAGCACGAATGCGCGAACCGATTGCAACTGGAATGTTGCTCGGTTCAACTGGTAGAGCCTTCATTAACGAACCTTTCGCAGCCGGCCGCTTGGCCTCATTGCTGGAGCCATCCTAGCCGGATACCTACCTTGTGACGCGGGAAGTAACGCGGGAACGGGCCACTCGTTTCGACGCTCCTTGACTGTTACCGCCGTCACAACATACCCTTTTAGTCAACAAGTGTTGCCTATTAGGCAATACCGCCCGAGTACATCAGGGATCTCCCCCTGCATCAACCGCAACATGGCAGCGGACTTCCGGCATTGCGCTGACGTTTCCGCGAATTTCCGCCCTGCTGCCAATCAGCTCCAAGGAGCCTTTCATGGACGCAAATTTCGTCAACATCGCCATTGTGGTGGTGTACCTCGCCGCCATGCTGGCCTTCGGCTGGTGGGGCAAATCCCGCACCAAGAACAACAGTGACTTCCTGGTGGCCGGCCGCAGGCTGGGTCCGCTCCTATACACCGGAACCATGGCCGCCGTCGTGCTGGGCGGCGCCTCAACGGTGGGCGGTGTGGGCCTGGGCTACAAGTTCGGCATCTCCGGCATGTGGCTTGTGGTCGCCATCGGTGCGGGCGTGCTCCTGCTGAGCCTGCTCTTTGCCGGCACCATCCAGCGCCTGAAGATTTACACGGTCTCCCAGATGCTAAGCCTGCGCTACGGCGAGCGCGCCACCCAGACTTCCGGCATCGTCATGCTGGCCTACACCCTGATGCTTTGCGCCACCTCCACGGGCGCCTACGCCACCATCTTCGTGGTCCTGTTCGGCTGGGAGCGGTGGCTCGCCATCGCCGTCGGCGGCGCCATCGTGCTGGTCTACTCCACCATTGGCGGCATGTGGTCCATTACGCTGGCCGACCAGGTGCAGTTCATCATCAAGACCGTGGGCATCTTCTTCCTTATGCTCCCGTTCGTCCTCAACGCTGCGGGCGGCCTGGACGGCATCCGCGCCCGCGTCGACGCGAGCTTCTTCCAGCTCGACGGCATCGGCGCGCAGACCATCATCACGTACTTCGTGGTGTACACCCTAGGCCTGCTGATCGGTCAGGACATCTGGCAGCGCGTCTTCACCGCCAAGACTCCCACCGTTGCCCGTTGGGGCGGCGCCACCGCCGGCGTCTACTGCATCCTCTACGGCGTCGCCGGAGCCTTGATCGGTCTCGCCGCCCGCGTGGCCCTGCCCGACATCGACGTCGCCAATCTTGGCAAGGACGTGGTCTACGCCGAGGTTGCCACCCACATCCTGCCGATCGGCATCGGCGGCCTGGTCATGGCCGCGGCCGTCGCCGCCATGATGTCCACCGCCTCCGGCGCCCTCATCGCCGCGGCAACTGTGGCCCGGGCCGACGTTGTTCCGTTCGTCGCCAGCTGGTTCGGCAGGACGGTCAACACCGACGACAGCGAAAACCCCGAACACGATGTCAAAGCCAACCGCTACTGGGTCCTGGGCCTGGGCGTCGTGGCCGTCCTGATCTCCATGGCAGCCCAGGACGTAGTGGTGGCCCTGACCATCGCCTACGACATCCTGGTGGGCGGCCTGCTGGTGGCCATCCTCGGCGGCCTGGCCTGGAAGCGCGGCACCGGCATCGCGGCCGCCTGGTGCATGGCTGTCGGCTCGGTCCTGACCCTTGCCCTGCTGATCGCATTCGCCACAGGAATCATCCCGAGCGAGGACGGCATCTACGCCAACGATCCCATCTACTGGGGCCTCGGCGCTTCGCTGGCGGTCTACGTGGTGGTGTCCCTCCTCACGCCTCCCACGGATCCCAAGGTCCGCGAAGCTTGGGACAAGCGCATCGCCGGAGCCGTCTCCGAGGAGCTCCCCGTGGAATCGCACCCGGTGGCCAGCCACGCGGCGCACTAGCAAACTGAGTCAGCCGCGAAGCTGAGTTAGCCACGACGGCGGTGCCTCCCCTGCGCGGGGAGGCACCGCCGTCGGACGTTTAAGAAGGCATTGAATTACTCAAACTCCTCCGGTTGCACGAATTCCTCCCCGTCCAGGGGCACCACCGGCTTCTCGTCGCCCAGGAAATCCTCCTCATCCAGGGGAACCAGCCGATCCGCTTCCTCGAGCAACTCCTCATCTTCGGACTCCGAGGCGACACCTACACGTGCGTCCTCCGCGAAGTCGTAGGCAGGATCGGATTCGACGGTGCTTCGTTCCGGCAGGCCGTGGTGTGATCCGGTGGTGTCCATGATGCAGCCTCCGTGTCTGGTTGAGCGGCCGGCGGCCGGTCGTCCCCGTGCCAGCCTCTGATCTTCATGACAGCACCGGCATTCCATGCGGTCAATAGCGCGTGCTGCGCAGCCCGCAATTGCCCGCCCGGACGTGCCGTTTTTGAGGCCTGCCTAAAGTTCCGGATGAGGAACACCGGCCGAAAATCGGCGGGAAACCGGGGTAGGCTGGAGCTGCAATGGGGCCGAACCATGCCCTATCAAGCCCAGGAGTGTTCGTGTCTCAGCACGCTAAATCTGACCGGAACCGCGCCCATCCCGCCGTCGTCCGGGACGCAGCCGGCCAGGACTCAGCCGGACGGGGCGCAGCCGGCCAGGACGCAGCCACCTCTGTCTCCGGCCCCGTCGCCACGCCCGGCCCGGCGGACATCAAGCGGTGGCGCCAGTACCTCGCCGATGAACGTGCCGAGGCCGCCGTCTACCGGGATCTGGCACAAAACCGCCGCGGTGAGGAACGGGACATCCTGCTGGCCCTTGCCGAGGCCGAAGGCCGCCACGAAGCCCACTGGCTCCGGCTCCTGGGCGATCACGCCGGGAAACCCCGGCCGGCGTCCCTCCGCAGCCAGCTGCTGGGCTTCCTGGCCCGCCACTTCGGTTCCGTTTTTGTCCTTGCTCTGGCCCAGCGCGCCGAAGGCCGCTCCCCCTATTCCTCGGACCCGTCAGCCACGCCTGCCATGGTTGCCGACGAGCAGATCCACGAGGAGGTTGTCCGCGGGCTCGCGACGCGCGGCCGGAACAGGCTGGCGGGATCCTTCCGGGCGGCAGTTTTCGGTGCCAATGACGGCCTGGTCAGCAACCTCTCGCTGGTGATGGGCATGGCCGCATCAGGTGTCGGCAGCCAGGTGGTGCTGCTCAGCGGCGTGGCCGGGCTGCTCGCAGGAGCCCTGTCCATGGGCGCCGGGGAATTCATCTCCGTCCGTTCCCAGCGGGAACTCCTGGACGCGACCCGCCCCACCCAGATCACCCTCTCCGCCGCCCCGCTGCTGGACATTGAACACAACGAACTGCTGCTGGTCTACCTGGCCCGCGGCATGTCGCGTGAAGCGGCCGAACACCGGGTGGCCGAACGGATGGGCCTGCTGGGCTGCGACTGCGATCCGAGCCTGTCGCTCCAGCCCGAGCTTCCCGAAACTGAAGACCAGCACGAGGCCGTGGGCACCGCGTGGAGCGCCGCGGCGTCGAGCTTCTGCTTCTTCGCCTCCGGCGCCATCATTCCCATCATCCCGTTCGTGCTGGGCATGACGGGCGTTGCCGCACTGGCGGTTTCCGCCGCTTTGGTGGGCCTGGCGCTCCTGCTGACCGGCGGCGTCGTGGGCCTGTTGTCCGGAACGTCTCCGACGACGAGGGGTTTCCGGCAGCTGGCCATCGGCGTGGGCGCCGCCGGCGTCACCTATCTCCTTGGGATGGCGTTTGGCGCGGTGGTCGCCTAGTGGAGAGTCCGCCGCCGGACCAACGCCGGCCGCGGCATTCAGGCCCGGCCGGAACCACTGCCCGGATCCTGCGCAATGTGGCCCTGACAGGCCTGATTGCCGTCGCCGCATTTACGGCTGCCGGGCTGTTCTACGGCGACCCCCGTGTTGTGGGTCTCTTCGAGTTCCGGAACAGCACGGTCCCCGACGGTAAGGCTGCCCCGCAGCAGCCCGGCACGGCTGCTGAAAACGTCGGTTCCGACGCACCGCCGCCCGGTCTGGAGGAAGAGGATTCCCCGCTGGGGGCACCGGAAGAGCCGCCGTTCACCAGTGGCTCGTACAAGTTCCTGGCCACAAACGACGACGGCACTCCCGTCGGCTATTCGCCCTGCCGGCCGCTGCATTACGTGGTCAATGCCCGCCTGGCTCCGGCGGGCGCGGAAAGCCTGGTGGAGGACGCCATCGGCACCATTTCCCGCGCCACCGGTATCCGCTTCATCAATGACGGGCCGACCGCAGAAGAGCCCTCTGAGGACCGCGACCCCTACCAGCCCGAGACCTACGGTGAGCGCTGGGCGCCGCTCCTGATCGCGTGGACCACCCCGGAGTCAGCACCCAAGCTCAAAGGTCAGGTGATCGGCACCGGCGGCAGCACGCACTACAGTTTCGACGGCGGACCGAAGACGTTCGTCTCCGGCAGCCTCGACCTCGATGCGCCGCAGATAGCCGGCGAGCTCGGGCGCGCCGAGGGCTCCGCCTACGCCACCGCGGTGATCCTGCACGAGCTGTCCCACGTGATGGGGCTCGAACACGTGGATGATCCCACCCAGCTGATGTACCCGGAGATCGGTACGCCGGAGGGGCTCGCCGCGGGTGACCTTAACGGCCTGTACCAGCTGGGCCGGGCCGCCTGCCGCAAGGACCTCTAGAACCGCAGAAGTCCCCGGCCGGACTTCCCCGGAAGTTCACGGCCGGTCAGGCAGCCAGCACTTCAAGGGCCTCCTCGACGGTGTCCACCAGGAAGATCCGGTCCGCCATGGTCTGGCCTGCCACCAGGCTCTGCAGCAGCGGCCATGCCGGGTAGCGGCGCTGCCAGTGTTCCGTGCCCACTAGCACCATGGGCCGGATGGTCTGAGACGCGCCGTAGTAGTTTTCGCAGGCATCCTGGAAGATTTCCTGCAGTGTGCCTGCAGACCCTGGCAGGAAGATCACGCCGCCGTCGCACAGCTCCAACAGGATCGCCTCCCGAATGGCGTTGGTGAAGTATTTCGCGATGTGGGTGGCGAAGTAGTTGGGCGGCTCGTGGCCGTAGAACCAGGTGGGAATCCCCAGGGACGGCGTGCCGTCCGGATGGCGCTCGACGACGGCGGCCGCCATCCGTGCCCATGCTGAGACTGACGGGCGGAACCCGGGTACGGCCGCCAGTTCCGCGAGCGCCGAATGGAACTCCGGGTTCGGCAGCCCGCTGAGGTACGCACCCATGTTGGCGGCTTCCATGGCCCCGGGCCCGCCGCCGGTGGCCACCACCCGTCCGCTCCTGGCGAGGAGCCGCCCGGCCACCGCGGCCTCCTGGAAGGCCGGCGTTCCGCGCCTGGCGGTATGGCCGCCCATCACCCCCACCATGGAACGGCCGCGGCAGACCCCGGAGCGGGTCAGTTCATCCAGTGCGTCGCCGATCGAATGGTCATGCAGGGCTGCGGCAAGCGTGGCGTCCAGCCGGTGCCGCTGGCCGGGCCGGATGCTCCACTGGTACACCCTGGCGTCCAGGGTGTCCTCGTAGGGTGAGCCCGGCGGGCCGGCGTAGAGCTCCTGGGGAGAGTAGAGCTGGCTACGGTAAGGATTGAAGGGGACGCCGTCCAGCTTGGGGAAGATCAGCGCGCCCCGGCCGCGAAGCGACTCCTCCACGCCGCCGTCGAACGTGCAGCCCAAGAATACGGCGCCCTGCGCGTCCATTGATTCCAGCGGGGCGGCGCGGCCACGCAGGTCCAGCGACTGGGCGTGCCAGCCGTGCATGGTGCGGACGCCGGCGCTGACTAACCTGTCAAAGCCCTCCAGGCTTTCAACTTCCAGCGTTCTGGGACTCGGGGTCAGGCTCCTGGGAGCGTTCATGCTGCCAGCCTAGTCGGCAGTGATCACACGCAGGTGCCCCCGGCGGAATTCCGCCGGGGGCACCTGCGTGTGGAGTTATCAGCTGCGGCTCAGGCTGTTGAGGATTAAGACGCTCCGGATCAGGGGTTCAGGAGACCTGGAGCCCGCCGTTGATGTCATAGGTGGCCGCAGTGATATAGCCGGAGTCTGCGCCGAGCAGGAAGGAAATCAGTGCTGCGACTTCCTCGCGGGTGCCAACCCGTCCCATCATGATGCCCTCGGACATCTGTGCCTTGCGCTCCTCCGTCAGGGTGCCGCCCATGATGTCGGTGTCGATGGGGCCCGGCGCGATCGCATTCACGGTGACGCCGAATTCGCCCACTTCGCGGGCCAGTGCCCGGGTGAAGCCAATGATTCCGGCCTTCGATGCGCTGTAGGCAACCTTGGAGTAGGTGCCGCCGCCGCGCTGGGCGGAAATCGACGAGATGCTGACGATCCGTCCGAGCTTGCGCTCAATCATTCCCTTGAGGACCCGCTGGGAGACGATGAAGGTTCCGCGCATGTTGATGGCGAATACCTTGTCCCACTCCTCCACGGTGGTCTCCATGAACGTGGTCGGGGAGCTGATGCCGGCGAGGTTTGCCAGGGCCACGATGGGCGGCAGGGATTCTTCGATCTCGGTAATGGCCCGGTCCACGGAGGCGGCGTCGGAAACGTCGGCACCCACACCGATGGCTTTCACGGCGCGGTTGGAGCCGATCTCGGCTGCTGCTGCTTTGGCGTCCTCGGCGTTGATGTCCAGGATGGCGATGGACCAGCCTTCGCTGGCCATCCGGTCAGCGGCTGCACGGCCAATGCCACGGGCGGATGCCGCTCCGGTCAGTACTACGGTGCGTTCTGCGGGCAATGAGGTGGTAGTCATGGCGTTTCTTTCGTCGGTAGCTAGGGGTCAGGAGGCTTTGGTGGCGTTCACGGCGGCCGCGGCGGCAACTGCCGGTTCCAGTGCGGCGTCGCCTTCGGGGCGCTTCCGTGCGTAGAAGTAGGTGGCCACGGCAGTGACGCACAGGCAGAAGGACAGGAACAGGAGGCCGCTCTGGTTGTTGCCCGTGGCGTCCTTGAGCAGGCCCACCGCGTACGGTGCCACGAAACCGCCGAGGTTGCCTAGGGAATTGACCAGGGCGAGGCCGGAGGCAGCTGCTGCCCCGGTGAGCGCGGCGGAAGGCATGGAAAGGAACGGGGCAATTGCACCGTAGATGCCCATGGCCGATGCGGTCAGGGCGACCAGGGCCAGGACGGGATTGACCGGCAGAAGGTAGCCGGCAGCCAGCAGTCCCATTCCGGCCAGCACCATGCTGACGGCGGTGTGCCAGGCGCGCTTGCCTGTCCGATCTGCCCGCTTGCTCCAGAAGTACACGAAGACCGCGGCGATGGCGTAGGGAACGAAGACGATGAAGCCGACCTCCGCGGTGGAGAACTTGCCAAGCGCGGCCACGATGGTGGGCATCCACAGGCCGAGGCCGTAAATGCCGCAGACCAGGCCGAAGTAGAGGGCGGAGTACACGAGCGTGCGCTTGTCCTTCAGTCCGGCCAGGAAGTTGTGGCTTCCTGATTTGGACTTGGCCGCCAGTTCGGCATCCATTGTGGTGGCGAGCCATTCACGCTCGTCCGTGCTGAGCCATTTGGCGTCCCGCGGGCGGTCGGTCATCAGGATCGGAGTAAGCAGGCCGAGCAGGATCGCGGGAATGCCCTCGATGATATACAGCCACTGCCAGCCCTGCAGGCCCATGACGCCGTCCAGCTGCAGCAGCAGGCCGGACACCGGAGCGCCGAGGGCGTTGGATACGGGCTGGGCCAGGATGAAGATGCCCAAAACGGTGACGCGCTGCGCGGCGGGGAACCACAGCGTCAGGTAGAAGAGGATTGCGGGAAAGAACCCGGCCTCGGCCGCACCCAGCAGGAAGCGGACGATGTAGTAGGTGCTTTCGCCGTTGACCAGGCACATGGCGGTGGCGAAGATGCCCCACGTGATGAGGATCCGGGCGAGCCATTTACGGGCGCCGAAACGGTACATTCCGGCGTTGCTCGGCACCTCGAGGAGGGCGTAGCCGAGAAAGAAGATGCCGGCACCCAGCCCATAGGCGGCGGCGCTGAGGCCGATGTCCTCGCTCATGGTGAGTTTGGCGAAGCCTACGTTGTTGCGGTCCAGGTAGGCAACGAAGTACAGCAGGACGATCAGTGGCATTACGCGGCGGCGGACCTTGCGAAGCGTACGCTCGCCGAGTTCGCCGAGTCCTGCGGACTGCATGGAGAGTGAAGTCATCATCGACCTTCTATCTGACGGACGCGGCACCCGGTCGGTGCGCGATCCGAGGGGAATATTGGGGGTTCCGTCGTTCGACTACTACGTTGAGTCTGATGTCAGACATCTGACGAAAGAATATGAGAAAGAGCATAGAAGAGTGATCTGGGTTACGTCAAGCCTTGAGCGGATGGGGGCACCCGGGCAGCCCGTAGGGCGGCGTCAGGGCTTGGCTTGGCGGCGCCCGGAGCCGGTACAGCGTCAGGAGTGGGGGTGGTGCACGTACTCTTCGTAGTCGCGGTACGTCTGCTCCATGTGCTCGTCCATGGCTCGCCGGGACAGCTCGGCGTCACCGCTCAGGATGCCGTCCAGCACCCTCTGGTGATACTCAATGGCGTGCCGCTGGATCTCGGGGACGGCAGACGTTTCCCGCCGGGTCAGGTAAAGCAGCTGGCCGAGCTGGGCGAACAGGGCGCGCACAAAGGGGTTGCCCGACGCCTTCAGCACAGCGTCGTGAAACCCGATGTCCGCCTGGACGAAGCGGTCCAGGTCCCCGGACGCGTGGAATCGTTTCATGTCCGCGATGCACTCGCGCATCTGTTCGGCATGCTCGGGCGTGTACCGTTTGGCAGCCAGGGCGGCGGCCCCGGTTTCCACCATGCGCCGCATTTCGATCAGGCCCACGGAAACCCGGTCTGCGCCGCTTCCATGCGAGGCCGCCTTGAAGATCGCGTCCAGCCCCGTCCAGCTGTCCGTGGGGTTGACGAAGGTTCCGCGGCCGGCCTTGACGTAGAGGATATTCTGGGCGCGCAAGGCCTTGAGTGCCTCGCGGACGGTGAGCCTGCTGACCTCGTAGTCCTTGGCGATGTCAGCTTCGGGCGGGATGGCATCGTGCGGCTTCAGCTTGCCTTCGAGGATGTCATCGAGCAGGCCGTCGACGAGGTCGTCAACGAGTGTCCTGCGGCCCATCCTGGCTCCTACGTTCGGTGTTGCCCTTTGTTCCGGGCGCCTTCCACATTACTGTCGAACGCGGCCCGGACCAGCATCATGGCCCGAGCCGGAAACATACTTGTCCAGCTTCGCCAGGGTGGCCTCCAGGTTTGCCGGGTGGCGGCGAAGGTAGCCGGCCAGGCGGAGGAAGACCTTCCCGCGCACCTGCCGGGCGTCCCACTGCTCGGTTACGAGGGTTCCCGGAATGCCCGCGGCGTCGGTGGACGGCTCCAGCACGTAGCGCCACACGTGGCCGTAGAAATGCCGCCAGGCGATGCGTCTGCCTTCCTCGAACTCACACACCGTGTTGAGGATTTTGTAGTCGACCAGCACGTTCATCTCCATGCCGAACTTCGCTCCGGGAGCCAGCCGCTGCGGCCCGCGAGGCTGGGCCGCCTTCACCGTGCCCGAACCGTCGATCTCACTATGGAGGGCGGGCGACGCCAGCACCTCGAAAATCACCTCCGGAGCGGCTGCAATGAAGCGCTGGCGGGACACGAGGTATCTGTTGTTCATCCGGCAAGCGTAACCGTTTCGAGCTGTTGCAGAATGGGTCATGCACACTTCGCCCCCGCGCTCACACGGCCGCCCCCGGATTGGAATCCCGGTCCGCCTCAGCAGCTCGCTGGACCCCGATCCGCGGGTCGGGGAGGCCAACGAACTGTTCGACTTCATTGTGGACCTGGTTCGCGACGGCGGCGGGGAGCCGGTCTTCCTCACCGCCGAACCCGGCGACGGGCGGCTGGCCGAAACGCTCATGGGGCTGGACGGCGTCATACTTCCCGGCGGAGGCGACCTGGACCCGGGGCTCTACGGCGAAGAGCAGGGCCAGGAGTGCTATGACGTGAACCCGGCGCAGGACGGCCTGGACCTGGCCGTTGCCCGCACCACCCTTGATGCAGGGTTGCCGATGCTGGGGATCTGCCGCGGACACCAGCTGCTGAACGTCCTTTACGGTGGAACCCTGGTCCAGGACATGCCCGCCGGCGCGGTGACGCACCACGAGCCTGCTCCGGCAGCCGGGGCGGAGCCAGGCAGGAGCGGTCCCTGGGCCTGGCACGATGTTGATGTTGTCCCGGGCTCCAGGGTGGCCGGCCTCTATGGCCAGGAAGGAACGCCGGCGGGCGTGACCTTGAAGATCGCCTCCGGCCATCACCAAGCCATAGCCCGGGTTGCCTCGGGGCTTGTTGTCACGGCGCAGGCCGCAGACGGCACAGTTGAAGCCCTGGAGGATCCGCTGCGCTGGGCCGCATCGGTCCAGTGGCACCCTGAGGCCCGTGAGCTGCCCGCCGAGGGACGACTGGCTCCCTTCCGGGCATTCGTGGAGGTTTGCCGCAACAGACCTTAGGCCTTGCCGGACTGCCGGACCGTGCCCGGACCCTGCCCGCAACGGGCAAATGGGCACGGCTTATCCTTGGCGGGCCCAAATCAGCCTGCTATTATCGTCAAAAAGGCAGTATGTCCTATCAAGCGAACATATGCCTGACATACGCGGATGAACCGGAGCCACGGGCATGCGCGGAGCACAAGGGAGCGCTCAGTGGCGAATCAACTTAATCTCAGCATCGACCGCTCTTCACCGGTGCCCCTCTACCACCAGGTAGTCCAGGGCATCGAGTCCGCCATCCACACCGGCCTGCTCCCGCAGGGCAGCCGGCTGGACAACGAGATCGACCTGGCGGCGCAGCTCAACCTGTCCCGGCCCACCATGCGCAAGGCCATGGATGAGCTGGTGCGTTCCGGACTCCTGGTACGCAAGCGCGGGGTGGGAACGCAGGTTGTTTCCAGCCAGGTCCGGAGGCCGCTGGAGCTCTCCAGCCTCTACGATGACCTCACCAACAACGGGAGCAAGCCGACCACCGATGTGCTCAGCTTCTCCCATATCGAGGCCGACGCCCCCACGCGTGAGGCCCTCCAGCTTCCCGCCGGCGCCAAGGTCTACCACTTCACCAGGCTGCGCAAGGTGGGCGGCAAGCCGCTGGCCCTGATGGAAAACTGGGTCCGGGACGACATCACTCCCATCGATGAAGCCCAGCTGGGCGCCCAGGGCCTGTACGCGATCCTGCGCAACGGCGGCGTGAACTTCCGGCTGGCCTCGCAGCGCATCGGGGCCATGGTGGCCAACGACTACCAGGCGCCGCTGCTGGAGACGGAGCCCGGGTCTGCGCTGGTGACCATGGAACGCACGGCCGTGGACGACACGGGCCGCATGGTGGAAACCGGCCACCACGTCTACCGCGGCGACTCCTACAGCTTCGAAATGACGCTCGTCCAGCGCTAGGCGCCTGCGCCTGCCCGCAGCACGCCCTAAAACGAAAGAGCAATATCTATGGCCAACTGGGTATATCCGCTGGGTTCCGCCGCTGACGGCGGCTGGGACATCTCGCTGGGAACGTCGGACTCGGCACTGCACGTGGACGGCTGGGCCCATACGGGACTCAAGGTCGCGACGCTGGCGGCCGGTGCCGCCGTCGGACTTCCTGCTGCCGGCGAGGAACGCATTGTGGTTCCGCTCAGCGGATCCTTTACTGCCGCCGTCGACGGCCAGGACTTCACGCTGGCCGGCAGGGCCAGCGTGTTCAGCGGCCCCAGCGATGTGCTCTACACGGGCATCGGGAAATCAGTCACCATCAGCTCGGCCGACGGCGGCAGGGTGGCCGTTGCCACGGCTCCCGCCAAGGCGTCGTACCCGACGCGGCTTGTGACCGCAGCCGAAACCCCCGTGGAGCTCCGCGGGGCCGGCAATTGCTCCCGGCAGGTGCACAATTTCGGCACCCCGGCCGCGCTCGAGGCAGACCGCTTCATCGTCTGCGAAGTCATAACCCCGGCCGGCAACTGGTCCTCCTATCCCCCGCACAAGCATGACGAAGAAAAAGACGGCGAAACCAGCCTCGAGGAGATCTACTACTTCGAGACCCGGGTTGCTCCGGATTCGGGCTCTCCGCAGGACGCGGACGCGGTCGGCTACGCCCGGGTCTACGCCTCGGACGAGCGACCGATCGATGTCGGGGCCGAGGTCCGCACCGGCGACGTAGTCCTGGTGCCCTACGGCTGGCACGGACCCGCAATGGCCGCGCCGGGTTACGACCTGTATTACCTGAACGTCATGGCCGGTCCCGGCCGTGTCCGCGACTGGCTCATCAGCGACGACCCGCACCACGGCTGGATCCGCCAGACCTGGGAGGGCCAGGACGTGGACCCGCGGCTGCCGTTCACCGCGTAGTTGCGTTCACGCTGGCTGCGGGCGTCGCGGAGCGCCGGGCACACCCCGGGCCGCAGTTCTCGCGGAGTTTCAGAGCGCCGCCCAGTTCGCGCGCAACTCTAGGCAGCCGGGACTATCGCCCTGTCCGGCAACGCGCCATCCGGCGGTTGTGAGTCAAGGCCTTGGGGATCGTCCGGCCACTGTGTTGGTTCCCAGTCGGGTGGTGCCCAGTCCTGTTGTTCGCTGCGGTAGTAGCGTCCTGAGGGCGAGATCCACCCGGGCGGTTTATCAAGGGTGGCGTCAACCGGTTTCCAGCGTGTGCTGTGTTTGAGGCGATGGTGCCTGCGGCATGGCTGGCCAAGGTTCGTGATCCCTGTGCCGCCTCCCTCAGACCAGGCCAACAGGTGATCAGCCTCGTTATCCAGGGACTGGTTGTTGCACCCCGGAAAAGGACACCGGCCATCCCGCAGCCGCAACCATTGACGCATCGACTTCGGAACCCGGTAGCTGGTGCGTCCGATCTCCAGCGGTGCCCCGTCACGCGGATCAGTCAGCACCCGCAGGAACGACCCCGCTCCCTCCCCGACAAGCCTTCGCGCCATGGACGCAGGAATGGGTCCGTAGCTATCCAGTTCAGCCGGTTCCGTCCCGGAGCCCAACAGCGACAGCACCGGAACAGTCACGAGGACCTGCGCTGTGGGCGACGGGGTTCCTTCCGCGACGCCTTCGAGCAGCCAGGCGGCCGCGACGTCCGCACGAAGCTGCGTCAGAGTCCGGGACTCCGACGGACCCTGCAGAGCACGTGCCGCCTCCGTGGCACGCGACCAGACACCCGCCGCCGCATCCGCCGGCAAATACGCCGACAGCCACGCCATGCCATCCCGATCAGGGGTGTATTCCAAGCGCCGCTCCCGAGCGCTCTTGCGGTGGCGAATTTCGATACTGACAGGATGATGGCGCTCGCGCCAGCTGCGCGCCTTGGCCCGGAACCTGCCCGGCACCAACTCCCCGGCCGGGCAGCCCCGCGCAGCCTGGGGAGCCTCCGGGTCCAGAAAATGCGCCTCCAGGCCCGCCGCGGCGGCGGGCTCCAAACTGGCTGTTTCGTCGCACATGATCCGCGCGTGCTGCCAGGACAGTGTCCCCGCCCGCAACGCAGCAAGCGTCAGCGGCAAGGTGGTGGTCAGCGTGCGGGACTCCGCCAGAAAAGCTGCTGCGGTTCCTTCGCTGACAGTCAGAGCGCAGGCAACTTCCGCGACCACCCCCATTTCCAAGGCAGCCTCGTCGCCCCGGCTCACTGCTGGGGATGCGATGCACCGCGAGGCTTCCGTATAAACCGAGGCCATCCGGACCTTGAATTCGGCAGTCCGTCCTTCCAGACGCGCGACTTCCTCGAGGGCCTGAAGAGATGTATCGGCCGCGAGCTGCAGAAGGTTGGCATCGGGACCATCCGCGGACTCGGCGGAAGCGCAAAGCCGCGCAAGAACAGCAACGGACGCGGCGATCGCTTCAAGCCAGTCCGGAACCTCCCGAACCACGGCGTCCGGTACCGCCAAGCGGTCGGGAGCTGCGTTGCTTTCCATACCTACAGCATGACGCCGGGCTCTGACATTTAAGGCCACGACGTTGCGAAGACGGCTGAGGCCCCTCACCGCACGCGGAGAGTGGCATCAGCAATGGGTGGATAAGGTTACCGGGCCACCTTCTGGGCCACGCGGACCGGAACCCCCGTCGCCAGCGAGTCCTGGGCGGCGTCGGCCACCCGGGACGCGGCCACGGCGTCTTCCGGCGTGCAGGGGTTTTCGCGACGGCCCAGGATCAGCTCCACGAAGGCTTCCATCTCGGAGCGGTAGGCCTGGTCGAACCGTTCCGCAAAAGTCTTGTGGGGCTCGCCCGAGGGGAAGCCTACGCCGGCTTCGGCCGAGGCCATTGCCGTTTTGTCGTCCAGGCCCACCATCAGCGAGCTGCGCGACCCCTGGATTTCCAGGCGGACGTCGTGGCCGGCCCCGTTGTAACGGGTGGCGGAGACGGTACCGACGGTCCCGTCGTCGAACGTCACCAGCGCAAGGGCCGTGTCCACGTCCCCAACCTCGCCGATGGCGGGGTCGCCGTTGTTGGAGCCTTTGGCATAGACCTCGACGATTTCGCGGCCGGTCAGCCAGCGAAGAATGTCGAAATCATGGACGGAGCAGTCCCGGAAGAGTCCGCCGGAGCTGGCCAGGAACTCCACGGGCGGAGGCGTCATATCGCAGGTGACGGCCCGCAGAGAATGGATCCAGCCCAGCTCCCCCGCCTGATAGGCCCGCCGGGCTTCCAGGTAGCCGGCATCGAAGCGGCGCTGGTGGCCGATCTGCACAACGCCCTGCCTGTTCCGGATGTAGTCCAGAACGGGCAGGGCGTCCGCCACATTCATGGCCACGGGCTTTTCGCAGAAGACCGGGATCCCGGCGTCGACCCCTGCCTTGATCAGTTCGGGGTGGGTTCCGGTTCCCGTCGCGACCACCAGGCCGTCGATCCCGGACGCGATCAGGGCCTGCACGGAGGGCAGGAACTCGGCGCCAAGTCCGGCCGCGACGGACCGGGCGTGGTCTGCGGCCACGTCAGTGAGCCGGAGGCGGACGTTGATGCCCTCCGGGTTCAGGACCCCGTTCAACGCGGCGATGTTGTTGGCGTGCATAACGCCGATCCGCCCCACCCCAACCAGGCCAAGGACCACGTCCCTCATGATTTCTCCTCTGCATAAACCGTGAATGCGGTCCGGAAAGCATCCAGTGCCGCTTCGCTGTCGCCCTTCGCCCAGGCTTCCATGCCCACCGTCCCGCCGTAGCCTGCGTCCGCGAGCGCCCTTGCGACGGCCGCGTAGTTGATCTCCCCGGTTCCGGGTTCGCAGCGGCCCGGGACGTCCGCAACCTGGATCTCGCCGATGTAGGGCAGTGCCGTCCGCACCAGCTCAATGAGGTTACCCTCCCCCAGCTGCGCATGATACAGATCCAGCATCATCTTGGCGTTGGGGTGCCCGGCGGCCTCCACCAGCGCCAGCGTGTCCTTCGCGCGTGCCAGCGGAATGCCGGGATGGTCGAGGATGGTGTTGAGGTTCTCCAGGCAGAACGTCACGCCGTACTTTTCGCCCAGCCTGCCGAGGCGTTCCAGGGTCCGGGCCCCGGTGCTCCACATCCGCCCGCTCGACCGGTAGACGGGACGGGCGGCATGGCCGTCGATGAGTTCGGCAGGATGCACCACCAGCCGGCTCACGCCGAGGTCCAGTGCCGTGGGGATCAGCGCCTCGGCCGTCCGGACAAGGTCGTCGGCAGTGTCGGGGTCCACGAGGCTGCCGGCAGTGTACCCCGTCATGGACGAGAATACTGCCCCGGTAGCCTTGAGCGCGCGGATATCCTTGCTGCGCGAGTCCCACAGCTCGACGTCGAACCCGGACTCATGGATCCTGCGCACCCGTTCAGCGAACGGCAGGTCCGTGAAGACCATTTCCGCACAAACAGCCAGCCGCATCAGGCTCCTGCCCTGTCGCCGCGTCCGGCGGATGCCGCCAGCCCGGGCACGGCCACCGGTGCGCCTTGCTTAACCGACTCGATGCAGGCAAGCGCTGTGGCCAGCGCCCGCCTGGCATCTGCGGCTCCCGGTGTAAGGGTGAAACCGGCCGACGACGGCGGCACGCCGTCACGCTGTGCGCGCACCGCATCGGCGAAGTCGGCGAGTTCGTCCGTGTAGGCCTGCCGGAAAAGTTCAACGTTGAGCCTGGGAGTCTCGGCTGACAGCCCGTCCGCGGTATAGCGGCGGGCGGCTGTTTCCGTGGCCCGGCCGGCCTGCACCATTCCCTTGGAACCGAAGACCTCACCGCGGATGTCGTAACCGTAGAGTGAGCTGAAGTTCGCCTCCGCCACGGCAATGGCCCCGTTGCTGTATCGGATGGTCACCACTGCAGTGTCCAGGAAGCCCTGGTCACGCAGGCCGGGCTCCACAAGGGCATCCGCAACGGCGTAGACCTCCACGGGTTCGGCGCCTTCGTTGAACCAGTTGAGGGTATCGAAATCGTGGATGAGCGTCTCCAGGAAGATGGTCCATGCGGGGACCCTGGCGGCGTTCGGGATGCTGCCATTGCCGGGGTCCCTGGTGAGCGAACGCAGGAGCTGCGGTGTCCCGGCTATGCCAGCCGCCAGGTCTTTCTTGGCAGCCTGGAAATCTTCGGCATACCGGCGGTTGAAGCCGATCTGGAAGTGCACACCGGCCGCCTCCACCGCGGCCATGGCGGCATCGAGCTCATCGAGCCCCTGTCCGGCGGGCTTCTCGCAGAACACGTGTTTCCCGGATGCGGCGGCCTGGGCGATGAGGGATGAATGAAAGCGCGCCGGGCTCGCGATGACCACGGCGTCGATCTCCGGGTCAGCCAGGATATCTTCGGCGTTGGCCGTAACCTTGGCCGTGCCCAAGGACCGCGCCAATGCCTCCGCGGATTCAACGTTGGGATCGGCGATGGCCGCGAGGACGGCCCCCGGGACGCGGCGGGCGATGCTTTCAGCGTGGAACGCCCCCATCCAGCCGGAGCCGATGAGTCCGATCCGCACGGGAGCCGGGACTCCGGTGGGGTTTTGGGTGATGTAAGCCAATGGGCTGGTCCTTTCAATGAGTCAAAGCTGCTGACCGGCCCCCGCAGGGACCTGGCTGCGGCACGGCTGAACGGGGCTGGGCAAACGGCCCGGCCCCGTCCCGCCGCAGCTGCTACGTGTACGCCTTGCCCGTGGTCTGTGACACCTCGGCCACTTCGCCTTGGACTTCTTTAACGACGTCGCCGTGGCCGCCGAGCTGTTCGAGTTCGTGGGCAAGTTCGGCGAGTTCCGCGCCGCCGGCCATCTGGGCGGTGAGTTCGTCGATGGTGATGTCCTTCTTCTCGTAGTAGCCGATCGACTTGCCGCGCTTGAGCAGCAGGAACCGGTCGCCCACGGGGAAGGCGTGGTGCGGGTTGTGCGTGATGAAGATGACCCCCAGACCGCGGTCGCGGGCCTGCAGGATGTAGCGCAGCACCACACCGGACTGCTTCACGCCCAGGGCCGCCGTGGGCTCGTCCAGGATCAGGACCTTCGCACCGAAATACACCGCACGGGCGATCGCCACACACTGGCGTTCACCGCCGGAGAGCTGGCCGATGGGCTGCTCCACGTCGCGGAGGTCGATCCCCATCGCGGCGAGTTCCGTCTTGGTGATGTCCTTCATCTTCTGCACATCAAGGCTCTTGAATGGGCCGAAGCCGGAAGTCAGCTCCGAGCCCAGGAAGAAGTTCCGCCAGATCGGCATCAGCGGGACAACGGCCAGGTCCTGGTATACCGTGGCGATGCCCACGTCGAGTGCATCGCGGGGTGAACCGAATTTCCGTTCCTCCCCCATGATCTTCAGGACACCGTGATCGTGCTGGTGCAGGCCGGCGATGATTTTGATCAGGGTGGACTTTCCGGCGCCGTTGTCGCCCAGGACGCAGGTGACCCGTCCGTTGTCCACGGCCATGGTCACATCGCTGAGCGCGAGGATGTTGCCGTAGTTCTTCCCGATCTTGTCCAGCGAGAGCAGGTGCACGGGCGTGTGGGTCAGCGGATCCGTTTCATTCTGGAGCAGGGTCTTCTGGTCGATCTCTTTGGCATTCATGTCTCCGGCCCCTTTACTTGAGCTCTGCTCGGCGCTTGACGATCAGGTTGACGATGGTGGCCAGCAGCAGCATCAGGCCCAGGAAGAACTTGAACCAGTCCGGGTTCCACTGCGCGTAGACGATGCCCTTGTTCGCCATGCCGAAGATGAAGGCGCCGATCGCGCCGCCCACGGCCGAGCCGTAGCCGCCGGTGAGCAGGCAGCCGCCGATCACCGCGGCAATGATGTAAAGGAACTCGTTGCCCACTCCCTCGCCGGACTGCACGGAGTCGAAGGCGAAGAGGTTGTGCATACCAAGCACCCAGCCGCAGAAACCAACCGCCATGAACAGGCCGATCTTGGTCTTGGTGACAGGAACGCCCACAGCCCGGGCAGCGTTCGCGTCGCCGCCTGAGGCGAAGATCCAGTTGCCCACTTTCGTGCGCAGCAGCACCCAGGAGGCGACGGCCACCAGGACGATCCAGAAGAAGATGGTGATCTTGACTTCGACGCCGGCAATGCTCACTGAGGAGGCGAAGATGGCGCGGGCTGAGGCAAAGCCGTCCATCTGGGCGATTGACGGCGAGGACACGCCGTTGGAGATCATGCGGGTCAGCGCGAGGTTCAGGCCGGTCAGCATGAGGAACGTGGCCAGGGTGACGATAAAGCTCGGCAGCTTGGTCTTCACCAGGATCCAGCCATTGATGAACCCGATGCCCAGCGAGACAACGAGTGCCAGGGCAACGCCGACCCAGACATTCAGCGAGAAATACCAGGCAAACATGGACGCAGTGAGTGCCGAGCTGATGACCGCAACACCGGTGGAGAGGTCGAACTCGCCACCGATCATGAGCAGGGACACACCTACAGCCATGATCCCGATGGTGGAGGACCCGTAAAGCACGGTGGCGAACGAGGTCGGCTGGATAAAGGTGGAGGAAACGACTGAGAAGAAAACGAACAGGACAATGGCACCCACCAGGGCACCGACTTCCGGGCGGCCCAGCAGCTTTTGGAACGGACTGCGGCGACCAACCCGCTCATCCGCGGCCAGCGGTGCCGGCTTGGCTAACGTCTGTGTCATGGAAAACTCCTTGTTGGTCCGGCTGCGGGAACACCGGGGACCGGTCCTCCCGCAGCCGGGGATACCTGCGACTTAGCGGACGCCCTGCTGGGCGAATTTGAGGACATTGGCGGCGGACTCCTTGTCCACAATGGTGGGTCCGGTCAGGACCGGCTGGCCGCCGCCCAGCTCGAAGCCGCCCCGCTTGGACTGCCAGAGGGCGTCGACTGACTCATAGCCCTGGAGCCATGGCTGCTGGTCCACGGTGAATAGGATGGCACCGTCCACGATCTTCTGGGCCAGTTCGGCATTCATGTCGAACGACGCGGCTTTGGCTGAGCTGCCGGAGTCGGCGATGGACTTCAGCGCCGTCAGGGTGATGGGGGCGCCCAGGCCGATGACGGCGTCGGCGTCCTTGGTGGCCTGCAGCTTGGCCGTGATGGTAGAGGAGACTTCCGTCATGTCCTTTCCATTCACGTACAGGATCTCAGTGCCGGCAACCTTGGCCTTGACGCCCGCGCACCGTGCTTCAAGGCCAACGTGGCCCTGCTCCTGGATGATGCAGATCGGGTGCTTATAGTTCAGCGAGGCCAGCTTTTCGCCGACAGCCTGCCCGGCAAGCTTTTCATTCGAGCCGAAGTGCGTGAAGGCACCGAGCTGCTTGGAAACGTCTTCGCCGGCGTTGAGGCTGACCACGGGAATGCCGGCGGCGGTTGCTTTTTTCAGGGCGTCCTTGAGCGCATCCGGCTTCGCCAGGGTCACGGCAATGCCGTCCACTTTCTGGTCCACCGCCTGTTGGATGAGCTGGGCCTGGCGGCCGCCTTCAGGGTCCGATGTATAGAGCAGTTCCACGTTGTCCTTCGCGGCCGCTTCTTCGGCACCCTTGCGGACAATGTCCCAGAACGTGTCACCGGCCGCTGCGTGGGTGATGAGGGCAATCTTGATCCGGGGCGTCGAAGCGGCCTGTCCTCCGCCAGCCGCGTTGCCTGAGTCGGCCGGCTTACCTCCGGTACTTGAACATGCGCTCAGCGCCATCATCGGCACCACCACCGCTACCAGAGCCGCCTTGCGCCAAGAAAAACTAGCCACCTTAATCTCCTTTGATCGCAGGTTCCGGGCTGCCACTCTGCAGCCACCGGAGCACTGTCTATCTCGATCATGGTGATTCGCCTTACCAATGTCAATAGTTTGTCCTGACATTAGGATGTTTTAACCTGAATCGGCCTTGAATGACATGGAAAAGCACCGGGGATGACGGCCGATGCCTTCATCCCCGGTGCTCATTGGGGGGCCTCCAAAGGGCCGGACCCGCCCCTGCCTGGCCGTGGAAGCCGGCCGGATGCGGGCCGGTTCGCCCGTCCCGCATCAAGCGCGTCCACCGCAGCAAGTTCCTCGTCCGAGAGGGCGAACACGAAGACATCAGGGTGCTCCCTGATCCCGGCCGGAGTCACGGACTTGGGAATGACAACCCTCCCTGCTGCAGGTGCCAGCGGAGCACAAGTGGTTCGTCTTCGGGGACCTGGAAGACGCCGAACCCGAGCTGGGGTATTTCCACGCCGTTATTGAGGGTGACGGTTGGCAGTGAGGCCTTGGTTTCTCCAGTGGTTGACATGCAGTCGTTGTCGTGTGCGTGTCAGCGGGCCGCGGCCACCGGCTCGGCTGCGGCGGGAGCGGTCATTTCCGCCGTCGTCCCGGCTGCGCCGCGCCGCTTGGCGTTGGCGGCGGCGATGGCCATGACGGCGAGTCCGAGGAGGGTGATGGCGGCGCCGGCCCAGATGGGTGAGGTGTAGCCGAGGCCTGCGGTGATGGTCACGCCGCCGAGCCAGGCGCCGAGGGCGTTGCCGACGTTGAAGGCGCCGATGTTGGCGCCGGAGGCCAGGGTGGGGGCGTTGTTGGCGTATTTCATGACGCGCATCTGCAGTCCCGGGACGGTGGCGAAGCCGAAGCCGCCCATCAGGACGATGGAGGCGATGGTGAGGGGCTGGTTGGTGGCGGTCAGGGCGAAGGCTGCCAGGACGACTGCCAGCACGGAGAGGACTATCAGCAGCGTGCGGTCCACGTTGCGGTCCGCGGCCTTGCCGCCCACGGTGTTGCCGATGAAGAGGCCCACGCCGAAGAGGATCAGGAGCCAGGGCACGGTGGATGCCGCGAAGCCGGTCACTTCGGTGAGGGTGAAGGCGATGTAGGTGAAGGCGCCGAACATGCCGCCGAAGCCGAGGATGGTGACCAGGATGGAGAGCCAGACCTGGCCGGAGCGGAAGGCCGTGAGTTCGCTGCGGAGGCTTCCGGGAGAGGTGTCGCCGTGGCCGGTTTTGGGCACGAGCGTCAGGATGCCGATCAGGGCCAGGACGCCGATTCCGGTGATGGCCCAGAACGTGGAGCGCCAGCCGGCCGCCTGGCCGAGCATGGTGCCGAACGGGACACCGAGGACGTTGGCGGCGGTGAGCCCGGTGAACATGATGGCGATGGCGCCGGCTTTCTTGGTGGGAGCCACCATGTCTGCGGCCACCACCGCTCCGATGCCGAAGAATGCGCCGTGGGCCAGGGCGGCGATGATCCGGCCGATCATCATCATGGAGTAGTCCGGGGCGAGGGCCGAGACCAGGTTGCCGGCGATGAAGAGCACGAGCAGGACCGCGAGGACGGGCTTGCGTTCGAAGCGCGTCACGGCCGCGGTGAGCAGCAGGGCGCCGACGACGACGGCGAGGGCGTAGCCGGAAATCAGCCAGCCGGCGGTGGCCTCGCTGACGCTGAAGTCTGCGGCCACCTCGGGCAGCAGGCCCATGATCACGAACTCGGTGAGTCCGATCCCGAACCCGCCGAGGGCGAGGGCTATCAGGCCAATTGGCATGGGAATGCTCCTTCGAAACTGTACGGAATGGGGTAGGGCGCGTAAGCTAGTAGTTGCAGACGCGTTATTTATTGTTGCACAAGCAGATACCACGCGCAAGCAACTATTATTTGTAGTGCCCCGTTTCACATCCGCGGGGTACACGATCCGAAGGGAAGTACCAGATGGGCATCAAGGACGACGCCGTTGAAGTCCGGGCGCAGGGCTGGCGGACCCTCGCGGCTTTGCACGGCCTGATCGAGTCCGAGCTGGAGCGCTCACTCCAGGCCGAAGCCCAGCTCTCCGTGGTCGAATACACCGTGCTGGACGCCCTCAGCCGGCAGGACGGCTGGCATATGCGCATGCAGCAGCTGGCCCGGGCCACCGCGCTCAGCGCCAGCGCCACCACACGGCTGGTGAACAGGCTCGAGGACCGCGGCCTGCTCACACGCATCCTGTGCGCGGATGACCGCCGCGGCATCTACACCGAACTCACGCCCAGCGGCATCACGCTGCTGGAAGAAGCCCGGCCCGCCCACGACGCCACCCTGGAACGCGCCCTCGCCGAAGCCCACGAGATCCCCGAGCTCGCCACCCTGGTCGACGCCCTGCCAAGGCTGCACGCGCACGCGTAGCACCCGCAAAGGACAGACCCGCACAGCAGAAAGCCCCGCGTCGCGCCGAAGCGCGCCCGCGGGGCTTTCTGCTGTGCTGGCCCTACGTTGCGGCCACGGTCTTGAAGTAGTGCTCCAGGTCCTCGAGGCTCTTGTCCTTGGTTTCCGGCATCACGCGCTTCACCCAGACGATGGCAACCAGCTGGATGGCCACGAAGATGGAGAACGTTGTTGAAACGCCGATCCAGGCGACCATCTGCGGGAAGAAGAAGCCGATCAGGAAGTTGATCATCCACAGCACGAAGACGCAGATGCCCATGCCGATGCCGCGCACATGCAGGGGGAAGATCTCGGACATCGTCAGCCAGGTCACCGTGCCGATGCAGGACTGCATGGACGCCAGGAACGTCACCATGAACAGCAGCACCAGATAGCCGCGCAGGGTGCTTTCCGGGAGCAGCATCGAGATCAGGCCAATGGCCAGCAGCGAGGATGCGGTACCGCCCAGGCCCACCATCAGCATGGACTTCCGGCGCACCCTTGTCATCAGGGACATGCCGATGATGACGGCCACCACGGACGTGATGCCGTTGACGACGTTGGCCAGCAGGGCGCCCTGGTCCCCGAATCCGGAGCTGGAGAGGATGGAGGTGCCGTAGTACATGATGGCGTTGACGCCGCTGATCTGGTTGATGACCGCCATGCCCAGTCCGACAACAAAGATCCGGCGGATCCAGGGCACGGTGAGGTCCCGGAAGGTTCCCAACTTGGATTGGTAGTCTTCCCGGGCGGCCTGCCGCACTTCATCAAATTCCGCGGAGACATCGGCCGACGCCCGGGTCCTGCGCAGTACCTCCAGCACCTCGCCGAAGCGTCCGGCTGAGGCCAGCCAGCGCGGACTCTCGGGCAGGACCAGCATGCCGAACCAGAGCACCACGGCGGGCAGTGTTGCGATGACGAGCATCCACCGCCACACATGGGAGGCCTCGGGGAAGGCGTTGCCCAGGAAGGCATTGAAGGTGAACGCGAGGAACTGTCCCGTGACGATCATGAGTTCGTTCTGCGTGACGATCCGTCCGCGTTGGGCTGCCGGTGACATCTCTGCGAGGTACACGGGCACGATCACCGAGGCTCCGCCCACGGCCAGGCCAAGCAGTGTGCGGGCGGCGACAAGCAGTTCCGTGCTGGGAGCGATGGAACAGGCGATGGTGGCCACGGCGAAGATCAGGGCGAGCGCCATGATGGTCTTGCGCCGGCCGAAACGGTCCGACAGCCGGCCGGCGGTGATGGCGCCGAACGCCGCGCCGAGCAGCAGGGTGGACGTGACCAGGCCTTCCGTCAGCGGCGTCAGCCCGAGGTCGCGCTGCATGAACGGCAGGGCACCGTTGATAACGCCTGTGTCGTAGCCGAAAAGCAGGCCGCCGAAGGTCGAGAACAGGGCAACCCGCCGCATGAATCCCTTGGGACTGGCGACGCCGCCGGACGGACCGCCGCGTCCGTCCAGGGATCGGGTCGAAGTATCGGTGTGTGTATTTTCTGTTTGCTTCACAGGGCGACCGCTACCGTGCTTTGGCGATGTAGTTGTTCATCGTGTCCAGCTGGTAGCGGGAAACGTCCGCGGCGTTGTCGTCTTCGGCGAAGACGCTGGACACCATGACGGTGTTGTCACGGTCCAGGAAGCCGATTTCCTGCAGGCCGCCGAAGAATTCTTCCCAGTTGACGTCGCCGTCGCCGATCTTCAGGTGCTGGTGCACGCGCACGGGGTTGCCCGGCGGGTTGGTGATGTAGCGCAGGCCATGCGAGGCATGGTGGTCCATGGTGTCGGCGACGTGGACCAGGCGCAGCTTGTCCCCTGCCGCGCGCATGATGTCCAGGGGCGCGTTCTTCATGTGGAAGCTGTGTGAGGCGACGTAGACGAGGCCAACGTACTTGGAGTTCAGGCCGCGGATGACGCGGATCGCGGCGAGGCCTTCTTCCACGAAATCGTCCGGGTGCGGATCGATCAGGAGGTCGATCCCCTCGCGTTCGATGATGGGCAGCAGCTCTTCCATGGAGCGGTAGAAGGCGCGCTCCGATTCTTCGGCTTTCTCCGGGCGGCCGCTGAATTCGGTGTTCATGGTGCTGACGCCGAGGTCCACGGTGATCTGGATGGCGCGCTTCCAGTATCGGACGGCTGCCTCGCGCGCGTCCTCGTCCGGCCCGGACCAGCGGAGCACCGGGAGGATCGAGGCGATCTGAATCCCGGCGTCCCTGCAGGCCTTGTTCAGCTGGCCCACCAGTTCGTCGTCCGCCTTCGGGTGGTTGTAGAACGGGATCAAGTCGGCGTGCGGGGTCATCTGCATGTACTTGTAGCCGAGGTCCGCCACCACCCGGGGGAATTCGAGCAGGCTGTGCGAGTGGTGGAACGGGGTGGGATCAAGTGCGATTTTCACGTGGAACACTCCATTGTGGATCAGTCAGGTTGTGCATGGGGAGCGAAAAGAAACGGGGAGGGGGCCGCGGCCCCCTCCCCGTCGTTCCTAGCTGTAAAGCGCGGGCTTGGCGTTGAGCTTCACAGCGACCTTTTCGCCGTTCTTCTGCGCTTCGACGCCGGCTTCGCAGCATGCTGCGGTGGCGTAGCCGTCCCAGGCGGTGGGACCGCCGATTTCGCCGCGGACCGCAGCGTCCACCCAGGACTGGATTTCGACGTCGTACGCCGCACCAAAACGCTCCTCGAAACCGGGGGTGACGTTGCCGCCCCAGCGGCCGGCGCTGCGGGTGTACGGGCCCTTGTCGCCGCCGATGTTCACAATGCCGTCCTCGAAGGAGGCCTGGGTGGCCACTTCATAGCCGAACTTGGCGTTGACGTAGATTTCGACGTCGGCCAGGACGCCGGACTCGGTTTCGATCAGGACGTGCTGGGGATCGTGCTGCCCGGCCGGGGCGTTCCTGGTGGCCTTGCCCAGCCGGACCTGGACGCTGGTGATTTCCTCGCCGGTGAAGAAGCGGATGGCGTCGAACTCGTGCACCACCGAGTCGTTGATCAGCATCTCATTGGTGAAGCCCGCCGGGGTGGTGGGGTTGCGGTGCTGGTGGTGGAGCATCAGCAGTTCGCCGAGCTCGCCGTCGCGGATGACCTGGCCCAGGGCGGCGTATTCGGCGTCGAAGCGGCGCATGAAGCCCACCTGGATGCGTTTGCGGCCCAGTTTTTCCTCGGCCTGGACGATCCGCCAGGAGGAGTCGGCGTCCGGGGTGAGCGGCTTCTCGCACAGGATGGGGATGTCCTTTTCGATCGCCTTGAGCAGGATGTCCTCGTGCAGGAAGCCGGGGGTGGCGATCAGTACGGCGTTGACGTCGCCGTTGTTGAGCGCCTCCTCGGCATCGGCCAGGGCCACTGCGCCTGGGATGCCTGCGATGGCCGCCTGGGCACGGGCGAGGTCGACGTCGACGACGGCGGCGACTTCAGCGCCGTGGATGCGCTTACTGAGGCGCTGGATGTGGTCCGCGCCCATGCGGCCGGCGCCGATGACGGCGACGCGAAGGGTTTCAGTCATTGTTCTTCCTTACGTTTCGGGTGCCTGGGCGGCCGTTAGTTAACTGCCGTGCGGGAGCCGCAGGACAGCAGGTAGTTGCGGGTGCGCTTGGCGATCGGCATGGGGACGTCGAAGGCCACCGGGTACATGTCCTGTTCCACAATGCCGAAGATGGGGCGGTTCAGTGCCTCCACTGCTTCGATGACGGCGCGCAGGTCGGGCAGCCCGTTCGGCGGCTCGGTCATGACCCCGGCGAGGTTTGCCGCGGCCCAGGTCATGTTTTCCTCGTTGACCTTCTTGAGGATGTCCGGGTTGATCTGCTTCAGGTGCAGGTAGCCGATGCGGTCCGGGTAGTTCTTGATGAGCTCGAGGCTGGAGGCGCCGCAGTATTCGGCGTGGCCGGTGTCCAGGCACAGGTTCAAGTACTTGGAGTCCGTTGCGGCCAGCAGGGTTTCGATGTCCTCCTGGGCTCCGACGTGGGAATCGGCGTGGGAGTGGAACTGCTGCTTCAGGCCGAAGTCCTCCAGCAGGGTCTTGCCGAGGCGGTTGTGGCCGGTGAACAGGTCGCTCCAGGCCTTCTCGGTGAGCTGGCCGCTTTCCACTGCTTCGCCGGTGACGTCGTCGCGCCACATGGCCGGGATGACCACGATGTGTTCGCCGCCCATGGCCGCCGTGAGCTCCGCGACCTTGCGGGCAGGTTCCCAGGCGGTCTCCCACTGGTCCAGTCCGCGGTGGAACGCCGTGAAGACCGTTCCTGCGGTTACTTTCAGGTCGCGCTGCTTGAGCTCCTCGGCCAGCCGAGTGGGGTCGTTCGGCAGGTAGCCGTAGGGGCCGAGTTCGATCCACTTGTAGCCGGACTCGGCCACTTCGTCGAGGAACCGCTCCCACGGGGTCTGCTTGGGATCGTCCGCGAACCAGACGCCCCAGGAGTCCGGGGCTGTTCCGATGATGAGCTTGTTTTCTACTTCAGTCATGACAGCGTTGTCTTTCTCTTGTCGACTTGCACTGGCTGATATTCGAGTCCGTGGGAACGGGGCTCAGTCCCGCCGCCCGCGGCCTTCTGTGTCGTCGTCGGCGCGCCCGGGAACGGTGTCCTGTCCTTCCAGGACTTCGTCTGGCAGGCCCTCTGCGATGCCGTCGTGGCGCACGGTGTGGGAGTCGTCGGCGTGGGAGGGGAAGTTGTAGGAGGCGCCGGAGGCGTGGGTGGGTTCCGGCCAGCGTGACGTGACCACTTTGCCACGGGTGTAGAAGGACACGCCTTCCGGGCCGTAGATGTGCTTGTCGCCGAACAGTGAAGCCTTCCAGCCGCCGAAGGAGTGGTAGGCAACCGGTACGGGCAGCGGCACGTTGATGCCGATCATGCCGACGGTGACGGAACGCTGGAATTTGCGGGCGTTGGCGCCGGAGGAGGTGAAGATGGCGGTGCCGTTGCCGTAGGGGTTGGAGTTGATGAGCTTGATGCCGGCGTCGAGATCGTCAACCCGGACCACAACGAGGACAGGGCCGAAGATTTCCTCGGTGTAGGCGGTCATTTCGGTTTTGACGTGGTCCAGGACGGTGGGGCCAACCCAGAAGCCGTCCTCGTGGCCGGAAACTACCAGGTCGCGGCCGTCCACCACCATTGCGGCGCCAGCGGTCTCGGCTTCGGTGACGATCCTGACGATGCGGTCCTTGGACGCCGGGGTGATGACCGGGCCCATTTCGGCACCGGGGGCGGTGCCGTTGTCGACCTTGACGGCGAGGGCGCGTTCTTCGACCTTTTTGACCAGCAGCTCTGCGGCGTCTCCGACGGCGACGGCAACGGAGATGGCCATGCAGCGTTCGCCCGCGGAGCCGAAGGCGGCCGCAGCGAGGTGGTCCGCGGCGTTGTCCAGGTCGGCGTCGGGCATCACGATGGCGTGATTCTTCGCCCCGCCCAGAGCCTGGACCCGCTTGCCGTGCGCGGTGGCGGTCTCGTGGACATACTGGGCGATCGGGGTGGAGCCGACGAACGAGATGCCGTCCACGTCCGGGTGGGTGAGGAGGCCTTCGACGGTTTCCTTGTCGCCGTGCAGGACCTGGAAGACGCCGTCGGGCAGGCCGGCCTGCTTCCACAGCTTGGCCAGCAGCATTGAGGCGGAGGGGTCGCGCTCGGAGGGCTTGAGGATGAAGGCGTTGCCGGTGGCGATGGCCATCGGGGCCATCCACAGCGGCACCATCACGGGGAAGTTGAACGGGGTGATGCCGGCGACGACGCCGAGCGGCTCGCGGAAGGAGAAGACGTCGATGCCGGTGGAGACCTGGTCCGAGTAGTCGCCCTTGAGCAGCTGAGGGATGCCGCAGGCGAACTCGATGACCTCCAGGCCGCGGCCGATCTCGCCCTTCGCGTCGGAGAGGACCTTGCCGTGCTCGGCGGTGATCAGTTCGGCGAGTTCGCCCACGTGGGACGCGACGAGTTCACGGAACTTGAACAGCACCGCCGTGCGCTTGGCCAGCGAGATGTCGCCCCAGCTGTCAGCAGCCTTGCGGGCGGCGGCGACGGTTGTGTCCAGGTCCGCCCGGTTGGCCAGCCGCAGCTCTGCGGACACCGCGCCGGTGGCCGGGTTGTAGACGGGCTGGGTGCGTGTGCCTTCGCCGGCGGTTTCGGCCCCGTTGATGAAGTGGTTGATGGTGGTGGTGACGGTCGTCGTTGACATGGTGATGGACTTCCTTGGTCTGTGGGGGAAGGGGTTCAGCCGAGCAGCTTGCGCTGGCGGTTCTTGTGGTCGGTGTAGGTCTTGAACGCCTGTTGGGTGGACTCGAGTTCGGAGACGGCGGAGACGGGAACGTCCCACCAGGACTCGGAGCTCGGAGCGTCCAGGAGAGGGTCTGACTCGACGTGGATCAGGATCGGGCCGCTGCGCTCCGGGGCAGCCTTGGCGTCCCGGATGGCCTGTTCGAGTTCGGCGATGACCTTCTCCCCCGGTTCGATCCGGATCACCTTCACGCCGAGGCTTTCGGCGTTCAGGGCCAGGTCCACCGGCAGGGTCTCGCCTTCGTCGAAGCTGTGCTGTTCCTCGTTCAGGGCACGGTACTGCGTTCCGAAACGCTGCGAACCGAGGGATTCGGAGAGGGATCCGATGGAAGCGTAGCCGTGGTTCTGGATCAGGACCACGATCAGTTTGATCCGTTCGGCGACGGCGGTGACCAGTTCGGTGTGCATCATCAGGTAGGAGCCGTCCCCCACCATGACCACGACGTCGCGCTGCTCGCCTCCCCGGGCGGCTTCGGCCAGGGCAGCGCGCTTGACGCCGAGTCCGCCGGGGATCTCGTAGCCCATGCAGGAGTAGGCGTATTCGACGTGGTAGCCGAAGGCGTCACGGACGCGCCACATCTTGTGCAGGTCACCCGGGAGCGAGCCTGCGGCGCAGATGACGACGTCCTGGGCATCCATGGCCCGGCTGGTGGCGCCGATGATCTCGTTCTGGGCCGGCAGCGGCGTGAACCGGGTGTCGAACGCTTCGTCGACGGTGGCGTCCCAGCGCTTCTTCTCCGCCGCGACCTGCTGTTCCAGGTCCGCGCCCACGCGGTAGCCGCCGAGGGCCTGGTTCAGCTTGATCAGGGCCTTGCGGGCGTCGGCCACGATCGGCAGCGTGGTGCCGTGCTTGTACGCGTCGATGGGTGCGACGTTGATGTTGATGAACTTCACCGCCGGGTTCTGGAACGCGGTCCGCGAGGCCGTGGTGAAGTCCTCGTAGCGGGTGCCGATCCCGATGATCAGGTCCGCCTCGGCTGCGATGGCGTTGGCCGCCGTCGTGCCCGTGGAACCAATGGCACCGAGCGAGAACTTGTGGTCCCAGGGCAGGACGCCGACGCCGGCCTGGGTGTTGCCCACCGGAATGCCGGTCAGCTCGACGAACTTCGCGAGTTCGTCGTTGGCGTAGGCGTAGAGGACGCCGCCGCCGGCGATGATCAGCGGGCGCTTCGCGGCGCGGATGGCGTCGGCGGCACGGCGGATATCCTCGTCGTCGGCGTCGGGGCGGCGGATGCGCCACTCGCGCTCGGCCAGGAATTCCTCGGGCACGTCGAAGGCCTCGGCCTGGACATCCTGCGGAAGGGAGATCGTGACAGCACCGGTTTCGGCCGGATCCGTCAGGACCCGCAGGCCGTGGTGGAACGCGGAGAACAGCTGCTCGGGCCGGGAGACCCGGTCGAAGAACTTCGACAGCGGCCGGAAGGCGTCGTTGACCGTGATGTCGTAGGCGTAGGGCTGCTCAAGCTGCTGCAGCACGGGATCCGCGGCCCGGGTGGCAAAGGTGTCACTCGGCAGCAGCAGCACCGGCAGCCGGTTCGTCGTGGCCAGCGCAGCGCCCGTCAGGAGGTTGGAGGAACCGGGCCCGATCGAGGTACTGATGGCGAACGTCTGGCGGCGCCGGGTGTGCCGTGCGTAGCCCACGGCCTGATGCGCCTGCGCCTGTTCGTTGCGGCCCTGGTAGTAGGGCATGATCGTGGGGTCGGCGGCCTGGTACTGCTTGAGGGCCTGGCCGACGCCGGCAACGTTGCCGTGCCCGAAGATGCCGAACGTTCCGGGGATCAGGCGTTCCCGGTAATCCAGCCCACCGACGGAATCAACGGTGTACTGCTTGGAAAGGTATTCCACCACGGCCTGGGCCACGGTCATTCGGCGGGTTCCTGTTCCCATGAGGGCTACTCCGATACTTCTGCGGTGTGGTTAAGGAGGGAGGCCGCGGTGGCAACGGCGCCGGCAACATCGCCGTCCTGCGGGTACAGGAGGGTCCGGCCCACCGTGAGGCCCTGTACGCCGGGGAGGGCCAGGGCGGCTTCCCAGGTGGCGAAGACTTCGTCCTGGGTACCTTCCGGGTCTCCGCCCAGCAGCACCGTGGGCATGGTCGTGGCGGCCATCACGCGCTCCATCTCGGCCACCACGGGAAGTTTCATCCACGTGTACGCGCTGGTGGAACCCAGGCCTTCAGCGATGGCGACGGACTTGATGACGGCGTTGGTGGAGAGGTCGTTGCGGACCTTGCCGTTCTCGCGGACGGACAGGAAGGGCTCCACCATCGCTATCAGCTTGCGCTCGGCGAGGGAATCGATGGCCTTCGCCGTCGCCTCCAGCATGGACACGGTGTCCGGGTCCGCCAGGCAGATGCGTGTGAGCATCTTGCCGCCGTCGGCCCCAAACGCTTCCAGGGCTGCGGCTGTGTGGCCGGTGAAGCGGTCATCGAATTCGTTCACCAGACCGGAAAGCCCGCCGCGGTTCATCGAACCGAAAATCAGCTTGCCTTCGAGCGCACCGAGCAACAGCAGGTCATCCATAATGTCCGGCGAGGCGAGCACGCCGTCCACGTCCGGGTTGGCCAGCGCAATCTGCAGGCGGTCCAGCAGTTGCCGGCGGTCCGCCATGGCCACCGGATCGTTGCCGACGGCTAGGGCGCCGCGGGCCGGGTGGTCGGCGGCGACGATGAAGTTCTGCCGGCCGTACTTGAGGCCGGGGTGGCGGCGCCGCGCCTTGGCTGCGCGGGCAACGGCGTCCGGATCTTCCAGGCGGATGGTGCTCAGATGCGCGTAGCGGCGCGGATCATCACCCAGGGCATTGTTCGAGGCGATGGGCGTGAGGGTCACAGTGCTGCTCCTTCGGTGGCAAGCCCGTTAGGGATCAGATTGCCCGGAACCAGACGGCCGCGTTCGGCCAGCAGCGAGGTGACCTCATCCGGCGTCGGCATCGCGTCTGCGCAGGACAGGCGGGAGGCGACGATCGCGCCGGCGGCGTTCGCGTAATCCAGGACCCCCGCGAGGGGCCAGCCGGACAGGAGCCCGTGGCAGAAGGCCCCGCCGAAGGAATCTCCGGCGCCCAGGCCGTTGACGGTCTCCACGGGGACGGGTGCGGACACCACGCGTTCGGTGCGGGTCTTGGCCATCACTCCTTCGGGGCCGAGCTTGACGACGGCGATTTCGACGCCGGCGGCCAGGAGCCGGTCTGCCTGCTCGTCCGGGGTACCCTCTCCCACTGCCACGGCACATTCCTTGTCGTTGCCGATGGCCACGGTGACATGCGGCAGGATCCTGGCGACCTGGGCCCGGGCTTCCTCTTCCGACGCCCAGAACATGGGGCGGTAGTCCAGATCCAGGATGGTGTACTGGCCGATCCTCAGCTTGCCCCGGTCCCGGGCCTCATGGGCCTTGATGTGCGCTTCGCGGCTGGGCTCCTGGCACAGGCCGGTGACGGTGGACCAGAAGATCCGTGCGTCCCGGATGGCGTCCAGGTCCAGTTCTTCTGCCTTGATCTGCAGGTCCGGGGCTGTGGGGAAACGTCCGTAGAAGTAGAGCGGGAAGTCTTCCGGCGGTTTGATCGCGCAGAACGTGACCGCGGTGGGCCATTCCTTCACCGGCGTAACGAATGTGTCGTCCACGTTGAACTTGCGCAGTTCACGGTGCAGGTACGTTCCGAAGGCGTCATCGCCGGTGCGGGTGATTACACCTGTCCGGCGGCCATGCCGGGCGCCTGCCACAGCCACGTTGGAAGGTGATCCACCGAGGTACTTTCCGAAGGACGTCACGTCCTCCAGATCCACCCCGATGTCGTTCGGGTAGATATCAACGCTGATGCGCCCGATCGTGAGCAGTTCGTGGGTCACGGTAATCGCGGACCTTTCTGGTTTGAACTCCGTACCTCTGAACAGGTAGAGCTCCGGTTCCTGGCGGACCCCCGTGAGCGGGGCCACAACCACTACTTTGCCCTAGAATTAATGTCCTGTCAAAGGTTTGTACTGACATATTTACAACTTGGCATAGCGTGTCGAAATGGCGTCCGCGGGACCGCTGGACGGCGCCAAATATCCCGGCTACTTGCGGGGAACAGCCAGCTCGCCCGTGACATACTGGGCCAGCCCGAAGCCGAAGGACCAGTCGCCGGCAGTGTTCTCCACGTATCCGATGAACACGTCCTCGCCCGCCACCCCCAGCTCGGCCAGCCTGCCCGCGATCGATGCAAAGAGGGATTGCTTGGCCTCCTGGCTCCGGCCGCCCTGGGTGAAGATCTGAATCATGACCACATCGGGGGTGCGTTCAAATCCAAGCCCCGCATCCTGGGCAAAGATCTGACCGCGGGGGTGTTCGGTGAGGATGTGAAAGTAGTCGCGCTCCGGAATCCCGTACTCGGCGAGGATCGCATCGTGGATCCCCCGGCTGAGGCGGCGCAGATCCTCAGGACTGCGCCCTTGGTTGATATCAATTCGCACGAGCGGCACTTTTGACTCCCTGAAGTAATTTGTCCTGACATACTAACAAATTATTCCTCCGGACAACAAGGACTTCCCTGAATCACCCCTTGCCGCAGGCCCGCCGTGAGGAGTAGCCTTAAACAACCAAGAGGTTGATAAAGTAATTGATTGACTAAGGGCGCAACATTTTATTGCGGGCGGGGTGATTGGCAGGCCATGGACATCGGCGACGACGAACTGCTTGACGCGGCCTTCCTGGCCCTCGCCGATCCGGTCCGGCGCCGCATCATCTCCCGGCTCAGCCGGGGCCCGGCCACCGTAAACGAACTGGCGGAACCCTTCGCGATCACCAAACAGGCGGTCTCGAAGCACATCCAGGTCCTCGAGCAGGCACAGCTGGTCACCCGCACGCGTGACGCCCAGCGCCGGCCCGTCCACCTGAACCCTGCACGGCTGGAGGCACTCACCGCATGGATCGACCAGTACCGGCTGGTCCGCGAGGGGCAGTTCCGCAGCCTTGACGCCGCGCTCCGATCAAACGCCGCGTCAGGCGGCACACAGGCAAAGGACTCATCATGACCAACGCCCTGAAAGTCTCCGTTCCGGAGGGACTGCCCTTCATCGACTTCGAGCGGGAGTTCGATTTCCCGGTAGCGGAGGTATTTCGCGCCCACAAGGAGCCCGAACTGGTCGCCCAGTGGCTTGGCCCGCGGCGGCTGAAGATGGACGTGGACCACTACGACTTCCGCACCGGAGGCAGCTACCGCTACACCCACACCGCGCCCGACGGCTCAAAATACGGCTTCAACGGCACCTTCCACACCGTCCGCGAAAACGACTTCGCCATCCAGACCTTCGAATTCGACGGCTACCCGGACGTGGTCAGCATCGAGTTCCTGACCTTCCTGGATCTCGGCGGCGGGCGCACCAGGCTGACGGCCCACTCTGTCTATCCCAGTCTGGAGGCCCGTGACGGCATGGCCCAATCCGGCATGGAAGGCGGCATGACGGAGGGTTATGAGCGGCTCGACGAACTCCTCAGCGGGGCCCTCACGGGCAACCGGTAGCGGTCGACTGCCACCCGGCAAAGCAGGTGCCACTTAAAGAGAAAGTACGACGGCGTCCGGTCACCTCCCGTGGGGAGGGCGGCCGGACGCCGTCGTACTTTGCAAAGTTCTTGCTGTGAGGCAGGACCTAGAGCGTTGCGAAAACCTCGCGCAGCAGCTTGGCGGTCTCGGACGGCGTCTTGCCGACCTTCACGCCTGCAGCCTCGAGGGCTTCCTTCTTGGCCTGTGCGGTGCCCGCGGAACCGGAGACAATGGCGCCGGCGTGGCCCATGGTCTTGCCTTCCGGAGCGGTGAAGCCTGCCACGTAGCCGACAACCGGCTTGGTGACGTTCGCCTTGATGTAGTCGGCCGCGCGCTCTTCAGCGTCGCCGCCGATCTCGCCGATCATCACGATCGCCTTCGTCTCCGGGTCGGCTTCGAACGCTTCCAGTGCATCGATGTGCGTGGTGCCGATGACCGGGTCGCCGCCGATGCCGATGGCGGTGGAGAAGCCCAGGTCGCGCAGTTCGTACATCATCTGGTAGGTCAGGGTGCCCGACTTGGAAACCAGGCCGATGGGGCCCTTGCCCGTGATGTTTGCCGGGGTGATGCCAACCAGGGCCTCGCCCGGGGTGATGATGCCGGGGCAGTTCGGCCCGATGATGCGGGTGACCTGCGTGCCGTTGGCGTCCACCTTGGACTGTGCCAGCGCCCAGAACTCAGCGGAGTCCTGGACCGGCACGCCTTCGGTGATGACGACGACCAGGCCGATGCCAGCCTCGATGGCTTCAACGACGGCGTCCTTGGTGAATGCCGGCGGCACGAAGACGATGGAGACGTCGGCGCCGGTCTCGGCCATGGCTTCCTTGACGGTGCCGAAGACGGTGATCTCGTTGTCACCGTGCAGGACCGTGGTGCCAGCCTTGCGGGCGTTGACGCCGCCCACAATGTTGGTGCCGGCCTTCAGCATCAGGGCGGTGTGCTTGGTGCCTTCGCCGCCGGTGATGCCCTGGACGATGACCTTGGAGTCCTTGTTCAGATAGATAGACATGGTGCGGTCCCTTTACTTCGCTGCGTTGGCGAGCTCGGCGGCCTTGTCGGCGCCCTCGTCCATGGTGGCGGCCAGGGTAACCAACGGGTGGTTGGCCTCGGCCAGGATGCGGCGGCCTTCTTCGACGTTGTTGCCGTCGAGGCGGACAACCAGCGGCTTGTTGGCAGAGTGACCCAGCTCGGCCAGTGCACCCACGATGCCCTTGGCCACGGCGTCACATGCGGTGATGCCGCCGAAGACGTTCACGAACACGGCCTTGACCTGCTCGTCGCCCAGGATGACGTCCAGGCCGGCAGCCATGACCTCGGCAGAAGCTCCGCCGCCGATGTCCAGGAAGTTTGCCGGCTTCACGTTGCCGTGGTTTTCGCCGGCGTAGGCGACGACGTCCAGCGTGGACATGACCAGGCCGGCGCCGTTGCCGATGATGCCAACTTCGCCGTCCAGCTTGACGTAGTTGAGGTCCTGGGCCTTGGCCTTGGCCTCGAGCGGGTCAGCAGCGTCCTTGTCTTCCAGGAGGGCATGCTTTGCGTGCCGGAAGTCGGCGTTCTCGTCCAGCGTCACCTTGCCGTCGAGGGCGACGATGTCGCCTGCGCCGGTCTTGACGAGCGGGTTGACCTCCACCAGGGTGGCGTCTTCCTTCTTGAAAACGTCCCAGAGCTTCAGGATGACGTCGGCGACTTTGCCGCGCAGTTCCTCAGCGAAGCCTGCAGCGGCAACGATTTCGTCGGCTTTGGCCTGGTCAATGCCCACGGCGGGGTCGATGGCGACCTTGGCCAGGGCGTCGGGGCGTTCGACGGCGAGCTGTTCGATTTCCATGCCGCCTTCAACCGAGCACATGGCCAGGTAGTTGCGGTTGGCCCGGTCCAGCAGGACGGAGAAGTAGTATTCTTCGGCGATGTCCGCGCCCTGGGCGATCATGACCTTGTTGACCGTGTGGCCCTTGATGTCCATGCCCAGGATGTTGGTGGAGTGCTCCAGCGCCTCATCGGCGGTCTTGGCGACCTTAACGCCGCCGGCCTTTCCGCGGCCACCGACCTTAACCTGTGCCTTGACGACAGTTACGCCGCCGATCTTCTCGGCAGCTGCCTTTGCTTCTTCAGGGGTGTGCGCCACGATGCCAGCAAGCACGGGTACACCGTGCGCCTCGAACATATCGCGCGCCTGATATTCAAACAGGTCCACGGTTTAGTGTCCTTCTACGTCGAAGTAGTTTCTGTACAGCCGGACCCCACGTAATCGTAGTTACCGGGCTGCGGAATAAACGCACCCTGCGACAGGTTGGAAAACGAGCCACACGGCGCAATGCTCCTCTGGGAACTCTAGTCCTTTCTGCGGACCGGCCCGTTCCAGAGTACCTGTTATGTGAGTAAGGACACTATTCTATGGAGCGTAGAAAAATCCCTAGATTACGGGCTTTTTGGTGCCTCCGACGGCGTCGCTGAGGCCTTTTCGCCGCCGCCGGAAACCAGTTCGTAACGGTCCCGCGAAATGAAGAAACCAACGCCGGCGGAGAGGTTTCCGCAGGCCACCCCGCCGTTATAGGCCGAGCAGCGCAGTCCGTTCCGCTCGAGGTTCTGGCCGTCCTCGAGGACGGGCAGCCGGGAGATGGGACCGGACTTGGTGCCCTCCGGGCCGAATTCGGCCTCCATTTGGGTCACTCCGGAGCGGCATTCGCCGTAGCTGGCCTTGTCCGGGGTAAGCAGGGCGGCGCCGCCCAGATAGCCCAGGCCGGTGCCGGCACAGTCATCCGTAACGTCTGCCGGTTGAGGTTTGGGATACGCGGCCAGCTCGCAGTGTGCCACCGGCACGATGGCGAGTTTGTTGTTGGCGGTGTCGCCGTAGGCGTTCTGCTCGTAGGGCAGGTTGAGGTGCTCGCCGCGGGCGGACGTCAGCGAGCAGACGGCGCTGTGATCCGCAGTGACGAAGCTGAGCATTCCCTCCCCGGCGGAGAACCGGGCGGTGTCTGTGAGGGGGGCCTGTTTGAGCTGCTCCAATGCCGGCAGCGGCGGCGGGGGTACGTAGTGCGGGTCTTCCCGGGTGATGGTGCATGCCGTGCAGGCCACCAGGATGAGGGCGGCCAGGATCCCCAATACAGTCCGACGCATGGCTCCCATTATGCCCCGCTATGGGCCAGGGTTATGCCCCGCTATGGGCTGGGGGCCGGCTGCGGGCCCGGTGCTTTCGACGACGGCGGCAGCCGCCTCGGCGGGGTCCGCCAGGTCAAACTGCTCACGCATCTGCGCCGCCCGTTTTTTCCAGGCAGGATTGCCCAGGACGTCGGCCACCGCCCGGGCGATGTCGCCGGACCTGGGTGCCTCCGTCCTGAGGCTGATGCCCACGCCGGCGTATTCCACCCGGGCATTGACGTCGCTCTTGCCCTCGTTGATGCCGGACACCACCAGCGGAACGCCCTTGGACAGGCTTAGCTGCACGCCGCCAAAGCCGCCGTTGCTGATAAACACATCGGTGAATTCGAAGACCTTGGCGAAGTCCACATAGTCTCGCACGATGACGTTGGGCTGCGGATACCGGGCCTTCAGTTCCTCGGTGCCCCGGCCGCCGGTGGCGACGATCACCAGCGCGTCCATGTCCTTCACGGCTTCGAGCGCAGGGACGATCAGCTTGTTCTGGTCTATGTTGTCCACGGTTCCCTGCGTCACCACGAGGGTGGCCGGGTACGTCCGCGGCCATTGGCCGTCTGCCTCCGGCGCCGCTTCCGCTGCGCGGGTGCCGTCGACCCCCGGATCAGCTGGCTCCGGAGTCCGGTGCGGCAGCAGTGCACCGACGTAGTGGACCTTCGGATTCACGTTCCGGCGCGGGAAGTCCAGCGACTCCGGGCCCGTCTGGATGACGGCTTCGGCGCAGCGGTACGGTTCGTCGGTCAGCCGTCCCCGGCGGGGGACCGACTGGCCGTACGCCGCGTGCTGCCGCCTGTAGCTTTGGCTGGCCGGCCTGAGGATGACCTTGTCTGACAGCAGCCCCGCTGCGGCCTGGACCGCCTTCCCTGCCAGGTTCCGCGGCGGTTTGAAACCGAAGAAAAGCGGTGGCACCAGTGGGTCACTTTCCATATTGGGGATCGCCACGAAGGTCACCACGGGCGTGCGCATCAACCGGGACACCAGCCGCTGGATGAACATGGAGCTGTCCACCACTACGACGTCGAACGGGAAGTCCCGGTGCAGCTCCCGGATGTCCTCGAAGAAGTTGCTGATGTTGCTGGCAAAGATCTTTTCGCCGTCGAACCCGATGGCCCTCGGGCCTTTGAACCGGGCGCGTTCCGGATACAGCTCGTTCAGGTTGTCGCCCCGGTGCTCGATGGCCCGGCGGAACGGGAAATGCCGAATTTCGAACTTCCGCAGCTTGTCCGCGAATACAGGACCGGTGTACCAGCCGACGTCGTGGCCGCGCTCCCTGAGGCGCACCGCAACGCCCGTCATCGGATTGAAATGGCCGTCAATGGCCTGGCTGGCGAAAAGAATCTTCATGGTCCCCCTGGGTTCTAGAACCTTAGCCCCGCGGGTGGGTACCGGCAAGGGGTCCGGGACGGCGTCCCGGACATCCCGTGACGGCGGGAAAACAGTTGGCGCTAGGCGTCCAGCTTGGTCAGCGGTGCGTACCTCAGCAGCAGGCGCTTTTCACCGACGCTGAACTTCACCTTGGCCACGGTCTTGTCCCCCGCGCCTTCGACTGCCAGGACGGTACCGTTGCCGAAGCTCGTGTGGTTTACCTTGTCCCCGACACCGACGGCCACGACTTCCTTTTGCGGCTGGACACGGTTCTTGGCCACGGCGGCCGGAACGTCGGCATTGAACCCGGCGGAAGGGCTCGCCGCGTTGCCGCGGGCCGTACCCGCACCCCAGAACGATCCGCCGTACCGGCTGGACCCGATGGGGGCCCCGCTCCCCCATCCGCTGACCTGCCTGCTGGTGCCTTCACGGCGCCATTCCACCAGCTCAGCCGGGATTTCCTCGAGGAACTGGCTGGCCGGGTTGTACTGGCTCTGGCCCCACATGCTGCGGACTTCCGAGCGCGTCACATAGAGGCGCTTCCGGGCCCGGGTGAGGCCCACATAGGCCAGCCGGCGTTCCTCCGCGAGTTCCTTGGGGTCCGTGGCCGAACGCTGGTGCGGGAACAGCCCGTGCTCCATGCCGGTGAGGAACACCACCGGGAACTCCAGCCCCTTGGCAGTGTGCAGGGTCATGAGGGTCACCACGCCCAGCCGCTTGGCTTCCGCCACAGCGGCATCGATGTCCGCGCCCGGGGCATCCGGGATCTGGTCGGCGTCCGCCACGAGTGACACCTGTTCCAGGAAGGCGCCCAGGGAACCTTCGGGATTCTCCTGTTCGTATTCGCGCACGACGGCGACGAGTTCCGCGAGGTTCTCCACCCGGGACTCGTCCTGGGGATCGGTGCTTGACCGCAGCCCGACCAAGTACCCGGTCTGCTCCAAGACGGCTTCCAGCGCGGCGGCCGCGCCGGAGCCGGTTGCTACCTCGGCGAGGTCATCCAGGAGCTTCACGAAGCCGAGCACGGCGTTGACCGATCGGGTAGCCATGCCGGGGCATGCTCCGCACGGCGCGCGGCGGCCATGAACGACGTCCGTTCGCGTTCGGCCAGTGCCGCCACGGCGCCCTCCGCGCGGTCGCCGATGCCACGCTTGGGTTCGTTGAGTACCCGGCGCAGGTTGACGTCGTCGTCGGGGTTCACCAGGACGCGCAGGTACGCGAGGGCGTCCTTGATCTCCTTGCGCTCGTAGAAGCGCGTGCCGCCCACCACCTTGTACGGCAGGCCAACACGCACCAGGACATCTTCGATGGAACGGGACTGCGCGTTGGTGCGGTAGAAGATGGCGACGTCGCCGGGGCGCAGGTTGTCCTCGTCCTGCAGCCTGTCGATTTCCTTGGCGATGAACCGGGCTTCGTCGTGTTCGTTTTCGCCCACGTAGCCGATGATCTTGTGGCCTTCGCCCTCAGCGGTCCAGAGCCGCTTTTCGGGACGATTGGGGTTCCGGGAAATCACCGAGTTGGCGGCCGAGAGGATGTTCTGGGTGGAACGGTAGTTCTGCTCGAGCTTGATGGTGCGCGCGTTCGGATAGTCCTTTTCGAATTCCACGATGTTGCGGATGTCCGCCCCGCGGAACGCGTAGATGGATTGGTCCGAATCGCCCACCACGGTGAGTTCGGAGGCCCCTGGACCCTCGCCCACAATTTCGCGGACCAGCGCGTACTGGGCGTGGTTGGTGTCCTGGTATTCGTCCACCAGTACATGCCGGAAGCGCCGCCGGTACGATTCGGCGAGCGCCGGGAAGGCGCGGAACATGTAGACGGTCTCGGCGATGAGGTCGTCAAAGTCCATGGCGTTGGCCTGCCGGAGCCGCTGGGTGTAGCCCTTGAAGACGTCGGCCACAGCCTGTTCGAAGGGGTCGTTGTAATTGGCGGAGGAGGCGTAGGAATCCGCGTCGATCAGCTCGTTCTTCAGCGCCGAGATCTTGTGCTGGATGGCCTTGGGTGCGAACTTCTTGGGGTCCAGGTCCAGAGTTTTGGATACCTGTGTAACGAGCCGCAGGGAGTCCGCGGAGTCATAGATGGAAAAATTGGACTTGAGCCCGACGTTGGCCGCTTCCTGCCGGAGGATGCGCACGCAGGACGAGTGGAAGGTGGAAATCCACATGATCTTGGCCCGGCCGCCCACCAGCGCTTCGATGCGTTCCCGCATTTCCGCCGCGGCCTTGTTGGTGAAGGTGATGGCCAGGATCTCACCGTGATGCGCCCTCCGGGTGGCGATCAGGTATGCGATCCGGTTGCTGAGCACGCGTGTCTTACCGGATCCGGCGCCTGCCACGATGAGCAGCGCGCCGCCGGAGTGCTTGACCGCTTCTTCCTGCTGGGGGTTGAGGCCCTGCAGGAGCTCGTCCGCGCCGGGCAGCTTCGGACGTGGGTGTTCCCCCTCCGATTCCGGCCTGCCGCTCCCGTAGCGCGCCGGATCTTCCCCGGTCCCGGGGCGCGACTTGGTGAGCGCTGCCGCTTTCGGGGCAGCCTTGAACGGTCCGTCAGCATACGGGTCAAACAACATATCCATGGTGCTATAAGTCTAGGCGGTGGGGCCGACACTCACTTCCGTGCCTACTCCACCGAGCCGGACTCAAGCGCTGCGCGGAGCTGCCGGACCGCCGTCGTGCCTCCTGCGACGAACCACTCGAGTCCGTTGACCCGGACGACGTCGGTGGCGCCGCCGGCAGCGAGCACGATTGCCTTGCCGGGCAGCCAGTCCCATTCGGGGCAGCTGTGCTGGAACCAGCAGTCAAGCTCGCCGGCGGCCACGCGGCCCAGGTCGCAGGACCCCGATCCGAACATCCGTAGGGACGCGGCGGCCGTGGCGGCGGCATGCCAGGGCATGGCGCACAGCGGGTCCGCGAGCCAGGACGGGTGGATATACGTTGCGGCGCCCTGTTCGGCCAGCGGCTTCAGGGTCCGGGCTCCGCCCTCGGCCTGGAAGGAGGTGAGCCGGTCACCGTTCACTGTTGCGGGACGGGTGGTTCCGCCGAGCCAGAGCTTGTCCTCTTCGGGCTGGAAAATGGCGCCGAGAACAGCGCCGGAGTGGTCCTTCAGGGCGAGCGCGGAGCACCAGTAGGTGGAGCCGTGCAGGAAGTTGTAGGTGCCGTCCACGGGGTCGATCACCCAGGTCCGGCCGCTGGTCCCCTCCACGGAGGCACCTTCTTCCCCGAGGACGCCGTCGTCCGGGCGGCAGCGCCGCAGCTGTTCGAGCACATAGGCTTCCGCGGCGTGGTCGGCGGCCGTGACGACGTCGGATACCGACGTCTTCTGCTGTCCTTCCAGGCCGCCCTGGCGCATCATGAGGGCCAGGTTCCCGGCTTCGCGGACCAGCGCCTCGGCCAGCTGGTAATCATCCAGTGCCGGGTTGAGTTCCGCCGCGCTGTGCCTGCCAAGTTTGTGTCTTCCAAGTTCCGTCACGGGTCCCAGCCTATCCGCGGCCGCAGGCAGAGAACAGGCCGGGAACAGGACCAGTGACAGGACCAGCGATAATGAAGCCATGGCCAAGACACCAGCACAGCGGATCAAGAAACACGGCGCGAACGCGTCCGTTCCCCAGCACCATCTGCCGCCGGTGATCAACCCCACCACCCGGCGCACGCCGGAGAAGGCGCAGAACAACAGCAGCCTGATCCTCATTGCCGGCGTGGTGGCCAGCCTTTTTCTGTTCTGGTACCTGCATCTGCTGACACTGAACCAGCTCACGCAGCTCTCCGGCGGCCTGCCAATGCCGGATTCGCTGATCGTCGGCTATGACCAGGGATACGTGGACCAGCTGAAGGCGGCCATGAACGAGGACGCCCGCGGCCAGCTCAACTACCTCCACAAAACGGCCGGCACCTTGTTTCCGCTGATTTTCGGCTTCACCTGGCTGCTGCTGATCGGAACCAACATTGCGCGGAAACCGCTCCGCTGGGCACTCTGGGCGCTCCCGCTGCTTTTCGCCGCCGTCCGGCTCTGGGGAAATGCCGCCATCGATTCCATGATGTCCGCGTCAACGGCCGACGGCGGCCAGGTGGCCCTCGCATCTGCGCTCACCGTTGCCGGCTGGGTACTGCTCGTCCTGAGCCTGCTGGCCGGCGGCGTGGCGGTGTTCCTGGGGCGGAAGCCGAAGGGCCGCTAGCCCGGACCTCAAAAGGTACTGGTTGCTTGGGCAGCTGCCCGAGCCTTCCGCGCTTTCAGTTCCTGTTGCACGCGCTGCGCGATCACCAGTCCAACCGTGGCAAGGCCGATTGTCACCGGATAGCCCATGAACCGCTCCAGCGTGCCCGGCTCCGGAACGGCCATCCTGGTGGCCCCGCCGGTCACCAGCGCCCCGAAGGACACCGCTCCGCAGGCGAGGATGAACCATCCCAGCGGCGACTGCCTCAGCCACAGCACCCCCAACAGCAGCAACGCCAGCGCTCCCCCGATGAAGTACATCAGGGCGCCGGTCAGGTGCACGCCAAACCATCCGGCGTCCTCGGGCACCAGCCCCACGATGATTGTCCCGGTTCCTGCGGTGAAGGTAAGGACCTTGGCCCCGAGGGCCGTGAACCACGGAACGCGGTGGCCGGGACCGAAGGCGAGCCGGACACCGGGCCGGGCTGCGACGCACAGGAGTGCCGAGCTGAGGAGCAGCGCCCCCACCAGCATGCCCAGGCCCTGCACCACGAACGAGGCATTCATCACCGCGTGCAGGGGCGAGCACACGTCCCGGCCCTCATGGATGCCGCAGTGGATGGCCCCGAGGTCGCTGATGTAGCCGCTTCGGCGGTGGTACGGTTCGGGCCCCGCCCACGCCGCGATCACCGCCGACTCGGCTACGAAATACTGCAGCACGCTCAGCTTGGCCCAGGCCCCGAAATACTCCCGGGTGGAGGCGATGTCCGGGAGGAACCCTGCCCGGTAGGAAGTTGCCGGTGTTACTGCAGTCATGCCAAGAGCGTAGTACGCGCCCGTACCTTGTATGCTTGTATCCGTGCCCGAACAGGACGGCCTGGTGCCCACCGCTTCGGACGCACGCCCTCGTAGCTCAGTGGATAGAGCACGGCTCTCCTAAAGCCGGTGTCGTTGGTTCGATTCCAATCGAGGGCACTTGAACTTCCAGCGGCAGGATGCATCTAAGAATGCAACGCAGAATAAGGCGCAGGATTTCGATCTGCGCACCTATCTGCTGGGCGGCTGGTCCGTGGAGCGCACGCTGTGGGACCGCAGCTCCGACGCCCGTGGAACCTTCACCGGCGTCGTGCGTTTTTCCCCGAACGACGACGGCGCCCTTGCCTTCCACGAAGAGGGCACCATGCGCTGGCCTACTCCGGCCGGCGGCACCTTCACCGGGCCGGCGAGCCGGGACTACATCCTTCGGCCCACGGACGCTCCCGATGCGATGGACATGACATTTCCTGACGGCAGGCCGTTCCACCGGATGAGCTTCCGGGACGAAGCCAGCCAGGACAGGCATTGGTGCGATCCGGACACCTACCGCGTCAAGTATTCCTTCCGGGGGCCGGACCAATTCAGCTACTCGTGGGACGTCCAGGGACCCCGGAAGAACCAGCTCCTGGCATCCGTGCTGCACCGGCTGGGCCCGGGTGGGCTAGGGTCGAAGCCGTGAAAGACCGCATAGTTGTGTCCGCCGTCTGCGTCTACGACGACGCCGGACGTCTGCTGACCGTCCGCAAGCGCGGCACGGACAAGTTCATGCACCCTGGCGGCAAACCCGAACCCGGCGAAAGCGCCGCCCAGGCCGCCTCGCGTGAGTTGCTCGAAGAGGTAGGCATCGAGGTGGCGCCGGAAGACCTACGGCACATGGGCGTGTGGCTTGCGGACGCCGCCAACGAGGCCGCCACGGACATCGAGGCAACGGTGTTCACCGCTCCGGGCACGTGGAGCGCACACCCCTCGGCGGAGATCGCCGAAATCCGCTGGCTGGACCTGGCCGCTGAAATGCCCGCCGATCTCGCTCCGCTGCTGACGGACCACATCCTGCCCGCGCTGGCTGCAGGCCAGGACTAGAACTCCGGAACGGTCTCTTCCACCACCGCGGCCGCTTCGGCGAACTGCGTGCGGTAGAGCTCCGCGTACCGGCCTTCGGCCGCGAGCAGCTCCGTGTGCGTTCCGCGCTCAACTATGGTGCCGTCCTCCACCACCAGGATCTTGTCCGCGGCTCGGATGGTGGACAGCCGGTGGGCGATCACGACGGCGGTGCGGCCCTCGAGCGCCGCCCCCAGCGCAGCCTGCACGGCCGCTTCGTTGGTGGAGTCCAGGGCTGCCGTGGCCTCGTCCAGGATGACGACGCGGGGCTGGGAAATCAGCAACCGCGCAATCGTGAGGCGCTGGCGTTCACCGCCGGAAAGCCGGTAGCCGCGCTCCCCCACCACCGTGTCAAGGCCGTCAGGCAGGGACCGGATCATGTACTCGAGCCGGGCCTGCCTCAGCACGTCCCACATGTCCTCTTCGGTGGCGTCCGGGCGGGCCAGCCGCAGGTTGGACGCGATGGATTCGTGGAACAGGTGGCCGTCCTGGGTCACCATGCCCAGCGTCGCCCGCATCGAATCAAAGGTGGCGTCGCGGACGTCCAGGCCGGTCCCCGGCGTTGTCCCGCCGAGGCGCACGGCGCCGGAATCGACGTCGTACAGCCGTGACAGCAGCTGGGCGATGGTGGACTTGCCGGCGCCAGAGGACCCGACCAGGGCCACGGTCTGTCCCGGTTCCACCCGGAAACTGATGCCGTGCAGCACTTCCTCGCCGCCGCGGGTGTCCAGGGTGGAGACGTCCTCCAGCGACGCCAGGGACACCTTGTCCGCCGAGGGGTAGGCGAAGCGGACGTCGTCGAACTCCACCGAGACAGGGCCCGGCGGCACCTCGACGGCGTCGGGCTTTTGCTGGATGAGGGGCTTGAGGTCGAGGATCTCGAAGACCCGTTCAAAACTGACCAGGGCGCTCATGATTTCCACCCGGGCGTTGGAGAGGGCGGTGAGCGGCGCGTAGAGGCGGGTGAGCAGCAGTGCCAGCACCACGACGTCGCCCGCGGCCAGCTGCCCTGCCAGCGCAAGCCAGCCGCCCAGCCCGTACACCAGGGCCAGGGCCAGCGCCGAGACCAGCGTCAGCGCTGTGACGAACGTGAACTGCAGCATCGCGGTCCGGACGCCGATGTCCCGGACCCGCCCGGCGCGGACGGCGAACTCACGGGATTCCTCGTCCGGACGTCCGAAGAGCTTGACCAGGGTGGCGCCGGGGGCGGAGAAGCGCTCGGTCATCTGGGTGCCCATGGCGGCGTTGTTTTCGGCCGCCTCGCGCCGGAGGTCGGCCAGCTTGGACCCCATCCGGCGGGCCGGAATGAGGAAGATCGGCAGCAGGATCATGGCCAGCACGGTCACGAGCCAGGACTTGCCCAGCATGACCACAAGCGTGAGCGCCAGGGCCACCACGTTGCTGACCACGCCGGACAGGGTGCCGGCAAAAGCGGACTGGGCACCGATCACGTCGTTGTTGAGACGGCTTACCAGCGCCCCCGTCCGGGTGCGGGTGAAGAAGGCGATGGGCATCTTCTGGACGTGGTCGAACACCTTGGTGCGCAGGTCCACAATCACGCCCTCACCGATGGTGGAGGACAGCCACCGGGTCACAAGCCCCAGTCCGGCCTCTGCCACGGCCACCACGGCGATGAGCACGGCAAGACGGATCACGACGTCGGTGCCTACGCCGGCGATGATGGCGTCCACCACCTGGCCGGCAAGGACCGGGGTGGCCACGGCAAGGACGGCCATGGCGATCGAGAGCAGCACGAAGGCGATCAGCTTGCGGCGGTGCGGCCGGGCAAAGCCGAACACGCGCTTCAGCGTCGCCTTGGAGAACGGCTTGGAGCCGCTGGAGGCCCGTGTGATGTTGTAGAGGGAGCTCCACGCTACCCGGTCCATGCTCATCGTGACTGGCCTTTCATGGCGCCGTTCCTGGCGCCCGGTGATGCCGTGGCCGGTGCGGACGCACCGGCGGGCAGTTCGGTTACCACGCCGTCTTCCACGTTCCAGCGGACGTCAAGGCGCACGTTCTCCAACAGTCGGCGGTCATGCGTCACCAGGAGCAGCGCGCCGTCGTAGCTTTCGAGTGCCTCTTCGAGCTGCTCGATGGCGGGCAGGTCCAGGTGGTTGGTGGGCTCGTCCAGGACCAGCAGGTTCACGCCGCGCGCCTGCAGCAGCGCCAGGGCCCCGCGGGTCCGTTCGCCCGGGGAGAGCGAGTCGACAGGGCGTGAGGTGTGGTCAGCCTTGAGCCCGAATTTGGCCAACAGGGTCCGGACTTCCGCCGGGGTCAGCTCTGTCAGGACGGCCTCGACGGCGTCACCGAGTTTGAGGTGACCGGCCAGCAGGCCCCGGGCCTGGTCGATTTCGCCGATGGCCACGGAGGCGCCCATGGCGGCATTGCCGGAGTCAGGTTGCCGGACACCGAGCAGGAGCCGGAGGAGCGTGGACTTGCCGGCCCCGTTGGGGCCGGTGATGCCAATCCGTTCCCCGGCGTTGAGCTGCAGGTTCACCGGTCCGAGGGTGAAGTCCCCCTGGCGCACGACGGCGTCCCGCAACGTTGCCACCACGGCGCTGGAACGCGGGGCCTGGCCGATGCTGAACTGCAGCTGCCACTCCTTGCGCGGCTCCTCAACTTCGTCGAGCCGGGCGATCCGGGATTCCATCTGGCGAACCTTTTGCGCCTGCTTCTCGGATGACTCGGTCGACGCCGCCCGGCGGATCTTGTCATTGTCGGGGCTTTTCTTCATGGCGTTGCGCACGCCTTGGGAACTCCACTCACGCTGGGTCCGGGCGCGGGAGACGAGGTCCGCCTTCGTGGAGGCGAACTCCTCGTACCGTTCCCGGGCGTGGCGGCGGGCCACGGCGCGTTCCTCCAGGAACGCCTCATAGCCGCCGTCGTAGACCGCCACGGAATTCTGGGCCAGGTCCAGTTCAACGATGGTGGTGACACAGCGGGCCAGGAACTCGCGGTCGTGGGATACCAGGACCACTCCGCCGCGGAGCCCCTGCACGAATGCCTCCAGCTTGGCCAGCCCGTGGAGGTCAAGGTCGTTGGTGGGCTCATCGAGCAGCACCACGTCGAAGCGGCTCAGCAGCAGGGCGGCCAAAGCCACCCGGGCTGCCTGCCCGCCGGACAGTCCGGTCATGAGCGCCTCCGGGCCCACGTCCAGCCCCAGGTCGGCCAGGACCGGCGCGATCCGTTCGTCCAGGTCCGCCGCGCCGGAGGCCATCCAGCGGTCGAAGGCCAAGGAGTACGCGTCGTCCGCCCCTGGCGCACCGGAGCCCAGTGCCTCGGCCGACGATTCCATCTCCGCGGTGGCCTGTGCACAGCCGGTCCGGCGGGCAACATAATCCGCCACCGTCTCGCCGGCAACGCGTTCGTGTTCCTGCGGCAGCCAGCCCACAAAGGCGTCGGCCGGGGCCAGGCTCACCGATCCGCTCAGTGGCTGGTCCACGCCGGCCAGCAGCCGGAGCAGGGTGGACTTGCCCGCGCCATTGGCCCCAACAACGCCCACAACGTCGCCGGGCGCCACAGTGAGGGAGAGATTCGAGAAGAGTGTGCGGTGGTCGTGACCGCCCGAAAGGTCTTTGGCAACAAGGGTTGCAGTCATTAGTCCATCCTCTCACTGCGGCCCAAAACGGCCTGAAATCCCGCCGGGCATGGAAGAACCCGTTGGTCCGGACTTGGGGGGTGTACGGACCAACGGGTTCGACCATCTAGCATAGTTCAAGCAGACACCCACGTAAAATCCGCCAGCGCCCCTGAATGAGCGCCCCTAAAAACGGCCCCACCCCGCAGGAAGCCATCCATGCCACTCCCCGCCAAGGCGTTCCAACGCTGGCTTCACGGAATTGCGCCCCAGGCGAGTACCGCGGACATCTGCAGGATCTCCGGAGTGAAGCGGACAACCCTGGCCCAGCAGCTGGTCCGCGGCAAGGTGGCCGAAACCACCGTTGTCAGCATCAGCCGCGCCTTCAATATCAATCCCGTGGCGGCGCTGGCCGCCTTTGAAACGTACAGCGAACTTGCCGGCAGCCCGTTGCCGCCTACCGCGGCGGAGCTTGTCAGCCAGATCGCCACCATGGATCTCCTTGGCGCCGTCATTGCACGCTCCGCCCGGGCGGCTGAACGGGGCGAAAGCGTGGACAGGCCGCCGCCGGCCCCGGCCCTCGGCCCGGCCCCGCATGCCACCTCGGTGAGGAACTGGGTTGACGCGATCGACGACGGCGAGCTCCGGCACCGGGTCTCCGCTGCCACCGGCATCGCGCCGCAGAACTATTCGGCGCAGCTCTCGGCCAACCGGCTCACTCCGGAACTGGCCATCGCCACTTCCAGGGCTGCCGGAGTGGGACTGACAGGCGGCCTGGTGGCCACGGGAATGATCACGGAGGCCGAGGCAGGCTGGCCGCCCGGCGCCCGGCAGGAAGCCCTCGACGGCCTGTCCGATGGCGAGCTCACCACGCTGGCCGGCGACCGGCTGCAGGCGCTGGGGAAGACCCTCAAGCGCCAGGAACAAGACCAGCAACAAACCAAAACGATCTGGGAGAACCTCGGATGATCGAGATCCTGCAATGGTCCACCCTGGCCGTCTGCTGCGCCGCTGCGGTGGCCCGAATTCCGAGCACCGTCAGGGGTGAGAACAGGTCGCTCTTCTACATCTTCGTGTTGGCTACGCTCGCTATCCTCCTGAGCATTGACGGCCCGTACGTTGCCATCGACGGCCTGCTCGGCGGCAGTAACGTCACCAACCTCATCCTGCGCTTCGTCATCTTCGCCGTCATCTTTTTCATCGGGCTGCGTTGCGTCAATGCCTTCGGCGCCGTTCAACAAAGGCGCTGGCTGCTCGGGAGGCCGGGAATGCTGGTGTTTGGCCTCATTGCTGCCGTCATGGTCGTCTTCTTCACCATGATGGATTCATCCGGGTCGTCGGCCGGGCTCGCCGGGGTCAATGAGCGCAGCACCCGTAATGCCCACTTGGTGGAGTACTACGGTGCCGCCGGGCGCGCGTACCCGGCCTACATTTCCATGGTCCTCCTCCCCGCCATGCTGAAAGCGGTCGGTAGCCGGCTCCCGGTTCTGGTGCGGGCGGGCGCCCTCCTGCTGGCCATCGGCGGTGTCTGCCTGACCGTGAGCCTGCTGTTCCCCTTCTTCCCAACACAGTGGTCTCCCCTGAAGTTCATCATCAACTACGGGGCCGCACTGTGCTTCGTCGTGGGCCTTGCAGCCTTCTGGTTCGCACGGGTCCGGGCGACACAACCCGCCCCGCAGAAGTCATCTACTGCAAAGTAGACTTATGACTTTCACAAAATCATTAGAGCATGAGAGAATCATGAATGTGTGAAAGTGACTTCCGTCGGGCGTCGCGAATGGGGACAATCCGTTCGATGCCGGGAAGCCACTGAGCGCGATTGGGGGGATGAGTGGTGGCGGGCCGTTGGGGACCGCCCCCACTCAGCCTGTTTAAGGGCCGGGCTACCGGGCCCGGCGCTGGCAGTCCTAGCGGGCGAAGCGCAGGGTCACCAGCTGGAACGGGCGGAGTGTCAGCTTCGCGGAGTCCAGTCCTGTCACAACACCCTGCCCCTCTATGGGGCGCTCCAGCAGATCCACTGCCTGCACGGCCTTGGCGGCGAAGTTGGCCGTCACCATTCCCGCGGACCGCTCCCCCAGGGATTCGTAGAGTCGCACAACAACATCTCCGGACCCGTCCTCCGCCAGCTTCACTGACTCGACCACGATCCCCTGGTTGAACACCGTTAACAGCGGGCCGGCTGCCCTGGCGCCCTTCACCACGCGCGGGGCAAGGTTGGTCCGGTACCCCTCTTCCACGGCATCGGCGATGGCCGCCCCGGGCCTGATGGTCACCAGGAGTTCGTGCCGGCCGCGGTCCGCGTCGGGATCCGGATACTTGGGAGCGCGCAGCAGCGACGTGCGAACAGTGGTGGTGGTGCCGCCGTCGTTCCTGACACTGCGGGTGACATCGTGTCCGTAACTGGAGGAATTGGACACGGCCACCCGTAGCCCGGCTCCGCGACATGGATCCAGCGGTGCGCGCAGATCTCAAACTTGGCTGCCTCCCACGAGGTGTTGGTGTGCGTCGGCCGGAACACATGCCCGAACTGCGTTTCCGACGCCGAACGGTCCGCCCGCAGGTCAAGGGGGAAACCGATCTTGAGCAGCTTCTCGCGCTCCTGCCAGTCCACGGCCGTCAGGATGCTCAACGATCCGGCCCCGGCCTCCAGGGAAATCCGCTGGGTTATGGCGGACGATCCGGCCTGCCGCTGCACCACCACCACGGCGCCCCAGCCGCCCCGCTCAAGGGTCACCGACTGCGCGTCGGTCAGCGAGGTGACGTTCCGGCGGTAGAACTCGTCGATATCCCAGGCGTCCCACTCATTGGGCGTATCGCGGTGGAGTTCCAGATGGTTTCCGAACTGGCCCGGCGCAATCGCTTCGCGGCCGCTGGCATGATCCAGCAGCGAGGTCAGGAGCCCGTTGGAATCGATCACGGCCCTGATCACGCCATTGTCCAGCACGTAGCCCCCGCCGGCTTCCGTCGCTGTGACCGGGTGGTCGCTGCGGACCGGCTCGGCCGCAGCCAGGGCGGGGACACCGCTGCGTTCGTGCGGGGCGGCATTGAGCAGGAACTCGGTGTTGCCCTCTCCGAGCAAGGCACGCGCCGCGCCGGCAATGATCGCCTCAAGGGATTCTGAAATTGCGGCATAGTTCCGCTCCGCATCCTGATGGACCCAGGCAATGGAGCTGCCGGGCAGGATGTCGTGGAACTGCTGAAGTAGGACCAGCCGCCACAAGCGCTTCAACTCGGCCGCCGGATAGGCGAATTCCCCTGCCGTTCGCACTGCTGCCGTGGCGCACCACAGCTCCGCTTCCCGGAGCAGGTGTTCGCTTCGCCTGTTGCCCAGCTTGGTCCTGGCCTGGCTGGTGTAGGTCCCGCGGTGCAGTTCCAGGTACATTTCCCCCACCCAGACGGGCAGCGACGTGTATTCGGACTGGGCCTGGGTGAAGAAGTCCGCGGCTGTCCCGATCCGCACTTTGGGCGAACCTTCAAGGTCGGCGGTGCGATGGGCGGCGGCAATCATCTCCCTGGTGGGTCCGCCGCCGCCGTCGCCATAGCCGAACGGGACAAGGGAGACGGTGCCGCGGCCGTGGTCCCGGTAATTCCGTTCCGCGTGCGCCAGTTCCCGCCCGCTCAGTTCCGAGTTGTACGTGTCCACCGGCGGGAAGTGGGTGAACAGCCGCGTGCCGTCGATGCCCTCCCAGTTGAACGTGTGGTGCGGCATCCGGTTCACCTGGTTCCAGGAGATCTTCTGGGTAAGGAACCACTTGCTGCCCGCGGCCTTGACGATCTGCGGCAGCGCGGCGGAGTAGCCGAAAGAATCCGGAAGCCACGCCTCCTGGCAGTCCACCCCGAACTCATCAAGGAAGAACTTCTTGCCTTCAACAAACTGCCGGGCCATGGCCTCACCGCCAGGCATATTGGTGTCGGATTCCACCCACATGCCGCCGACGGGCACGAATTGCCCGGCCTTGACCTTCTCTCGGATCCGGCCGAACAGTTCCGGGTAGAACTCCTTCATCCAGGCGAGCTGCTGGGCGGACGAACAGGAGAAAACAAAGTCCGGAGACTCGTCCATGAGGGCCACCACGTTGGAAAACGTCCGGGCGCACTTGCGGATGGTCTCCCTAACAGGCCACAGCCACGCCGAGTCGATGTGCGCATGTCCCGTGGCAACCAGCCCGTGCGCCGAGGCGTAGGCCGGCCGGGACAGAACGTCAGCCAGGGCCCCACGGCCGGCGGCCGCGGTTCCCGCAACGTCATCCGGATCCATAATGTCCAGCATCCGTTCCAGAGCGCGGAGGATCTCATGGCGGCGCGGGAGCTCCATGGGAAGTTCGTGCATGAGGCCGCCAAGGGTCCAGACATCCTGCTGGAGTTCCCAGACCGTCTGGTTGAGTTCGGCGATGGCGATGGTGCCGAGCCGGTACTTGGGTTCGTGTCCCGCCGTGGCTTTGTCGCCGTACGGCATGGCGGCGAACGTCCAGCCCTGCGCAACGTCCGGGTTGGCAGCGGCTTCGACGTAGAAGTCCACCGCCATTCCGCTGCCCAGGAGCTTCAGCGGAATGTACTGGTTCCGTGGCGAGATGGCCTTGATGATGGTTCCGTCCGGCCGCCATGCGATGCCCTCGCATTGGAAGCCGGGAAGCTCCCGGGTGAATCCGAGGTCCACCACGATCTCCACGCCGGTGTCCGGTGCCGTACCCCATGAGTCGGGGACTTCCCCCTGCAGCCGCAGCCACTTGGTGCTCCAGGGTTTGCCCCATGCGGACCCGTGGTCAAGGGGCGTGAAGTCGTGGCGCAGGGCTTCCATGACGGGAACAGGCTCGTCCGGGACGTCCCAACTGCTGATGTTCAGCGGGACGCTGCGGGTGTAGACCGCCGCGTCAACGCGTTCGCGCATGAAGCGGTCGAGACGGACTTCCGTGATGCGGCGGTCGTCGTGCAATGTAGTCCTCTTTAGTGCCTGTGGCCTGGAAGCTGGCGGCTGGTTCGCGGTACGTGCCCAGCCGCTGTCTTCAGCTTATGCGCATGCCCCGAAAGTCGGCCGAAGGAGCGGACCGGCGCGTCCATTCGATGGATAAAATCTACTTCCCCGGGCGCGTAAAGCCAAGCACCCCCCCTATCCGGGCACGGGCGCTGGAGCCGCGATCCGGCGGTGTCCGGCATAGACATTGAGGGTTTTCCCCCTGCTGAAGCCGGCGAGCGTCATACCGCTGGCGTCTGCGAGTTCGACCGCAAGGCTGGACGGCGCGCTGACCGCGGCAAGCACCGGAATGCCGGCCAACGCGGCTTTCTGCACCAGTTCGAAGGAGGCACGTCCGGACACCTGGAGCACCGTGCCGGCCAGCGGCAGGAGGCGTTCCCGCAGCGCCCAGCCCACTACCTTGTCCACTGCATTGTGCCGACCCACATCCTCGCGGAGGCAAAGCAACTCCGCGCCGCCGTCGTCGTTGATGCGGAAGAGCCCGGCGGCGTGGACACCTCCGGTGGCGTCGAAGACGGCCTGCGCTGCGCGGAGTTTGTCGGGCAACCCGGCCAGAGTTTCCACCGGGAGGGTCACCGCATCCGCCGCAGGGCTGAAATGCGAGGACTTGCGGACGGCGTCAATGGAATCGGTACCGCAGATCCCGCATGAGCTCGAGGTGAAGATGTTGCGGCCTCTTTCCGGCAGCGCCACGTCGGGCCTCAGCTGCGCTTCGACAACGTTGAAGGTCTGGACGCCGTTTTCGTCCTCGCCTGCGCAAAACCGCAGGGACACCAGCTGCTCAGGCGCCCAGATGATGCCCTCGGACACCAGGAATCCGGCCACGAGGTCAAAATCGTCGCCGGGGGTCCGCATGGTTACGGTGAAGGGAAGGGAGCCCAGCCGTATTTCCAGCGGTTCCTCTACAGCCAGCACGTCCTCCCGGTGGCGCACCGGGAACTCGGCGGACTGGGGTGAACCGTCCAGGACAAACCTGTGGATTTTGCGGCGTTGCGTCATGCGGGCCACGTTGTGCTCCTAATCGTGCGGATGGTTCCATCATTGCAAGCCCCCACCGGCTGCGCCAGCGGGGTCCGTCTTAGCCCAGGAGCGCGCTCCAGTCCACCGGTCCGTCCGCGGACGTCGGCTTCCGGACGGTCTTCCGGGGAGCCGTCTTGGCTTTCGACGCAGCCGTTTCCGGCTGCGGAATCGGGGCTCCCCAGGGCAAGGAAAACGCTGGAACGGCCTCCCCCAACTGGACCCCGTGCGGCGGCACCACAAGGACGCCGTCGGCCGCCGCAAGGCCGCGCATCATGCCCGGCCCCGCGTGCTGCGCCGGCGATGCCATGCCGTACAGGAGCCGGAAGGGCATCAGCCGCGTCCGACCGGGATCAGGGTCGATCATGGTTCCGCAGGGCACTTCACCGACCGGCGGGAGAGTTCCGTGTCCCAGGGCGGCAAGCAGCGGCGCCCCCACGGTGCAGAGCGCCATCATCGCAGCAAGCGGATTTCCGGGCAGCCCCAGGATGAAGCGGCCGTCCGGCAGTTCGGCCAGGACCGCCGGGTGGCCGGGCCGCATGGCGATGCCGTCGATCAGCAGGCGTCCGCCCAGGTCCGCGACAGCCCGGCGCAGGTGATCGGTGCCGGACCTGCCGGTGCCGCCGGTGGTGATGACGACGTCGGCCGGTGCCTCCTCCGCCGGCGGCTCGCCGGCGTCGTCCGCCCGGCCGCTGCCTTCTGCGGGCGCGACGTCCTCCAGGGCAGCGAGCCATTCCTCGTACTCATCGCCGATCTTCTCCTGCGCTGCGCAGATTCCGCCGAGCATTTCCACCACGGCCCCCAGTTGGGGGCCGAAGGTGTCGCGGACTTTGCCGGGCGCCGGCACCCCGGCGGTGACAACCTCGGATCCGGTCAGCAGGAGCCGCACCACGGGTTTGCCCCGGACCTGGAGGGTGTCGTATCCGGCCAGCGCGGAGAGCGCCAGGTGGGCCGGGTTCAGTGTGACTCCCCTTTTGACCAGGATGTCGCCGGCTGCGGCTTCCTCTCCGGCTTTACGTATGTGCTGGCCATTCTTGGGTTCTCCGGGCCGGGCGCCGCCGCCGAGGGCAAGGATCGGAAGCCCGTCGTCATCGGTGGTGATCATGCCGCTCTCGCTGCGGAGAACGGCCTTGGCGCCGGGCGGGATGAGGCCGCCGGTAACAATGGGGCTCGCCTGGTGGGGCGCCAGCCGGTGGCCCGGCTCGGCCAGGATCCATGGTCCTGCTCCGTTGACGGCCCATCCGTCCATCGCGGACGACGCATAGTGCGGCATTTCCTGGAGCGCTGTGACGTCCGCAGCGAGCGTCCGGCCGAGTGCGCGCCGGAGCGGCACCTGGCCCGGCGGGATGGGGGTGGCGCAGTCGAATGACACCCGCCGGGCCTCGTCCCAGGTGTGCGCCAAGTGGGTGTGCCCGGATTCGGCGTCGGGAACGGGCTCCGCTGCAACGCCCGGACCTTCTTCCGGGCCACCTCCCGGTTCGGGATAGGCGGCTTCGTCGGTTCCGGTGTGTTCAGGCACGTCGCTGGCGGCGCCACCGCCGTCCGGCGGCGCAGCCGTCATGCGCCGGGGTTCCCGCTGCTAAGGGAAGGTCCGGGCACGGCATCGGTGCGTGCGGCACCGGCTCCTTCCGCCTGCAGGGCAGGATCCGCCGGCGAGTCGGCTGCCGCGTAGTCCTGGGCCAGCGCCCTGGCCACGCCCATGGCTGCCTGCATGGAGACGGCGTCCGGTGCCTGGCCCGATCCGGAGGCCAGGCCTGCGGCGAAACCTGCGATGAACGTGGTCAGCGGGGCCGCCGGACGCACGACGGAATGGGCCGCGACGCCGGCCAGAGCAAGCACTTCATTGACGTCCACTTCGACATCCTCCAGCTCAAAGGCCTGCAGCAGCGCCCGGCACCAGTCCTCCAGCGTCTCATCCTGGCTTTTCACTGTTGCCTCCAAACTCAAACTCAGTTGCGGTGCCACTGCACGGCTCCCACTGATGGTGGATCATGAACCCTGGCGGGACACCCCTAGCGCGGTGGCATCGTCCCACGTGTCCACGTCGTCCGTGGCACCGGCGGGGACGGTAACAGCCCGCACGTCAAGCCTAGCAAGGAGGGCGAAGACTGAGGCCCCCGTAAGTCCCCCGCTGTTCTCCAATTCGTCCACGGCCCGTTGTAGCGCAGCTGTGCCATAAAAGCCGGCGAGCGGCTGTTTGCGGCCGTCGGGCGATACAGCCATGACTCCGTCGGCGGCCGCCTCGGGGCCGCCGCCGGAAAGGACAAGCTGCAGCGCGGCAACAGCCTCAAGGGCTTTTGGCATGTCACAGGCGAGGACCAGGGTCACGGGTGCCCGGAGTGGGCCGCGGTGCCGGTCAAGTGCCGCCACCCCGGCAGCTATGGCCGCCGCGGGACCCGCGAACGCGGGTTCCTCACGGCACGTCAGTACGCCGGGCGGAAGCGTGCCCGGATCGGGCCCCACAACCACGGCGGCGTCCGCACCAGCGGATGCCGCCAACGAACGCGCCAGGAGGGTGGCGCCGTCGTACATCAGCTGGGACTTGGGCACGCCGCCCAAACGCGAGGACCGCCCGCCGGCGAGGATCAAGGCATCAAACTGCACATGGCAAGCCTAGCCCCTGTGCAGTTGCACATCCCTGATAACTGTCAGGCGGCCGATTCAGGCAGGAGGAAGGGATCCCACGCGGGGGTGGGCTTTTCGAGCTCCTTGATCTGCCAGATGGTGCCGTGGGGAGGCGCCGGCACAAACCGAAGCTTCCAGCCCATCTCCGCCGGCGTGTGGTCACCCTTGACGTTGTTGCAGCGCAGGCAGGCGGCCACGAGGTTTTCCCATGAGTCGCCGCCGCCCCGCGATTTCGGGTGGACGTGGTCAATGGTGTGCGCTGCTTTGCCGCAATAGGCGCAGCGGTGGCCGTCCCGGCGGAGTACGCCCCGGCGGCTCACTGCAGTGGTTGTGTTGTACCGTGGCCGGATGTAGCGGTTGAGAAGAATCACGGACGGTCGGCCCAGAATCTCCTGCGGCCCAACGACAGGATCGTCGCCTTCGGCCACCACGCTAGCTTTTCCGGTCAGCACAAGAACCAGCGCCCGGCGGAAGGTCACAACCGCCAGCGGTTCATATCCAGCATTCAGAACGAGAGTGCGCATGCACATACCTCTTCACGGCCGCACCCGTCAGGGGCTCGAGGGCCGGCTGCCCTCTGCTTGTCCGGGCTATGGATCGACAACACAAGAGTAAACACTCAAGTGCCCGTTCGCCGAATCCGGCCGCTGCCATATGCCACGTGTCGGCAAGAATTCATGTCCTCGAAACGCAGAAGAACCCCTGCCGAAGGGCAGGGGTTCCTCATGCAAGCGTTAGCCGGAAGCTTTAGCCGCCGACGCGGATGAAGACCGGGCCGGAGCCGACGTTGACGCTGAACAGGGCGGTGGTTCCGCCGTTCCAGCCACCGTGGACTGCCTGGCCGTTGCCTACGTAAACAGCGATGTGGGCCATGCCCATGCCGCCGTTCTCGTAGTAAGCGAGGTCACCCGGCTGTGCCTCGGCGGCGCTCACGGTGCGGCCCAGGGAGAGGTAGCCTGCCGGCCAGCCGTGGTAGTTGATGCCAACTGCCGCAAGGGCGTTCGTGGCCAGGGCGGTGCAGTCCTGGGAAACACCCAGCTGGGCGTAAGCGGCTGCGGCGATCGCGGCACCGTTTCCGCTGGCAGCAGCGGGCGCTGCCGGAGCGTCTACGGTAGCGGACACCGCGGCAACAGGAGCGGCTGCCGGGGCAGCTTCCTGAACCTCGACAACCGGCTTCGGGGCCTCGACGGCCGGGGCCGGGGAGGTGGAAACAGCCGGCTTCTCGTAAGAGATGGCGATGCTGGAGGCGGCCGAGATGTTGGCCGGAGCGGAAGACTGGACTTCCAAGGTGGAGGCGGACGTAGCTTCGCGCTGAACGTTGGTGTCGGCAGCGTTGGCTGCGATACCGCTCGTCAGGACCAGGCCGGAAGCAGCAGCGATAACCGCAGCCTGACGACCCATGCCACCGGCGTTGTCGCCGACAGCCTTGGCAATGACAGCAAGCGAGTTGGTTTTTGTAACCTCGGCGCGGTGCCGTGCGATCGCACGTGTAGTCATTATTTCTCTCTTTCGTTTTCCTCAGACTGCGTGGCAGGCCGCGGTTTTTGGACGCTCCGGCATCTTGGGGGTAAGCCGGAACGGCCCGAACGGGTGATTTAGCGAAGTGCGCGTGCAGCACTGAAAACACGCGCTGTTGAGCGGTAAGGGCGTGTTTTAGCGAAGCGTGTAGAACGCGGACGTGCCCGTGGCGGACACAGCGTGCAGGAGGGTGCCCTGCGACGGGTTCAGCGCGCTGATCATCATGCCGTTGCCGACGTAGATGCCAACGTGGGCGCCGCCGTTTTGCATGACCAGATCGCCCGGCGCCGGGGTGGCGGTGGGCTTCATGGCGGTCCATGCATTGGTGCGGGGGATGCTGATGCCGGCCTGGGCGTAAACCCACTGCGTGAAGCCGGAGCAGTCCCAGCCGCTGGGAGTGGTGCCGCCCCAGACGTAGGGGCTGCCGATGCCGGTGTAGGCGATGGCAGCGAGACCTGAGGCTGCAGCGGAAGAAACCGCGTCGGCAAGCTTGCCGGCCTTGGATTCCCCGTCAGCTTCAGTGGCGGTCTGGCTGGCATCTGAACCGGTGGACTGTGCCCGCAGTTCAACCTTGGGCGCAGCCTTCGTGGTCACTGCCGGACGCTCGAAGGAAACAGTCGCTGTCGGTTCCGCAGTAACGGCCAGCTGGGCTGACTGTGAACCGGACTCCGTGGAAGCGGAGACACCCAGGTTGGTGTCCGCGGCATTTGCCGGCAGCCCAACACTGAGGATCAGTCCGGACGCAGCTGCAATCACAGCCGCCTGGCGACCTACGGTCCCGGCGTTAGCAGTAACGGCCCTGGACACGGAGTTCAACGGGTTCGTTCGAACCGTTTGCGCGCGGTGGCGCGCAGAGTTGTGGCGTGTAGACACGAAGGTAGCCTCTCCCAATGCCTACGAGGTGAGCTGTCGGATTCGGATGGGAGTCACCCGGCCGCTCGGCTTCCTGGGAAGCTTTGCGACTTAACCCCAAGGTCTTCTTGCGAAGACCAAAATTGGTTCCCCCGCCTCTGCCAGACGATGTCATGCGAACGGACCTTGAGCGGTGGCAGAGTTAGGCAATCCACTCAAGAGCGCCAACTTCGGAAAAGTTGGCGTGCTTTAGACGGTACAGGAATTCAGCGCGAATGTCACATTCAGGTCACGGCATGTCACAGGAATGCGAGAGTGTTCCATCGGTTTGGATCAGAGCCAGCCGAGGGGATCAACGACGTCGCCGTTGACCATCACCTCAAAGTGAAGGTGGCAGCCGGTGGAGGCGCCCGTCGTCCCACTGAGGGCTATGACGTCGCCGCGGCTGACCTTCTGGCCGACCTGGACGCTTGACGACGAGAGGTGGTTGTACGTGGTTTCCAGGCCGTTGCCGTGGTCAATCACCACACGGTTGCCGCCGCCGTAGGCGTGCCAGCCGGAGAAGGTTACAGTGCCGCTGGCGGCAGCCATGACGCTTGTCCCGCACTGGGCCGCATAGTCCTGGCCGCGGTGGAATTCACCGGCACCGCCGGTGATCGGGCTGACCCGGAACCCGAAGGGCGAGGCCGTTACCAGGTGCTCCAGCGGAGCCCCGAGGCTGCCGGCCGATGCTGCCCGGGTAATGGTGCCAACGGACTGCGCACTGAGCAGCTGCTTGAGTTTGCCGTCGGGATCGCCTTTGGTGGCAACGGACGTCCGGTTGAAGTCGATTTTGGCGCCGGCAGCAGCGGAAACCTCAGGCTGAGCCGCGAAAGAGGCGGCAGCGGCGTTCTTACCGGTGTCGGCCGTGCTCATCATGGGCCCGGTGGACGGGACGGTCACAGTGAGGACCAGCCCGGTGGCGGCCAAGGCAATGCCGGCCTTCTGACCAACGCCACTCGCGGACGCGAAGTCCGTGACCTGGTTGAAGAGGCTCTTGCGCCGGCGCGCATCACGGTGTGCGTCGCGGGGCCTGACCGTCATGACGGCTTCGGCCACTGGGTACTCCGAAGCGGGACCTGACGCCCTGCGGCGGCCCCTGACGGTCTGCGTGGTCAAGAAATATCCTCTCTGAAGAGCCTGCGGAGTTAGCTGTCGGATTCGGGTCAGAGAGTTCAAAGACCCGGTCCGCCATTGCAAGGCATCCGGCACAGGGGTATCCCTTGGGAATCCTTCGTCGGAGATGCCTTGCCGCTGACGGACTTCACCCCAAGGCCGTCTTTCAACGGCCGGTTGTGGTTCCCCGCCCCTGCCAGGAGGTGTTTCGTACGCTGATCCGCTGGCAGAGCTCGGCTTCGGATCAGGTAACGCTTTAGTATCGGCGCTAGTTCTCAACTATAGGTGATTAATCAGCGCGGTAATAATTCCGTTATCTGCGTCTCAGTGACTTATAGGTGGTCCTATAAGGTGCCGGTTAGCGGACCGTAACAAATACGTGGGCCGCAACTTCCGGCGGCAGCTCCAGGGCGCCTTCGATCTCGGGCACGCGGACCGAGATGTACTCCCCGACCCGTTCCAGTGCGAGCGAGGCGCCGGGCCTGATCCCGCCTTCATCGAGCTGGACCAGAAGCTCCGGTTCAACCTGGATCGGTTCGGCCAGGCGGCTGACCGTGACGCGCGAATCGGCTCCGTATCCGGCCATGGCGTCCAGGAGGTTCACTACCCCGTCCGTGAGCAGGGGAGCCGGCTGGCCGCCAAGCGCGGCGAGTCCCGGAATGGGGTTGCCGTACGGGGATACCGTGGGGTGGTCCAGCAGTTCGAAAATGCGCCGTTCCACGCGCTCGCTCATCACGTGCTCCCAGCGGCACGCTTCATCGTGGACATAGGCCCAGTCGAGGCCAATGACGTCAGCCAACAGGCGCTCGGCGAGCCGGTGCTTGCGCATAACCTCGGTGGCCCGTTTCCGGCCCGTTTCAGTGAGCTCAAGGTGCCGGTCGCCGGAAACAACCACCAGGCCGTCACGTTCCATCCGGCCGATGGTCTGCGAAACGGTGGGCCCGGAGTGGCGCAGCCGTTCGGCTATCCGGGCGCGGAGAGCCACGATGTTCTCTTCCTCAAGCTCCAAGATTGTCCGAAGATACATCTCCGTGGTGTCGATCAGATCCGTCATCCAGCTCAGCTCCTCGAGCACAGTCCTTGCGTCAGTCCCACCGTACCGCGCGGAGGCGTTCCCCACTGCTCCACGCGAAGTGGAGCCGAATCCCCGAAACAGACCGGGAACAGCCTCCGGCATCAGTCCGGCCGCCATCGCGGCCCGCTGTAGGTCGAACCAGCTTAGCCTATTTTGAATTACTCCGGATAATCTCCGGCGGCTGTCCTGAGCTGCCGCCAGGTGTCTCAATGACTGGACTATGACGGCGGCCGTTCCCTCCCCCGCGGGCGCGTCAGGCAGAATATAGGGGATTCCCTGCAGGCACCCCGTGAACTGCCGGGCCTCCGACGTCCACGCCGAAAAATTGGAGCCATTGTGAGCGACACCAGCATCACTATCCCCGCCAACCTCCTGCCCAAGGACGGACGGTTCGGCGCCGGGCCCTCGAAGGTCCGCCCCGAGCAGATCGAAGCCCTGTCCGCAGCGTCGGCCACGCTGCTCGGCACTTCCCACCGCCAGGCCCCGGTCAAGAACCTGGTGGGATCCGTCCGCAACGGCCTCAGCGAGTTCTTCCGCGCCCCGGAGGGCTACGAAGTCATCCTTGGTGTGGGCGGCTCCACGGCGTTCTGGGATGTGGCCAGCTTTGGCCTGGTGGAGAAGAAGGCGCAGCACCTCTCCTTCGGCGAGTTCGGCTCCAAGTTCGCGTCCGCGACCAACAAGGCACCGTTCCTGGACGCGTCCTCCATCATCAAGTCCGAGCCCGGCACCCGGCCCGCCGCCCAGGCGGAAGCGGGCGTGGACGTCTACGCCTGGCCGCAGAACGAAACCTCCACCGGCGTGGCCGCCCCGGTCAAGCGTGTTGCCGGGGCTGATGACGGATCGCTGGTCCTGGTGGATGCCACGTCCGCCGCCGGCGGCCTGGATGTGGATGTCTCAGAAGCAGACGTTTACTACTTTGCGCCGCAGAAGAACTTCGCGTCCGACGGCGGCCTCTGGCTGGGCCTGTTCTCCCCTGCCGCCCTGGAGCGTGCTGCCCGGATCAAGGAAAGCGGCCGGTGGATCCCGGACTTCCTGGACCTGCAGACTGCCATCGACAACTCCCGGTTGAACCAGACGTACAACACCCCGGCGCTGGCTACCTTGGTGACCCTGGACGCCCAGGTGCAGTGGCTGAACGCCAACGGCGGCCTCGACTTTGCAGCGGCCCGCACGGCCGATTCCGCAGGACGCATCTACTCCTGGGCAGAGGCCTCCGATTACGCCACGCCGTTCGTGGCCAAGGCCGAAGACCGTTCCAACGTGATCGCCACCATTGACTTCGATGACTCGATTGATGCCGCCGCCATCGCCAAGGTCCTCCGCGCCAACGGGATTGTGGACACGGAGCCGTACCGCAAGCTGGGACGCAACCAGCTGCGCATCGCCACCTTCGTGGCGATCGAACCGGACGACGTCTCGGCCCTACTGGCCTGCATCGACTACGTAGTGGGCGAACTGCGGAAGTAGGCAGTCAGCTGGACATAACGCGTTAGCGTTCGACGGCGTCGTCCGGGCTTGGATCCCGGACGGCGCCGTCCTTTTTGCCTGCTGCAGCGTCTTTGCCCGCTGTACCGTCGTGGCCGGTCCAGCCGGACACCAGGCGGAAATAGCGCAGACCCCGGGCACGGCGGTTGAAGCCCAGCCTTAGCTGCTTGGCCCGGATGATCCATACCATGCCGATCAGCGCGGCCAGAAGCCCGGACACCGCCGCCACGGCCATGGACCAGCGGGGCCCGGCAACATTGGCCACCCAGCCCACCAGCGGCGCCCCGATGGGGGTTCCGCCCATGAAGATGGCCATGTACAGAGCCATCACGCGCCCGCGCATCACGGGATCCGTAGTGGTCTGGACGTACCCGTTGGCGCTGGTCATCATGGTGATGGCAAACAGGCCTACCGGAACAAGGGCCACGCCGAACCAGAAGTAGCTGGGCGCCAGGGCTGCCAACCCGGAAGTGACGCCAAACGCTCCGGCGGCCCCGAAAATTATCCGCAGCCGGGGTTTGCTTCGTCCGGCCGACAGCAGCGCTCCGGCCACGGAACCGATGGCCATGATGGAGTTCATCAGCCCGAAGGCGCCGGCGTCCAGTCCGAATTCAGTGCCGACCATGGCCGCGATGAACAGTACGAAGTTCAGTCCGAGGGTGCCCACGATGAATACGGCCACGAGCACCACAATGATGTCCGGGCGGAACCTCACGTACCTCAGCCCTTCACGGATCCGCCCCTTGCCGGGAGCCGCGCGGGGAAGAACCCGCAGCGATGAAACCGGAATCCGCCACAGGCTCAGCAGCAGGGCCACGAACGTGACGGTGTTGATCAGGAACACCCAGCCGGGCCCGACGGCGACAGTGAGCACCCCGGCCACTGCCGGTCCGATCATTCGGGCCACATTGAAGGAGGCGCTGTTCAGGGCCACTGCGTTGGGCAGGTAATCGTCCCGCACCAACTCGGAGACGAAGGTCTGGCGGACAGGGGCGTCCAGGGCGGAGACGAGGCCCAGCAGGAGGGCGAAAGCGTAGACGTGCCAGAGCTGCCCGGCGCCGAGGACCACCAGCAGGCCAAGGCCGGTGCTCAGCAGGGCCATGGCGGACTGCGTCATCACCAGGAGCCGGCGGCGGTTGAAGCGGTCTGCCACCAGTCCTGCCACCGGGGCGAGGAACAGTTGCGGACCGAGCTGCAGGGCCATGGTGATGCCCATGGCACCCGCATCGTGGTCGGTGAGGTGGTCGAAGACCAGCCAGTCCTGGGCGGTCCGCTGCATCCAGGTCCCGATGTTCGAAACCAGGGCACCAACGAACCAGAGACGGTAGCTGGGGATGTGGAGGGACTTGAAGGTGGACGTCATCGTCGGCCTCCGTGGTGCTCAGTCCCTGACCATTCCAACCGGTTAGTCAGTCTCCCGCACCAGGTACTCGTCCGCATCCGGCTCACCGGCGTCGGATTCCGCCTCCGGCGCATCATCGCCGTCGGAATCGTCGCCGTCGATCCAGTCCTGGGCGCCGGCGTCCACCACGTCATCCGTGGTCCCGTCGCCGGTTGCACCGATCGCCGCTGCTTCATTCTCCGCCACGACGGAGTCCACAGTGTCATCGTCCTGGGCGTCTTCGGGGCGGACACGCTCGGCCCACGGCACCCACTCGGGTGCCAGGATGGAATCCTCGGAAGGCAGCAGTCCGAGCTCATTCACCGTAATCACCTTGGACCGGGAATTGCGCGTGAGCACCGCGTACCACTGCCACCCCTGGTATCCAGCCAGTTTGGACTCAAAGAGGTGGGTGACCACACGGTCCCCCTCGGTCTTTGCGCCCATGTGCTGTCCGATTTGCGTGGCCGGGGCGATGCCCTCAATCGCATTCCGGGCAAAGTCAACGGCAGCAGCGAGCACCGCATCCGGCTTGCCGGTACGCCAGACCGGGACCCCGGCACGGGGCCTTGAAGCCGCTTTGGAAGCTCTCTGATCAGGTTCGGGATTCATGCGATGCCTAAGCGTCCAGCTCGTCGGCAACCTTACGCAGGGCGGCGGCAATCGCCTTGGCCTTGTTGCCTTCAGGGTACTTACCGGCCGACAGCGTTCCGGACAGGTTGTCCAGCACAGTCACCAGGTCCTGCACGAGAGGAGCCAGGTCCTTGGCGCTGGGCCGCTTCGCCTTGGCGATGGACGGCGTCTTGTCCAGGACGCGCAGGCCGAGCGCCTGTGCGCCCTTGCGGCCGTCAGCTACGCCAAATTCCACCCGGGTGCCGGCTTTCAGCTCGGTGATGCCCTCGGGCAGCGCGGACTTCGGCAGGAATACTTCCTGGCCGTCCTCGCCCGCGAGGAATCCGAAGCCTTTTTCCTTGTCATACCACTTGACCTTGCCGGTAGGCACGTAATCAACCTTCTTCGTTCTGAACTTCCTGAGACACAGCCGGCGGCCACCGCATCCGCACTGATATGCGGGTTCAGGGTATGGCCGCCTGGACCATGTTGGTCTGTATCTTCAAGGTTATCCTGCCGGGACCCGGTTTCCCGCTTTGCGGCACGGCGCAGCCGGGCTGTTAGCGTTACTTCCATGACACCCTCCCGCTACCTGCGGCCACTGATGATAGTTGCGGCGGTTATTGCAGTCGTTTCCCTGGCCGCCGTGGGCGCCGTCATGGCCGTTGCATTTGCCGGCGGCACGGCCCCGGTGTGGGTGACGTCTCTTGCCCTGTACGGACTGCCGGTGGCCTTCCTCCTCATGATTGCCCTGGTGATCGACAGTGTCGCAGCCCGCCGCCGGGCAGGAAAGTCCGGCGGGCGGTAACGTTGGACTGATGTCCCTTATTCGCGCGCTCAGCAAGGAACTGGAGGCACGCAGCGACGACTCGTTGCGGGCTTTGTTCGCCGCGCGGCCGGACCTTATCTCCCCCAACGTTCCCGACTTCGCGGCGCTGGCGGCCAGGGCGAGCGCCCGTGTCAGCGTGCAGCGGGCACTGGAGCGGCTGAACCGGCCACAAATGCAGGTGCTGGAAACGCTCCATCTGTGTACCAATACGGACACCGCCCACAGCACTTCGGCTGCCGGGCTGAAGAAACTCATCCATGGCGCCGCCCTTTCCGCCATTGAACGGATCCTGCACTCCCTTGAGGAACTTGCCCTGGTGCACCGCGCGGAGCCCCCTCACGGGGTGGCCCTGCCGGCGGGTGTCCGCCAGCGGTTCTACCTCCCGGTGGGAAGCCTGCGGGACGTCGTGGGAATCTACCCGGCCGGGCTGGGACGGAGCTACACGGAACTGGTCCGGCTGCAGCCGGCCTTTGCCCAGCGCGTAGTGCAACTGGTGGGCGAACTGCATCACAGCGGCGCCGCCATCCATCCCGCCACCACACCCATGGAAGCGGCGTTGGCCCTCCAACACTGGACTGCCACCCCCGAGGCGCTGGGCCAGATCCTGGCCACCGCCCCGGAACGGACCACGGCGCTCCTGGCCCGGTTCGGCAACTGGGCAATGGGGGCGGTTCCCCAGGCGCAACGGCGGGCGTCGGTCCTGAACGAAGGGCCCGACGTCGGCCCCGTTGACTGGCTCCTGGCCCGTGGCCTGCTGGTGCCGCTGGACGCCGCCCACGTGGAACTGCCGCACAGCGTGGGCATCGCCCTCCGCGGAGGCGCGGTGATCGAGGACTTCACACTCACGCCGCCGGCGCCTCGGCTGGGGCAGACCACGGCGGCGCTGCGGCGCAACGCGGCCCTGGGGGCCATCGCGGAAACGCTTCGCCTCACCGGCGAAGTGCTCCACAGCGTGCGGGAGCAACCGCTCGTCACGTTGAGGAGCGGCGGCGTCGGGGTCCGCGAGATGAAGCGGCTCGCCGATTCACTCCGGATCGAGCTGAACCGCGCCGGACTGCTGGTGGAGCTGTGCGCCCTGGCGGGACTCATCCGGCTGGACGTGGACAGTTCCGCCTGGGTTCAGCCGGAGCAACTGGAATGGCTGACCTTGCCGCGCCAGGAACAATGGCTGTGGCTGGTCAATGCCTGGATGGCCAGCGAGCGCGCACCGTCGCTGGTTGGCCAGCCCATCACCGGCCCCGGCGCCGCCCCCCACCGCGCAGCGGCGGGAACTACCATCAATGCACTGTCCGCGGAGGCCCAGCGGCCGGACGCACCCGTCGTCCGGAAGCGGATCCTGGAGATCCTCAACGAACTTACGCTGGAGGCCGCCGGGGCTGATGGCAAAGCGCCCGTGCTGGACGCGGCAGCGGTGCTGCAGCGGGCCGAGTGGACGCAGCCCCGTATGGCCAGGCGCTTCAGCTCACTGATCAGGGGTGTCCTCGCCGAGGCCGAAATGCTGGGCCTGGTCGGTTCGGGCGCGCTCAGCCAGCTGGGATCGGCCATCGCGGCGGAGCGTCCTGATGAAGCGCTGGACATCCTGGGCGAGCATCTGCCGGCGGCCCTGAACCATGTGCTGCTGCAGGCCGACCTCACGGCCGTGGCACCGGGCTACCTGGCACCTGAGCTGAGCGAAAAGCTCCTCATGATCGCAGACGCCGAGGGCCAGGGGCCGGCCACGATCTACCGGTTCTCCGTGGCTTCCGTCAGGCGCGCCCTCGACGCCGGCCACGACGCCGCCAGCCTGTTGGGTTTCCTGCGCGAGCATTCCGCCACTGCCGTTCCGCAGCCGCTCGAATACCTCGTGGAGGACACGGCTGCCAGGCACGGACGGCTGCGCGTGGGCGTGGCCTCCAGCTTCATCCAGAGCGACGACGAAGACGCCTTGCTGGAACTGGTCCAGGAATCAAGCGCCTCAGGGTTGGGCCTGGTCCGGATCGCGCCGACGGTCCTGATTTCCCACGCGGGCCCCAAGGAAACCGCGCAGGTGCTACGCACCCTGGGACTGTCGCCTGCCGTCGAGGAACCGGAGTCCGCGCTGGTCCGGCTGCGCCGCACCACAGCCGTTCCAGGCAGCGGGCGCCCGGTGTACAGTGCCCCGCGGACGGCGCCGCCGGAGGCCGACGTCGATGCCCAACTCGCGATTCTCCGGAGCCAAAAGTCGCTGCACGGCGCCAGCAGCAACGGAAGCCACCGCGCGCAGGCGCCCACTGGGGAGGAAGTAACCCAGCTGGGACTGGAAACGCTGCAGAAGGCCATCCGGCTCAGGCAAGCTGTCACCATGAACGTCGTGGACAGCCAGGGGAATGCCAGCAGGGAAACGGTTGTTCCGGTTTCTGTGACCGGCGGACGGGTCAGGGTATTCGACCCCGCGCGCGAAACCGAACGCGTGCTCTCCATCCACCGGATCATCGACATAGAAGCGGAAGAGGAATTCCAGCAGTGACCAGCACCCACCGCCCCGCCGGCACCCGGACGTCAGTGCCGTGACCGACGGCCCCCTGATCGTCCAGAGCGACAAAACCATCCTGCTCGAAGTGGACCATGAGCAGGCAACGGAGGCCCGGCATGCCATCGCCGCCTTCGCCGAGCTGGAGCGCGCACCGGAGCACGTGCACAGCTACCGCCTTACGCCCCTGGGGCTTTGGAACGCCCGCGCCGCCGGGCTGGATGCCGAACGCGTGCTGGATACCCTGTTGAAGTATTCGCGCTTCCCCGTGCCGCATTCCCTGCTGATCGACATCGAGGAAACGATGTCCCGGTACGGCCGGCTGCGGCTCGAAAAGGATCCGCAGCACGGGCTGGTGATGCGGACCAATGACTACCCCGTGCTCGAGGAAGTCTGCCGCGCCAAGAAAATCCAGCCCCTGCTGGGGCCGCGGATCGACGGCGAGACAGTGGTGGTCCATTCCTCCCAGCGCGGGCAGCTGAAGCAACTGCTGCTCAAGATCGGCCGGCCCGCAGAGGACCTGGCCGGCTACGTTGACGGCACGCCGCACCCCATCATGCTCAATGAATCCGGCTGGAAGCTCCGTCCGTACCAGAAACTGGCCACGGAGAACTTCTGGGCCGGCGGCAGCGGCGTCGTCGTGCTCCCGTGCGGTGCCGGCAAGACCCTGGTGGGTGCGGCCGCGATGGCCATCAGTTCCACCACGGTCCTGATCCTGGTGACCAACACCGTTTCCGCCCGGCAGTGGAAGGACGAACTGATCAAGCGGACCTCCCTCACAGCCGACGAGATCGGCGAGTACTCCGGCTCGGTCAAGGAAGTCCGCCCGGTCACCATCGCCACGTACCAGGTCCTCACCACGAAGCGCGGCGGGATCTACCCCCACCTGGAGCTGGTGGACGGGCACGACTGGGGCCTGATCATCTATGACGAGGTCCACCTCCTGCCGGCGCCCATCTTCCGGATGACGGCAGACCTCCAGGCCCGGCGCCGGCTCGGGCTGACGGCAACCCTGGTGCGGGAAGACGGCCGCGAGGGAGAAGTGTTCAGCCTGATCGGTCCCAAGCGCTACGACGCCCCGTGGAAGGACATCGAGGCCCAGGGCTACATTGCCCCCGCTGACTGTGTGGAAGTCCGCGTGGACCTCCCGCACGACGAACGGGTCGCTTACGCCATGGCCGAGGACGCCGACAAATACCGGCTGTGTTCCACGTCCGAGACCAAGTCCACCGTGGTGGAGCAGCTGGTGGAACAGCACCGGGGCGAGCAGCTCCTGGTCATCGGACAGTACATTGACCAGCTGGACGAACTGGGCGAACGGCTGCAGGCTCCGGTCATCAAGGGCGACACATCGGTGAAGGAACGCCAGAAGCTGTTTGATGCGTTCCGCGCCGGCGACGTGAAGACCCTCGTGGTGTCCAAGGTGGCCAACTTCTCCATCGACCTGCCCGAAGCCTCGGTGGCCATCCAGGTGTCCGGCTCCTTCGGGTCCCGGCAAGAGGAAGCGCAGCGCCTGGGCCGGCTCCTGCGCCCAAAGCAGGACGGCCGCGCGGCCCGGTTCTATTCGCTCGTGGCACGGGACACCCTGGACCAGGACTTCGCCGCGAAGCGCCAACGGTTCCTGGCCGAGCAGGGCTACGCCTACCGGATCATGGACGCCAAGGACGTGGGGCGGAACCCCACGGCCACCTGAGCGGACAGCCACAGGCCGGACCTGTCCATGGGACACACAACTTTCATCCAGAAAACTCCCAGATTCTGGGAGCATCATGGGAAGTATGAAAAAGAACGGTCCCGAAGCCAAGCTGCTCGTCGTCGATGATGAACCCAACATCCGCGAGCTGCTCTCCACCTCACTGAGGTTCGCCGGGTTCGAGGTTGTCTCCGCCGGCAACGGCCGTGACGCCCTCGCCGCCGCCGAGCTCCACACACCGGACCTTGCGGTCCTTGACGTCATGCTGCCGGACATGGACGGCTTCACCGTGACCCGGCGGCTGCGGGCGTCCGGAAAGCACTTCCCGGTCCTGTTCCTGACAGCCAAGGACGACACCGAGGACAAGGTCACCGGCCTCACCGTCGGCGGCGACGACTACGTCACCAAGCCTTTCAGCCTGGACGAAGTGGTGGCCCGTATCCGTGCCGTGCTGCGTCGCACCCAGCCCATGGTCGACGACGACGCTGTGATCCGGGTGGACGACCTGGAGCTCGACGACGACGCCCACGAGGTGCGCCGCGGAGGAACCGTCATCGAGCTCTCCCCCACCGAATTCAAGCTCCTGCGCTACCTGATGCTGAACCCGAACCGGGTCCTGTCCAAATCCCAGATCCTGGACCACGTCTGGGAGTACGATTTCAATGGCGACGCCTCCATTGTGGAGTCCTACATCTCCTACCTGCGGCGCAAGGTTGACATCGACCCCGATGCGCCCGCACTCATCCAGACCAAGCGGGGCGTGGGGTACGTCCTGCGGACGGCAGAGAAGCGCTGACCTTGCTGCACCGTTGGAAGTCCGCCTCGCTGCGGTCCCAGCTGGTGGCCATCATGATGGGGCTCATGCTGGTGGCCCTGGCCGTGACCGGGTCTGGCACGCTGACGCTCCTGCATAGCTATCTGCAGGGCCAGGTGGACGACAAGCTCAAGGTCGCCGTCAATTCCGTCCGGCAACAGCAGTCCTTCACCCAACTGCAGGAACAGAACCCCAACATCCCCACGGACTATTCGCTGATGCTCCTGCGCCAGGGCCAGCCAGCCGTCCCGTTCGGCGGCAGCAAGGAATGGCGCCCGGACATCGACAGCCTCTCCCCCGCCGAGGCCACGGACCGCGATCAGCAGCCATTCCAGGTCCGCGGCACGGACGGGCGCAACTGGCGCGTCGTGGCGCTGAACGTCGTGGACGGCAACCAGCGCAGTGCAGTGGTGATTATCGGCCTTCCGCTGGCCCCTGTGGACTCCGTCGTGGAACATGCCGCGCTGGTGGTGATCGGAGTCGGATTCCTGACGCTGGTGCTGGCGTTCTTCATTGCAACCTGGACAGTCTCGCGGTCCTTCCGCCCGCTGGCGCGCGTGGAGAAGACCGCCGCGGCCATTGCGGCCGGCGACCTGTCGCGGCGCGTGGATGTCGAGAATCCCGCCACGGAAGTGGGCAGGCTGGGTGGGTCGCTCAACGCCATGCTGAGCCATATTGAGTCGGCGTTCGCCTCCCGGATGGCGTCCGAGGAGCGGATGCGCCGCTTTGCCGCCGATGCCTCCCATGAGCTTCGAACCCCCCTTGTGACCATCCGCGGGTTCTCCGAGCTCTACCGTCAGGGCGCGCTCAGCAAGGAAGAGGACGTGGCCACCGCCATGGGCCGGATTGAGAGCGAAGCCAAACGGATGGGCTCCATGGTGGAGGACCTCCTGCTCCTGGCGAGGCTGGACGAGCAGCGCCCCTTGCAGCAGAAGCCCGTGGACCTGCTACTGCTGGCCAACGACGCGGTGGTGGACACCCAGGCCAGCGACAGGAGCCGGCAGATTACGCTGGCCGGGATCGACGGCCGCGCACCCTCCCCTGCGCCAGTGCTCGGTGACGAAGCCAAACTGCGCCAGGTGGTGGGAAACCTGGTGGGCAACGCCCTTCGTTATACGCCGGCCGGGACGCCCATCGAACTCGCTGTCGGCGTCCGGACGGGGACCGACGGAGGCAGGTTCTCCATCATCGAGGTGCGTGACCATGGCGCGGGAATCCCTGAGGATGAAGCGCCCAGGATCTTTGAGCGCTTCTACCGGGCAGACACCTCGCGGACCCGCGAAACGGGCGGCAGTGGCCTGGGGCTGGCCATTGTGGCAGCCATAGTTGGTTCGCACTCCGGCACCGTCCGGACGCAGCAGACCGACGGCGGCGGCGCCACCATGGTTGTCAGCCTCCCGTTCCAGGACGAGACGGCAGACAAGACGGACGACGGCGAAGTTGTCCACATACGGTGACCAGCCGTGGCATGACCGGGCCGCCGCTTCCTAGGCTCGACGTAGCGGTCCGGGCAACTCCGGGCCGTCCGGAAACCTGATCAGGCTTCCGTACAGCGTCGAGAGGCAATCAAATGAGCATCATTTCTGTTGATACTGAACTGCTCCAACTCAAATCAGCCAACGTCAAAGCCACCGTGGACCGCATCAGCGCGGACGTCCAGGCCATGAAGCGCGGGCTGGACGAGCTGCAGGGTACGTGGCGGGGATCGGCGGCCACCAACTTCCAGGCGCTGATCACGGAGTGGACCCTCACCCAGGGCAAGGTGGAGGCCTCCCTTGCCTCCATCAATTTGGCCCTCAATTCCGCGGCAGCAACGTATGCGCAGGCGGAACAGGGCAATACGCAGCGCTTCAGCTGAGCGCCTCGGCAGCACGCTTCGGGGGGAACGTCGCAGCAAGACCCTTCGGCAACGCCTCGGGGCCCCTGAACCGCCTGGCTAGGCTTCCGGTGTTCCCTGATGGAAACGCAGGCGCCACTTCGTTCCGTCGAGGACCCAGAGCGAACTGCTCAGTGACGATCCCGCGCGGCCGTGGCTGCGGTACGTCAGCAGGACGGCCTCCGGGCCGACCCGGTCAGCGCCGATGATCTCCAGTTCGGTTTCGGCGGCGGGGTTCTCTTCAAGGGCCATCATCATTGCGTCCCGTGTCCAGAGCCGCCCCGAGCTGCCGATTTCGGTAAAGTCCGGGTGCAGCAGCACCCCGGTGCGTCCAATGTCAGCACGTGTGTCCGGACGGAGCAGCTCCCGCTCCAGCGCCTCCACCACAGCCTCGGGGGCTGCTTCCTGACCGTCCGCGGCCGTGAAGGCATCCGCGCCCAGTTCGCTGAACAGATCGGGCTCACTGAAAAGGTCCGGCTGATTGTCTCGGCCCGGCAGCGCGAAGAGATCCTGCTGCCCGGAAAGCGTGGCCGTGGCGGCGTGCCCCGTTGTGCCGCCAAGCGGTGAGGTGCCCTGCCGGGGAACACCCTGCTGGTGTTGTGTATCCGGGGTTCCGGAGGGCCCCGCCGAACGCGTCGCATGGGCCTTACCGTCTGTGTCGTCGCCGCGCACGAACCCCGGTCCGGATCGCACGGCAATGCCCTGCTGATAGGAGGTCGCTGCTGCCCGGGCGCGGTCGTCGGCCGCCTCGTTCAGATCGTGTCCCGCATGGCCCCGGACCCATTCAAAGCGGTACTTGCGGCCGGTCAGTGCCTGATCAATGTCCCGCAGTATCTCCACGTTCAGCACAGGCTTGCCGTCGGCCTTGCGCCAGCCCTTGCGTTTCCATCCCGGCATCCACTTAGTAACCGAGTTGATCACATATTGGCTGTCGCAAAGAATATGCAGTTCCTCCCCAGGGAGGTGCGCCGTGGCACGGAACAGATCCAGCACGGCCATGAGTTCGCCCTGGTTGTTGGTTCCGTGCGGCCAGCCGCCCGCGCGCCAACAATCATCGTTCACATACCAGGCCCAGCCTGCCGGACCGGGATTTCCTAATGCCGAACCATCGGCTGCTGCAGTAATCGTCACCGAACCATCCTGCCAGACCACTCCGACATTGTGTTTTTCTCCGGTTGAGGACAGCGCTGAAAAGCGAAGCTAAGATGCCGGAATCGTTCGCGTCTGCCCTGCCAACGCAAAGTGCGGCCCCCTCGATTCGAGGGAGCCGCACTTTTTTGCGCTTAGGCGCGGTTGGACGGGCTAGAAACCGCCCATGCCGCCCATGCCGCCCATGTCGTCGCCGCCGCCCATGGCCGGGGAGTTCTTCTCCGGCTTGTCGGCCACTACAGCCTCGGTGGTGAGGAACAGACCCGCGATGGATGCTGCGTTCTGGAGTGCAGAGCGCGTTACCTTTACGGGGTCGTTGATGCCGGCAGCCAGCAGGTCGACGTACTGTCCGGTTGCGGCGTTCAGGCCGTGACCGGCAGGCAATCCGCGGACCTTGTCCACAACAACGCCCGGCTCGAGGCCGGCGTTGTAGGCAATCTGCTTCAGCGGGGCGTCGATGGCAACGCGGACGATGTTAGCACCCGTTGCTTCGTCGCCTTCGAGCTGCAGGTTGGCGAATGCCTTGGCACCGGCCTGGATCAGGGCAACGCCACCGCCGGCAACGATGCCTTCTTCAACAGCAGCCTTGGCGTTGCGGACAGCGTCCTCAATGCGGTGCTTGCGTTCCTTGAGCTCAACTTCGGTTGCGGCACCGGCTTTGATGACTGCAACGCCGCCGGCCAGCTTGGCCAGGCGTTCCTGCAGCTTCTCGCGGTCGTAGTCCGAATCGGAGTTCTCGATCTCGGCACGGATCTGGGACACGCGGCCGGCGATCTGGTCGGCGTCGCCTGCGCCCTCGACGATGGTGGTCTCGTCCTTGGTCACGGTGACCTTGCGGGCGCGGCCCAGGAGTTCCAGGCCTGCGTTCTCCAGCTTGAGGCCGACTTCCTCGGAGATGACCTGGCCACCGGTGAGGATGGCGATGTCTGCGAGCTGGGCCTTGCGGCGGTCGCCGAAGCCCGGAGCCTTGACGGCGACGGACTTGAAGGTGCCACGGATCTTGTTGACGATCAGGGTGGCCAGGGCTTCGCCTTCGATGTCTTCGGCGATGATCAGCAGCGGCTTGCTGGACTGCATGACCTTCTCAAGGACGGCAACCAGTTCCTTGACGTTCGAGATCTTGGAGTTAACGATCAGGATGTACGGGTCTTCGAGGACCGTTTCCTGGCGCTCTGCGTCGGTGACGAAGTAAGCGGAGATGTAACCCTTGTCGAAGCGCATGCCCTCGGTGAGCTCAAGCTCCAGGCCGAAGGTGTTGGACTCCTCGACGGTGATGACACCTTCCTTGCCGACCTTGTCCAGGGCTTCAGCAATGAGGGCACCGATTTCTTCGTCACCGGCGGAGATGGATGCCGTGGCGGCGATCTCTTCCTTGGTTTCGATTTCCTTGGCGGAGGCCAGGAGTTCCTGGGTGACGGCTTCGACAGCCTTCTCGATGCCGCGCTTCAGGGACAGCGGGTCAGCGCCGGCTGCGACGTTGCGCAGGCCTTCCTTGACCAGGGCCTGTGCCAGGACGGTTGCGGTGGTGGTGCCGTCGCCAGCGACGTCATCCGTCTTCTTGGCAACTTCCTTGACCAGCTCGGCGCCGATCTTCTCGTAGGGATCGTCCAGCTCGATCTCCTTGGCGATGGAAACACCATCGTTGGTGATCGTGGGCGCGCCCCACTTCTTTTCGAGGACGACGTTGCGTCCACGCGGGCCGAGGGTGACCTTGACGGCGTCGGCGAGGATATTCAGGCCCCGCTCAAGGCCGCGGCGTGCCTCTTCATCAAATGCAATGATCTTGGCCATAACGGCAGTAGTCCTTTCGGGACAGTCGTTAAGAATGAACCTTGCACTGCGGTGCCCGCGACGGACGATCCTTCACCGGCGGCCTCTGTACGCCGCACGGATGGGATCTCACCCCAGCCAGGTATTTCTTTCGCTCCTTGGCCTGCCCGCTCACTCCGCGACCGGCCGGAACCGGGCGTCGATTTAGCAGTCAGTCCGTGGGAGTGCTAAATCAATAATTAGCACTCCCCCGGGGAGAGTGCAAGCAGAAGCCGCGGACAATGGCCTCAGGGCGCCGGCAATACGCTAGGAGCGATCAGCTGCCGGTGCGGGCTGCCATTTCGCTTCCGCTCATCTTTGCCCTGTTGTCTGCCGCGTAGGTGAACACCATGTAGTTCGCGGACGTCACGTCCCCGTTGGCGTCGAAGCCGATCCGCCCGGACTCGCCGTCGTAGTCCGCTGGCTTTCCGGCCCTGATCGCGTCAGCGCATTCCTTGTAGCTCCGGCATACTTCCGCCGCGCCCGTTCCCTGCTGCCCGGAGACCGCCATCAGCTGCGCAGCGATGGAGGATCCGGCGTCGTCGGCCGCAGAGGCCGCGGCGATGGCCGCAAGGTTCACGGCATCGTAGGTCTCCGCCGCAAAAGTCATGTCCTTGAGGTCGGGGTCGACGGCCACCAGTTCACCTTGGAAATGTGCCGACGGGAAGACTCCGGGCAGGACACCTCGGGCGCCGTCCAGCGCCTTGGATCCAAGTGCTGAGCCGTATTGCTTGATGGCGCCGTCGCTGAGGACGAGCTTCCCGCCCGCCAGGCCGGCGTTGTTGAGTTCGGCCATGGCGCCCTGAGCGCCTTCGCGCGCAACGAGCACGACGGCGTCGGGTCCGGCCGCTCTGGCAGCCGCTGCGGCCTGTTGTGCCTGACCCGGAGTGAATGCAGCGTCTGACACGACGCCCAGGCCGGCGGCCTTGGCCGCACCGGCCACGGCAACGGAGACGTCCTTGCCGTAGCTGCCTTCTTCGTGCACAACAGCGATCGTCCGTGCTCCGCCGTCTTTGGCAAGTTTGACCAGAACTGACGCCTGGGCCACATCTGCCGCGGACGTCCGGAAGTAGTATCCGCCGCTTCGGTAATGGCTGAGGCCCTGCGCTGCGTTCGCCGGAGAAATAATGGCCACCTTGGCGTTGGCGAGCACGTCGATGGCCCCCGGGGCGCGGCTGGAATCCGTGGGGCCGATGACAACATCCGCCTTGGCTGCCACGAGTTCCTTGGCCTGCGCGGCCGTGTCGTCGCTGATTTTCTCGGGAAGAAGTTCGACAGGCCGCCCCTTGTGGCCCCCGGCGGCATTGATTTCCCGAACCGCCAGCTTGGCGGCGGCGAGCTGCGAAGCATTGAGGAACGCCTGCTGGCCGGTGTTGTCCAGGATCAGGCCGATGCGCAGCGTGCCGTCTCCGCTGGCGTCCACCGTGCCCAGGCGTGCGTTCCCCGCCTGGCCGGAGCATGCAGCCAACGACAGCGCCGCGGCTGCGGCAAGAATCACGGCGCCTGGGCGGTACAGCCCTGCCTGCCGGGGGCGCTCAGGCATCCGGCTGCGATGCGCTGCCGCGGAGTAGACCATCAGGCGGGCCGGACGTTCTCTGCCTGCGGACCCTTCTCGCCTTCGCCGATTTCGAGCTGCACGCGCTGCCCTTCATCCAGGGCCCTGTAGCCCTCACCCTCGATGGCGGACCAGTGGACGAAGACATCGTCACCGGAGGAGTCAACGGTGATGAAGCCATAGCCTTTTTCGGCGTTGAACCATTTGACGGTTCCCAATGCCATGTTGCCCACACTTTCCGGTTGCTTCTGTTCGGCACACGTCGCTGTGCGCCGTTTGGACCGTCCGTGAAATACGGGGCGGCGTCCGGAATCACTCTAGCCAGTGCTCTTTGCCGGGTGCAGGGCTCTAGCCTGCCTGCCCCCAATAGTTATTCAGGCGTAACCGAATTCCTACTGGAACCCGGGCCCGAGGACTACAACAACCGGCTGTTGGAACTCCGGTGAGTCCACCAGCGAGGTGATGTTGAGGAGGTCACCCAAGGCTTCGGCGTTGGCTTTCTGGGCAGCCCCGTTGTAGTAGATGACGGAGGACTGCTGCGGCATTCCGCCCCAGTTGCCAACCGGCCCCAGCTTCCAGCCGGCGGCAGTAACGCTGCTGCTCACCCGGCCGGCGAGGCCGGCCGTCGTGGTTCCGTTGTAGACGGCAACAGGCTGGGTTTTGTCGACAGACTGCGCTTCAATTTCCGGCAACGCGGACGGAGAGTCGCCAGCCGAGGGAGCCTCGCTGGCCGAGGGTTCCGTGCTTGGCTCTGCGCTGGCGGGTGCGCTGCTTTGGGGCGCCTCGGCGGTGGGTGTGGCTGACGGGCTTTCCAGCGCGGATCCTGCCGCCATTAGCGGGCTGCCGGTGGGTGCGAGACCCAGCTTGGGCAGGAAAAAGAAGGCCACCAGTCCAATGGCAAGGGCCGCAATGCCGACCGCCAGAATGGGTCCAAGACGGCGACGGGGAGCCTCCGAAGCGACCCGGTGGACACCTTGTCGCGAAGAGGCCTCCGGGACCCTGTCGAATTCATCCCGAGCGTATTTGGTCATGGTAAAACGTTGTCCTTGGTGGTTTTTGCTGATTGCTCAGCGCTGACACTTACGCGTCCGAGCCCAAACGGCGCGCCGTGCGTGCCCGTTGGCGTGACGTACGTAGTCTACGCAATCTCTTCACCAGCATGGGGTCATGGGCCAGGGCGTCCTCAGTGTCAATCAGCGTGTTGAGGATCTGGTAGTAGTGCGTGGCCGAGAGGTCGAACAGCTCACGAATGGCCTGTTCCTTGGCCCCGGCGTACTTCCACCACTGCCGCTCGAGTGCCAGCATCTGCTGGTCCCGTTCGCTCAACCTTGAACCAGGCAGCGCGGCGGCAGCCAGGTCCAGGAGCTCACCGGCACGGGCGCCGCCGTCCGGAGCGGACAAGTGATCGCGCACTGGTTCGGCCACGACAAACTCCTTCGCTGTTCCGGTCAAAGTCTCTCTCCATGGTACGGGGGAATAACACGCGTGTCATTTACGCCGTGTGACGCGCCCGCGGCTCCCCAGTGACTGGTGGCGGCTACCGATGGCGGATTTTCCCGGCTCCTGCGCTCGTCCCTCACGCAACATCGGAGCCTACGGAAAATCTGCCACCGGGAGCCTCCGTGCCGCTCGCCGTCGCCGTCGGCTCGTCAGCCACTGCGAGAATGGGAGCGTGTTTGATTCCGATGCTTTGTTTGAGCTGGAGCCCGCTGCTGAGGCTGTGGGGTTCGCTGAGATGGCCCGCATGCCGCTGGAGGAACTGGTGGCGCCCGACTGGGCTGCGGCGCTTGCTCCCGTTGAGGCCGAACTGCGCGGCGTGCTGGAATTTCTTGCCGCTGAAGTGGCCGCCGGTCACCAGGTGCTGCCGGCGCCGTCGAAAATCCTGCGCGCCTTCCGGCGCCCACTGGCGGATGTCAGGGTGCTTATCGTGGGCCAGGACCCTTACCCGACCCCTGGCCACGCAGTCGGGCTGTCCTTCGCAGTTGATGGGCACACCAGGCCTATTCCGCGAAGCCTCGCGAACATCTACAAGGAACTTGAAGCCGATCTCGGATTTCCGGCCCGTACGCACGGGGACCTCACGCGCTGGGCCGACCAGGGCATTCTGCTGCTGAACCGTGTCCTCAGCGTCCGGTCCGGAGCGGCGGGGTCCCACCGCGGCAAAGGCTGGGAGGCCGTGACGACGGCGGCCATCACCGCGGTTGCCCGGCGCCGCGCTGCCGACGGCGGCGCGGTTCCCCTGGTGGCCATGCTGTGGGGCAAGGATGCCGAGAGCGTCCGCCCCCTCTTGGGCGACGCCGCCGTACTGTCCAGCGCCCATCCCAGCCCTTTGTCGGCCGCGCGCGGTTTCTTCGGCTCCAGGCCCTTCAGCAGGGCCAACGAAATCCTCCAGTCGCAGGGTTCGGACCCGGTTCTCTGGGAATTGCCTCCAGTTTCTTAGCCTATCCTTACTTCCATGACTTCCCTGCCCGCTGCCACCTCGGCAGACCGAAAATCCCGCCCGCAAACGAATCTCACGGTTCTCCGGCGCCAGGAACTGTCGCCGCATATGGTCCGGATCGTTGCCGGCGGCGAGGGCTTCTCAAGCTATGTGAACAACGGTTACGTGGACCGTTACGTGAAGATCGCGTTCCCCCAGCCAGGCGTCGAGTACCCGCTACCGCTGGATCTTTGGGCTATCCGTGAATCCATGCCCAGGGAGCAGTGGCCGCATACCCGGACCTACACGGTCCGCTGGGTGGATGAAGCGGCCCGTGAGCTTGCCATCGACTTCGTAATTCATGGCGACGAAGGCCTGGCCGGGCCCTGGGCGGCAAAAGCCCAGCCCGGCGACAGCCTGGTGTTTACCGGACCTGGTGGCGGCTACAACCCCGACCCCGCTGCCGACTGGCACCTCTTCGCTGGCGACGAGGCCGCCCTGCCTGCCATCGCAGCCGCCATTGAGTCGCTGCCGCCGGAAGCAAGTGGCCTCGCGTACCTGGAAGTGGACAGCGACGCCGAGGTCCAGGACATCAAGGCACCGGCCGGGCTCCGGATCCAGTGGCTGCCGCGGAACGGCGTCCCCGCCGGAAACAGTGAACTGCTGGTCAGCGCCATGCGTGACGCGGAGTGGCCCGGCGGGCGGGTGCAGGTCTTCGCCCACGGCGAGCGCGGCTACATGAAGTCCCTCCGCGAAGTCCTCTACCGTGAACGCGGCCTGGAACGCGGGCAGGTATCACTTTCCGGGTACTGGGCCTACGGGCGCGTGGAAGACGACTTCCAGGCCGAGAAGAAGCTCCCCATCGGCCAGATCTAACGGCCAGATCTGGCGGCCTGATCTGGCGGACCGATGAAAAGGACTGCTCCGGAGGCGGCATTCGCGCCCGGCTAGCGGCGGCGGGCGCGGCGGCGTTCGTTGCTGGCCAGGCTGCGGGTCAGCGGCCGGGCCAGGGTGTCGCCCAGGACGATTCCGGCCGCGACGCCGAGGACGATCGCCCCCGCATTCAGCATGCCCCCGGCTCCGAGCAAGATCTGCGACTCTTCAATCGTCAGTACATACATGGACCGGAAGATGGTGAGTCCGGGCAACAGGATCAGTGCGGCGGGAACGGCAACCACCAGCTGCGGGGCGCCCATCTTCAGGGCGATGACCCTCGCCAGGAGGCCAATGACCACGGCAGCCACCGCGGGGGAAAACCTCGCGCCCATGCCGATCAGGTCCGCTCCGAGGAGCACAAGATGGCCCACGACACCAACCGCTGCAGTGGGCAGCAACAGGTTCCATGCAGTCTGCTCTGTGATGCCGATGGCCACCACGGCGACAGCGACCATGATGATCAAGGCCCACAGAGGATAGGCCGGCGGAAATGTCTCCGTGACGTCGATTTCTTCCATGCCCATTCTGGCGCCCACTACGAAGGCGACGGAGATACCCGACACCAGCGCGCCGAAGGTCAGCATGGTGGACAGGAACCGGCCCGCCGCCGTCACGGGGAAGCCGTTGATGGCGTCCTGTACGGACGAAACGAGCCGCCCCGTGGGCAGGAGCAGGAGGATGCCGCCCACCACCACAATTGCCGGAGCGATCTGGATTCCCACGGGACTGCCGAACCGCCACAGTAGGAGCGCGATAAAGGTGACCAGGAAGGCGCAGGACGCAGTGGTAAAGAAGTCCGGTACCCGCCAGCGGCCCAGTTGCCGGGCGAGCAGGCTGACCAAGATGTTCGAGCCGAACGCGACGGCCGAGGCACCCGGTCCGCCGCCCAGCACGCCCACGAAGACCGCGGCGAACACCGCGAAGGCCACGGTGACCATCCAGCGCGGGAAGGGCTTGGAGCTGCGGATGATTTCTTCCAGCCGGCGGACTGCCTCATCGCGGCCAACGCCGCCGGCTACGATGTCGGTGACCAGTTGGTGCACCTGGGCCAGGCCGGCATAGTTGTTGGTCCAGGACCGGACCACGCGGAGCAGCGTAATGGGGGTCTGGTCCTTGGGGGCGTAGTTGAGGGCCACCGACTGGTTGGTGATGTCCACTTCGATGTTCTTCAGTCCCAAGGCGGCTGTGACCGCAATGATGCTGGTTTCCACTTCGAGGGCGCCAGCACCGTACCTGAACATGGACTCGGCCAGGTGCAGCGCGAAGTCAATCGTCTTTCGGGCGGACGTGTCCACGCCGCCCGCCTGGATCATGGGGTTGGCGTAGGGGCTGCCCGCGAGCCTGTCCACGATGCTCATGGGTGCAGTGGGCGGATTTTCGCCCTGCACCAGCCTGCGCAGCATGCGTTTGGCCGCGGCGTTCTGCCGTACCTGGTGCGCGGTGAGTGGTTCGGTCGGGGGCAGCGCCCCCGTGGGCGGCCTGCGGCGACCGTCCGGTGCTTTGGTCATTGCGGCCTCCTTAAGGGCATCACGAGGTTTCTTAGTAGAACTGCTGGCCTGTTCGCCGGGTGTAGAGCTGGCGCGCGACGCGTTCGCCGGCGGCCATCCAGGCCTTGTACTTCAGCGGGCTGATCACCTGGTCATAGCAGCCCACGAAGTCGGTGACGGTCTTGCTGAAACTCGTCTTGAACAGCCCAAGTCCGTGGAACGGGTTGGTCGCGTCCTTGAGTTTGTCGCTCGGCGGCGTCCCGCAGAAGTCGTATTCCGTGCAGCCGAGTTCCTTGACCTGGTTGATGGCAGTCCACTGCACCAGGTGGGAGTCCCCGTACTGGCTGCGCTTCTGAAGCGAGCCGCCGTCCTTGTACGTCCCCTTCCGGCCATAGTTGATCACGAAGGCGCCCACTGAGGGGACCCCGTTCTCGTAGACGAACAGCAACCTGCCTTGGCCGCGGTCGATGAAGTTGGTCCAGAACTGCCGGTAATACCCGTACTCGCGGACCCGGACCTGTGACTTCGCTTCCACGGTGGTGGTCATCAGCCCGTACATGGCCCGGAAGTTCTCCTCGGTGGGCTCCACGTTGTGCACCTCCACCCCTTCCCGGATGGCCCTACGCACTGCGTTGCGCCCCCGCGAGTGCAGGTTGCGCAGCAACTGGTTTTCCTCCGGCGCAATATCCAGCAGCGCCGTGGAGTCGTTCGGCTGCAGGTTGTGCGTTTTGACCAGGCCAGCGTTCTCGATCACCCGCTTCGCATCCTCGGAGAGGATGATGTCCGGTTCGATCTTGATCGCGAATACGCCCAGCTTGGCGCGTTTCACGAACTCGGCGTTGGCCGCGACGATGCCCGGGATGTCCTCCACCACTGCCACGTCCGGTCCCTTGATCAGGTACCAGAGCTTGCCCAGCACCGGAAAGGACTTCTCCAGCACCAGGTTATAGCTGGTGTAGTCCGCGGTTTCGTAGACGAGGTGGAGCGGTTTCCAGCCAAAGTGTTGTTTGACCTCGGCGAAAGCCTCGGATTGAAGCAGGTTTCCACCGTTCGGGTTCGCGGTGACGTGGGCGTCCCAGTTGGAAACCTCCTCGGCGGAGGCAAAGCGGGCAGTAAATTCTCGCAAGTGCGCGGTGTCCAATCTTTGCGGGCGTTGCTTCGGCTGCATGCCGGGCATGCAAGCCACAAGTCTATCGGCCCCGCCTACGAGGACGCTGACGGGGAGTTACGCCTGCGGCATCGCGTCAGAGCCGGATCTGCTCCAGGGACTCAAGCCGAACGGCCAGGGGTTCCTTGCCCAAATCACGCTGGCTCTTGGCCAGCCGGTCCGCATTCTGCAGCCGGGAAAGGCTCAGTCCCGTCAGCCCAGCGATCTGCTGCACCGGAACCTGGAAGGTACGGTATGGGCCCAGCGGAGGCGGTTCATCTGCCAGGAGCCGTTCCCGGATGGCCTTCTTGAGCTCCACTTTGCCCAACAGCGGTGACTGGTCCAGCAGGAATCCCGCCGCAGCCAGCTTCCCGTCCATGGTCCAGGCGGCGATCTTCCAGAACTTCCTGGGAATCTGGACACCACGGTAAGGCAGGTCGTCCTCCGCAAGCACGGGCCCGGTGAAGACGCTGAGTTTGGCATCGTTGAGGTCGGCGTGGTTGAGCACGTGATCCTCCAGACCCACCCAGAGCTCCTTGCCCTGGTTGAAATCGTCAACCTGCGGCGCGGCGTTCGTGAAGACGAAGGTGTCCTGGTTCGCGGCCCTGGCCGTCGCCTCGTCTCCCCACACCGGATCCAGCCGCCGGACAAGGTGTCCCCGGTCAAAGGCATTGTTCTTATACACGTCCGGGCCCGCCTGCTGCTCCTTCGGGATCCGGGGATCGAAGTGCCAGGTCCCTTCGCGGGCCAGCGCGACCAGTTCCCGCCCGTGGATGTTCACGCCGACGACGGCGGCCAGCTTCCGCTCGGTGCGCAGCCGGACCGAGAAATGAACGTAGTCAAGCAGCACCGTGGTTGGCTGCGGGCTGGGCAGCTCAAGGCGCGCCCGCAAGAAATCCCGGTCATATCCCCCAGCCATGGGTCCATAGTGGCACTGTTCACTGGTTGTGAATAGAGAGGACAGTGAACAGGGCCAGCGGACAGAGCCGGGTGTGGCAGCCGGTTCACCTTCTTGACTCGCTGTTCCGTAGTAGCAAGGGTTGAACCATGCAGGCTCACCACGAACAGTCCATGGCCAGGCCCGGCGGCAGGCCAGGCGCCACTTCCCGATCCGGTTCCGCCGTCAAAGACCGCAGCATCGGTGCTCAGGTCCTCGGACTGGCGGTGTTCCTGGGGGCGTCCGCGCTGGTTGCATGGTTGGGCGCACTGGCCACGCTGAACAACGTCAACGGCTGGTACGTGGCCGCGGACAAGGCACCGTGGTCACCGCCCAACTGGGTGTTCGGCCCGGTCTGGACGGTGCTCTACGCTGCCATGGCCGTGGCCGCGTGGCTCGTCTGGCGCCGCCGCGCTGAACGCTCCACGCCGGCACTGGTTGCCTACGGAATCCAGCTGCTGCTGAACCTGCTGTGGACGCCGGTGTTCTTCGGCCTGTATCCCGTGATGGGCACGGCGGCGCTCTGGCTGGGGCTGGCCATCATCATCGCCCTGATACTCGCGGTGACAGTAACTGTCCTGTATTTCGGCCCCATCAGCCGGGCTGCCGGCCTCCTGCTGTTGCCTTACGTCTCCTGGTTGGTGTTCGCCGCCAGCCTGAACTGGTGGGCGGCCCTGCACAACTGATTCAGCACTCCACCACATTGACGGCCAGCCCGCCCATGGCGGTTTCCTTGTACTTGGAACTCATGTCGCGTCCGGTCTCCCGCATGGTTACGATCACCTCGTCGAGGGAGACCCGGTGCGAGCCGTCGCCCCAGAGGGCCATCTTGGCCGCGTTGATGGCCTTGGCCGCGGCGATGGCGTTGCGTTCGATGCAGGGCACCTGGACCAGCCCGCCGATGGGATCGCAGGTCAGGCCAAGATTGTGCTCCATCGCGATCTCCGCGGCGTTCTCCACCTGGGCCGGAGTTCCTCCCATCACTTCGGCCAGGCCCGCGGCGGCCATCGACGACGCCGACCCCACCTCGCCCTGGCAACCCACCTCCGCACCGGAAATGGACGCCTGTTCCTTGTACAGCACCCCGATGGCGCCGGCCGTCAGCAGGAACTTCACCACGACGTCGTCGCGGTCCTGCTGGCTTGCGTTCTCCATCCCGGGCGCGAAGTGCAGGGCGTAGTACAGGACGGCCGGGATGATCCCGGCGGCACCGTTGGTCGGGGCGGTGACTACCCGGCCCCCGGAGGCGTTTTCCTCGTTGACCGCAAGGGCGATCAGGTTGACCCATTCCTGCCAGTACTTCGGGTCCCGGTAGTCGGGATCATGGTCCCGGCTTTCCTTCAGGAGCCGCTCGTGCCAGTCGGGAGCACGACGGCGGACCTTCAGCCCGCCGGGCAGCAGGCCTTCGCGCTTGAGGCTGGTTTCCACGCAACCTTCCATCACGGAGTAGATGTGCAGCAGGCCTTCGCGGATTTCCTCTTCCGAGCGGGAGGCACGTTCGTTGACGAACATGATCTCGCCAATGGACAGTCCCTTGGACTGGCATCGGCCCAGGAGTTCGGCTGCCGTGCGGAACGGCAGTGGCAGCTCCTTCTTGGATTCGTCGAGTTCCTTCAACGCCGCGTCCTCTTCGCCTTCGCGGACGATGAAGCCGCCGCCCACCGAGAAGAAGGTGGCGCTGTGCAGGACATCCCCTCCGGCGTCGGACACGGTGAAGGTCATGCCGTTGGTGTGCCGCGGCAGGATGGTCAGCGGGCGCAGGACCATGTCCTTCACCCCGTACGGCAGCGGGACGGAACCGGCCAGCTGCAGCATTCCTGTTTCGGCGATCGCGGCCAGCCGCTCCTCCACCTCGTCGGGGAGGATCTTCTCGGGGTGGAAGCCCTCCAGGCCGAGGAGGATGGCCGTCATGGTGCCGTGGCCGTGACCGGTGGCAGCGAGCGAGCCGTACAGGTCCACCCGCAGCGACGCGACGCCCGCCAGCCTGCCGGACGCCTTGAGCTCTTCGGCGAACACCGCTGCAGCCCGCATCGGACCCACGGTGTGCGAACTGGACGGGCCTATTCCTATGGAGAAGAGGTCAAAGACTCCAACAGCCATTGTCGGTTCCTAACTAGGTCTTACTGTGGTCCGGCAGATGGTCCTGCCGGAAGGCGGCGCGTCCGTTGGTCGGCGGGCGCACTGCCGGATGCGCGGCGCTGGGCGGCAGCTTGTGGCGGCCGCCCGGCGTCGTGATCTGTACTTCTGTCTTACGGCCTCTAGGCGAGGTTGGCAACTGAGGGGTAGAGCGGGTGGGCTTCGGCGAGGGCCTCCACGCGGGAGCGCAGGCCGGAGAAGTCCGCGCCGGCGTCGGCGATCAGGGCCTCGGCGATGATGTCCGCGACCTCGGCGAAGGCGGCCTCGCCGAAACCGCGGGTGGCCAGCGCCGGGGTGCCGATCCGCAGCCCCGAGGTGACCATCGGCGGGCGCGGGTCGAACGGCACAGCGTTGCGGTTGACCGTGATGTCGATTTCCGCGAGGCGGTCCTCGGCTTCCTGCCCGTTGAGCTCGCAGTTACGCAAATCCACCAGGACCAGGTGCACGTCGGTGCCGCCGGAGATCACGCTGATCCCCTTGGCGGTGACGTCCGGCTGGACCAGGCGCCCGGCGAGGATCCGGGCACCGGCGAGGACACGTTCCTGGCGTTCCTTGAACTCGGCCGAGGCGGCGATCTTGAACGCCACGGCCTTGCCCGCGATCACGTGCTCCAGCGGCCCGCCCTGCTGGCCCGGGAACACCGCCGAGTTGATCTTCTTGGCGATCTCGGCGTCGTTGGTCAGGATGATGCCGCCGCGCGGACCGGCCAGGGTCTTGTGCGTGGTGGAGGTGGTCACGTGCGCGTAAGGGACCGGGGAGGGGTGCAGCCCGGCGGCGACGAGCCCGGCGAAGTGCGCCATGTCCACCATCAGGTACGCGCCCACCGAATCCGCGATCCGGCGGAACTCGGCGAAGTCCAGCTGCCGGGCGTACGCGGACCAGCCGGCAACGATCAGCGCCGGCCTGTGCTCCAGGGCCAGGCGTTCGACCTCGGCCATGTCGATCCGGTGGTCCTCTTCCCGGACCTGGTACGGGATGACCTTGTAGAGCCGGCCGGAGAAGTTGATCCGCATCCCGTGCGTCAGGTGCCCGCCGTGCGCCAGGTTCAGGCCCATGATCGTGTCCCCGGGCCTGATCAGGGCATGCATCACCGAGGCGTTGGCCTGCGCGCCGGAGTGCGGCTGGACGTTCGCGAACTCCGCGCCGAACAGGGCCTTCACCCGGTCAATCGCGAGCTGCTCGATCACGTCAACGTGCTCGCAGCCGCCGTAATAGCGCTTCCCCGGGTAACCCTCGGCATACTTGTTCGTCAGCACCGAACCCTGCGCCTGCATCACCGCCGCGGCGGTGTGGTTCTCCGAGGCGATCATCTCCAGGCCCGTACGCTGGCGGGCGAGCTCGTCATCGATCTTCGCCGCGATCTCCGGATCCAGCACGGACAGCTCCGCATCCAGGCTCGGGGAGACTACCTGCTCAAAGGCTGCCGTTGCGGCACCTGCCCGCTCACAGCTCGCCGCCGTTCTTGGACGCGTACTCCTGCGCGGAGAGCAACGGGCCATCGGATTCCGCGGCCACTTTGAACAACCAGCCGGCACCGTACGGATCGCTGTTGATCAGGGCGGGATCGTCGACGACGGCGGGGTTGATTTCCGTGACCTCGCCGGTCACCGGGGAGTACAGGTCCGAGACGGACTTGGTGGACTCCACCTCGCCGCAGGTCTCCCCCGCGGTCACCGGGGAGCCAACCTCGGGCAGGTCAACGTACACGATGTCGCCGAGGGCGTCCGTGGCCACGGCGGAGATCCCAATGGACACAACGTTCCCGGCCTCGCGCGCAACCCACTCGTGCTCGTCGGAATACTGCAGGTCAAGGGCAACTTTTGCCATTATGTTCCTTAATCTCGTTACTACTGTTGTCGGGTGGGGAGGCGGGTGACCGAATTCCTCCGCGTGCTGCTCCTTCGTCGCTTTGACGCACGCTTCCGGAATCCGCTCACCCGCCGTCTCCGCCGTCAGTTCCGGTGGGGAACCAATGGCAGTGAAAGATAAAACAAGGTCCTACCTAGTTCTTGGCCATTCGTTTCGACAAGCTCAACCCCCAATGATCGAGCTTGGCGAGGCGCCGATTCAGACAAGCCCACCTCCGGCAGGCAGTCCATCCCCCAGCACCTTGGCTTGCGAAAGCGCGGGACAGCCGGAGCGGTCTTGCCTTGTCCGTTTGTCCGAAAGGTGAGCTGCCGGCCCCCTTCGGGGCTGGCATCCGGAAGCGTGCGTCTAAGGGAGCATCACGTCCGCCCAGCGGGCGTCTACGCGACCGAGCACGCGGAGGATGTCAGCCCGACGGGACCAAACGGAGCCGGTCAGGGCCCCGAAGCCGGGAACCACTGGCAGCCCAGGACCCGCGGGCTACTTCTGGCGCTTGTAGAAAGGCAGTGCGACGATTTCGAACGGCTCGGCTTTCCCGCGCAGGTCGATGTCCAGGGCGGTGCCGGGCTCGGTGAACTCGACGTCGACATATGCCATGGCCACCGGGTAACCCAGGGTGGGGCTCGGCTGGCCAGACGTCACTTCGCCAACAACGTTGCCGTCCTTGAGGACCGGGTAGTGGCCCCGGCCGGCCCTGCGTCCCAGGCCTTTGAGCCCGACGAGCTTGCGGCCGGTGGTGGAACCGGCGCCGGCTGCCTTCAGTGCGCTCAGGGCTGCCTTGCCGACGAAGTCGCCTTCCTTGGAGAGCGCGACAACCGGGCCCAGGCCGGCGGCGAACGGGTCGCCGTCGATGGACAGTTCGTTGCCGTACAGCGGCATGCCGGCTTCGAGGCGGAGCGAATCGCGGGAGGCCAGGCCGGCAGGCGTCAGCTCCCCTTCGTCCGCAATGGCGACGATGGCCTGCCAGAGCGCGGCGGCGTCGTCGTTCGCCACGAAGATCTCGAAACCGTCCTCGCCGGTGTAACCGGTGCGGGCCAGCAGGAGGTCGGTGGTGCGGCCGGCCACCATAAAGGGAACCTCGACGGCCGCGTAGTACTTCAGGCCGGTGACCAGATCGTGCTGGGCGGCCGGAACCAGGCGGAGCAGGATGCCTTCGGCCTTGGGACCTTGGACGGCGATCAGCGAGGTGGCGGCGGAAACGTCGTCCACGACGACGTCGAAGCCCCCCTCTTTGCCGGAACCGGCGCGCTCAGCCAGGGCATCGGCCACCACCTTGGCGTTGCCCGCGTTGGGCACCACCAGGAACCGGTCGTGGCCCTCGGCGTCTGCCTGCCTGCGGTACACGATGAGGTCATCGATGATGCCGCCGTCCTCGTTGCAGATCAGCGAGTACTTGGCCTTGCCGGCGGCCATCGCCGAAATCTTGCCGACGAGGGCATAGTCGAGGAACGCCGCGGCGTCCGGGCCGGTCACCCAGACTTCGCCCATGTGGGAGAGGTCGAAGATGCCCGCGGCCTTGCGGACGGCGTGGTGCTCGGCCAGTTCCGAGCTGTACTTCAGCGGCATCTGCCAGCCGCCGAAGTCGGTGAAGGAGGCACCGAGCTTCTTGTGCTCTTCGTGGAGTGCCGTGTAATTCTCAGTCATTGGGAGTCCTTAGTTTTCAAACTCGGAAAGCGGCGGGCAGGAGCAGATCAGGTTGCGGTCACCCAGGGCGCCGTCGATCCTGCCTACGGGCGGGAAGTACTTGTCCTGCTTGAGGGAGTGCACCGGGAACACGGCCTGTTCGCGCGGGTAGCCGCGGTTCCAGTCGGTGCTGATCGCGGCCGCGGCGGTGTGCGGCGCGTTGCGCAGCGGGCTGTCGGCAAGGGTGAAGTCTCCGTGTGCCACCTGGTCGATTTCCGCGCGGATGGAGATCATCGCGGTGATGAAGCGGTCGATCTCGGCGAGGTCCTCGGATTCGGTGGGCTCCACCATCAGGGTGCCGGCCACGGGGAAGGCCAGGGTGGGTGCGTGGAAGCCGTAGTCGATCAGCCGCTTGGCCACGTCCTCTGCCGTGACGCCGGTCTTGGCCGTGAGCTCACGCAGGTCCAGGATGCACTCGTGCGCCACGAGGCCGCCTTCGCCGGTGTAGAGGACCGGGAAGAAATCGTTGAGCCGGGCCGCAATGTAGTTGGCAGCGAGCAGCGCGGACTTGGTGGCGTCGGTGAGGCCCCGGCCGCCCATCAGCTTCACGTAGGCCCAGGAGATGGGCAGCACGCCGGCGGAGCCGTACTTGGAGGCGGAGATGGGGGTGCCGTCCGCGCCGTTGGCCGGATCAGCCGCGTTACCGGGCATGAACGGAGCCAGGTGCGCCTTCGCAGCCACCGGGCCCACGCCGGGACCGCCGCCGCCGTGCGGGATGCAGAAGGTCTTGTGCAGGTTCAGGTGCGAGACGTCGCCGCCGAACTTGCCGGGCTGGGCCAGGCCCACCAGTGCGTTGAGGTTGGCGCCGTCGATGTAGACCTGGCCGCCGGCTGCGTGGATGGCGTCGCAGACTTCCCGGACGTCGGCGTCGTACACGCCGTGGGTGGACGGGTAGGTGATCATGATCGCGGACAGGGCGTCCTTGTGCAGCTCGATCTTGGCGTTGAGGTCGGCGTGGTCGATCGTGCCGTCGGCGGCCGTGGCCACCACAACCACCTTCATGCCGGCCAGGACGGCGGAGGCGGCGTTGGTGCCGTGCGCCGAGGCCGGGATCAGGCAGACGTTGCGCTGCTGCTCCCCGCGGGAGTGGTGGTAGCCGCGGATGGCCAGCAAGCCGGCGAGCTCGCCCTGCGAGCCGGCGTTGGGCTGGATGGACACCTGGTCGTAGCCGGTGATTTCAGTCAGCTGGGCTTCGAGGTCGGCGATGAGTTCCCGCCAGCCCTCGGTCTGGGAGTCCGGAGCGAACGGGTGGATGGAGGCGAACTCGGGCCAGGAGATGGCTTCCATCTCGGCCGTGGCGTTCAGCTTCATGGTGCAGGAACCCAGCGGGATCATGGTGCGGTCCAAAGCAAGGTCGCGGTCCGAGAGCTTCCGGACGTACCGGAGCAGCTGGGTCTCGGAGCGGTGCGTGTGGAAGACCGGGTGCTGCAGGTAGTCGGAGGAGCGTTCGACGGCGGCATCCAGGCGGAAGTCGGTGCCCGCGTCGGAGCCAGCGTCTGCGACAGCCGCACCGAAGGCAGCCAGCACGTCTGCCACAACGGCGTCGGTGGTTGCCTCATCGGTGGAGATGCCGATGGTGTCGGCGTCGATCCCGCGGAGGTTGATGCCCTTGGCTTCGGCGGCCGCCAGGAAGTCCGACGCCTTGCCCGGGACGGACACTGTGACGGTGTCGAAGAAGCTGGCGTGCCGGACTGCCAGGCCGGCGGCCTTCAGGGAGGTGGCGAGGGTCCTGGCGTGGCCGTGCGCGGTCTCCGCGATGGCCTTCAGGCCTTCCGGGCCGTGGTAGACGGCGTACATGGACGCGACGATGGCCAGCAGCGCCTGCGCGGTGCAGATGTTGGACGTGGCCTTCTCGCGGCGGATGTGCTGCTCGCGGGTCTGCAGCGCCAGCCGGTATGCGGGCAGGCCGGTGGAGTCCTTGGAGACGCCGACGAGGCGGCCCGGCATGGAGCGTTCGAGGCCCTTCTGGACCGCCATGTAGGCGGCGTGCGGACCGCCGTAGAACAGCGGAACACCGAAGCGCTGCGCGGAACCGACGGCGATGTCAGCGCCCTGCTCACCGGGAGGGGTGATGAGGGTCAGGGCCAGGAGGTCGGCGGCAACGGTCACCAGTGCGCCGCGTTCCTTCGCGGCAGCGATGACCTCGGAGTGGTCGAACACGCGGCCGGAAACGCCGGGCTGCTGGAGCACAACGCCGTTGATGACGCCGTCGGGCAGTCCCTCGGACAGGTCCGCAACCTCAACCTCGAAGCCGAGCGCTTCCGCGCGGCCCTTGACGATGGCGATGGTCTGCGGGAGGCAGTCGGCGTCCAGTACGGTCTTGCCGTCGTGGGCCCCTGATTTCTGACCTGCGGTCTTATTGGCCCTGCGCATCATCAGCACGGCCTCGGCAACGGCGGTGGCTTCGTCGAGCAGCGAAGCGTTGGCGATGGGGAGGCCCACCAGGTCCTGCACCATGGTCTGGAAGTTCAGCAGTGCCTCGAGCCGGCCCTGGGAGATTTCGGGCTGGTAGGGCGTGTACGCCGTGTACCAGGCCGGGGCTTCGAGGATGTTGCGGCGGATCACCGGCGGGGTGACGGTGTCGTAGTAGCCCTGGCCGATCATCTGCACGGCCGTCTTGTTTTTGGCGGCAAGCTTGCGCAGCTCGGTCAGGGTTTCCACTTCGCTCAGCGCCGCGGTGAGCTCCAGCGGCGAATCCTGCCGGATGTCCTTCGGAACGGCCGTGTCCACCAGGGAGTCAACGGTGTCGTAGCCGACCGCCTTGAGCATGGCGTCGACGTCGGCCTCGCGGCGCGCGCCGATATGGCGGTCAACGAAGGAAGTGGAGGCTGAATTAACAGTCACAAGGAACTCCATAACTAAGGCGGCGCAGGGTACGCCACATCGATTCGGGTTCCTCCCCGCTCTGTATTGGACCTGAGAGTTTCCGCGCAGCCGTGCTTTCGCATGGCTCCGCTTGCACCGTCGGTGAGCACAGCATGTCGGGGTTCGGTGTCCTCAACGGGGGTTGGGACACCGGACGGACAGCCTGCTGCTTTCCAGAGTTGCCTTGCCGCGGCGGTACATGGGCCTGAGAGATTCCTGGGGAGGATTTGCTCCTACGGCGCCTGCTTGTACCTACTTGCAGAACTCTCCCGCCGCAGATCAAAGGCATATTTAGTTTGCGGTGACAACAGTCACAGCCCCTATTGTCCTACGCCGGAGACGCGTCTGCAAACTCCGTGGCCACGCCGACGCCGCGTTACGCGCTCCCGGCCCGGCGAGCCTGAACGGGGGGTTCGGTGGCGCGCGGCGACCAGCCGCGCAGGCGTTCGACGGCGGCGAGCAGGCCCTCGACGTCGCCGCTCATTTCGGGTGGGGACGCGCCGGGACCACTGGCCAGCATGGCATTGAAATACAGTCCGTCGCCCATGTAAAGCACGGCTTTGGCCATCGCAGGGCCGACGTCCCCGGCCAGCAGTTCCAGCCAGGCGCCCTGGACGGCGGCAAAACGGTGCAGCGTTTCCTCATGGGCCACTTCGGCCAGCCGCGTGGCCGCAACAAACACCCGGTCCAGAGGCGTGTCAGCCCAGAGCGAGGATTTGATGAAGTGAACAGCCGCCCCCTCCGGAGCGCCGGCCATGACTTCGACATCCGCCGCGACCAGCCGGTCCATGCGCTCCAGCAGCGCCGAAATCATGGCCTCCTTGTTCGGGAAGTGGTACAGCAGTCCGCCTTTGGAAACGCCGGCCCGCCTGGCCACCGCATCCAAGGTGGCGGCACGTTCGCCCACTTCAATGAGGAGGGATTCAAAGGCGTCGAGCACTGCCTCGCGTGCAACGGGTTTTCTGGCCATGGTTCCAATCATGCCCGGTGGCCCGGGCTCATTTCTTAACTATACCGTCCAGACGGTACAGTTATGGCTATGGGAACCTTCTCCTCAACTCCGACGCCGGTCACGCACCCTCGCATTGCCGGCACTTCCGACACGGCCAGCCAGCCCGCCGGCCGCCAGCCTGCCGCCCCGAGCGGGGGCGCGACTGGCTGGCCCTCGGGCTGCTGATGTTTCCGGTGCTGCTGGTGGCCGTCGACAACACGGCCCTGACGTTCGCGCTGCCCCAAATCGCCCGCAGCCTGGAACCCACCGGCGTGCAGCTCCTCTGGATCGTGGATGCCTATCCGCTGGTCCTGGCCGGGCTCCTGGTGGCCATGGGGAGTTTTGGCGACCGGATCGGCCGCCGCCGTCTCCTCCTGATCGGCAGCATGGGCTTCGCGGCGGTGTCGGCCGCCACCGCCTTCGCCCCCAGCGCTGAATGGCTCATCGCCGGACGAGCAGCCCTCGGATTCTTTGGTGCGATGCTGATGCCGTCCACGCTGTCCCTGATCCGCAACATCTTTCCGGACCCGAACCGGCGGCGGCTGGCCATTGCGATCTGGGCGGCAGGGTTCTCGGGCGGCGCTGCCCTGGGTCCGATCTTCGGCGGCTGGCTCGTTGAGCACTACTGGTGGGGCGCCATCCTGCTGGTGGCCGTGCCCATCATGCTTCCCATCCTGGCGCTGGGCCGGATTCTCATTCCCGAGTCCAGGGATCCCCGGCCCGGCACGGTGGACGGTGTCAGCATCGCCCTGTCCCTGCTGACCATGGTTCCCGTGGTCTACGGGATCAAGTCGCTGGCAACGGAGGGCTTCGGCGCAGCACCGGCCGCGGTCATCGGCTTCGGACTCTCGATGGGCTATGTCTTCGTCCGGCGCCAGCGGAGGCTGCCAAGCCCGCTGCTGGACGTGGGCCTGTTCGGAAACCGGATTTTCAGCACCGCCATCACGGCCAATGTCCTGGCGCTGTTTTCCTTCAACGGGTTCATCCTCTTCCTGGCCCAGCATCTCCAGCTGCTCGAAGGCCAGCGGCCTTCCGAATCCGGGATGGCGATGATCCCTGCCCTGGTTGCGACCGTGGTTGCAGGGTTGCTGGTGGTGCCGCTGGTGCGGAAAATACGGCCGGGCTTCGTGGTGGCCGGTGGCCTCTCGCTCAGCGCCACCGGCTACTTTGTAGTGGCCTTCGGTGACCATTCCCGCGGCCCGGCCCTACTGCTGGGCGCCCTCCTGATCCTTGCCTTAGGCGTGGGGGCTGCCGAAACGATCTCCAACGACATGCTCCTGGGTGCGGTACCGCCGGAGAAATCAGGGGCGGCCGCGGCCATCTCGGAGACCGGCTACGAGATTGGTTCGCTGCTCGGCACGGCCATCCTCGGCTCGATCCTCACGGCCTCCTACCAGCGGAACCTGATCCTGCCCGCGGCCATCACGGCTGACGGCCCCGGCACCGAGCACGGCATTTCGCAGGCCCGGGAGACGCTGGCCGGGGCCATGGAGTTGGCGCACTCGCTGCCGGGACCGCTGGCGGACGCCCTGACGTCCGCCGCCCGGGTTGCATTTGAGTCGGGTGTCCACGTGACTGCGTCCATCGGGCTGGTTCTAATGGCGGGAGCGGCAGTGCTCGTCGCCGTCGTACTCCGCGGAGTACCCAAGGCGAAGTAACGCCGTCAGCCGTGCTCGACGAATGCCTGCAGGGCATCCAGCAGCCCTTCGGTTCCTTCCTTCCGGCCCGCCGCCTGGTCCTCCTCGGTGAAGTAGGCACCCTGCTCGGTCAGGGTGAGCAGGGTGCCGTCGCCGTCGGGCGCGAGTTCCACGGTGCTGAGCGAAACCGACATGCGGCGGCCATTGAGGAGCATTTCGTAGCTGTACACGATCCGCTGGTCCTCCACGATGTCGTGATAGACGGCATGCATGGTGGAAACGAAGCCGCCCGCGGGCCCGCCGACGTCCGTTTCCGTACCGCCCTCACGGAAATCGAGGCTGGATTCGCCCTGCGTCCATTCGGCCGGACCCGCGAACCATTTTTTCTTGCTCGCATAGTCGGAAAAAGCGCGGAAAACGCGCGGCGGCGGGGCGTTCAGCCGGCGTTCGAGGCTGAAGCTTGCGTGCGTGATGGGGGTGGTCATGGCGTGCTCCTTGTTCGTCTGTTGATTCTGGGGGGTGGAAGTTATGCCTGCTCGGGGGCGTCCGGATGGTCCTCGGTTTCCCCGCGTTCCGCCGAAAGGAAGGACTCCAGGCGGTCGAGGCGGCGTTCCTGGTCCGTCCTGCGCCGGCCCAGCCAGCCTTCCGCCAGCCGGACCGAGGCCGGAACGATGCTGCAGCTGCGGACGCGGCCGGTCTTCTCGGTTCGGACCAGGCCGCTGTTTTCGAGCACCTGCACGTGCTGGACAATCGCGGGCAGGCTCATGGTGAATGGCCTCGCAAGCTCCGAGACGGACGCCGGCCCTTCGCAGAGCCGAACGATGATGGCCCTGCGCGTTGGATCGGCGAGCGCCTGGAAGATTGCATCCAGCTGGCCACTTCCCGATCCCTGATTGTTAAGCACATACTTAAGTATTCGCTGAAGCGCCAGGATGTCAAGAGGTTGTGGGTGCATCCGTGCGGGCACCGCCCCGGACGAAGCGCCGCCTCAGGAAGCGAGCCGACCAAAAGTTCGCCCAAACAGGAAGGCCCGGCACCGGGCAATCCGGTGCCGGGCTTGCTGGAGCGGCTGCGGGCAACAGCGGAAGTTGCCGCGGCGCCACTTGCTGTCGAGGATTCTTGCTGTCGGCGCTGCTTGCTGTCGGCGCTGCTTGCTGTCGGTGCTACTTGCTGTCGGCGCTGCTTGCTGTCGGTGCTACTTGCTGTCGGGAGTGGTCACGCTGGCCGAGGCCTTCATGTTCTCCGCGCCCACCATCCAGGCGTACTGTTCCAGCTTTGCAATGAATGCATGCAGCAGGTCTGCGGTGGTGGGGTCTTCCTCATCAACCTCGTCGTGGACCTTGCGCATGGTGCCCACAGCGGCTTCGAGAGCCGCGACAATGCGGTCAACGGCGTCCTTGGTGCTGATCAGCCCCTGCGGGAACTGGGCAAGGCTGGTGGATTTCGCCACGGTGGCACTGCGGCCATCCGGCAGGGCGTGCAGTGCACGCATGCGCTCGGCCATGTCATCGGCAAAATTCCGTGCGGCGTCGATGATTTCGTCCAGCTGCAGGTGAAGGTCGCGGAAGTTCGTACCCACGATGTTCCAGTGCGCCTGCTTGCCCTGGATGTGCAGTTCAATCAGGTCCGCGAGCACAGCCTGCAGATTGTTGGTCAGCGTCGGTGATGCCTTCATTGATCCTCCTGGTGTCAGGGTTTCTCGGGTAATTCGAAACTATCGCAGCCACCACAGCGGCGCCACCGATTCTCGCGCCCGGCTTAACAAAATGATGATTATTCATTTTTCCCTTGCCACGCGGCAGTGTGACGTGGATACTAAATGAACGCCATTCATTTAGTGATCGTCGTCTCACTGGAGTATTCACCATGATTGAAATCACCTGCCTTGAACCGCCCGCCTCCCTGGCGCGGACCCAGCCCTCCGCCCGTCCTGCGCTGCGGATCGGAGTGGTCCAGCACCGCTGGCACGCCGACGCCGCGAAACTCCGCGCAGAACTGGACGAGGGCATCGGACGCGCAGCCCGGCTGGGAGCCACCGTTGTCTTCCTGCCGGAACTGACGCTGTCCCGCTACCCGGCCGATACGCTCCCCGGCAACGACACGTCCCGTCCCTGGGCCGCCCGCCCCCGGCCGTCAGACATTGCCGAAGAGCTGCTGACCGGCCCCACGTTCCGTTTCGCCACCGATGCCGCCCGCCGGCACGGCGTAAGCGTCCACGCCTCCCTGTACCAGCGCACGGAAAACCCCGACGGTTCGGACGACGGCCTGGGACTGAACACGGCGATTCTGGTGTCGCCCGAGGGTGAACTGCTGGCGCGCACCCACAAACTCCACATCCCGGTGACCGCCGGCTATTACGAGGACAAGTTCTTCCGCCAGGGCCCGGCCGCCGAGGATGCCTACGAGGTCCACTCCCCCGCCGAACTGGGCGGCGCCAGGCTGGGCATGCCCACCTGCTGGGATGAATGGTTCCCCGAACTGGCGCGCCTGTATTCCCTGGGCGGGGCGGAAATCCTGGTTTACCCCACGGCTATCGGCTCCGAACCGGACCACCCGGACTTCGACACCCAGCCGCTCTGGCAGCAGGTGATCGTCGGCAACGGCATCGCCAACGGCCTGTTCATGGTGGCCCCCAACCGCTGGGGAAGCGAAGGGACACTGGACTTCTACGGCTCCTCCTTCATCTCGGACCCCTACGGCCGGATCCTGGCCCAGGCGCCCCGCGACGAATCCGCAGTCCTCGTGGCAGACCTGGACCTGGACCAGCGCAAGGACTGGCTCACGCTGTTCCCGTTCCTTGCCACCCGCCGCCCAGACACCTACGGACGGCTGACGGAACCCGTCCGCGGCAGCGAACCGCTCGGCGGCGAAGCACCCGCGTACCACGAGGTGACCGCATGAGCGCGTGGCGCATGCCGTCCGAGACGGCTCCACAGGACCGCGTCTGGATGGCGTTCCCCACCGGCGGGTACACCCTCGGCGACACCGAAGAAGAAGCCCACGCCGCGCGGTCCGTCTGGGCCGCCGTCGCGAACGCCGCCGTCCAGTTTGAGCCGGTCACCGTAGTGGTGACCCCCGACGACGTCGGCACCGCCGCGCGCTACCTGGATCCCGCCGTCGAGGTGCTCACCGCGGACCTCAACGACGCATGGATGCGGGACATCGGCCCGACGTTCGTCCTGGACTCTGAGGGGCGCCTCGGCGCGGTCGACTGGGTCTTCAACGGGTGGGGCGCGCAGGACTGGGCCCGCTGGGACAAGGACTCGCTGATCGGGGCGGAAGTCTCCGGCCGGTCCGGTGCCCGCCACATCGCCTCGGCCCTGGTCAACGAAGGCGGCGGCATCCAAGTGGACGGCGAGGGAACCGTGCTGGTGACCCAAACCGTGCAGCTGGACCCGGGACGCAATCCGGGGCTGTCCAGGGCAGACGTCGAAGCCGAACTCGCCCGGACCATCGGCGCCACCCGGGTGATCTGGCTTCCCCGCGGCCTCACCAGGGACTCCGAGCGGTTCGGCACCCGCGGACACGTGGACATCGTGGCCGCCATCCCCTCCCCCGGCACGCTTCTGGTCCATTCCCAGCAGGACCCCGCCCATCCCGATTTCGAGGTCAGCCGCGAGATCATCAGCTTCCTGTCCACCACGCGGGACGCTGCAGGCCGCGAATGGAACATCATCGAAGTCCCCGCGCCCGCCACGCTCAGCGACGGCGAGGGCTTTGTGGACTACAGCTACATCAACCATCTGGTGGTCAACGGCGGCGTGATCGCCTGCACCTTCTCGGACCCCAACGACGAGAAGGCCCTCCGGATCCTCGCCGATGCCTACCCCGGTCGCCGGATCATGGGCGTCGACGCCCGCGAGCTCTTCGCCAGGGGCGGCGGCATCCACTGCATCACCCAGCAGCAGCCTGCTGCCTCCTAGAACCTGCTCACTCCCTGAAAGGGCCGGACATGACCCACACCATCCGCCAAAGCTCCACGCCAGGCCACACCTCCGTTACCGATGCCGCCGGGACACGGCACGGCATCACCGGAAAAGGACTAAAGGGCGGCCAGCTGGGCCTCCTCGCCGTCGTTGTGCTTGGCATCTCCTCGGTCGCGCCAGCGTACAGTCTGACCAGTTCGCTCGGGCCTGCCGTGAGCGCCGTGGGCGTGCAGCTGCCGGCAATCTTCATCATCGCGTTCATCCCCATGATCCTCGTGGCGTTCGCCTACCGCGAGCTCAACGCCGATTCCCCGGACAGCGGCACCACGTTCACGTGGGCCACCAAGGCTTTCGGCCCGTTCGTGGGCTGGATGGGCGGCTGGGGGCTCCTCGCCGCGAACATCATCGTCCTGTCCAACCTGGCGGGCGTCGCGGTGGACTTCTTCTACCTCTTCCTGGCCCAGGTGTTCGGCAATCCCGAGCTCGCGGACCTGACCTCCAACAAGGCGCTGAACATCGCTACCTGCCTGGTGTTCGTTGCACTCGCCGTCTGGGTCAGCTACCGCGGCCTGCACGCCACCAAGCTCGTGCAGTACAGCATGGTCGGGTTCCAGATTGTCGTCCTGGCGGTCTTCATCGTCATGGCCGTCGCCCACGCCACCTCCGGTGATTCCCCCACCGCCATCAGCTTCAGCTGGGACTGGTTCAACCCCGCGAAGATCGAAAGTTTTGAACAGTTCACTGCCGGCATGTCCCTGGCGGTCTTCGTCTACTGGGGCTGGGACGTCTGCCTGACCGTGAACGAGGAAACCAAGGGCGGTAAGGGAACTGCCGGCAAGGCCGGCACGACGACGGCGATCGCCGTTCTCGGCCTGTACATCGCGGTGATCGTGGCAACCATGATGGTGGCCGGCGTCGGTGCCGACAGCATCGGGCTGAACAATCCGGACAACCAGCAGAACGTCTTTGCCGCCCTGGCCTCCCCGGTAATGGGCCCGCTGGCCATCCTGATGTCCCTGGCCGTGCTGTCCGGCACCGCATCATCGCTGCAGTCCACCATGGCATCCCCGGCCCGCAGCATGCTGGCCATGGGCCACTACGGCGCCCTGCCGGCGCGCTTTGCCACGGTCAGCAAGCGGTTCGGATCGCCCGGATATGCCACGCTCATGGCCGGGCTGATCTCCGGCGGGTTCTACGCAATCATGAAGGTTGTCAGCGAAAACGTCCTCAACGACACCATTATGGCGTTGGGCCTCATGATCTGCTTCTACTACGCCCTGACAGCGTTCGCCTGTTCTTGGTACTTCCGGCACAGCTTGTTCTCCAGCGTCCGCAACTTCCTGATGCGCCTGCTGTTCCCGGTCCTGGGCGGCCTGGTGCTCACCGTGGTGTTCTTCCAGACCGCGGTCGACAGTTGGGCTCCCGAGTTCGGCAGCGGCTCGGAGATCTTCGGTGTGGGGCTCGTGTTTGTGCTCGGCATCGGGATCCTGGCGCTCGGCGCCGTGTTTATGCTCATCATGGCCCGGCTGCGGCCGGGGTTCTTCCGCGGTGAGACCATCCGCAAGGACACCCCTGCCCTGGTGGTTCCCGAGTAGCACCAACCACGCAGGACCCGGCGAGTGACAGCCCGTAGCCGGCGCACACCGCAGGCCCCGTCCGGAAGTTTCTCCGGAGCGGGGCCCGCAGTGTTGTTTGCTAGCGGGCCTTGCCGTGCATCAGCCCCGACGGCTCACCAGTAGTGGGCCACGTCAACCACCAGCCGCGATCCGGTCCCGGGCCCGTCCAGGGTGAAGACCCTGAAGGGAAGTCGTCCGCGGACGCCCAGGCCGAGGGTTGAATAGCCTTCGAAACTGCCCGCCCAGGCCACCTGCCGGAAGGTCTGGTAGCCACCAACGTTGGTCAGTTCGTTCCTGTCGGCCGGGTTGTACGTGGCGTGGCCGCCGTCGTCGTACGCGGGTGCATTGACGGTGACCTGCAGGAATGCCCGCCCCCGCAGGGGAACCGGCAATCCCGAACCGTCCTGCACCACGGCGGGGACGTACCGCACCGTGTACCCCTGCACCGGCCCGTTGAGGTCAACCACCAGGCGGTCGAAGCAGTAGTGCTGCCCGGTCCGCACGTCGGTGAGCTGCGCTCTGCTCAGGGCCGCTTCGGCTTTGGCCAGCGATCCCCATACCAGGCCGCAATAAGAGGCTGACGCCGGCGCTGGCGCCACGAGGCCTAATCCTGCTGCCATCAGGATGGCGGCAAACCATACTTGGAACTTCTTCATTTCAGCCACCTCTGGAGTGATGAGATAACTCAAGCGTAGGAGCGAGATGACACTAAAACGAGGGGTGGAACGGGTTCGGCGCCCAACCGTTAGTCTGCCGCTCCGCAGGTTACGGGACGGTGTTTTGGCGATCGCTTTTTGACGGGTTCCGCAGGGGTCGGGACGGCTCTTGAAGCTGGTTCCGTGATGTCGGATAACGACGGCGGCGGGGTCCGTAATTTTCCGGGATGCAGCGAGGCGCCGGCCGCCCTTGCGGGCTGCCGGCGCCTGGTCATGCCGTGCTGTTAAGTCGGCGCGAGTAAGTTGGCACGCGCTGGAAAGCTGACTTAGCCTTCGCAGTCGCGGCAGTACTTCAGGCCGTTCTTTTCCTTGGCCACCTGTGACCGGTGACGGACCAGGAAGCAGGAGGAGCAGGTGAATTCATCGGACTGCTCGGGAACAACAATGACCGTAAGCTCTTCGCCGGAAAGGTCCGCTCCGGGAAGGTCAATGCCTTCGGCCGTATCGTTCTCGTCAACGTCGATAACGGCCGTCTGCGCTCCGCCGCCACGGGACGCCTGAAGGGCCTCCAGCGATTCTGCGGGAGACTCTTCTTCTGTCTTGCGTGGGGCGTCGTAATCGGTAGCCATAGCGTGGTTCACTTTCGTTGCTGCGCAGCGCCATTTCAGGCACCTCAGTGAAGCAGTTTAGGACATTATGCACGCTCTCGAAGAATAGTGTGTTCAACCCGACAGATTGCGTCGCCAGGCGGCCGGGCCCGGGCCCTCAACAGCCTGTTCGGCGGCTATTCCCCGCCCGCCGGGGCGGCCGATTCCCGGTGCGCCCGCGCGGCATGCTCGGCCGCAACGGCCACTCCGCTGAGCGCGGGGAGCCAGCCCCATCGGGTGACATCGGCGATGGCGCAATTGCCCTGCTCCCAGGCGCTGTGACCCTCAGCGGATGCAGCGGAAGCCATGGGTCGGGCCTCGAACCACCTGGAGATTCGGGCGAACAGGATTGTTTTCATAGCGCCCAAGTTAGGCGTCCCATGTTGTGGGGACGTTTCGGAGCAGTCTCCGCGGCGTTACGTTTTCAGGACTGCCGGGTTCTAGCGGCCGCAGAAACGCGGTTCTAGTCTTGAGGCACCAGAAGATCCGAGAGCCGGAGGTATCACATGGCCACAAAGCTCAACCAGAAAGCCCTGGACCACGCCCGCAGCCTCGTGAAAGCCGGGAAGGTTGTCCGCGACACCCGGGATGACTGGAGCGAACATGCGCCGTCGGCGGAGGAGGAAAACGCCTTCATCAAGAAGCACGGCTTTTCGGAGTTTTCGAAGTGGCACCTGGGGCTGGACCCTGACGAGTCGGAAGGCACCAAGGGCCGTGTGAGTTTTCCCTTTGGCGATTTCAAGAAGGTCCACCGGTGCGCGGTTGTTTCCCTGGAAAGTCGGGCGGCGCAATACCACCACGATGAAATCGCCAGGGCGGCCAAGGACCTGCTGGAGAAGATCGACGCCGACTCGTGATGCCGGTCGGGCCGCGGCCGTTGCTGCGCCAGCTGCACGCGGCCCTGAAGGAGTGGAGCCTCCTGTCGGATTCGAACCGACGACCCCCGCTTTACGCCCCGGTCCTTAAGAAGTCGCCGAAACAAGCTGGTTTGACACGGAATCCAGGAGAGTTTTTCGCGGACGACGCCGAACGTCACGCCAAACGAACCAGTCATCTCCTCGAGCGGCACGGTATCGATGTCCTCCGCCTGGACGGACGTCAGGGTGCAGGCGTCCTCGGAGCTGCTCAGCTACACCGGGGCAGTGTCCGAGAACGGCGCCTATGGGGGCATGCTCAGCAGGCTCGAAGAAGCATCAACTGCACTCACCTCGGCCATGGCTGCCACCGCGTACTGGGGAAACGAGACGGCCGACCAGTGGCTCCTCAGCGAGATCCAGAACTTCGCAGATGCTTCGCGGTCCGGCGGTCTCACAGGCTACACAAGCAGCTCCGGCCGCTGTTCGTGGAGCATCTCTCGATCGGCGAGAAGACATACCAGGACAGGTGGCAGGTGTTCGAAATCCTCAGAAAGCTAGCCTCCGCCGCTGCTCGGCCAGAAGCTGTTGCCTATTCGGCCCGCCTCTCCGACAGCAGGCGCCTCCTGGACGAGACAAATGAAACATACGACGAATGGACGTCACAACCTGGGCTGGGTTGGGCTGAACATGGCAAGTCATGTGGGGAAGCCCGGGGAGAAAACAATCCACCCGGTTATCGGGGTGCGGCACCCCCATGTTGAACGCATCGTGGCTGAGGTCTTGGCTCTACACACAGACCGGGATAGGTCTTGCAATCCAAATCATCACGCCGTTCCTGTGTTGTACTGGATCGCATTCCACTAAACTGGCCCTATGTCCGACACCACAGGACGCAAATTGTTTCAACATTCCGGAACGGCACTCCTGCTCCGGGGAGCGTTGGCCATTCTTTTTGGCCTCGTGGTTGCTTCCTTGCCGGTCGCCACTGTATTTGGCCTCGTCTACGTGTTCGGTGTGTACGCCATCGCCGATGGACTCACCGATGTGGCGCATTACTTCTACGACCCTTCGCGCCACTCCCGTTGGAGCATGATTGGCGGCATCATCTCCGTAGCGGCTGGCCTGGTAGCCGTTGCGTGGCCGGGCATCACCGCCGCGGCGTTGGCCTTCCTCATTGGAACATGGGCCCTGCTCCTGGGGATTTCGCAGATCATCTTGGCCATGGATGCCAGAACGACGATCAGGGCCTGGTGGATCTGGTTGATGACAGGGTTTGTCACCACCTTGTTTGGGCTGTTTGTCCTCGTTAATCCCGGCACCGGATTCCTGAGCGTGGTGGCGCTCCTGGCGACGTTTACCGTCGTCGTGGGTTTGCTTTTGATCGCCTCTGGCCTCAAGCTCCGCAGGCTCGGCGCCTCTTCCGTGATGCCTGCCCGGTAGCCCTCGCGCGAGCAATCCGCCAGGAGGGGATGCGCTAGGGTGCGTCTCCTAATAGGGTGCTCCAGATGACTACTGTCGTTGTCCGAAGTCGACTGCACGGAATGTCCGAAGTCGTCGGCACAGTTCGCGGTGCAGGCGGTGGCGCCTTCTGCGCTGAGATCACCTCAAATTGTCTAAGGCTGTACTCCTTCGCTACGACTGCAGCTACGACTGCAACTGCAACTGCGAAAGCATGCCCTCTGTGCCACGGCAAAGCAGGCCAACTGGAGCCCGGATGATGCACGGGCAGCAGCTGGCCCGTGGACAAGAGTCAAATTGCGCTGCTCCGCAAAGCCAGAGCGCGCAAGTGAATCTTCACGGACGGCAGGAAATTTCCACGTCCACAACCTCCGCAAATCCACTATCCCCGAGTCCTGTTAGTTCAGTTACTGTGGAGTGATGGCTTCCTTTACGGTCGACTTCTTCAGCAGTCTCGACGGTAACGGGTCGGCGAGAGGCTGGCCCGGTTATTGGGGCAAGGAGGGCCCTGAGCTCCGCGAGGACCGGGTGCACACCTTCGCGCAGGATCAGGTGCTCGTGTTCGGTGCCACGACGTTCAGGGAATTCAGGAAGTTCGTGGTCGAGTACGACGAGCCCTACTACGACAGCCTGAACACGTTGCCGAAGATCGTGTTCTCAAGCACGCTCGAAGAGCCGCTCGGGTGGCAGAACTCGACACTCGTCAACGAGGACGCGGTGACGGCGGTCGAGCGACTGAAGCGCGAGACGGATGTCCCCATGCGCTCCCACGGCAGTATCTCGCTTAATCGCGCCCTTCTCGCGGCCGGACTGGTCGACCGGCTCGAGGTCATGCTCTTCCCTGCCATTACGGGACAGGCAGGCTACGCCTCCCTCTTCCACGACGGGCCAGAGTTCGACCTCGAGCTCGTCGAGTCGACCGTGCTCGACGGCCGCACGCAGAAGCTCGTGTACATCCCGCACGTACACAGGGGCATCCCCGAGGGCGTCGGACCAACGTATCGATTGGGCTAGCAGCTGCTGTTGCTGTTTCAGCCGCAGCAGCCTGGGGACATCCGTCCGAACCACGGTTGCAAACTCCGTGCCCTAAGCACTACGCAACCAGGGAGAAAGGCCCGTCGGCGGAAGCACGCTGTGGCTTGTCGACGGTGCCCACTTCCAAGGTTCTATCGGGGTCCGATGCGGCTTCGGCCTGGACCGACCCTGTTTGTGCATGTCAAGCGCCGTTGGGCGCCACTCTAGCGTGGGCCACAGGTGTTGGCCTAGCGATTTCGTCCGCTGGGGTTGACCGGTTGCGCTGGGTCCATAAGCTCGCGGTTGGTGGCCCTGTCGCGACGAGGCCACGATCGGCAGTCATTCGATCGACCCCCTGAAGATAATCCCGGTGACGTCGGGGTCGATTCGCGTTACGACTGTCCCGACTCCCAGTACTTCTCACCCTCGCTCGCGAGATAGCGATCGAGCACCTCCGAGACTGAGGAACCCGCTGCGGACCAGTCATTCCTCGGATCGAGCGGGAGCGCGATCAAGTACCTGCGGTCGACATCCTCCGACGGGGCACAGACGAGCAACTCGGAGTCTCCGAGAAACTCTCCGATCACGATGTCATACGAGGCGAAATCATCGGGGCGTTCAGCACGCTCGGCGGCGGTGCGATCGGCGCATGCCTGAGCGTTCAGTAGGTGAAGGCCCCACTGGCCATACTCGACGTCCTCGAACAGCCAGGCTTCCCGTGTGACGGTCCAGAGATCCGAAAGGTCCTTAGGAACCTCTCCGCGGGGCCACGCAAGGTCGATTTCCTCCGCGAATGCTCCCGAGTCGATCCAGCATGCGAGCTTGAACGGATTATCACTGTTCGGCTGCTGACTCCACGTCCTATACGATGCCAGGGCTCATTTTGTAGTCGCTCCACCATTGGTTGAACTGCTGCTGATGCACGTCAGCGGACACTTCCGGATACAAACCGTTCCGGCCCAGCCACTACCGGCGAGGGGTCCGGGGAATAAACGGCGTTTTCGGCCGCCTGTTCAGTCGTAGTCGGTGTAGCCATCGGTGTCATCGTCGGTGAGGCGGCGGAAGTCTCTGGAGAGGTAAAGCGCCAGGGCCGCTGCGTTGTCGTCCTCCACGGTGACCGTCACTGTGGTCAGGCCCAGGGTGTGCAGGGTGTGGATGCAGTGTCGGAGGAGTTCCTCAGCCAGGCCTTGGCGCCGGTGATCGGGATGTGTGAAGAGTTCCGCGATGACTGCTTCACCGTTGCGTTCGGTGACGATGATGGCGGCAGTGATTTGCCCATCAGGGGTGGAAGTCACGAGGGAGGCTCTCTCAATGGTCTCCCCGAGCCCCCCGTCCACGGGTGCGTCGAACCCAGCGGTGTCCCCGCCACGCGTCTGCGCCGGTCCACCGGCGTAAGCGTGCCTGTGCAGAGTGGTCAGTTCGGGAAGATCATGGGGTTCCAGCGGCCGGACAGGGGTGAGTGCCGGCGTGGTGTTTTGGTGGCCGGTCAAGGCAACCAGGGTGATCAAAGCGGGCATGCTGTCGCTGCCTTTCCGGGTGTGCGGATGACACCGTTGAACATAGTGTCCGGCATTGGTGCCCGCGAGCGGAAGACACGGGACCCCAACCCCCAACACTCAGAGTTGTGCAGGCGGCTTCGGACATTCTGTGCAGACGAGTCCGGAAACTGACACAGGCTGCGGTGGAGGCAGGGGTGTCCGGTGAGGCACCGGCTATCGGGCATCGCGATTTTTCTCTCGAGTCGAGAGCTGAAGCCTTGCGAAGAATCGCCATGACTGCATGTCCGTGGCTCTCTGACGCCTTGGACCATCACGCGGCAGGCCGGCTCGATCTGAGTACTGATCCCGTAGTCTCCACACGGGTCCCCGCCAAGTCGAGTAGTAGATACGCATGACATGCCTCGGGCACGATGCGAAAGTGACGTTGACGTTCAATTACTCCACGGGAGGAACCCACAAGTGAAGAGACTGCCCATTCACCTCACGTCGGACCGCAACGCGCCGAGAATGCTCACCATCCCCCAAACTGTAATTGCGGGGGCTCGCGACCGATGAAGCAGAGCGTGAAATCAAGCTCGCTGGCCCTCGAGCACTTCTGCCCTCACAGATTGTCGGCGCCAGGCGGGATCCTGCAGGATGGCAACCAACCATCGTCGCTCAAGTAGCGCGGGCGCTGGCGCCGTCGGGTGTGTCCCCTTCGGCATCTTCCTCGCCCTCGGCGCGATCGGGCTCCTCATCCAGTACTGGTGGGTTCTCCTGATTGCTCTCGGTGTGGTTGCGCTGACCGTGGCAATCGTCCGCTTCGCCAGGACCCCGCCCCCTCCGGCCAGGGCGCGCTCGCCCAAGTCGGCCCGTCCACCCAAGCCCCGACCGGTCATGACCCCGCTCAGCCCGGCCCTCGTCAGTGAAGATCTCGCGGTCCAGATGCGCGCCACCAAACAGGTCCGCCACATACGGGACATGCAGGAGTGGGACTACGAGTGGATCCGGCTGACCTGCCCAGAGAAGAGCAGCCGGGAACTCAGTGAAATCGCCAACGCCCACTTCGCGCGGGGGCGGTCGATCGGCGTCAACTATGGGGACCTCTCCGTCCCCCGGCTCGGAGGTCCCGAGCCTCGCTAGCCTACAGCGCCGCTATCCTGTTGCACGCTGGCACTAGCCCGACGGGCAGGAAGCGCCATCGTGTTGCCGCATTCCGTGGACAACGCGCAGTCGACACTACCCCGTACAGTCGCTGCAATCTCGTGGCGGCCCGTGGACAATAATTGCCATCTCAAATGTCTGGTGAGGGATCGGCTAACGGGCACCGAAGGCCTGCGGGGGCTAAAACCGCAGGTCAGCAATGCGGCGCCTCCGGCTCACCATGGTGAGCGAAGATTCGGGGGCGTCGCGTTCTGCTGTGGTCACGCGGTGACCCGCGGTGTGAGACTGGTCGTGTTCGTTGCGGTCGACCCCGAATCCTCTGTAGTGCCTTGGAGCCTGTAGGTCAGCATGGGGGTGGAGGGCTTCCACGGGAACCGTGGATTGGTGCCTTCGAGCCCGAGCGTCAGACTTCTGAATCTCCCTGCCCTCCCCGCGATGGACACCGAATGATCCGTCGACGGGAAGCAGGTGGCAGTGATGGAAGTGGTGCATGGCCGGTGTGCTGGTCTGGACGTGTCCAAGAGGGACGCCAAGGTCTGCGTCCGGGTCGCCGGTGTTGGTCGTCGCAAGACTGTTGAGACGGTCACGACGTGGGGCTCGACCACGAACCAGGTCCTGGCCCTGCGTGAGCATCTAATCGCCGAGCAGGTCACCTGTGCGGTGATGGAGGCCACCGGGGACTACTGGAAGCCGTTCTACTACCTCCTTGAGGACGCCGGGTTCGAGGTCATGCTGGTCAACGCCAGGCACGTCAAGAACTTGCCTGGCCGCAAGAGCGATGTCGCCGACGCGACGTGGCTGGCCCAGCTTGGCGCACACGGCCTGGTGCGTGGGTCGTTCGTGCCCCCGGAGCCGATCCGCCAGTTGCGCGATCTGACCCGGGCCCGGACCGCGATCACCCGGGAACGTGGCCGGGAGATCCAACGGCTCGAGAAGTTGCTCGAGGACGCCAGCATCAAACTGTCCTCGGTCGCCTCCGACATCACTGGCGTCTCCGGACGGGCGATGCTCGAGGCGATGATCGCGGGGCAAGACGAGCCCGCCGCATTGGCCGACCTCGCCAAGCGGCGGCTGCGCTCGAAGATCCCGGCGTTGACCGAGGCGCTGACTGGCCGGTTCACCGAACACCACGGTTTCCTGGCGCGGGTACATCTGGACCTGATCGACCGGCACACGAGGGCGGTCGAGGACATCACCGCCCGGATCGAGGTGGTGATCGCACCCTTTCAGGGATTCCGGGACCTGATCGCCACCATCCCCGGCATCGGCCCCCTCGTCGCCGACGTCGTCGTCGCCGAGACCGGCGCGGACATGACCAGGTTCGCCACTGCCGGGCACCTCGCGTCGTGGGCCGGGACCACGCCGGGTCACAACGAGTCCGCCGGACGAGTCAAGTCGACCAGGACCCGGCCCGGAAACCCCTATCTCCAAGGAGCGCTCGGCGCTGCCGCGGTGGCGTGCGCACAGAACCCCGGCACCTACCTCGGCGCCCGCTACCGCCGAATTGCGTCGCGGCGAGGACCCATGAAAGCCAACGTTGCGATCCAACACACCATGCTCATCGCGATCTGGCACATGGGCCGCTACGGAACCCTTTACGAGGACCCCGGTGCAGACTTCTTCACCCGTCTCCACCCCGAACGCGCCAAGAACCGCGCACTCCACCAACTCGAGGCCATGGGCTACCAGGTCACCCTCGATCGGACGGGGTAACAAAACGCGGGTCCCCTGACGAGGAAGGGAATCTTCGCGTCAGACCCACAATCGGAGCCCCCTGTCGGATTCGAACCGACGACCCCCGCTTTACAAGAGCGGTGCTCTGGCCAACTGAGCTAAGGAGGCGTGCCTGCTTTTTGCCTGACGGATCAGGCACAACGGGCGGTGCTTGATGCAGTGCTAGATAAGGTTAGCCCAAGGACGCCCCACGGGTAAAAACGGCTGCGGCCCGGTTCCGGATTGTTCCGGATCCGGGCCACAGCACTCAGGTGTGGGACAGGGACTGAATTAGCCCTTGGCGTCGATCGCAGCCTGGATGAAGGGGATCAGGTCAGTGTTGGCGGAGTCGCCCTTGCCCCACTGCTTGCCGTCCACAAAGGCGCTCGGGGTGCCGGTCACTCCAATGGCGGCCGTTTCCTGCGTGACGTACTTTACGTACGGCCGGTATGTCTTCCCGTCCACACAGGAGTCGATGCTCTTGGCACCCACGTCCGTGGCCATTTTCTTCAGCTCATTGTCCGAGAGGCCGGCACTGCCTTCTGCCGGCTGCTTGTCGAAGAGCATGTTCACGAAGTCTGAGTACTTCTCCGGCGATTCATTGACCACGCAGGCTGCCGCGTTCGCTGCCCGCGAGGAGTAATTGGTGGTGGACTGCTGGTCCAGGAAGCCGAGCGGCCGGTATTCCAGCGAGATCTTGCCTTCGTTGCGCAGGCTGGTGAGCTGCTCGTTGTACGTGGCTTCGAACTTCTTGCAGACGGGGCAGATGAAGTCGATGTAGACGACCACCTTTACCGGCTTGCCTGCTTCGGCGTCAGCGCCGGGAGCCTTGACCTCGGCCGGGGCCGTTGCGGGCTTGGCCGGGAGGTCGGCCACATTGACGGTGGCGGGGTCGGACTTCACCACCGCGGAATTGGCCAGCAGGGTCACACCGCCGTGAACGTTGCCGTTGGCCGGGGTGGGCCCCTGATCAGCCACCGGAGCGTTGTTCCTGAGGTTTGTACTGACTACGAGGGCCACGATGGCGAGGATGGCCACCACGGCCACCACAATGCCCCAGCCGACGAGGAGCTTGTTGCGTTTGTCCTTCTTCAGCTGCACCTCACGGATCTCACGGGCTTTCTCGCGGGCCTCGGCAGTGCGTTCTGCTTTGGACTTGCGGGGTTCGTTTGCGGGGCTCATCAGTTCCTCGTGTCGATCGGCCAGGTGCGGTCCACTCAGTGGCAACTTCATCATTTTAGGGGAGAAACCTGAGAGCTTGCGCCTTCAAGTTTCCGTCAGCCTGCCCAACGGACGAATAGCCCGGAAGATTCCGTCCGACTAGGGTTGACTCCAAGCCAATAGCAACCGCAGGGGGCACCAATGCATACTACGCACCGTGAAAAACCCGACGCAGAGGCTGGGGGGCAGCCCACGCCGGAAGGCAACCACGCGGCAGCCTCACTCTATGACTTCATGGTGGTGTCCAACCGGCTGCCGGTTGACCGCTGCGCGCCGGAGGACAGCGGATGTGAGGACGGCTGGCGCCGCTCACCGGGCGGCCTAGTTACTGCGCTGGCACCAATGATGACGAAGACGGACGGCGCATGGGTGGGCTGGCACGGGGCACCGGATGAGACCATCACGCCGTTCAGCCATGGCGGCATGGACCTCGTCCCCGTGCAGCTGAGCAACGACGACGTCGAGCTCTACTATGAGGGCTTCTCCAACGCCACCCTGTGGCCGCTGTACCACGACGTCATCGCACCGCCGGAATTCCACCGGACATGGTGGGACTCCTACCGGAAGGTCAACCGGCGGTTCGCCGACGCAGTCGTTCAGCACGCCGACCACGGGGCCACAATCTGGGTGCAGGACTATCAGCTGCAGCTGGTCCCGAAAATGCTTCGTGAGGCACGCCCCGACCTGAAGATCGGATTCTTCAACCACATCCCGTTCCCACCGCCGGAAATCTTCGCCCAGCTTCCCTGGCGCCGGGCGATCATTGACGGCCTGCTGGGCGCGGACCTCGTAGGCTTCCAGCGCAGCAGCGACGCGGGCAACTTCATGCGTTCGGCCCGGCGCTTCCTGGGCGCGAGCGTCAAACAGCAGCAGGTGCACGTCAAGGGCGCTAACGGCGAAACCACCCACATTGCCCGCGCGCAGGCTTTCCCCATCTCCATCGACGTCAAGCAGATCAGCGAACTGGCCCGCAAACCCGAGATCATCGAACGCGCCCAGCAGATCCGTAGGGACCTCGGCAGCCCGAAGACCATCCTCCTCGGCGTCGACCGCTTGGACTACACCAAGGGCATCCGGCACCGGCTCAAGGCCTATGAGGAGCTGCTTGCCGACGGCAAAGTCACGGTGGAGGACGCAGCACTGATCCAGGTGGCGAGCCCCAGCCGCGAGCGCGTGGAACAATACCGCCTGCTGCGGGAGGAGGTCGAGGGCACCGTGGGCCATATCAACGGCACCTACGACACCATGCAGAACACCGCCGTCCGCTACCTGCACCACAGCTACCCCGTCGAGGAGATGGTGGCGCTGTACCTGGCCGCCGACGTCATGCTGGTCACCGCGCTGCGCGACGGCATGAACCTGGTGGCCAAGGAGTACGTGACTGCCCGGACCAACAACGACGGCGCCTTGGTGCTCAGCGAGTTCGCCGGCGCCGCCGACCAGCTCAAGCAGGCACTCGTAATGAACCCGCACGACATCGACGGCCTTAAGGACACCATCATGCGGGCCGTCGACATGCAGCCTGCCGAGGCATCCCGCCGGATGCGGTCCATGCGCAAGCAGATCCTCGACCACGACGTCGACCTTTGGTCGGCTGACTTCCTGGCAGCACTCAAAGAGAAAGTGGTCCGTGATGACTCGTGACGCCGCCCCGGGAACGACGCCCCTGAGCCTCCCGCCCGAACTCCTGGAAGCCATCCGCAAGGTTGCCGCCACCGAGCATCTCCTTGTGGCCATGGACTTTGACGGGACCATATCCCCGTTGGTTGACCACGCTGCCGATGCCCGCCCGCTTCCGCGGTCCGCTGCCGCTTTTGCCGCACTCGCCGCCCTTCCGCGGACGACGACGGCACTCATCTCCGGCCGCGCGCTGGGGAGCCTACGGGCGGTCGCCTCGCCGCCCCGGGAGACCCTGCTGATCGGCAGCCACGGAGCGGAAGCCTGGCTGGGGCCCGGTTCAACCGAGCTGACCCTGGACCCTGACCAGCTGACCCTGCTGGCTGACGTCCGCCGCACCCTCGAGGAGATCGTGGAGCAGGCCCCGGGCACGCTGCTTGAGGACAAGCCTGCCGGCGTTGTCCTCCACACCCGACTGGCCGCCGACGACGTCGCAGAGGACGCGGTCGCCGCCGCCAGGGCTGTCCTGCAGGACCGCCCGGATGTGTACCTGAAGAACGGCAACCGCGTGCTCGAGACGTCCGTGGTCCATGCGTCCAAGGGCGAGGGAATGGCCTTCCTCCGCCAGGCCACTGGGGCTACGGCGGTGGTGTTCGCCGGGGATGACACCACTGACGAAGACGCTCTCGGCCGGCTGTACCCGGGCGATGTGGGCGTGAAAGTCGGGCTGGACTTTACCCAGGCGCAGTTCCGGGTTGAAGCGCCCATTCACATTGCCGAACTCCTCGAGGCACTGCTCCGCGAACGCACCATTGCAGTGGCCTGACTTGCCTGCCCTCGCGGCCCCGGGTTACCGATCTCACATGTGAGCTCCGTAACATTTGCACCCAAGCGAATAAAATCTGACATACTCTTGGTTGTGATGTGGCGCACAGACACCGTGCGGCGTCACGCGATACTCCTCGGCTTCGGCCGGGGAGTACACGGCTGAGAAACCGTGGATAACTGAACAAACATGAACCATTCACAACGGATCGTCCGGCACGTACCTGCCGGTGAAGGGATTGATAACTGTGGCTACAGTTACTTTTGATAACGCTACGCGTCTGTACCCGGGCACAGAAAAGCCCGCCGTCGATAAGCTCAACATCGACATCGCCGATGGCGAATTCCTGGTCCTCGTTGGACCCTCCGGTTGCGGCAAGTCCACCTCCCTGCGCATGCTTGCAGGTCTTGAGGACGTCAACGCAGGCCGCATCCTCATTGGTGACCGCGATGTCACCGACGTTCCGCCGAAGGACCGCGATATCGCAATGGTCTTCCAGAACTACGCCCTGTACCCGCACATGACCGTTGCGGACAACATGGGCTTCGCGCTGAAGATCGCCGGCGTCAGCAAGGAAGAGCGCGCCGAGCGTGTCCGCGAAGCAGCCAAGCTTCTTGACCTCGAGCCGTACCTGGACCGCAAGCCGAAGGCACTCTCCGGCGGTCAGCGCCAGCGTGTTGCCATGGGCCGCGCCATCGTGCGTAACCCGCAGGTCTTCCTCATGGACGAGCCGCTGTCCAACCTTGATGCCAAGCTCCGCGTGCAGACCCGTACGCAGATCGCATCCCTGACCCGCCGCCTGGGCGTCACCACCGTCTACGTGACCCACGACCAGGTCGAGGCTATGACCATGGGTGACCGTGTGGCTGTGCTGAAGGACGGCCTGCTGATGCAGGTTGACACCCCGCGCAACCTCTACGACAAGCCCAAGAACGTCTTCGTTGCCGGCTTCATCGGCTCCCCCGCCATGAACCTGCTGGAACTCCCCGTCGTCGACGGCGGCGTCCAGTTCGGCGGAACCGTCTACCCGGTTCCCCGCAATATCCTCGAAGAGGCTCACGGCGCCACTGTCACGCTCGGTTCACGCCCGGAGGACCTCGAGCAGGTCGCCGCAGGTGAGGGTCTCCAGGTTGAGGTTGACGTCGTCGAAGAACTCGGCGCCGATGCCTACGTCTACGGCCACACCACGCTTGACGGCAAGAGCCACGACATCGTGGCCCGCGTCGACGGCCGCAGGCCCCCGATGAAGGGTGAGTCCATCTACGTTCGCCCCCAGTCCGGCCACGTACACCTGTTCGACACCAAGACCGGCCTGCGCCTCGGCGACTAGTACCGGATGCGGAGGCTGAATCAGGGGGTTGCGCACGCCGCAACCGCCTGACGGCCCAACACTGCACTGACCGACGGCGGCCCTCCTCACTGGACGGGCCGCCGTCGTGATTTAAGCGTGGGTTCGTCACTTTGTTTAGGCAGCCCGCCCCTACGTACGGAAGAATTGGCACATGACCGAGGACAGTAACGCCCAATGGCACGACGAACCCACCGACTACGGCCAGATCGGCAAACTGCCTCGGTTTGAAGCGGCCAGCGCCAACGACGCCAAGAGTTCCAACGTCTCCAGCAACCTGAGCATCACGGCCGCCGCGGCTGATCCGGAGCTCCTGGACCTGCCGTGGCACATCGCCCTGGAGGACTGGCCGGCTGAATACCTGGCCGCGCTCCCCCGCGGTATTTCCCGCCACATTGTGCGCTTCGCCCACCTCGGCGGCTCCGTGATCGCCATCAAGGAAACGTCGGAACACGTGGCCCGCCACGAGTACCACATGCTCCGCAAACTGGCGCGCCTTGATGTGCCCTGCGTTGAGCCTGTTGCTGTCATCACCGGCCGCACCACCCCGGACGGCAGGCCGCTGAACCCGGTGCTGGTAACCCGCCACCTGAAGTTCTCCATGCCCTACCGTGCGCTCTTTTCCCAGATGCTGCGCAAGGACACGCTCACCCGTCTGATTGACGCCCAGGCGCTGCTGATGGTCCGGCTGCACCTGATCGGTTTCTACTGGGGCGACGTCTCGCTCTCCAACACCCTGTTCCGCCGCGACGCCGGCGCGTTCGCCGCGTACCTGGTGGATGCCGAGACCGGCGAGCTGTACCCGGACCTGTCCACCGGCCAGCGCGAGTACGATCTCGAGATTGCCCGGGTCAACATCGCCGGTGAGCTGATGGACCTGCTGGACGGCGGCCTGATCGAAGAGAAGGTGGACCCGGTGGCCACCAGCGAACTCATCATGGACAGCTACCGGCGCCTCTGGACCGAGCTCACCGAGAAGGAATCCTTCGAGATCGGCGAACGCTGGCGTGTGGCCGCCCGGATCCGGAAGCTCAACGAGCTGGGGTTCGACGTTGAGGAATACGCCATCAAGACCACCCAGAACGGCTCCACCATCCAGCTCCAGCCCAAGGTGGTGGACGCCGGACACCACCAGCGCCGGCTACTGAGGCTTACTGGACTGGACGCCCAGGAGAACCAGGCGCGCCGCCTGCTCAACGACATGGACTCCTTCCGCGCGGATAACAACCCGACGATGGACGAGGAATACAGCGCCCACCTGTGGGTCAGCCAGATCTTCGAGCCCATTGTCCGCTCGATTCCGCGCGACCTCTCCGGCAAGCTCGAACCTGCCGAAGCCGTCCACGAGGTCCTCGAACACCGCTGGTACATGTCCGAAAAGCAGGAACGCCACATCCCGCTGGCCGAAGCCGTGCAGTCCTACATCGACTCCATCCTCCGGCACCGCCGCGACGAGGCAGCGATCATGCTCAACCCGGACACCGGGTTGCTCAAGATCCTGGAAGTGGAAACCGAGCAGTCCCGGTACGGCGACGAGGACATCGACGAATACCCCGACGCCGACGACTAAGGCGGGTCACCGCGCCGCGGGCAGCTGCCCGCCGGCCGCGGTGCGTCCCCGGCACGCCCTGGCGCCGCCTAGATCGCCTTCCCGGGGTTCAGGATGCCTGCCGGGTCGAAGAGCTCCTTGATCCGGCGCTGCAGCTCCCGCACGGGTTCGGGCTGCTCCAGGCCCAGCCACCGGAGTTTGTACTGCCCGATGCCATGCTCGCCGGTGATGGTGCCGCCCATCGCCAGGGCCACGGTGATGGACTTGTCCAGGGCAGCGCCCAGCCGCCGCATGGCTTCGGCGTCCACCTGGTTGTCCAGCCGGTCCACCCAGAAGGTGGGGTGCAGGTTTCCGTCACCGGCGTGGGCCACCACCTTGAGCTGCACACCGTGGGCCACGGCGATGGCTTCGAGTTCGCCGACATAGTCCACCAGCCGTGAACGCGGCACGGCCACGTCCTCGCCGACGCGGTATTCGTCGTCCACCTCAACGCCGCGACTGTTCCGCCGGAGTTCCACCAGCTGTTCAGCCTCGGCACTGGCTTCCATGGTCACAGTGGCTCCGCTGACGGCAAGAACTTCGCGGACCACGTCCGCTTCCGCAGCCGCTCCGAAACCGTCCGTCTGGACCAGCAGAAGCGAGGCGCCCCGCGAGCTCAGGTCCGAGCCGTGGACCTCGTCGAGCTGGAGCAGCGAGCCGCCGTCGAGCAGTTCCATGATGGCTGGCTGCACGCGAGCTCTCCCTACTGCCAGCACGCCCGCCGCGGCACTGCGGAAGTCCGGGTAGAACGCTGCGATGGTGTGCACCTCCCGGGGCAGGTACTTCAGCCGCACCGTCGCGCCCACCACAATGCCGAGCGTCCCTTCGGAGCCGACGAAAAGCCCCGTGAGGTCATAACCGGCAACGCCCTTGAAGGTCTGGTGCCCGGTGTGGATCAGCGAACCGTCGGCCAGCACCACGTCGAGGGCCAGCACCGAATCGCGCGTGACGCCGTACTTGGCGCAGCGCAGGCCTCCCGCATTGGTGGCCACGTTGCCGCCGATGGTGGACATCCGGAAGCTCGCGGGATCCGGCGCGTACATGAGCCCGTGGACGGCCGCGGCGTCGTTGAGGTCAGCGTTGATCAGGCCGGGTTCGACGACGGCGGTCTCGTCGTCCGGGTTCAGGTCCAGGATGCGGTTCATCCGTTCGAGGCTCAGCACGAGACAGCCCTGGCTGGCATGGGCGCCGCCGGAGACACCCGTACCGGCCCCGCGCGCCACAACGGGCACATGGTGCTTGGCGCAGGCACTGACCACTGCCTGGACGTCGGCCACAGTTTCGGCCCACACCACGGCCAGCGGCAGATGGTAGTCCAGGACCGGGGCCTGATCTATGGCATAGGCGGCCAGGGTCAAGTCGTCCACGGCCAGTTTGCCGGGCTCCAGGATGGTTTTGAGCTCGTCAACAATGTTGCCCATGCGGCCTCCAGGTCCGTCGAATCCGGCTTCCAGTCTATTCCGCGGACAGCGACGACCGCCCGGTGGCAGCACGGTCTGGACAACTCCGCCTGCAAGCGCTTCCAAATATCGGAAATGTCCCGGCTCTGATTCCCTCTTCGCCTTCCTGCAGGTGACCGGCGAACCGGTCCGCTGGGCAGTGAGTACGCCCTGCTCATGCTTGGCCCGGGCGTATCCGCCCGGGCATTGCCGCAGCTTGAGGTCGGCTCCGCATCTCACTTTGAGGCGTATGTCACAATTGGAAGCGTTTTCAAGTTTTACCGAAAACAGGTCTACGATTACCGGCATGTCCGTTGATTCAATGCTCGAAGCCCCCGCCGCGGCGGCCGGGCCGCTGACCCTGGTACACGCCGCTGATGAAGCTTCGGGTGGTGGCGGTCGGCTGTCATTTATCAGGTTTACCCGAGGTCCTTCCGGGACATGAACGGGGACGGCGTCGGGGACCTTGCCGGCATCACCGCAGAGCTGCCGCAGCTGGCCCGGCTCGACGTCGATGCCGTCTGGCTCTCCCCGTTTTACCGGTCACCGCAAAAGGACGCCGGGTATGACGTGAGCGACTACTGCGACGTTGACCCGCTCTTTGGCACCCTGTCCGATTTTGACGCCATGATGGCGGAAGCAACCCGCCTGGGCCTCCGGGTGATTGTGGACCTCGTGCCGAATCACTGCTCGGACCAGCACACCGCATTCCAGGCCGCCCTCGATGCACCGGCCGGCAGCCGGGAACGGGACATGTTCATCTTCCGGGACGGCCGCGGCAGCTTTGGAGAAGAACCGCCGAACAACTGGCAGTCACATTTTGGCGGCCCGGCGTGGACACGCATCACGGAGCCGGACGGCGCACCCGGGCAGTGGTACCTCCACCTTTTCGATGCGTCCCAGCCCGACTTCAACTGGGACAACAAGGCAGTCCACGACGAATTTGCCCGTGTTCTTCGCTTCTGGCTGGACCGCGGCGTCGCCGGCTTCCGCGTGGACGTGGCGCACGCCTTGGTGAAGGCTCCCGGTTTGCCGGAGTGGGGCGGACGGCCCGACGGGGGCAGCTCGGACGGCTACCCCGGCCACGAGGCACCGATGTTCGGCCAGCCGGCCCTGCACGACATCTACCGTGCCTGGCGGCGGATCCTCGCAGAGTACGGTCCGGACCGCATCCTGTGTGCCGAGGCCAACGTGGACCCGCTGCCGCGTTTGGCTGACTGGGTCCGCCCTGACGAAATGCACCAGGCCTTCAACTTTCCGTACCTGCACGCAGGCCTTGACGTCCACCGCCTGCGCGGCGTCATCACCGGTTCGTTCGAAGCCCTCGATGCCGTCGGCGCACCGAGCACTTGGGTGCTGTCCAACCACGACGTGGTCCGCCACGCCACCCGTTTCGGGTACCACGGGCACTCACCCCGTGACGGAGACGGAATCGGTTCCTTTGATCCGCAGCCGGATGCTGCCTTGGGCCGGAAGCGCGCGGCGGCGGCCTCCATGTTCATGCTCGGGCTGCCGGGCGGCGCGTACCTCTACCAGGGCGAGGAACTGGGACTGCCGGATGGCATCGATATCCCGGACAACCGGCGCCAGGACCCCACATTTGCCCGAACAGGAGGAGAGCGACTGGGCCGTGACGGCTGCCGCGTTCCCCTGCCGTGGCGCGCCGCAAAGATCCATGCCGGGTTCGGGGCGGGACAAGACCCGTGGCTTCCGCAGCCAGCGTCCTTCACCGAACTGGCGCGGGATGCACAGGAGGCGTCGCCGTCGTCGCACCTGAACCTGTACCGCCGGATGCTGGCGATGCGCAGGGAGCGTGGACTTGGCCAGGGATCGCTGGCGTGGCTCGAAAGCTGGTGCACCGACTCGTCCCTCGCTTACGTCAACGGCAGCACCATAGTGGTCATGAACCTGGGCCAGGAGGCGCTGGAACTGCCGCCGGGCCGCGTGCTGCTGCGCAGCGCGCCCGTGTCCGGGGAACGCAATGAGTCGTCACCGGCAACGTACGACGTCGGTCATCAGCTAGGCTCAGGTGAAACGGCCTGGATGGACCTCGTTGGGTGATCCTGCTGTGCTGAAAATGTGCTGTTGAAGACACGGAGAGTTGAATATGCCCGGCATCAAGGACGTCGCTGAGCGGGCGGGCCTTTCCATCGCAACGGTGTCGCGGGCCCTCAGCGGCAAAGGCAACGTCTCTGCCCGGAGCCGTGAACGAGCGCAGGCGGCCGCGGCAGAGCTCGGCTTCGTGTTGTCCTACCACGCTTCCAGTCTCGCGTCCGGCCGGAACCACAACGTGGGTGTAGTGGTCCCTTCCGTCCACCGTTGGTACTTCTCCGCGGTGGTGGAAGGGGTCTCGGCCTCTCTGCTGGATGCCGGGTATGACCTGACCCTGTACAACGTCAGCGAAGGGCCTGACCGCAGGCACAGCGTCCTGAACGACTTCCTGCTGCGCAAACGCGTGGATGCCGTCATCGCCGTGTCGCTCGAGCTCAGTGAAGCTGAGATACAGCAACTGTTGGCCATCCACCGGCCGATTGTGGGCATCGGCGGCCCTTTGCCCGGCGCTGCCACCATCCGGATTGACGACGCCGGCATCGCCGAAGCCGCCACCACTCACCTCATCGGTTTGGGCCATTCCAAGATCGCGCATATGACCGGGGACGCCTTCTTCGAGCAGGACTTTCGGCTTCCGGGCATGCGCCAAAGCGGGTTCCAAAAGGCCATGGAGACGGCCGGGCTGCCCATCCGCCCGGAATGGCAGGTCTCTGCCGACTTCACTGTCCAGGGGGCGTATGCCAGTGCCCGGAAGCTGCTGGGTGCGACCGGCGGCCGGCCCACGGCCGTGTTCGCCGCTTCCGACGAAATGGCCATCGGAACCATCCTGGCCGCACGCGACTTCGGCCTCAGGATTCCGTACGACCTGTCCGTCATTGGCATCGACGGCCATGAACTGGGCGAGGTGTTCGGGCTAACCACGATCGACCAGGATGCACGCGGACAGGGGGCGTTGGCGGTGCGCCTCCTGCTGGCAGGACTTGAAGGTTCCGACGGCGGCGCCACCGACACGGAATTCCCCACCAACTTCGTGATCAGGCAAAGCACGGCCGTACCACCCGTCGACGCTGCACCTCTTAGCTAGCCGCCTTGGGCCTTTGCCCTGGCCGCCTGTGCATTGATCAGCGATGCTGCCGTTGGCTTAAGCCTGAGTTCCATGATGATTTCCTTCTTGCTGGCATCGAGCGGGTAAACCTCCCGGCGGCCGGTATCGTGGAACCCGTGGCGGACGTAAAGGGCCAGAGCGCGAGTGTTGTCCTCGTGGACTCCGAGCTGCAACAACCCTGCCCCCAGCTCGTGCTCGGCTGCCGCAATGGACATCTCCAGGAGTTCATCGGCCAGGCCAGTCCCGCGCTGCGCAGCGGCCACGTACACGCTGATCAGCATGGCCTGCAGCGGCCGGAAGCACTCCTGCGGATGCTTTAGGACGACACGCATCAGCCCTGAAAAGGAGCTGCCCGCGGATCCGTCGTCCGCGACAAAAGTTACGCTACCGGGCGAGGTCATCGCCAGGGCACGGCTCCGCCACTGGCCTTCCGTCTGCACCTGCGCGGACGCCAGCGACTCCACATAGGCGGTCGGGGTGTCGGCAAGCATCTCAAGCCGCACGGCGCGGAGGAGCTCCCACTCCCCGTCGGTCATTCGCCGGACCCTAGCCAACTTCACCGCCCATGAACCGCACAAACCGGGCCAGGACGCCGGGCCAGCCGGCATCGTACTCTGCCCGTGCCCGGGCCGGATCTTCGGCACCCTCCCAGCCATCGTGGACGAGCCGGAGCTCAGTGTCGCCCTCCACGGCCCTGAACGCGACCCGGAGCTCCGTGGACCACAGCGCCGTACTACCAGGGTGCCAGCTGGTGTGGAAGGACAGCGGAGGCTGCCAGTCATCTATTGTGCCCCAAACGGCGGTCCGGCCATCGTCGGCTGTTTCAAGGACCAGGTTCTCTTCGAATTCGACGTAGGAGCCGGCTCCGAAGACGCTGTGGTCCTCGAGGGCCACCAAAGATGGGTGTGTTCAGTGAATCCGATAAATGCTTTTGAGACGGGGCCGGGTACCACCACAGTGTGGACCACGGCGCCCAGGGCATCTACGGGATCGGATGCTTCGTCTGCCGGAGATGCGTGGCTAAAGAGGTTGTCCATGATCAACAACTTTACCGCCAGCCTGCGGGTGCACATCGGCGCGAATATCGGCTCTTAAATGACTCAGGCCCCGACATTCTTGTCGGGGCCTGAGCTCTAATTTATGTCCGGCGGTGACCTACTCTCCCACACCCTCCCGGGTGCAGTACCATCGGCGCTGTGGGTCTTAGCTTCCGGGTTCGGAATGGGACCGGGCGTTTCCCCCACGCTATGACCGCCGTAACCCTTGTACCCGTTCCGCCCTGGCTTTGACCGGGGTGGTGGGAAATCTGTGGTTACAACATGTTCCTGCCGGTTAAGGCAGGTGTGGTGTTGTTATTCAGTTATCGGTTTCCGTGCAACGTGCCCGTGGTGCGGGTTTGTTGGTTGGGAACCACATAGTGGACGCAAGCAGTCTTGTTTCTTTTTACCATTGTTGGTGTGAACCCCTTTTGAACGGGTTCACCAATGGTGTGTGGTGTAAGTTATCGGCCTATTAGTACCGGTCAGCTTCACGAGTCGTTAGTCCTCGCTTCCACATCCGGCCTATCAACCCAGTGGTCTGGCTGGGGGCCTCTCACACACAAGGTGTATGGAAATCTCATCTCGAAGCGAGCTTCCCGCTTAGATGCTTTCAGCGGTTATCCCATCCGAACGTAGCTAATCAGCGGTGCACTTGGCAGTACAACTGACACACCAGAGGTTCGTCCGTCCCGGTCCTCTCGTACTAAGGACAGCCCTTCTCAAATTTCCTGCGCGCGCAGCGGATAGGGACCGAACTGTCTCACGACGTTCTAAACCCAGCTCGCGTACCGCTTTAATGGGCGAACAGCCCAACCCTTGGGACCTACTCCAGCCCCAGGATGCGACGAGCCGACATCGAGGTGCCAAACCATGCCGTCGATATGGACTCTTGGGCAAGATCAGCCTGTTATCCCCGAGGTACCTTTTATCCGTTGAGCGACGGCCATTCCACAATGTACCGCCGGATCACTAGTCCCGACTTTCGTCCCTGCTCGAGATGTCTCTCTCACAGTCAAGCTCCCTTGTGCACTTACACTCGACACCTGATTGCCAACCAGGCTGAGGGAACCTTTGGGCGCCTCCGTTACTTTTTAGGAGGCAACCGCCCCAGTTAAACTACCCATCAGGCACTGTCCCTGACCCGGATTACGGGCCGAAGTTAGATGTCCAAAGTGACCAGAGTGGTATTTCAACGATGACTCCACCCGAACTGGCGTCCGGGCTTCAACGTCTCCCACCTATCCTACACAAGCCACTCCGAACACCAATACCAAACTATAGTAAAGGTCTCGGGGTCTTTCCGTCCTGCTGCGCGTAACGAGCATCTTTACTCGTACTGCAATTTCGCCGAGTTTATGGTTGAGACAGCGGGGAAGTCGTTACTCCATTCGTGCAGGTCGGAACTTACCCGACAAGGAATTTCGCTACCTTAGGATGGTTATAGTTACCACCGCCGTTTACTGGGGCTTAAATTCTCAGCTTCGCCTTGCGGCTAACCGGTCCTCTTAACCTTCCAGCACCGGGCAGGAGTCAGTCCGTATACATCGTCTTGCGACTTCGCACGGACCTGTGTTTTTAGTAAACAGTCGCTTCCCCCTGGTCTCTGCGGCCCCGATCCCCTCCCCACAGCAAGTGTGGTTCAAGGTTGGGGCCCCCCTTCTCCCGAAGTTACGGGGGCATTTTGCCGAGTTCCTTAACCATAATTCTCTCGATCGCCTTAGTATTCTCTACCTGATCACCTGTGTCGGTTTGGGGTACGGGCGGCTAAAACCTCGCGTCGATGCTTTTCTCGGCAGCATAGGATCACCAAATCCCCCGTGAGGGGGTCCCATCAGATCTCAGGCATCATGAACGGCGGATTTGCCTACCGTTCGCCCTACATCCTTAGACCGGGACAACCATCGCCCGGCTCGGCTACCTTCCTGCGTCACACCTGTTAATACGCTTACCTCCCAGGATCAGGTCCCGCGCTCCACCAAAACCCACACACCCCGAAGGGTGCTAGGGCAGGTCTCGGGCGGTTAGTATCCCCTGTTCAGCATGGGCGGTTTTTCGCCGGTACGGGAATATCAACCCGTTGTCCATCGACTACGCCTGTCGGCCTCGCCTTAGGTCCCGACTTACCCAGGGCAGATTAGCTTGACCCTGGAACCCTTGATCATTCGGCGGACGGGTTTCTCACCCGTCTTTCGCTACTCATGCCTGCATTCTCACTCGTGTAGGCTCCACCGCTGGTTTACACCGCGACTTCACTGCCCACACGACGCTCCCCTACCACTCCAGACGCCTGAACCAACCCCACAAGGGAGCGGCTTGGCTACTATCTGAAATCCACAACTTCGGCGGTGTACTTGAGCCCCGCTACATTGTCGGCGCGGAATCACTTGACCAGTGAGCTATTACGCACTCTTTTAAGGATGGCTGCTTCTAAGCCAACCTCCTGGTTGTCTTCGCAACTCCACATCCTTTCCCACTTAGCACACGCTTAGGGGCCTTAGTTGGTGGTCTGGGCTGTTTCCCTCTCGACTATGAAGCTTATCCCCCACAGTCTCACTGCTGCGCTCTCACTTACCGGCATTCGGAGTTTGGCTGACGTCAGTAACCTTGTAGGGCCCATTAGCCATCCAGTAGCTCTACCTCCGGTAAGAAACACGCAACGCTGCACCTAAATGCATTTCGGGGAGAACCAGCTATCACGAAGTTTGATTGGCCTTTCACCCCTACCCACAGCTCATCCCCTCCATTTTCAACTGAAGTGGGTTCGGTCCTCCACGACGTCTTACCGTCGCTTCAACCTGGCCATGGGTAGATCACTTCGCTTCGGGTCTAGATCACGCCACTGCAACGCCCTATTCAGACTCGCTTTCGCTACGGCTGCCCCACACGGGTTAACCTCGCGACGTAACACTAACTCGCAGGCTCATTCTTCAAAAGGCACGCCGTCACCAGAATCAGACTGGCTCCGACGGATTGTAAGCACACGGTTTCAGGTACTGTTTCACTCCCCTCCCGGGGTACTTTTCACCTTTCCCTCACGGTACTGGTCCGCTATCGGTCATTAGGGAGTATTTAGGCTTATCAGGTGGTCCTGACAGATTCACACGGGATTTCTCGGGCCCCGTGCTACTTGGGATACTCTCACAGGCGGTACACAACATTACGGTTACGGGGCTCACACCCTCTCTGGCCGGCCTTTCAAGACCGTTCACCTATGCCTGCACATCACACCCCACTGTCCCGGCAGAGACAGTACGGAAAGTCCCACAACCCCGCCCATGCAACGCCCGCCGGCTATCACACATGGAACGGTTTAGCCTGATCCGCGTTCGCTCGCCACTACTAACGGAATCACTATTGTTTTCTCTTCCTGCGGGTACTGAGATGTTTCACTTCCCCGCGTTCCCTCCACGCACCCTATGTGTTCAGATGCGGGTCACCAGGCAGCTCGCGCCCCTGGCGGGGTTTCCCCATTCGGACACCCTGGGATCACAGTCCGGTTATCGACTCCCCCAGGCTTATCGCAGATTCCTACGTCCTTCTTCGGCTCCTAATGCCAAGGCATCCACCGTGTGCTCTTAAAAACTTGACCACAAAAGATCAAAAACGCTAATTTTCGAGAGAACCACAGAAACCAACCACACCCAACAACCACCAACCCCCAAAAGGGCCAGCCATCATCACGCGCAGCCAGATCCAGGTTCATATTCTTGGAAATTGCTTCTTATAAAAGATGCTCGCGTCCACTATGTAGTTCTCAAACAACAACCCCAAACCACACACCCCACACACCGGCATCTCCCAAAGGAAAAACCATCCGCGCATGATCGCTGCAGCCAGGAAACCAGAAACAAACAAATCCCGGGGCTAACCCCGGTCCTGTTGCCTCAGGACCCAACAGTGTGCCAAACACTAAACCGCGGTCCCCCCACCCGCACCGTTCCAGGACACCAGGCTCCAAAGAACCGGCATCCGTACTAGGCAGGATGAACAAAACCCGCGGCCGCTATCTGCTGATATTCCACCCGTGAGCACCCGCCGCAGAACAAACGTCTGCGCAACGGGCGTTACTCCTGACAACCCCACCACACGGGCATACGCCCGGCAGGGTGGTTGTAGGTGCTCCTTAGAAAGGAGGTGATCCAGCCGCACCTTCCGGTACGGCTACCTTGTTACGACTTAGTCCCAATCGCCAGTCCCACCTTCGACAGCTCCCTCCCACAAGGGGTTAGGCCACCGGCTTCGGGTGTTACCAACTTTCGTGACTTGACGGGCGGTGTGTACAAGGCCCGGGAACGTATTCACCGCAGCGTTGCTGATCTGCGATTACTAGCGACTCCGACTTCATGGGGTCGAGTTGCAGACCCCAATCCGAACTGAGACCGGCTTTTTGGGATTAGCTCCACCTCACAGTATCGCAACCCTTTGTACCGGCCATTGTAGCATGCGTGAAGCCCAAGACATAAGGGGCATGATGATTTGACGTCGTCCCCACCTTCCTCCGAGTTGACCCCGGCAGTCTCCCATGAGTCCCCGCCATTACGCGCTGGCAACATGGAACGAGGGTTGCGCTCGTTGCGGGACTTAACCCAACATCTCACGACACGAGCTGACGACAACCATGCACCACCTGTGAACCGGCCCCAAAGGGGAAGGACTGTTTCCAGCCCGGTCCGGCCCATGTCAAGCCTTGGTAAGGTTCTTCGCGTTGCATCGAATTAATCCGCATGCTCCGCCGCTTGTGCGGGCCCCCGTCAATTCCTTTGAGTTTTAGCCTTGCGGCCGTACTCCCCAGGCGGGGCACTTAATGCGTTAGCTACGGCGCGGAAAACGTGGAATGTCCCCCACACCTAGTGCCCAACGTTTACGGCATGGACTACCAGGGTATCTAATCCTGTTCGCTCCCCATGCTTTCGCTCCTCAGCGTCAGTTAATGCCCAGAGACCTGCCTTCGCCATCGGTGTTCCTCCTGATATCTGCGCATTTCACCGCTACACCAGGAATTCCAGTCTCCCCTACATCACTCTAGTCTGCCCGTACCCACCGCAGATCCGGAGTTGAGCCCCGGACTTTCACGGCAGACGCGACAAACCGCCTACGAGCTCTTTACGCCCAATAATTCCGGATAACGCTTGCGCCCTACGTATTACCGCGGCTGCTGGCACGTAGTTAGCCGGCGCTTCTTCTGCAGGTACCGTCACTTTCGCTTCTTCCCTACTGAAAGAGGTTTACAACCCGAAGGCCGTCATCCCTCACGCGGCGTCGCTGCATCAGGCTTGCGCCCATTGTGCAATATTCCCCACTGCTGCCTCCCGTAGGAGTCTGGGCCGTGTCTCAGTCCCAGTGTGGCCGGTCACCCTCTCAGGCCGGCTACCCGTCGTCGCCTTGGTGAGCCATTACCTCACCAACAAGCTGATAGGCCGCGAGTCCATCCAAAACCACAAAAAAGCTTTCCACCCCCCACCATGCGATGAGGAGTCATATCCGGTATTAGACCCAGTTTCCCAGGCTTATCCCAGAGTTAAGGGCAGGTTACTCACGTGTTACTCACCCGTTCGCCACTAATCCACCCACAAGTGGGCATCATCGTTCGACTTGCATGTGTTAAGCACGCCGCCAGCGTTCATCCTGAGCCAGGATCAAACTCTCCGTTGAAGTAAAACAAAAACAGACACACCATGCGCCCCCGGGAAAACGGGATGCACACAATGCACAAAATTTGAAACCAGCTGTAAAAACCAGACCACACCACGGGGTGGCATAATCCAGTCAATTCAACCAATCCATATAAACAAATTGGTATCAACAAACTTGGCACACTATTGAGTTCTCAAACAACAGACACACCCGGCACCACCACAACCAACAATTCGGTCGCGGATCGCTCCGGAGCAACTTCCCAAACTTACCCGCTATCTTCACCCGAGTCAAATCGGCCATCCCGACTCACTTTGCATTTTGGCGATCCGTGATATCTTGGCTGGCCAACTCCGGGGAGCAGCGCGGAAATAAACTCTACCACCACTTTGGCGAGGACACAAAGGCGCCCCCGCGGGGGTGCCAAAAGGCCCGGGATTACAAGGATCCCGGGCCTTCAGGCGCACTTCCCGTTAGACGGTGATGCGCCAGCAGATCAGCTGGCTGGTTTGAAGAACGCGGCCCCCAGCGGCGGCAAGGTGACGCTCAGCGTTGCCGGCTGGCCATCCTGTCCCTCTGCGGTGGCGGTGAGCGTGCCCCCATTCAGGACTCCCGAACCGCCATAGCCGTCATCGTCCGTGTTGAGGACTTCCTGCCAGGCGCCAACAGTGGGCACACCCATGGTGTAGTCCCGGTGCGGTCCACCGGAGAAGTTGATGGCACAAACCAGGGGGTTGCCGTCTTTGTCCCAGCGGATGAACGACAGGACGTTGCGGTCCGCGTCTCCCCCGTTGATCCACTGGAACCCGCCGGGTTCGTTGTCCCGCTCGTAGAGTGAGGGCGTCGCGGCATAGAGCTCATTCAGGTCCTTGGTGAGCAGCTGGATTCCACGGTGGGCCGGGATATCAGCCAGGTACCAGTCCAGGCCGTGCTGCTCGGACCATTCGGCCTCCTGGCCGAACTCGGTGCCCATGAAGATCAGCTGCTTGCCGGGGTGCGCCCACTGGTAGGCGAGGAACGCGCGGAGGTTGGCCAGCTGCTGCCAGCGGTCCCCCGGCATCTTCCGCAGCATTGAGCCCTTGCCGTGCACGACTTCGTCGTGGCTGATGGGCAGGAGGAAATTCTCGGTAAAGGCGTATACCAGCGAGAAGGTGACCGTTCCGTGGTGCCACTTGCGGTTTACCGGGTTCTCGGAGGCGTACTTGAGCGAGTCATGCATCCAGCCCATGTTCCATTTGAGGCCGAAACCGAGGCCTCCAACGCTGGTCGGGGCGGTGACTCCGGGGAACGCAGTGGATTCCTCCGCGATCATCACCGCACCGGGGTGGGTCTTGTAGACCGTGGCGTTGGTCTCCTGCAGGAAGGAGATGGCCTCCAGGTTCTCGCGGCCGCCATACCTGTTGGGCTGCCATTGTCCGTCCTCGCGTGAGTAGTCGAGGTAGAGCATCGAAGCCACAGCATCCACACGGAGGCCGTCGATGTGGAACTCGTCGAGCCAGTACAGCGCGTTCGAAACCAGGAAGTTGCGGACTTCGGTCCGGCCGAAGTCAAAGATCAGCGTTCCCCAGTCCGGGTGCTCGCCGAGGTTCGGGTCGGCGTGCTCGTACAGGGCTTCGCCGTCAAACTGGGCCAGGGCCCAGGCATCCTTGGGGAAGTGCGCCGGCACCCAGTCAAGCAGGACGCCGATGCCTTCCTGGTGCAGCGCGTCGACGAGGAACCTGAACTCGTCCGGGTGGCCGAAACGGGAGGTCGGTGCGAAGTAGGACGTCACCTGGTAGCCCCAGGAACCGCCGAAGGGGTGCTCCGCCACCGGCATGAACTCCACATGGGTGAAGCCGAGCCACTTGACGTACTCCACCAGTTCCTTGGCCAGCTCGCGGTAGCCGAGACCGAGGCGCCAGGAGCCGAGGTGGACCTCGTAGACACTCATCGGTGAATTGTGCGGATCCCGTTCCGCCCGCGCAGCCATCCACTCGTCGTCCTTGAAGGCATACGCCGATTCGACAACGCGCGAAGCCGTCAGCGGCGGGACTTCGGTTCCGAACGCCAAGGGATCGGCCTTTTCCACCCAGTGACCGGCCTTGGTCTTGATTTCGAACTTGTAGCACGCCCCTGCTAAAACACCCGGGACGAAGAGTTCCCAGACGCCGGAGGAGCCCAGCGAACGCATCGAGTTCTCCCTGCCGTCCCAAGCGTTGAAGTCGCCCTTGACGCGGACGGCCTGTGCGTTGGGGGCCCACACCGCAAACGAGACACCGTCCACGTCGCCCAGGGATGACTTGTAGTGCTGAACGCGCGCACCGAGCACTTCCCACAGCTTCTCGTGGCGGCCTTCGCCGATCAGGTGCAGGTCCACTTCCCCGACAGTCGGGAGATAGTGGTAAGGATCGTCCTTGGTCTGCGGGGGCATGCCCTCGTAAGTGACTTCCAGGCGGTAGTCGGGGACGTGCCCGGGCTGCAGGGGCTCGAGAACGGCTGCCCACACGCCGTCGGATTCGTGCGTCATGGGAACAGAGCCGGCTGCGGTTACCACTGACACAGCCGAAGCCAGGTGCTTGACCGTGCGGACCGTGACATGGCCATGGTCGTCTAGGTGGGCTCCCAGGACGGAGTGCGGGGCGTGGTATTCGCCTGACGCCACCTTCGAGAGCGTTCCCGCGTCCACTTGAAGCGGCGCCCCGGGCCGGTCTGTACGTGCTGAGCCTGTCATATTGTTACCTTCCACTGCGGCTACGGCTGAAGCGCCGGAACCTGTACTGCTGAGGAGACGTCGTGAGGCATTCACCGGAATGTCGAGCCATCCGGGCCTGTTCCGCAACTCATAGACAACTTCATACAAAGCCTTGTCAAGCCACAATGCCACAAACAGGGGCGAGCGGCGGTCAACGGTCCCCGGCGTTATTTCGCCGTAGCCCGCCAGGAACGCGTCGGCGCAGTCGTCCGCCCACGAATCGGGCACCTGGACGCCGGCCTGCTCGCGCTGGGCGGCACCGGCGGCGTAGTCAAATGAGCGCAACATGCCGACAACATCGCGGAGCGGGACGTCCGGGAAGTTGCGTTCTGCGATGGGCCGCAGGGGTTCCCCTTCGAAGTCCAGGATGGCCCACCGTTCCGGCTCGCCCGGCTGCCCCGGAACCTGCAGGATCTGCCCGAGGTGGAGATCCCCGTGGATGCGCTGCAGCGCACCCGCGTTGCTGCCTTCAAGCTGGCGGAGCAAGCCGTCCAGTGCGTCGTCGTACTGTCCGACGGCGGCCCCGGCTTCCGCCCAGGACTGCCGCACGCGCTGGGCTACTCCGGGGGCAATGTCCTTCCCCGGCGCGGATTCAGCGCCCAGTCCCAAGGCCTCGGCCAGCCGCCGGTGCACCGTCGCGGTTGCCACACCCAGGGCATGGGCCTCGGCTGTGAAGTCCGTTCCGGTAGCTGCTGCATCAACGGCCAGCCGCCACGCGTCGCGGCCGCCAGCCAGGAACTCATGGGCCACGGCGAGCTCGCCGTGTGCCGTGCGGGGCTTGTCCGCTTCGCCGCCCCCGGGTGCTTCCCACTCCCCCGTGACCCAGCCGAGCGTCGCGGGAGCTTCGGACGTCCCGGCCTGGGTGAGGGCGGCACCAATCTCGACCTCCGGGTTCCGTCCTTCGGAAAGCACCCGGAAGAACTTGACGATCGCTGCAGAGCCGCCGTCGTCCACAATCACCGAACTGTTTGACTGCTCACCTGAGAGCACCTTCACTGTGCCGGTCGCGGTGGGAAGCCGGTAGTCGGAAGGTACAAGGTGGCCCACGGCCTGGCCGTCCGGTGAAGTGCCGCCGCTTCGCATCAGTTCCAGCCAGGCTGAAACAAACACAGGGTCGTGGACGGCGTCGTAGATCCAGCGCCGCCCCTGGTGAGAGTCGCCTCCCTCGCCGACCAGTGCCAAGTCTCTGCCGGGCAGGGCCTCAACCCGGTAGCTCAGCGGGACCTGCACCACATCGGTCCGGCTGCCGCCGTCGGCCGTGGCGTAGGTGACGGCCGCAAGGTACACCTCAAGGCCCACTTCGCCGCTGCCATCGTCCAGGCGCACCCCGCCAACCGGCGACAGCGTGAATTCGCCGCTCTTGACGGGGAACCAGCGCTGGCGCGGTAGCCAGGCGCGAAGTAGTTCGGCCAGGGAGGGGTTGAGCGTGGATTGGGTCATTTCAGCCTTCGATAGACAGGATCGGGAGGGCCTGGGTGAACGGTGAGGCCGGGTTGGAGGAGGCGGACCGGATTCGCAGCCAGAAGAAATCGTGGCTGCCGAGCGTCAGCGTGAGCAGGCCGTCGTCGCCAATTGCCGGAAAGGGCTGGCCGCCGAAAACGTCCCGGAGTCCGCGGCCGGCGAACTGCGGCAACCGCAACGTTGTAGCCACGGGATGCTGCGAGAGGTTGAAGGCGCACAGGATGGACTCGGCCGGTTCACCTGCCGAGTTGCCCTCCGGCAATTCGCGGAGGTAGGCCAGGACGACGTCGTGGTCGGCTTCAACGTGCTTGAACCCGCCGAGGCCGAAGGCCGGATGGTTCTTGCGGACGCTCAGGATCTGGCGGGTCCAGCGCAACAGGGATCCGGAGTGCGCGGCCTCAGCCTCCACATTCGCCATGCTGTAGTTGTAAACCAGCGACTGGATCACCGGCAGGTACAGCTTGCCGGGGTCGGCGTTGGAGAATCCCGCGTTGCGGTCCGGGTTCCACTGCATGGGTGTGCGGACGGCGTCGCGGTCTTCGAGCCAGATGTTGTCGCCCATGCCGATTTCGTCCCCGTAATACAGAAAGGGACTGCCTGGCAGGGACAGCAACAGGGCATTGATGAGCTCGATCTCTGCCCTGGAGTTATCCAACAGCGGCGCCAGCCTGCGCCTGATTCCGATGTTGGCCCGCATGCGCGGGTCAGGGGCGTACCAGCCGAGCATGGCCGCCCGTTCATCCGCGGTGACCATTTCCAGCGTTAGTTCGTCGTGGTTCCGAAGGAACGTTCCCCATTGGGCGCCCTCGGGGATCTCCGGAGTGTCGTGCATGGTCTCGATGATCGGGGCGGCCTTCTGATCACGCAGCGCGTAGTACAGGCGCGGCATGATGGGGAAGTGGAAAGCCATGTGGCATTCCGGCTCCTCCTCCGTACCGAAGTACTCCACCACTTCCACCGGCGGCTGGTTGGCCTCGGCGATGATGACCCTGCCCGGGTAGTTTTCGTCCACCATCTTGCGCAGTCTGCGCAGGAAATCGTGGGTTGCGGGCAGGTTCTCGCAGTTGGTGCCCTCCTCCTCGAAGAGGTACGGGATGGCATCGGCGCGGAACCCGTCGATGCCCTGGTCCAGCCAGAAACGGACAACGTCGAACAGGGCTTCGATGACTTTCGGGTTCTCGAAGTTCAGGTCCGGCTGGTGGCCGAAGAACCGGTGCCAGAAGAACTGGCGCCGGATGGGGTCGAACGTCCAGTTGGATTCCTCGGTGTCGACGAAGATGATGCGCGCATCCTGGTACTTCTCGTCCGTATCGCTCCAGACGTAGAAGTCGCCGAAGGGCCCGTCGGGGTCCTTGCGGGACTCCTGGAACCACGGGTGCTGGTCCGAGGTGTGGTTCAGCGGCAGGTCGATGATCACACGGACGCCCCGGGCATGGGCCTCGGCCACGAGCCGCTTGAAGTCGCTGATGGTGCCGAACTCATCCAGGACGGAGTTGTAGTCGGAGATATCGTAGCCGCCGTCACGGAGCGGGGACTGGAAGAACGGCGGCAGCCAGAGGCAGTCGACACCCAGCCACTGCAGGTAGTCCAGTTTGTCGATCAGCCCATGGAAGTCACCGGAGCCGTCACCGTTTCCGTCAGCAAAACCGCGGACCAGGACTTCGTAGAACACCGCCTTGCGGTACCACAGGGGATCGTGCTGGAGGCCGGGGGCGTTGAGCTCGAACGTGCCCTTCGGCGTAAAGTGCTGGCTCGGGTTCTGCGGACTAAAACTCACGAATGCGACCTCCGGATGTTCAGAATGTGGGCCGGTTCAACATGCGCGTCGAGCCTCACGTAGTTGTATTCTCCCCACTCCCAGCTCTCGCCGGTCAGCAGGTCATCCACTCCAAAGCCGCCGCTGTGCGTGAGATCTTCAGGGTCAAGTTCAAGTGCCGCCAGGTCCAGGGAAACAGTGCTCTCCCGGGTGCCGTGCGGATCAACGTTTACCACGATGATCAGCGTGTCCTTGGTCCCGTCCGGAAGCGTCTTGTGCTTCGAGAAGACGATGGTGGCGTCGTCCGTGCTGTGGTGCAGGGTCAGGTTCTGCAGGTCCCCGAGCGCGGGGTGCGCATGACGGATTTCGTTCAGCTTGGTCAGGTAAGGGGCTAGTGTCCGCCCTGACTCCGCCGCTGCGTCCCAGTCCCGGGCCTTGTATTCGAACTTCTCGTTGTCGATGTACTCTTCGGCGCCCGGCCGGGCTACGTGCTCATAGAGTTCGTAACCCGCGTAGACACCCCACAACGGACTGGCAGTCGCTGCGAGGGCGGCCCGGATCTTGAATGCGGCCGGTCCGCCGAACTGCAGGTACTCCGTGAGGATATCCGGGGTGTTCACAAAGAAGTTCGGCCGGAAATACGCCGGCGACTTGTGGCTGACCTCAGTGAAGTATTCCTCGAGTTCGGTCTTGGTGTTCCGCCAGGTGAAGTATGTGTAGGACTGCTGGAAACCGGCCCGGCCCAGCGCGTGCATCATTGCCGGGCGCGTGAACGCCTCCGCCAGGAAGACAACCTCGGGGTGCTTCTTGTTGACCTTGGCGATCAGCCATTCCCAGAACCAGACGGGCTTGGTGTGCGGGTTGTCTACGCGGAAGATCTTGACCCCGTGGCTCACCCAGAGCAGCACGATCCGGAAGATCTCCTTGGACAGTCCCTCCGGATCGTTGTCGAAGTTCAGCGGGAAGATGTCCTGGTACTTCTTCGGCGGGTTTTCGGCGTATGCAATGCTGCCGTCCACGCGTGTGGTGAACCATTCCGGATGGGATTCGACCCAGGGATGGTCCGGTGCCGCCTGCAACGCCAGGTCCAGGGCCACCTCAAGGCCGAGTTCCCGGGCACGGGCCACGAACGCGTCGAAGTCCTCGAAGGTGCCAAGGTCAGGGTGGATGGCGTCGTGTCCGCCTTCCTTGGCGCCGATGGCCCACGGCGAACCGGGATCGTGCGCTCCGGCAATCAGCGTGTTGTTCGGTCCCTTGCGGTGCTGGATGCCGATCGGGTGGATGGGCGGCATGTAGATGACGTCGAAGCCCATTTCGGCGACGGCGTCGAGCCTCTTGGCGGCGGTCTGGAACGTGCCGGACTGCCATTCGCCCGTGTGGTGGTCCCGGACGGCACCTTCGGAGCGCGGGAAGAACTCGTACCAGGCACCGCGGCCGGCGAGGTCACGCTCCACCAGCAGGGGGAAGGACTCTGAGACGGCAACGAGTTCGCGGATGGGCTGGCGACCCACGACGTCGGTCACGTCGGGTCCGAAGCCGGCGGCGAGGCGCTCTTCGGCGGTGCGGGACGTGTCGGACAGCACAACCACCGCCGTGCGGAGGGTACGGCGGTCGGAGGAGGGGCGGGCCGGGTCTTCGGCGGCCTGGGACAGCAACGCTGCGCCCTCGGCCAGCATCAGTTCGACGTCGATGCCCGCCTCGATCTTGACCTCGGCGTTGTGGTGCCATGTTCCGTAGCGGTCATGCCAGGCTTCAATCGCGAACGACCAGTTACCGGTGCCGGTGGGGGTGATGATGCCTTCCCAACGGTCGGTGCCCTTCCCGCGGTCGCCGCGGGGCGGGGCCAGCCTGACGCGCTGGCGTTCCTTGCCCTTGGGATCAAACAGGACTGCACTGACGCCGAGCCGGTCGTGTCCTTCGCGGAACGCGGTCGCGCCGACAACCAGCCCTTCCCCTGAGAGTGCTTTCGCGGGAAACTTGCCTCCGTCCACCACTGGCTGCACGGCAGTGATCGGGAACCGGCCAAAACGCAGGCCTTCCGTAATCAGAGCCTTGGGCTTCTTGCTGGATCCGGCACTGGTTCGCGTATTAGTCGTCACGGACTCGACGTTATCGAGAAATCACCCGTTTTGCTAAGGGGACTTGCGTTCTTCCTAGAGCAATCCGTCATTTACCTAAAAGAAACCAAAACATGTTCCGGCAGCCCATCTTGTCAGTTAGTGTGACGCAGGTGAAGGCTATCCGCAGATTTACTGTCCGAACCGTACTCCCGGAATCCATCCGGCCGCTGGCCCGGTTGGCCACGAACTTGCGATGGTCATGGCACCGTCCCACGAGGGAGCTTTTTGAGGGGCTCAACCCCGCAATTTGGGACGAAAGCTCACACGACCCAGTCACGTTCCTGGGCTTGGTGAGCCGGGAGGAGCTGCAGCGGCTCGCCGCCGACCAGGACGTTGTCCGCCGCGTCCACGCAGCCGCCGAAGACCTGGACCGTTATCTGGACCAGCCGCGGTGGTACCAGGGCCTGGGCGACGACGCTCCGTCCTGCATCGCCTATTTCTCACCGGAATTCGGAATCACGGAAGTCTTGCCGCAGTATTCCGGCGGCCTGGGAATTCTGGCCGGCGACCACCTCAAGGCAGCATCGGACCTCGGCGTGCCGCTCATCGGCGTCGGACTGCTTTATCAGGCCGGCTATTTCAAGCAGTCCCTCTCCAGGGACGCCTGGCAGCAGGAAACCTACCCGGTCCTTGACCCGGACGGCCTCCCGCTCACACTTCTCCGGGAGGAGTCCCCCGACGGCAACGGCAAGCCGATCCAGATCTCGCTGCCGCTCCCCCAAGGGCGCCGGCTGCTGGCCCATATCTGGCGTGCCGACGTCGGGCGTGTCCCGTTGCTGCTGCTTGACTCAAACGTTCCCGGCAACGACGACGCCGCCCGCGGCATCACTGACCGGCTGTACGGCGGCGGCGGAGACCACCGCCTGCAGCAGGAACTGCTGCTGGGCATGGGCGGGGTGAAGGCACTGCGCGTCTACCAGCGCCTCACCGGCTGCGCGGCGCCGGAAGTGTTCCACACCAACGAGGGTCATGCCGGTTTCCTGGGGATTGAACGCATCCAGGAACTCATGTCGTCGGAGCACCCGCTGAGCTGGGACGAGGCCCTCGCGGCCGGACGCGCCTCCACCGTCTTCACAACGCACACGCCGGTGCCGGCCGGCATTGACCGGTTCGAAGTCTCGCAGATCCAGCACTTCTTCGAGGGCGGGCTGGCTCCCGACGTCCCGGTGGCCAAGATCCTGGACCTCGGGCGCGAGAGCTTCGCGGACGGCAATCCCTCGGTCTTCAACATGGCCGTGATGGGCCTGCGGCTCGCGCAGCGCGCCAACGGTGTGGCCAAGCTCCACGGCGTGGTGTCCCGCGGAATGTTCTCCGCCCTCTGGCCAGGCTTCGACCATTCGGAAGTGCCCATCACGTCCGTAACCAACGGCGTGCATGTGCCCACGTGGGTGGACGGCCGCGTCTCCAAGCTTGCCCGGGACAGGTTCGGCGCCGAAGCCGCAGCGATGGGCCGCTGGGACCTCGCCTATAACGTGAGCGACGAGGACGTCTGGGCCCTGCGCCGCGAGATGCGTGTGTCGCTCGTGGAGGACGTCCGTAAGCGCCTCCGCGCGGCCTGGAAGAAGCGCGGCGCCGCTGACGCCGAGCTGGGCTGGACCGATTCGGTTCTGGACCCTGACGTCCTCACCATCGGTTTTGCCCGGCGCGTGCCCACCTACAAGCGGCTCACCCTGATGCTCCGCGAGCCTGCACGGCTCAAGGCCCTGTTGCTTCACGAGACCCATCCCATCCAGCTGGTCATCGCGGGCAAGTCGCACCCGGCCGATGACGCGGGCAAGAAAATGATCCAGGACCTGGTCCGGTTCACAGACGATCCCGAGGTGCGGCACCGGATCGCTTTCCTGCCCAACTACGACATCGCCATGGCCCGCACACTCTTCCCCGGCTGCGATGTGTGGCTGAACAACCCGCTGCGCCCGCTGGAGGCCTGCGGCACGTCCGGAATGAAGGCCGCCATCAACGGTTCGCTCAACCTCTCCGTCCTGGACGGCTGGTGGGACGAAATGTACGACGGCGAAAACGGCTGGGCCATTCCCACGGCCAACAACAATGCTTCGCCCGAGGAACGGGACGACATTGAAGCCGCCGCGCTGTACGAACTGCTGGAAACCCAGGTGGCGCCCCGCTTCTATGGCCTCACCGTTTCCGACGCGGCCGGAGCTGCCGGCCCGTCAGAGCCCGGACCGCAGAAGGTGCCCACGCACTGGGTGTCAATGATCAAACACACTATGGCGCATCTCGGCCCAGCGGTGTCCGCTGAGCGGATGCTCCAGGACTATGTGAACGTCCTCTACCGACCGGCCGCCGTCGCGGGGCGCAGGGCCGTCGCGGACAACTACACCCAGTCCAAGTCACTGGCGGCCTGGACGGCACGCATCCGCGCCGCATGGCCCCAGATCCAGGTGGAGCATGTTGATTCGGTTGGCGTTTCCGAGGACCCGCAGATCGGTGACACGCTCCAGGTGAACGCCTACATCGCGCTGCACGATCTCGATCCGGACGATGTCGCCGTGGAAGTTGCATTCGGCCGCGCCGAGGAAAGCGACGAACTGGCCGACGTCACGGTGGCGGACCTGGTGCCCAAGGAGGACCTCGGCAAGGGGCGTTTCCTCTTTAGCGGTTCGCTGCTGATCGACCGTTCCGGGTCCTTCGGCTACACCGTGCGGGTGCTCCCCACGCATTCAGCCCTGGCCTCCAGGGCGGAGCTTGGCCTGATCGTCAACGCCTGACCGCTCCTGCCGATCCGGCGACGGACGCTCTCTCACTTTCAACGCATGAACGGCGGACGCTCTCTCACCGGATGGGAGAGCGTCCGCCGTTTTGTTGCGAAAGGTGAGAGAGCGTCCGGCTAGAGGAACACGGCGACCACGGCCAGGTCCTTACCTGCGTAGCTTTCCGCGTCCTGGAGGGTCTCACAGATGATGCCAAACGACCGGCCCCCTCGGAAGACGGCAGGCACCTGCCAGATGAATGTGAGCGGTGCCTTGCCGTCGTCGGTGACAGTATCCGCGAAGTCGTGCAGGGAGTCATTGAGCGCATCCAGGTTCACGCCGTAGTGCTCGGGGAAGTCCAGCACTTCGCCGAACGTCTGCAGCACCGCTTTCTTCGTGTCAGCGGCGGGGATCACCAGGACGCGGCGGCCGGCGTCGGATGCCTGCTCCCGCAGCTCATCGATGGTCCAGGTGTCAGCGGAGTAGATCTTCATACGTGCCCTTATTTGCCTTCGACGATGAACAGAAACGATTCGTAGTGGTCCGGTGTGTAGTTTCTCTCCGGCCTCGCCGGCGGGGCCAGCGGTGCCGGACCGACGGCGTCGGTTCCTGCCGCCGTCGGTTCCTGCCGCCACGGCCAGGAGCCTCGCGATCCCCCTCACGGGTTCCCCATTCGCCGGGTCCTAGGTGCGGTAGATGTTAATCGTGTTGGACTGCACCATGTCCCGTTCCCCCGCGGCGACCCTGACTCCTTGGCGGCTGTCATGGAGTTCGGACGTTGTCAGGCGGAGTTCGAAGAGCCTCTTGCCCGTCCCTTCCTCGTTGGGTACATCAGGCAACGTGATCTTGATGTCATCGGCGCTGCCGTTCACCACAACGAGGCCGTCGACCTGGCCGTCGTCCGAGCCCAGAAGGAGCTGCACCACCCGGTGCTGGGGATCATTCCAGCGGTCCATGGACATGGGCTTGCCGTTCTGGTCGAACCAGTGCAGATAGGCCTGCTGGTCCTTGGCCGGATAGTCGTGAGGCTGGCTTGCCAGGAACTCCTTGCGGAGCCTGATGACCCGCTTGGTGCTCCGGAGCATGGCATGGGACTCCGCAGTGTTGGTCCAGTCCAGCCATGTGATGCCGTTGTCCTGGCAGTAGGCGTTGTTGTTGCCTTGCTGCGTGCGGCCGAGCTCGTCACCGGCGGTAATCATGGGGATGCCCATGGACACCATGAGCGTGGCCATCAGGTTGCGGCTGGTCTGCGCCCGAAGCGCCAGGATTTCCTCGTCCTCGGTGCGGCCTTCGAAACCGTGGTTGTAGCTGCGGTTGTCCCCGTGCCCGTCCCGGTTCTGCTCGCCGTTGGCTTCGTTGTGCTTGCGGTCGTAGGACACGAGGTCGGCCAGGGTGAAGCCGTCGTGCGCGGTGACGAGGTTGACGGAGGCCATCCGTGTGCGCCCGGAGTCCGCGAACAGGCTTGCCGAACCCGAGATGGAGTCCGCGAGACGGCCCACGGAACCGCCCCGACCGCCGGCGTCGATCGCGGCGCGGTCCGCGAGCCAGAAGGAACGCAGCGCGTCGCGGTAATGATCGTTCCAGTCCACCCAGCCGGGAGGGAAGCGCCCGGTCTGCCAGCCGCCATAGCCGATGTCCCATGGTTCGGCGATGAGCTTCACGGAGGACAACGCGGGATCAGCGGCGATGGCAACGAGGAACGGGTGGTGCGGGTCGAAGTCGTTCGCGGCGTTGCGGCACAGAGTAACCGCGAGGTCGAACCGGAAGCCGTCGATGTGGAACTCGTGCACCCAGTACCTAAGTGAGTCGAGGACCAGCTGGACCACGCGGGGGTGGCCGAAGTTGAGGCTGTTGCCGCATCCGGTGGTGTCCACGTACCGGCCGTTGCCGTCGTTGCGGTAGTACTGCATCTCCCCCAGCCCGCGGAAGCTCAGCGTCTGCCCGTCGCGTCCGCCCTCGGCTGTGTGATTGTAGACCACATCCAGGATGACTTCGAGGCCCGCAGCGTGCAGGAGCTTGACCATGCCCTTGAACTCGTCCTGGACGGCCTGCGGTCCGGCTTCCTGGGCGGCACGGGTGGCGTAGGCGGGATGGGGCGCGAAGAATGCAGCCGTGTTGTAGCCCCAATAATTGGTCATTCCCAGATTCTGGAGATGCGGTTCGTCCAGATGGAAATGGACCGGCAGGAGCTGGACCGAAGTGATGCCCAGGCCCGTGAGGTGCTCGATCATTGCCGGATGTGCCATCCCGGCGTAGGTCCCCCGGAGCTCCTCGGGTACATCCGGATGCAGCATGCTCTGGCCGCGCACGTGCGCCTCGTAAATGATGGTGTTGCGCCACGGCACATGGGGATTCCGGTCGTCGCCCCAGTCGAAGGCACTGGCCATCCGCACGTTGGTGAGGAACCCTTCACGCTCGTCCACGGCCCGGCCGTACGGGTCCAGCAGCAGCGGCTGCTCGCCGTCATCATCGAAATCCACGGTGGGCACTGACACCGGCAGGGCATCATCCTCCGGCGAGGAGCGCAAACCGTACCGTGATCCGATGGGGAAGCCGTCCACGATGCCATGGTGGACGCCGTTGGTGATGTTCGGGAGGGTCTTCAGCTGCCACGAGCCTCCGGGGGCCCGGAAGGCGATTTCCAGCGTGGAGACCCCGGGAGCGTACACCGCCACATTCGCGCAGGCACTCTGAGGATCGTCCGTTGCCGGAGAGCCCGTGCGCGGAACGCTGATACCAAGTGGAAACGGCCGGGAGGCGTCCACGGTGGAGGCTGTGTCTAGGAGTGGCATGACCATTGCTTCAATATTAGCGGGGCCACACAAATGGCCGATATTTTCCTCAATGTGTCGGGAAATGGGCGGGCATTGTTCAGCGTTGCATACTGAAGGAACAGCCACGTTGGAGGTAATTGTGCGAGTTGCACTTGCTCAGGTCGTCACAGGCCGCGATATTTCGGGGAATTTGGACCTGGTGGAAAACTTCGCCCGCCAGGCGAAAAACGGTGGCGCAGAATTAGTGGTCTTCCCGGAAGCCACTATGCGCGCATTCGGCAATTCACTGCTGGACATTGCCGAGCCGCTCCACGGTCCCTGGGCAAGGCGGGTACGGCAAATAGCGGACAAACTCGGCATCGTTATCGTGGCAGGCATGTTCACGCCGGGGCACACCGGCGGCGACGGTGTTCGCGACGGCGACGAAGGGGGGCGCCGTGAAGCTGTCAGGAAGATCCGCAACACCCTCCTGGTGACAGGTCCCGGGGTGGATGCCAGCTACGACAAAATCCATCTCTTCGATGCTTTTGGCTTCGCCGAGTCGGACACCGTGGATCCCGGGAGCGGACCGGTCACCTTTGAGCTCGGCGGCATCAGCTTTGGCCTGGCCACGTGCTACGACATAAGGTTCCCGGCGCTTTTCACGGCCAACGCGGACCTGGGTGCGGAGGTCAACATTGTGTGTGCGTCCTGGGGATCAGGGCCGGGGAAAGTGGACCAGTGGCGCCTGCTGGCCCGTGCCCGCGCCGTGGACACCACCACCTACGTACTGGCCTGCGGCCAGGGCGATCCCGCCACCCAAGGCATCGAGGCCAAGGGATCGGCGCCCACCGGGGTGGGGCACTCCGCCGTCGTTTCCCCGCTGGGTGAGGTCCTGGAAGAGCTCGACGACGGGATCGGACTGCTGTTTGCGGACATCGACCCCGCCGTGGTCAAGGAAGCCCGCACAAAGCTCCCGGTCCTGGCCAACCGCCACAGGTTCCACTAACCGACGCTCTCTCACTTTTCGCAGCCTAAACGGCAACGCTCCCTCACATGATGAGAGAGCGTTGCCGTTTAAGCCGCAGGAAGTGAGAGAGCGTTTGCTGTTTAACCCGCAGGAAGTGAGAGAGCGTCGCAAGCCGGCTGGAAGCCTACTTCGCGGCGCGCTGCCTGGAGACTTCGTACAGCGAGATGCCGACGGCCATGGAGGCGTTCAGCGATTCCATGGCGGAGTCGATCGGGATGGAGACGATCTGGTCGCAGTTTTCGCGGACCAGGCGGCTCAGGCCCTTGCCTTCGGAACCCACCACGATGCATACCGGTTCGGTGGCCAGCGAGAGGTCCGGCAGCGAAACGTCGCCGTCGCCGTCCAGTCCCAGCACGTAGATACCCATGTTCTTGTAGGCCTTGAGCGTGTTGTTCAGGTTCGCGGCGCGTGCCACCGGGACCCGGACTGCCGCGCCGGCGCTGGTCTTCCAGGCCGAAGCGGTGACGCCCACTGAGCGGCGCTCGGGGACGATCACGCCGTGGCCGCTGAAGGCGGACACCGAACGGATGATCGCGCCGAGGTTGCGGGGGTCCGTGATGCCGTCCAAGGCGACGAAGAGCGGCGCGTTGGCGACGTGGCCCTTCTTCCACTTGTCCACGGTCTGCTCTGCCAAATCAAAGGCGTCCTCGTACTCGTACGGGGGATCTGCAGCACTACGCCCTGGTGGATGGCGTCGTCGGTCATGCGGTCAAGCTCGGGCTTGCCGGTTTCCATCAGCGGGATGCCGCGCTCGGCGGCCAGCTTGAGGGACTCCTTGACGCGGTCATCCATTTCAATGCGGATGGCGACGTGCAGTGCCTTTGCCGGGATACCGGCGCGCAGCGCTTCGACAACCGAGTTGCGTCCGGTGACGACTTCCTCCGTGGCACGGCCCTTCGGACCGGAGCGGGCACCGGCGCCGCGGGCTGCGCCCGGACGCTTGGCGGCTGAGCGCTCGGCAAGCTGCTTGTTCTTGTGGGCCTTGTGGTACGGGCGGTCCTCCGCCTTGGGCGTGGGTCCCTTGCCCTCGAGGGCCTTGCGGCCGTGACCACCCGTTCCGATGGTGGGGCCCTTCTTCGCTTTGACCGACCGGCGACCGTTGTTGGCCATAAGTTTCACCCTTGCTTTGTTGTGTAAGTCTGACCTCCAGTCTACTGACTCGAGTTAAATCGACCTGCCAACGCCCAAGGTCAGTCGGCTCAGCCGCGCTTGAGACTCCAGCTGGCGCCGTCCGGACCGTCCTCCACGACCACGCCCGCAGCGGCCAGGGTGTCGCGGATGGCATCGGAGGCCGCCCAGTCCTTGGTGGCCCGTGCCGCCGCCCTGGCCCCGAGCTGGGCCTCGATGAGGACGCCGAGCGCGTCGTCCGCCTGCTGGTCCCGGGCGGGAGCCGCGACGTCGTTCAGCCCGAGGACGCGCAACATATCGGTGACGGTGTGAAGCGCAGCGCGGGCGGCGGCGTTGTCACCGGCTGTGAGGGCCGTGTTGCCGGCCCGCACCGTGTCGTGCAGCACGGCCAGCGCCTGCGGAACATTGAGGTCATCGTCCATGGCCGCGGCGAAGGCATCCGGCACTTCGCCATGGGTTCCGAATGGCAGGGAACCGCCGTCGGACAAGACATCACCGGACAGTGTCCGGACGGCCCGTGCGACGAACCCGTCAATCCGTTCCATCGCGGCGGCAGCCTCCTGCAGCGACGTGGGCTGGTAGTCAAGCACGGAGCGGTACTGTGCCTGTCCGAGGTAGTAGCGCACCACGCGGGGCGGGGCGAGCTCCAGCATTTCTGTCGGGCTGACGGTGTTGCCGATGGACTTGGACATCTTGTCGCCCTGGTACGTCACCATGCCGTTGTGCATCCAGAAGTTGGCGAAGGCGTGGCCTGCCGCCTGGGACTGGGCCATCTCGTTTTCGTGGTGCGGGAAGCGGAGGTCCAGCCCGCCGCCGTGGATGTCGAACTCCGTGCCCAGGTATTTGGTGACCATCGCGGAGCACTCCAGGTGCCAGCCCGGTCGGCCCGTTCCCCACGGCGATACCCAGCTGGCGGTCGTCGGCTCGCCTTCTTTGTGGCCCTTCCACAGCGCAAAGTCCCTGGGGTCCTTCTTCCCGCGCGGATCGGCGTCGGCGGCTCCCTGCATGTCATCGATCTTCTGCCGGGTCAGGGACCCGTACCGGTTCCATGACCGGACATCGAAATAGACGTCGCCGGAATCATCGAGGGCAGGGTAGGCATGGCCGCGGTCGATCAGCCGCTGGATGAGCGCGTGCATCTCCGGGATGTGGCCGGTGGCGCGCGGCTCGTAGGTGGGACGGGAAACGCCAAGGGTGTCGTAGGCGTTCAGGAAGGCCTGTTCGTAGCGGTAGGCCAGCGCCCACCATTCCTCTTCGCGGATGTCGTCCGGGCCTTCCTCGAAGTCCGGCTCGAACGAGGCGGCGGACTTGGCGAGGATCTTGTCGTCGATGTCAGTGACGTTCCGGACCACGGTCACGCGGAATTTCCGGTATTCCAGCCAGCGGGTGAGCTGGTCAAAGGCAATGGCGGACCTGATGTGCCCGACGTGCGGCAGGCCCTGCACCGTGGCGCCGCAGTAGTACAGGCTCACTTTGCCCGGTGTCAGAGGGACGAAGTCGCGGACTTCGGCGGATGCTGTGTCGTAAAAGCGCAGGGTCACCGCTCCAGATTAGCTGATGGCCTTTGCAGCGCACGTCCCTGCGGCCCAGCGGCAGTCGGCGGGCCGGCCGCCCCGGGCGGCGCCGATCCCGCTATTTGCAGACTTCGCCGATCTTGTTGTTCTGCTCGCTGAGCTGCCTGGTCTGCTCGGCGGTTTTGGTCCCCAGCGACGTGCCGGCGACCTTCTTCATGATGTCCGCCATCTTCTGGATGGGCTCTGCCACTTCGGGGGCTACCTTGTCCGCCACTTCCTGGTAGTGCTTGGCGATCTGGTCTGCCTGCTGCTGCTGGTTTCCGCTGGGCACGAACGTGTCGCCGTTGAGGAATTTGCAGCTTTCCTCCACGCTCATCTTCGGAGTTCCACAGCCACTCAGCAGCATCCCTGCAACGAGTACGACGGCGGCAAGCGGCTTTTTCACGAAGGGTCTCCTGGTGTGGTTGGCAAAGGTCCTGCTCCCTTAAGCCTAGGCGAAGGACCGCCGCCGCCTCAGTTTGCCCTGTAGACCAGTGCGGTGGCGACGGCCGAGATGCCCTCGCCCCGGCCAGTGAAGCCGAGGCCGTCGCTGGTGGTGGCGCTGACGCTGACAGGGGCGCCCGCCGCAGCGCTGAGAACCTCCTGCGATTCCTCTCGGCGTGGGCCGAATTTGGGTCTGTTCCCCACAAACTGCACCGCGATATTGCCGATCTCGTATCCCTCGGCCCTGACGATCCGGGCGGCCTCAGCCAGGAGGGTAACGCCCGAGGCGCCGGCGAATTCCGGCCGGTCCGTGCCGAAATGCCTCCCTAGGTCACCCATCCCCGAGGCCGAAAAGAGGGCGTCCGCCGCGGCGTGGGCCACAGGGTCCGCATCGGAATGCCCGGCCAGGCCCTGTTCGCCCTCCCACAGCAGTCCGCCGAGCCACAGCGCCCGGGGTTGTCCCCGGAAGCAAAGGCATGGATGTCGATGCCGATTCCGGTTCTGGGAATAACGGGATCGATCATGGTCAGCCCTCCACCCATCGCGCGCCCAGGGGGCCTTCCAGCAGGCCCTCAGCAATGATCAGGTCCAAGGGCGTAGTGATCTTCAGGGACTGACTGGCTCCCCGGACGGCATGGACGGGGACGCCCAGGCGCTCCACGAGCATGGCATCGTCCGTGATGGCGGCGCCCTGCTCTTCATCGAATCCGGACACCGCCCCGTGGGCCCTCAACAGGGTGTCCAGGTCAAACCCCTGCGGAGTCTGCACAGCGCGGAGCTGTTCCCTCGGAGCAGTACCGACCACGAGTTCCGGAGCGATCCGCGCATCGTTTCCGCTCGTGGCCTTCACGGTCTTCACGGTGTCCACCACCGGCATGACCGGAATTACGGCCAGCGCGCCGGCAGCGAGTGAATCAACCACCCGGTGAAAGACTGATTCGGGTGTCAGTGCACGAGCGGCGTCGTGGACCAGCACGGCCTGGGTGCCTTCCTCCAATACCGCCAGCGCGGAACGCACGGACTCGGACCGGGTTGCGCCCCCATCCACCACCGTCAGCAGCGGGCCGCCGTCGACAAGTTCATTCCGGAAGTCATCGCACATGCGGCGGAGCGCGCCGTCACCTGCGGGCAGGGCGATGCAGACCTGCTGTGCGACGCCCGAAGCCACGATTCCGCGGAGGGCATGCATCAGGATGGGTTCGCCGCCGAGCGGAACCCGGGCTTTGGGCATGCCGTAACCAAGACGCTGGCCGGAACCGGCCGCAACCAGGACGACGGCGACGACGGGCCGGGGATGGGCGGCCTCGGCGTCCGTCCCGTTCCCGGCCGAAAGATCAGTTGCACTCATGGGCACAAGACTACGTGCCCGCCCCGCTCCGGCGCCCGGCAAAAACGCGGCTGCCTGAATCAGGGCAAAAAGAAACCCCGGCGGCTACGGAGCCACCGGGGTTCAATTCTTAGGAAGCCAAGACTTCGTCGAGAACGCTTGCTGCCTTCTCTTCGTCTGTCTTTTCAGCCAGCGCCAGTTCTGAAATCAGAATCTGACGGGCCTTGGCCAGCATACGCTTCTCACCTGCGGAAAGGCCGCGGTCGTGATCACGGCGCCAGAGGTCACGAACAACCTCTGCTACCTTGATGACGTCCCCGGAAGCAAGCTTCTCCAGATTTGCCTTGTAACGACGTGACCAGTTGGTGGGCTCCTCAGTGAACTCGGCCCGCAGCACATCAAATACGTGCTCCAAACCTTCTTTGCCCACTACGTCGCGAACCCCAACAAGGTCAACGTTCTCTGCTGGAACTTCAATGGTCAGATCACCCTGAGCCACCTTGAGCTTGAGATACATCTTCTCTTCGCCCTTGACAGTGCGCATCTTGATTTCTTCAATTTTGGCTGCACCGTGGTGAGGGTAAACTACTGTCTCGCCGACCTCAAAAACCATGTGGACTTTCCCCTTTCCCGCAGACCAGTTTATCACGATTCGGGCATATGACTGGCACGGATACGGGCCCGGAACCGCGTGAATACGGGGAAAATGGGGCGAATCACCCCCCTTTAACCCCTTGACGAACGCGGATAATAGTGCATCCGAAGGTGCCTGCCAAGGGCGCGACAAGGCTGTTACGAGCTTGCCGGTCCTAGTCGGAGGGCAACGCTTAGGGCGGTGCGGGGACCGGTTCCGGGACGCCAATGTGTACTGCCCGAATCCTTGTTTGAGGCCGTTTGAGGATAGGCTATGGCTGAATAATGTTTCAAGACTCTCAAGGAGTGCGTGACGTGCGTTTCACTGCGATGAACCGGGGCCAGCGCGGCAAGCTGGCAATGGCAACGGCGGCACTTGCCATCGGCCTGCTGTCCGTAACCGGCTGCGGCTACATCAACCCGCAGCAGACCTCCGAGCAGTACTCGGCGTCGGACGGCACCAGGGAAAACCTCGGTCCCCTGGAGATCCGCAACTTCATGATCGTCTCCGCTGGCGAGAACAAGCCCGGCCGCGTGATCGGCGCCGTGTACAACTCGTCTTCCAACGACGTCAAGCTGACCATCAGCGGCGCGGCAGGCTCCCAGACGCAGGTGTCTGTGAAGAAGAACTCCTACACCCTGCTCAATGACTCGACGGATCCGGCGATCCTGAGCAGCACCGGAACCTTGCCCGGATCGCTGGCCCAGGTCACCATCAGCGAAGACGGCACCAACCAGACAGCCAAAGTCAAGGTGCCCGTCCAGGACGCGACACTGTCCGAATACAAGAAGTACCTGCCGGAAAGCAGTGAGCCCACTGTCTCCGAGTCGGCGACTCCCACTCCCTCGAGCAGCGCCAGCCACTAGCCCGGATCTACCGAAAGGAGGGCCCCGCCTGTGCAGTTCACAGGCGGGGCCCTCCTTTCGCACGTCCGGAACGTTCAGTTTCCGGGGCCGGGCCCCAAGTCCGGGGTTGGCTAGGGCCGGCGGTTACGGCTCGAACTTGTAGCCCAGGCCGCGGACAGTCACGAGGTAACGCGGCGCGGACGGGTCCGGCTCGATCTTGCTGCGCAGCCTCTTGACGTGGACGTCGAGGGTCTTCGTGTCGCCGACGTAGTCGGATCCCCAGACACGGTCGATCAGCTGGCCGCGGGTCAGCACCCTGCCTGAATTGCGCAGCAGCATCTCCAACAACTCGAATTCCTTCAGGGGCAGCGACACGTGCTCGCCATCGACGCTCACCACGTGGCGTTCCACGTCCATCCGCACCGGGCCGGCCTGGACGGTGTTCGCAATCAGCTCCTCCGGCTCTCCCTGGCGGCGAAGGACGGCCCGGACGCGGGCAACGAGCTCCCGGGACGAATACGGTTTGGTGACATAGTCGTCGGCGCCGAGTTCAAGACCCACTACTTTATCGATTTCGGCGTCCTTGGCGGTCAGCATGATCACGGGGACCATGGACCGCTGGCGCAGCTGCCGACACACTTCAGTTCCGGACTGGCCGGGCAGCTGCAGGTCCAGCAGCACCAGGTCGGCGCCGTTCCGGTCGAACTCGGTGATGGCGTCCAAGCCGTTGTCCACGACTTCCACCTCGAACCCTTCCTTGCCCAGAAGGTAGGACAGGGGGTCGCTGAACGACTCCTCGTCCTCGACTATGAGAATCCTGCTCAAGCGCTGGCTCCTTGCTCGTGGACGCCGGCGGCGTCCTGTCTGTGTGGTGCGTTGGTGCGGGCCGCAGGCTTCCGCTCCGCGGGGGTGTCGCCGTCGTCCTGCCCCTCCATCTCTGGAAGCCTGATGGTGAAGGTCGACCCCTGGCCGGGCTGCGACCACAGTGTCACTTCCCCGCCGTGGTTCGAGATGACGTGTTTCACGATGCTCAGGCCCAGCCCGGTGCCGCCGGTCTGCCGCGACCTCGCGGCGTCCACCCGGTAGAAGCGTTCGAACACCCGTTCCTGGTCCTCCGGGCTCAGGCCGTCCCCCTGGTCGGTGACTGAGATCGAGATCAGGCCCGCCTTGGCACGCACCCCGATCCCCACCCGGGTATTCTCCGGTGAGTAGCGGATGGCGTTGTCGATCAGGTTCCGCAGCGCCGTGACCAGCAGGTCCTGGTCTCCGTAGACCATGGCGTCCACATGGCCGCCGATCACGATGCTGATGTTTTTGCTTTCAGCGGGCAACTGCGAGCGGTCCACTGCGTCGGTGATCACCGTGTTAATGTCCACGGGATGCCCTTGTTGGGCGACGTTTGCGCCCTGCAGCCTGGACAGCTCGATGATGTCCTGCACGAGCGCCGCCAGCCGGGCCGACTCCTTCTCCATGCGTTTGGCGAAGCGGCGGACGGCCACTTCGTCGTCCGCCGAAGATTCGAGGGCCTCCGCCAGGAGGGAAATTGCGCCTACCGGCGTCTTGAGCTCGTGCGAGACGTTGGCAACGAAGTCGTTGCGGATCTCTTCGGTGCGTGTGATCTCGGTCCGGTCGTCGGCCAGCAGGAGGATGTATTCTTCACCGAGCATGGCTGCCCGGACCTGGACAACGATTGTCCCCTGCCCCAGCGGACCGCGTGGCAGTTCGAACTGCTTCTCGAGGATGACGCCGTCCCGCCGGACCCTCGCCGTCATGTCCAGGAGCTGTTCGTGCACCACCGTGTGGCCGCGGACCAGGCCAAAGGCATACGCCGCCGGACTCGCCCTCACCACGCCGTCGATGGCATCCACCACCACAAAGGCCCGGCCGACGACGGCGAGCACCTCCGCGGCGCCGGCCGGCAGCACCGGCTCGTCGAACTCGACGTCCACCAGCTTGCGCTGCTGTTCACTGACCCTGAAGGCGAGCACGCCAAAGATGCCGAATGACAGACCAACCAAGCCTGCGATGACACCGATGAGCATAGGATCCACGGCTCCAGCTTATGCTCTGCCCTGGACCCGAATGGCGAATCTGATGCGATTCCGCCAGCGGTTCAGCTAACGTTCATCTAGAGGTGCGTAACAGTTCACCAGCCACTGACAGAGTTATCAGTTGGACTGCAGGAGCGGTGACACGAAATCTGCCTGCCGCCGCGGTGCGGGCAGCATTTCCAAGGAAAGGACGCGTAGTGCGCAAGGTTTTTCAGGAGGAGCTCACCCAGGTGGGCGAACAGCTCGTCGAGATTTCAAAGCTGGTAAGCGAGGCCATTGAAAAAGCCACGACTGCTTTCGAAGGCGCGGACGTCGATCTCGCCCAGGATGTCATTGCCGCTGACGCAAGGATCGATTTCCTGCAGAACAGCCTCGACGAGCGGGCCATCGACATCCTGGCCCTGCAGGGCCCGGTGGCCAGCGACCTGCGCATGATTGTAGGATCGCTGCGGATGAGCGCGTCCCTGGAGCGCATGGGCGACCTCGCCCGGCACATCGCCCAGCTCGCCCGGCTCCGCTTCCCGACCAATGTGATCCCTGCCCAGCTCGAAGAAACGTTCAAGAGGTTCGCCGAACAGGACATGCTGATCGCGAACAAGCTCACCGAACTGCTGGAGACGCGCGACCTGGAAGTTGCCCGGGACATCATGAAGGCCAACGCCACGGTGAACGACCTCCACCTGAGCGTGTTCAAGGCAATCGCCCGCAGTGACTGGAGCGAGTCCCCGGCCACTACGGTGGATGTTGCCCTGGCCAGCCGCTACTTCGAACGATTCGCCGATCACGGCGTGTCCGTCGCGCAGAAGGTCACGTACCTCGTCACGGGCGCCTGGCACCCGAACAGCACCGAAATCGGCTGAACCAACAAGGCTAATAAGGCCAATAAACGACGCCGGCCGGTCACCACCAAGGTGACCGGCCGGCGTCGTTCTATTATTTCTTGCCCTGGTTGGCCACCGCGAGGATGGCTTCTGCAGCGGCCTCCGGGTCGAGGTAGGTGCCGCCGGGCTTGACGGGCTTGAAGTCCTCGTCCAGGTCGTATACCAGCGGGATGCCGGTGGGGATGTTCAGGCCAGCGATGGCTTCGTCGCTGATGCCGTCAAGGTGCTTGACGAGGGCGCGCAGCGAGTTGCCGTGGGCGGTGACCAGGACGGTCTTGCCGGCCTTCAGGTCTTCCTTGATGTCCGATTCCCAGTACGGCATCAGGCGCACAAGGACATCCTTCAGGCATTCGGTGCGCGGAAGGGCGTCGCCCAGGTCCGCGTAGCGGGGATCATGCGCCTGGGAGAACTCGCTGCTGTCGTCGAGGGGCGGCGGCGGGGTGTCGTAGGAGCGGCGCCATTCCATGAACTGCTCTTCACCGTACTCGGCCAGGGTCTGGGCCTTGTCCTTGCCCTGCAGGGCACCGTAGTGGCGTTCGTTCAGGCGCCAGTCGCGCTTGACCGGGATCCAGCCGCGGTCGGCCTTGTCCAGGGAGATGTTGGCCGTGTTGATGGCCCGCTTCAGGAGCGAGGTGTAGAGGACGTCCGGGAGAACGTTGTTCTCAACCAGAAGCTCACCACCGCGAGCTGCTTCCTCGCGACCCTGGTCGTTGAGGTCGACATCCACCCAGCCGGTGAACAGGTTCTTGGCGTTCCATTCGCTGTGGCCGTGGCGCAGCAGAATCAGCTTGTAAGTCATGGTTTTCATCCTAGCCGAGCAGGCGGCGGCACTGCCGAGCGTTACATCAGGTGGCAACGCCCGGTGCCTGACCCGCGCGGGCGGCCGGTTAAGCTGGTCCGGTGGTGCAGAAAGCTGAACGGGTAACCGCCGCGCCGGCCCGGGGCGGAGTCAAAGGCGGCAAGCCCGTAGGCAACGTGACGCGCGGCACCACCAACCCCAACCGGATGCGGCGCCTTGACCGGTGGCTGACCGGGCCGCAGGCGTGGCGGCTGCGCCGTGCAGACGACCCGTTGGTCATCGACCTCGGCTATGGCGCCTCTCCCGCGACCGCCGTCGAGCTCTTTGAACGTTTGTCCGCCGTGCGCTCGGATGTCCGGGTTGCCGGGATAGAGATCGAACCCGGGCGGGTCCGCGCAGCCAAGCCACTGGAACGGAAAGGGCTGAGCTTCCATGTGGGCGGATTCGAGATTCCGGTGCCGGGCCAGCCGGTGATTGTCCGTGCGTTCAACGTGCTGCGCCAGTATGAGGAAGCGGACGTGGAGGCTATCTGGCGCCTGGTGCGGGGCCGGCTAAGCCCGGACGGGCTGTTTATCGACGGCACCTGCGACGAGATCGGCCGGCGCGTGACGTGGGTGGCGATCGACTCCGGCGGGCCGCTCAGCCTGAGCATTTCCATGCGTTTCGGCGGCTTCGCGCTGCCCTCGGAGATTGCCGAACGGCTGCCGAAGGCCCTCATCCACCGGAACGTTCCCGGCGAAAAAATCCACGGCTTCCTGCAGGCACTGGACAAGGCCTGGCTGGACGCGGCGCCGCTTGCCGCGTTTGGTAACAGGCAACGGTGGACGGCCATGTGCCGGTCAATGCTCGACGGCGGCTGGCCCCTTGCGGACGGCCCGTCCCGTTGGCGGCTGGGGGAATTAACTGTCGGCTGGGACGCCGTAGCGCCCTCCGCCTAACGCGTTATCCGGCTGCCAAGGGCGTATTACCAGGGGCCGTAGGGGCCCCTGTTGCGGCTGCCGCCACGGCCGGCATCCTTCACGGCGGGACGGACGTCCGCAAGGTAGACCGAGGCTGCGGTTACGGCCGCAAGCCCGAACAGGCCAAGCGTGCCGAAACTGCCACCCCCGCCGGCATAGAGGGACAGTGCGCCAATGGCCAGGGCGCCGCCGGTCAGTGCCAGCCAAAACATCTTGGTCCGCTTGGAAACAGCTTCAAAGGCGTTGGCCTTGTGGCGAAGGCAATCAAAGAATGCCCACACTTCAAGACCAAACGCCACGAGCGCCAGTACGAACCAGACCCCGGTCTCTACGTAGTAAATCAACACTTTTCCGTCCACGTCCCCAGCCTAGCCGTCCAGAGCCTCCAGTGCCTGCTCCAAATCCGCCCAAAGGTCTTCGACATTCTCAATTCCCACGCTCAGGCGGACCAGGTTGTCCGGCACGCTGACCGGCTCAGCCGCGTGGCGGCGTCGTCGTTCAATCAGTGATTCAACCCCGCCCAAAGAGGTGGCGGGAAGCCACAGCCGCAGCGCACGGACCAGCTTGTCCGCGGTGTCAGCGCGGCTGAGGCCGCCGGCCGGGGCGATCTGCACGCACAGTACGGAACCGAAGCTCTTCATCTGTGACTTGGCGCGTTCGTGGCCGGGATCCGAGGCCAGCCCCGGGAACCGGATGCCCTCAATACGCGGGTGCCCGCTCAGCCGCTCTGCGAGCACGGCTGCCGACGCCTGGGAACGTTCGATCCGCAGCGCAAGCGTCCGCAGTCCCCGCAGGGCCAGCCACGCTTCGAACGGTCCGGCAATGCCGCCGTGGATGATGCGGTGGTGCAGCAGCGTTGAGCGGATCGCGGCGTCCGACGTCACGAGCGCTCCGAGGACGACGTCGGAGTGCCCGGCGAGGTACTTGGTGACCGAATGCAGGACGACGTCGGAGCCCAGGCTCAGCGGCTGCTGGACCAGCGGGGTGGAAAAGGTGTTGTCGGTGACAACCATCGCGCCGGCCTCGCGGGCGGCAGCGGTCAGGGCACGGATGTCCGCGATCCCCAGCATCGGGTTGGTGGGGCTCTCCAGCCACAGCATGCTGGCCGCCTTGCCGTCGGCCGGAGCCAGCAACGCCTTTACGGCGTCCGTGTCCTCGATGTCCACGGTGCGGAGTTCGAACAGCCCCTTGTCCGCGAGTTCGGTGGCCATCACCAGGGAGCCGGCATAGCTGTGCGAGGGCATGACCAGCACTCCGCCGGCCGGGATGAGCGACAGTGCCGAGCTCACCGCGGCGAGCCCGGAGGCGTACAGCAGGCCGGGGAGCGAAGCACCCTCCAGTTGGCCCAAGGCTTCTTCGAGCGGATCCCAGGTGGGGTTGGAGTAACGCCCATAGCCGCGGTCACCGTCGGCGAGCGGCCCGGTTCCGAAATAAGTGGAGGACAGCACGATGGGCTGGTTGACCGGTTCATCGCGTTTGCGGGGCGGGCGGCCGGCGGCCACAACCACCGTTTCAGCCGACAGCGCGGCAACTTGCTGTTCGGAAAGACTCATGGTCAAAGAGTACGGGGGCGGCCTCCAGCGCATGAAAGGCGTTACGCTCCGGCACCTAAGCTGTCCGTGATTGTCGGTAGGCTGGTCTTGTGACTACCCAGAACCCCGGACTGTTCATCGCCTTCGAAGGCGGGGACGGCGCAGGCAAGTCCACGCAGGCCGCAGCGCTGGCAGGGGCCCTTGAGTCGCGCGGCTTTGCAGTGCTGCGGACCCGGGAACCGGGCGGCACCCCGATCGGCGAAAAGCTGCGCTCCCTGGTGCTGGACCACGGCCACGGCCACATCGACGCCCGCACCGAAGCCCTGATTTTTGCCGCGTCCCGCGCGGCACATGGGGACCAGGTGATCCTGCCTGCCCTGGAACGCGGCGACATCGTCCTGACGGACCGCTACATCGATTCCTCAGTGGCCTACCAGGGCGCCGGACGGGAACTCGGCACCGTGGCGGTGCGGGAGTTGAACGAATGGGCCACGGGAGGACTGCAGCCGGACCTGACGGTACTGCTCGACGTCGACCCGGCGGAAGGCCGCCTCCGCCGCACGGCGGGCGACGCCGCGGAAGACCGGCTGGAATCAGAAGCCGACGAGTTCCACGCAAAGATCCGCACGGCGTTCCTGGACCTGGCCGCGGACCGGCCGGACCGCTATCTGGTGCTGCCGGCCCATTTGCCGGTCACGGAGCTGACTGCCCTGATCCTGGCGCGGGTGGACGCCCTGATCCGGTCACGGCAAAGTTTCCGGCAAGTTTCCCGGCACGGGGTTGCCCTGTGACCGTCTGGGATGACCTGCAGGGCCAGCCCGCCGTCGTCGCCCAGCTCCGCCAGGCCGCCCGGGGCGAGGCCCTGACCCACGCCTGGCTGTTCACTGGCCCGCCCGGTTCCGGCCGGTCCAACGCCGCGAAGGCCTTCGCCGCCGCCCTTAACTGTGACCAGGAGGACGTCAGCCAACGCGGCTGCGGCGAGTGCCCTGCCTGCCTGACCATCCTGGGGGAAACCCATTCGGACGTCGTTTTTGTCCGCACCGAAAAGGTCACCATCACCATCGATGAGGCGCGCGACCTCGTTTCGACCGCCGGGAACCGGCCGTCCTCCGGACGGTGGCGGATCATCGTGGTCGAGGACGCCGACCGGATGGCGGAACGGACCACGAACGTACTGCTCAAGGCCATCGAAGAGCCCACGCCCCGCACCGTGTGGATGCTCTGCGCCCCTTCGCCGGCGGACGTACTGGTCACCATCCGCTCCCGCTGCCGCGCCGTGGCGCTGCGGCTGCCGCCGGCCGCCGATGTGGCTGCGCTGCTGGTGAGGCGCGACGGCGTCGACCCGGCCCTCGCTGAACGCGCAGCCCGCGCTGCACAGAGCCACGTGGGCATTGCACGCCGGCTGGCCCGGGACGCGGATGCCCGCGAACGCCGGCTCGAGACGGTCCGGTTTCCGCTGGGGCTGCGGGGCATCACCGCGGCGGTGCTCATGGCCGAAAAGCTGGTGAAGATCGCCACGGAAGAAGCCAACAGTTCCAACGAAGTGCGCGACGCCGAGGAAAAGGCTGCCCTGCTGGCAACGCTCGGCGCCCCGGAGAGCGGCACACTGCCGCCTGCCATGCGGAGCCAGGTCAAGCAGCTCGAGGATGACCAGAAGCGGCGCGCCAAACGCTCCATCACCGATTCCCTGGACCGGACGCTCACTGACCTGCTCTCCTTCTACAGGGACGTCCTGATCATCCAGATGGGGAACGCCGTGGAACTGGTAAACGTTGAACTCAGGAACGAGCTGGAGGAGTTCGCCGGCCGCTCCGGCGCCGAGGCCACGCTCGCCCGGATGGATGCCATCAACAAGGCCCGCCAGCGGATCACCACCACGAACGTTGCTCCGCTGCTGGCCATTGAATCCATGGCCGCGAGCCTGATCTGATGCCGTTCCGTCCGGTCCCCTCCCGTCGCCGCATATTCTCCGCCGAATATTCCCCGTCCAAGCCCACGCCAAGTCCCTCAAGGAGCCCTGCATGAAGCCTGCCCGACGTCTGCCCCTACGGTTTCGGTCCGGAGCGACCGCGGCCAAGGCAGCTGCTGGCTCCCTGGCAGTGCTGCTCGCGCTGACAGGCTGCACGCTGTTCGGCAGCCCCAACGGCGGATCAAACGCCGGCAACGACACCGGCAAGGCTGACCCCGCCATCGCCGAAGCCGCTCCGGCCGAACTGCGTGACTTCTACTCCCAGCAGGTTTCCTGGACTCCCTGCGAGGGCAAGTTCCAGTGCGCCAAGGTCAAGGTCCCGCTGGATTACAGCAAGCCTGCCGGCGACAGCATCGAGATCGCGGCGCTCAAGATGCCTGCTGCAGGAAAGAAGACCGGCAGCCTGCTGGTTAACCCCGGCGGCCCGGGCGGATCCGGCTACGACTTCGTCAAGGATGCCGGCGCGACGAACGTTTCCAGTGAGGTCCGCTCCAGCTATGACCTGGTGGGCTTCGACCCCCGCGGGGTGAAGCGGTCAGCCCCCGTAACGTGCCTCACGGACCAGGAACGGGACGAGTCCCGGGCAAAGAATTACGACCTCAGCTCGGATGCCGGCCTGGCGGCCGCCGTTGCGGACAACAAGGCTACGGCGGCAAAGTGCGCCGAAAAAACCGGCCCGGTCCTGGCCCACGTGGACACGGTCAGCGCGGCCAAGGACCTGGACATCCTGCGCGCCGTGGTCAATGACAAGAAGCTGAACTACCTCGGGTACTCCTACGGCACGTTCCTGGGATCCACCTACGCATCGCTTTTCCCGGACAACGTCGGCCGAATGGTGCTTGACGGCGCACTGGATCCTTCCCTCAGCAATGAGGAGCTCACCAGCGGACAGGCCCGGGCGTTCGAGAAGGCCGTCCGCGCCTACGTGGAGAAGTGCCTCGGCGACAAGGGCTGCCCCCTGAGCGGGAACGTTGACAGCGGCGTCCAGCAGATCCGCGACGTCGTCGAGGCCGTGGACGCCAACCCGCAGCGGGCCCAGGACGGCAGGCTGGTCACTGGCTCGACCTTCGTCAGCGGGCTGATTCTCCCGCTGTACAACGACGACAACTGGCCATTGCTGACCCAGGCACTGGACGCGGCGATGAAGGGCGACCCGTCACCGATGCTGCGGCTCGCCGACTTCGGCGCAGACCGGGATCCGAGCGGCAAATACACGTCCAACTCCGCTTTCGCCTTCAATGCCGTCAACTGCCTGGACTACCCGATGGTCACCGACACGGCCACCATGCGGGCCGATGAGCAGCGGCTGCGGCAGGAGTCCCCCACGCTGGGCTACTTCTTCGCCTACGGCGGCGCCAACTGCGAGGACTGGCCCTACAAGAGCATCCGCACACCCGCACCCGCGGAGTACTCCGGCTCGGCGCCCATCGTGGTGGTGGGGACCACCGGCGACCCGGCCACGCCGGTGGAATGGGCCGGCGCCCTTCGCAAGCAGCTTGGCAACGCCTCATTGGTGACGTGGAAGGGCCAGGGCCACACCGCCTATGGCCGGTCGAACAGCTGCGTCTCCGACGCCGTGGACGGCTACCTCCTGAGCGGCCAGGCGCCGGCTGACAATACAAAGTGCTAGGTCCGCGGCCTGACGGAACCGGTAGCGGCCTGACGTAACGTGCTACGCGGAGCGCGGTTCGAGCAGCACCGGCAGGTCACGGATGGACTGCACTACGGCGGTGGCGCCGGCTGCGCGAAGTGCCGGCTCCCCGTGGGCTCCGGTGAGCACCCCGGCCACCGTGGTGGCACCGGCACGAAGTCCTGACTCGATGTCTGCGCAGCTGTCGCCCACGACGGCGACCTCACGGACGTCGTCGAGGTCAAGGGCCAGGACGGCGGTCAGGATCATGTCCGGATAAGGCCGTCCGCGTCCTGCGTCGGCAGGACAGAGGCTGAGGTCGGCAAGCCCCATCCAGCCGAGGCTTTCCAGCACCATGTTCTGGGTGTGGCGCCCGAAACCGGTGGCAAGGCAGATTTTGATGCCGGCGTCCCGCAGCCAGCCGATTGCGTCCTCCGCTCCCGGAACTGCCTGGATGACGCCGTCGGCGATGAGTTCATCGCAGCTTCGCTCGAAGAAGCTGTTCGCGGCGGAGGCGCGTGCCGGTTCCGCGAACAGGTGACGGAAGACAGCCAGTTTTGACGTCCCTGAAGTGTCCCGGGCGTAGCGGAGCATGCGTTCGAACTGTTCCGAGCCCGCCGCGACCCCCTGGTCAGCCAGCGTGCGCGCCATGGCACTCTCCATGAGGCCGCCGTCGAACACAGTAGTGCCCACCATGGCCAGTACGGCGAGCCGGACGTCCCGGGCGGCGGGCTGCTGCGTCCGGTGCACTACCGCCGGTGCGCGTTCTGCTGCGGATACGCCCGCTGAGTCCGGAGTCATGGCCTAGCCCCTTTGCTGACAAATGGCCGAAGAAGCGGCCGCGGTTGTTAGCTCCAGCGTGGGGGCCAGCCGGAACGCCTGCCTGAACCCGCTTCGGCCGCAGGGTGAACATCCAGACAACGTCCGCCGCGGCGCGCTCGGACCGTTGGGGATTCGGGCGGGCAGGCAATTTTAGGGACTCATGATTCGCTCATTTTGACCCGGGCAAGGGACTCTATTACAGTTGTCTCTTGCATGATCCGCCCGGTTCTTCCGGGACTTATCATGCGGTGCTTCCTTAGCTCAGTCGGTAGAGCGTTTCACTCGTAATGAAAAGGTCATCAGTTCGATTCTGATAGGAAGCTCGGGAAGAACCCCGTGTTGTCGCTGGTTCGGCGGTGACGCGGGGTTTTTTACTGGATTGATACGGGCGCTGTACTCCGTTTACGGGCCCTTGGATGTCACCCCTCCGATGAGCCCCGCCAGGGCGGCCGGCAGTGCGAACAGACCAAGGACCTGCGGGATCAGGGATGGTGGCGATGCAATCATCGTGGCCATGCCCACCAGCGCCACCGGCGCGGCAACGCAGAGCGTCACCCACAGCGGATACTGCCGGATCTGGGACCAGGCCGCCGCCGCAATGGACGCAGCCGACCCGCCAAGCATGAACAGCCGGCCGACACGCAAACGCTCCACAAACTCCGGGACCGGCCCATAAGCGAACAGCATTGTCCGCTCCATAGAAATGCCTGTCAGGATGATGGAGGCGCCGACCAGCCCTGCCCAAGGCAGCGCCCGGCCCCTCCACCACCGGCGGACGACGTAGCGTTCGCCACCCGGTGAGTTCGTCACCCGGTGATCCTATCCGCTGGCCTCTGCTTACCGGCCCGCCCACACCGAAGCAGCACCGGAGTGGCCGGTGATGATGCTCTGGTAAATCAACAACGCGCCAGCGACTGCTCCGGCCGCCAGCAGAGTGAACCGCAATGCACGGTTGGTCCGCAGGTGCCCTATGAAGCCCAGCCGTCCGGTCGCGCCCAGCCGCCGGGCAAACGGTTCATAGGCGACAGCCAGCGACATTGCCATGACCACAAAGAAGGCCACGGCGAGATACTTCAACAGGTCGCCCTGTTCAATGTGCTCGTGGAGTAGCTGCGATGCCGGGCGGGTTTCCGCCAACTGTTCGCCAGCCTGTGCGGTAACCAGTGTCAGCGGGACCAGGCCAAGGGACAGCACACCCAGCGGCCACGCCAGGTATTGCCGCGCGGCACGCCACGCGCCGTAGACGATGGCAGCGATCCCCGCCAGCGGAGCGAGGACGACGACGCCATGGATGAGCAGGATATGGGCAGGCAGGCCGGCAATTTCGATCATTCGAGTTCCTCTACTACGACGTTGATACCCCGGTGGATTAATGTGCTTACGTGCTGGCACCTCCACCGAACCCTATGATGCTCGCATGGGAGAGCAACAATTGGTGGGTATTGCCTCCGGGCTCTATAGGCTGCCGCTCGAAAACTTCGTAGCGGCCAGGGCAGCGGCGGCGAAGACTGCTGCGGCGGACAGCCGGCGTGATCTCGCTGATGCCGTCCGCGCCCTGCCCAAGCCCTCCGTGGCGGCCTGGGCCGTCAACATGCTCGCGGTACACCGTCCGGACCCGCTCGGGCAGCTAGCAGAGCTGGGAACACGGATGCGGGGCGCCCAGGAGGACCTCGACGCCCCGGCGCTGCGCACGCTGGCGCAGGAACGGCGGCAGCTGCTGAACACCGTCATGGATTCAGCGCGCAGCGTGGCCGAACTGCAGGGCCGCCGGCTCAGCGCCACGGTGGCCGCCGAAGTGGAACAGACTTTGCGGGCAGCCACCGTGGACGAGGGCGCGGCCGCTGCCGTGCGGAGCGGCAGGCTGCTTCGGGTACTTTCAGCCGACGGCGTAGACCGCGTGGACCTCAGCGACGCCGTGGCCGTCCCGTCCGTGCTTACCCTGCCTGCCGTGCCGCCGCTGGATGACACGGAAGCGCACGGGTCAAAAGGGGATGCGGCCAAGGCCGGCACTCCCGCTAACGGTGCGCCGGCCGCAGGCTCCGCTGAAAAGCCGCGGCTAAAGGCCGTCAGGACGGAGCGGCCGGCTCCCACGCCGTCGGCCGTGGAGCGTGCAGCCGCACGGCTGGCCGAAGCGGCAGAAGCCGCGCTGGCGGCAACAGAAGAGGCCCAACACCGCAGGAAAGAATTCGAAGCAGCGGAGGAAGACATGGCCAGCCTGGGGGACGAAGCACGCAGCCTCCGCGAACGTCTGAAGGTTGTTGACGTGGAGTTCGAACAGGCCCGGAAGCGGCGGGATGCCGCCGGTGCCCGGATGCAACTGGCTGCCCGCGCCGCGGAAAAAGGCCAGCGGGCGGAGGTGCTCGCCAGGGAAAGGGTGCTCCGGCTTCGCAACACGCCGGATTGAGTGGCCATTACTGTCAGACCCCGGCTGCACACTGGATTCATGGACACGAACCTCAGCGACAGCCAAGCAACCATGCGGGGAAACCTCGGCAGCGACGCCACTGGGCGCCGGGAATTCCACGTCACCTACTTTGATACCGACTGCGGCCTGGTCCGGTCAGAGGTGTTCGACACCCTGGCCGAGGCGGAACGGTTCGCCAGCCGCAATGTTTCCGATGAACAGGGCTGGGCCGTCGTCGACGCCGTGCCCGCTCAGCGGGGCCGGCTAGCGGCCTAAAGAGAACGCAGGAGGCCCCGCACTCCGTGAGTGCAGGGCCTCCGGCCCGGGTCGCTCTGCGGGCCTAGGCGAAGTCGGAGACGGCCGGGTCAGGGCCGATGCGGCCGGCACCCTCAGCGGTCCGGTCCAGCCCGTTGATGGCCTCAAAATCCGCCTCGTCCAGGGTGACGTCCAGGGCCGCGTAGTTTTCGCGGATCCGGGACTCGGTGACGGACTTCGGAATGACCACGTTGCCGATGGCCAGGTGCCAGGCGATGACCACCTGCGCCGGCTTGGCGTTGTGCTTCTCCGCGATCCCGGCGATGACCGGGTGCTCCAGGAGTTCCCCGCCCTGGCCCAGCGGGGACCACGCCTGCGTGAGGATGCCCTTGGATGCATTGAATGCGCGCAGTTCCGCCTGGTTGAAGAACGGGTGCAGCTCCACCTGGTTGATGGCCGGAACAACGCCGGTCTCATCGATGATCCGCTGCAGGCCCTCGGTGGTGAAGTTGGAGACGCCAATGGACTTGACCCGTCCGCGCTTCTGCAGCTCGATCAGGGCCTTCCAGGTGTCCACGTACTTGTCCTGCTGCGGCTGTTGCCAGTGGATCAGGTAAAGATCAAGGGTTTCCAGGCCAAGCCGGTCCATGGAGGCATCGAAGGCCGCCAGCGTGGACTCGAAGCCCTGGTCCGCGTTCCACAGCTTGGTGGTGATGAATATGTCCTCGGGGTTCAGCCCGGAACGCTCGATGGCACGGCCCACGCCTGCCTCGTTGCCGTAGATCTTGGCGGTGTCGATGTGGCGGAAGCCAGCCTCGAAGGCCTGGACTACAACCTTTTCCGCCACGTCATCCTCAACCTGCCACACGCCGTACCCCAGCTGCGGGATGGAGTTGCCGTCATTGAAAGTCAGTTCAGGAGAAAGAGTCATTCGTTCATCGTGCCAAGGATGGCACCGCCCGGCCAGCGACATGCCCCCAGCTAAGCTAGGCGCTTAACCGGGAATAGCGGCCCGGTCAGCCGGCAGGGCAGGGCTTGGCCGTGCTTCCCCCGGCCAGCTACGAATCCTGGGGCGTTTCAGCAAGGCGGCGCTCGGCGTCGGCGATCTGTTCAAATACGGACTCCGCGCGGCGCCGGACCGAGGCAGCCCCTACGGGCACCGGCCCGACGGCGAGCCGCAGCATGGCGGCCGCCTCTGCCGTGGTGGCCAGTGAGTTACCCGCCTTGGACAGCGAACGGTGGACGCCGGCCAGTGCGCCAGGTATGTCCAGGCCGTCGCTGGGTGAGCGCCTCTGCGCTTCGACGCAAACGTTCCGGACCCGTTCCGAGAGGGCGGCGAGCTCGTTCGCGATCTCCACGAGTTCGGCATAGAGCTGATCGTCCTCGACGCCTTCCAGCACCTGGTGGTAACGGTCAAGCCCGCGGTGGAAACGGTCGTGGGCACGTCGCCACAGGCCCTTGCCGAGCTCGGCGTCGTCTTTCCGCCCTTGCCGGGCGGCTGCGAAAAATGCCACGGAAGCCTTAGAGATACTGGCCTGGACCGTGGTCCGGATCATCCGGTGTGCCGGCTTTCTTGGCGCCCCCGTCGGGCCTGGGTGCGCGGGCACGCTGCGGCTCGCCGTTCTCGCCAATCACAACGCCGGGGGCGATCACCGTCCCCGGCGGCAGCTGCCGTAACTGCAGCTGCGACGCAGTGTGCTCGCGGGTCGCATGCTGGGCGGCGATGGCGGTCTGGATGCCGTGGAACAGCCCTTCCAGCCAGCCGACCAGCTGGGCCTGTGCGATGCGCAGTTCCGCGTCGGATGGAGTGGCTTTTTCCGGAAACGGAAGGCTGATCCGTTCCAGCTCTTCTACGAGTTCCGGCGCCAGCCCGTCTTCGAGTTCCTTGATGGAGCGTTCGTGAATCGCTGCCAGGCGACCGCGGGCAGCTTCATCCAGCGGTGCCGACTTCACTTCGTCCAGCAGCTGCTTGATCATGGTGCCGATCCGCATCACCTTTGCCGGCTCGTCCACCAGGTCCTGGAGATTGCTTCCTTTTGGCCTGCCGGTTCCAGTGTTCGACGCCGGGCCCGGAGCTGCCGCGGCGTCAAGTGTGGTGCCCTCTACCGGGTCGTCCTCGGCAGGCTGAGTGTCGTTCGGATCGCTCATGGCTTCATACTCTCACGAGCCGCCAGCGGCGGCGCCAGTCCATGAACGCAGTTGACCCGGAAGGGGCTGTCCCGTCCCACGAAAAGACTGGCGGTCCCCCGAAAAGGCGGAGGACGCCGTCGGACCCTAACGATCCGGCGGCGCCCTCCGCCGTCAGTGCTGTGATCAGGGACAGCGCAGCTCAGCAGCAGCGGCCCTGCGGATTGCTGTCCTGGCGGTCGGTGCGGTCCCGCCAGAATTCCCGCTCACTCAGGGGCGCGGACTCATGCCCGGTGGCGGCATGGTGCTCCAGGTATTTCGTGTACGCATCCGCCCCCAGCACTCCGCCGAAGTACCGGGCGAACCCGCGGAAGCCGTCGAGTATCGCGTTCATGACCGGGGCCGCATCAGTGGTGCGCCGACTTTTCGAGCCGCAGCTCGGCCGGAAGTTTGTCCCATTCGGCCATGAGTTCGCGCTCGGCCGCCGTGGGAATGAATCCCGCCGGCGCATAGCTCCGGGACGGCAACGCCGGGTCCTCATGGTCGGCATGGGCAACGCCGTCCGCCGAATTACGGAACGCCTTCGCGGTGGCGATCAAGGCCGTGATGATCACGATGATGCTCAGCACCACGAAGATCACCGACAGCCACCCCTGGATCATGGTGTTGCGCACCACGGCCTCCATGGCGGCCACGGTCTTCGCAGTGCCGAACTCCGTCTTGCCGTCGGCCAGGGCCTTGGAGAAGGCCGCGTTGTTGGCGAAGTAGCCCACGGCCGGCACCGGCGAAAAGATCTTCTGGAAGCTGGCGGTGATGGTCACCACGGCCGCGAAAGCAAGCGGCAGGGCCACGATCCAAAGGTACTTGAACGAACTCCTCTTGGCCGCGATCGCCAGGCAGACGGACAGTGCGATGGCGGCGAGCAGCTGGTTGGCAATGCCGAACAGCGGGAACAGCGTGTTGATGCCCCCCAGGGGATCGGTGACGCCCATCAGCAGCACCGCACCCCAGGCTGCGACCATAACGGCGGTGCAGAGCCACGCTCCCGGCCGCCAGGAGTGCTCCTTGAACTTGGGGATGAGGTTGCCGATGGAGTCCTGCAGCATGAAGCGGGCCACGCGGGTTCCGGCGTCGACAGCGGTCAGGATGAACAGTGCTTCGAACATGATGGCGAAGTGGTACCAGAACGCCATCATGGCCGTGCCGCCGATGAACTGCTGCATGATGTGGGCGAGACCCACGGCCAGCGTGGGCGCACCGCCCGTACGGGAGATAATGCTCTGCTCGCCCACGTTCCTGGCCGTCTCCGCCAGGAGGTCCGGGGTGAGGTTGACCCCGGCCAGGCCCAGGCTGTTGACCCAGGTAGCGGCGGTTTGCACCGTGCCTCCGGTCAGGGCGGCCGGGGAATTCATGGCGAAGTACAGGCCGCGGTCAATGGAGATTGCCGCGACGAGGGCCATGATGGCCACGAAGGATTCCATCAACATGCCGCCGTAGCCGATCAGGCGGACCTGGCGTTCCTTTTCGATCAGCTTCGGCGTAGTGCCGGAGGAGATCAGGGCATGGAAACCGGAGAGCGCACCGCAGGCAATGGTGACGAAGAGGAACGGGAACAGCGCCCCCGGGAACACCGGACCGTTTTCCCGGCTCGCGAACTCGCTGAAGGCGGGAACCGTGATTTCAGGGCGGACCACGATGATGGCCAGCGCCAGCATGACGATGACGCCGATCTTCATGAAGGTTGAAAGGTAGTCGCGGGGTGCCAGCAGGAGCCAGACCGGAAGGATGGCGGCGATGAAGCCGTACACGATCAGGCCCCAGGCGATGGTGACCTTGTCCAAGTGGAAGAACGCCGCGCCCCACTCGGTGCCCGCCACTGCGCCGCCGCCGATGATGGCGGCCATCAGCAGCACGAAGCCGATGATCGAGACTTCCATGACTTTGCCGGGGCGGAGGAAGCGGAGGTACACGCCCATAAAGAGGGCAATCGGGATGGTCATGCCCACCGAGAAGACGCCCCACGGGCTTTCGCCCAGCGCGTTCACGACGACGAGGGCGAGGATGGCGACGATGATCACCATGATGAGCAGGGTGGCTACAAGGGCAGCCGTGCCGCCGATCACGCCGAGTTCCTCACGGGCCATCTGGCCCAGCGAGCGGCCGCCGCGGCGCATGGAGAAGAACAGAACGAGGTAGTCCTGCACGGCGCCTGCCAGCACGACGCCGATGATGATCCAGATGGTGCCCGGCAGGTAGCCCATCTGGGCCGCAATGACCGGGCCCACCAGGGGTCCTGCGCCCGCGATGGCGGCAAAGTGGTGGCCGAACAGGACGTTGCGGTCGGTACGCACGTAGTCCTTGCCGTCCGCCTTGTACTCAGCCGGGGTGGCGCGGAGGTCGTTTGGCCTGGTGATGTAGCGTTCGATCACCTTGGAGTAGAAGCGGTAGCCGATCAGGTACGTACAGACGGAGGCAAACACGAACCAGATCGCGTTGACCGTTTCGCCGCGGACAATGGCGAGCATGAACCAGGCCACGCCGCCCAGCAGTGCGATGGCCGCCCAGACCGCGATCTTCGTGGGCGTCCACTTGCGTTCCTCGGCTTCCAGTACTGCCTTGTCCACCGACGTTGGCGGAAGCTTTGGATCCGGTACCAGCACGTCGCCGTCCAGCGCTGTCCGTGCCTTGCCATCTGGCATTTTGCCCATGTCTCCTCCTCGAGAGCCCAGCTGAACAGAGATCTGCCCATGCCAACCTACCAACGGGCGCGACGCAGCGGTACGGTTTTTCGGCAGGGTTCAGGCGGGCCTCGCCGAACGGTCGGACGGCAGCGACGAGCGGCGGCGGTGCCGGCCTAGGTGGCGGGATTAGCCAGCTGCGCCATCCTGGCTTCGCAAAGGTCCAGCCAGCGGACCTCGGCCTCGGTCTGGAAAATGAGCGAATCAAGCACCAGCAGCCAGGCAGTGTCAGCACTGCGGTGATTGGCGGATGAATCGCGCCGCGACTTGGTGTAATCCTGAAGCGCCCTCACGGATGCGACGCGCTGGGCTTGGATGACGGACGCGACATCCACACCGGGAAGGGTTACGGCGAGGGCGAGCTTGATGGCGAGTTCGTTCCGGGGCGGGTTGGTGCGGCCCACGGGTGCCTCGAACCAGCCTGCCACGTCGGTCCGGCCGGCTTCGGTGATGCTGTAAACCACATGGCCTTCGCCGTCGCCGCCGTCGTTCCTGACCAGCCCGTCCCGTTCCAAACGGTCCAGGGTTGTGTAGACCTGACCGATGTTCAGCGGCCAGGCGGAGCCGGTGCGGTCCTCGAACTCGACCCTCAGCTGGTAGCCGTAACGGGGCTTGTCCTGCAGCAGGGCCAGGAGACTGTGACGAATGGACATACTGCCCCCTGATGACGCAAAAGACGACGGCATACACGCGCCCCCAAGACGCGTGCATACCGCGTATGGAATTACAGTAGCGTGATTCCGCCACCGGGGCAATACTGGGTATTCATTCGCGGGCAGGGCACCCTACATGACCAGGAGGACCTTGCCCACATGGTCACCCGAGTCAAAGTACTCGTGGGCCGCCTGCACCTGGTCCAGGGGGAAGGACTTGGCAACCAGTGGCCTGATGCGCCCGTCCGCAATTAGCGGCCACACGGCTTCGCGCACGGCGTTCATGATTACGCCCTTCTCCGCCACAGGACGCGGGCGAAGCGCCGTGCCAATGATCGCGGCACGCTTGCTGAGCAGCTGCCCGAGGTCCAGCTCGGCCTTGGTGCCGCCTTGGAGCCCGATAACGATGAGCCGGCCGTAGTCCGCCAGGGCGTCGACGTTTTGGCGGAGATATTTTGCGCCCACTACGTCCAGGATGACGTCGGCCCCGCGGCCGCCGTTTTGCGCGCGGAGGGACTCGGGGAAATCTTCCTCGGTGTAGTTGATGGCGATGTCTGCGCCGAGGAAGGCTTTGGCGGTGCCCACTTTCTCCGCGGTCCCGGCCGTGGTGGCCACCTTTGCGCCGAAGGCCTTGGCCAGCTGGATGGCCATGGTGCCGATGCCCCCGGTCGCGCCGTGGATCAGCACCGTCTCGCCCGGGTGGAGCTGCGCCGTCATGATCAGGTTCGAGTAAACAGTGGCCGCCACTTCAGGGAGGGATGCGGCGGTAACCAGGTCCACGCCGTCGGGAATCCTCAGAACCTGCTCAGCCGGCACGGCCACCTGCTGGGCATAGCCGCCGCCCGCCAGCAGTGCCACCACCTTTTCCCCGACGGAAAACGGTTTGGACACGTCGGGGCCGAAGCCGGAAATCCTGCCGGACACTTCCAGACCAAGGATCTCAGAGGCTCCCGGAGGAGGCGGGTAGAAACCCCTGCGCTGCTGCACATCCGCACGGTTGAGTCCCGCGGCCACGACGTCGATCAGCACCTCGCCGGGGCCCGGTACCGGAGCCGGCACCTCGCGCACTTCGAGCACCTCGGGCCCGCCGGCCTTGCTAACGTAGACGGCCTTCATGGAGAACTCCCGATTCCTAGCTGCTTCCTGCCACAAAAATTAGTGCGCAGCGGCCTCGCCGGCCCGCAAACACTCCGGTGCGGTTTTTGTCGCAGCCAACTGCCTATGAAACACTACTCGGTAAGGAAGGTTGTCCGAGCGGCCGAAGGAGCTGGTCTTGAAAACCAGTGTGCGGTAACCCCGTACCAAGAGTTCGAATCTCTTACCTTCCGCGGATGGTGCCCTGGGTCCTGAGTTGTCAGGATCCAGGGCATTCCCCGTTAATCGGAAGTTCGGACCCGGACCATTGAAAGTGTCGGTGCCCGGGAATAGGGTCGGTTCTGTCTTTACTGACCACCCCTCTTCCGCGGGCACGCTGCCGCGGATACCGACAGGAGCCACTATGCCCAGCCCTGACATCACTCCCGGCGCACCCAGCTGGATCGACCTCATGACTTCGGACGCCGCCAACGCCAAGCAGTTCTACGGAGAACTGTTCGGGTGGGAATTCCAGACGGGTGACGAGGAGAAATACGGCGGCTACATCACGGCCTGGAAGAACGGCAAGTCCGTAGCCGGACTCATGCAAAAGGATGAAACCCTGGCCGGGATGCCGGACGTGTGGTCGACCTACCTGCGCTCGGACGACGCCGCCGCCACGGCAGCGGCCGTCACCGAGCACGGCGGCCAGATCTTCATGCCGCCCATGGACGTCCCGGAGCAGGGCGTGATGGCCATGTTCGGAGATGCCACCGGGGCGGCCATCGGAATCTGGCAGCCGCGTGAAATGACGGGTTACCAGCTCGTGGCCGAGCCCGGCGCAGCGGCCTGGCACGAACTCCACACCAAGGACTACGCCACCGCCGTGAAGTTCTACCAGGACGTCTTCGGCTGGGAAACGGACGTCATGAGCGACACTCCCGAGTTCCGGTACACCACGTTGGGCGCAGGTGATGCAGCGAAGGCCGGCATCATGGATGCTTCCGGCTACCTGCCGGCCGAGGTTCCGTCCAACTGGCAGGTCTATTTCGCCGTCGAGGACGCGGATGCGGCCATTGAGAAGGCAGTCAGCCTCGGCGGGAAGGTGATCGACGGGCCGGACGACACTCCGTTCGGGCGGCTCGCCACCCTTGCCGACACCACGGGCGCCATGTTCAAGATCGTGGCGGACACCGGCCAGGGCGCAGGCGAACAGGCGGCAGCCAGCCCGGAGGCCTGACCTCAGCCCGCACTATTTAGGCAATTTGATCTAAGAAATACCGGCCAGCAGCTTCCATCGGAGCTACTGGCCGGTATTCTTTTGGCATGTCCGGCACATGGGGTGAGCCGGAACACATGCAACAACCACAAACACCGTTGCCGGGCAGGGGCTGATGCCGCCCCTGGCCCGGCGGGGAACGTTTCGCTGGGGGACGTCTCGCAGAATGCACGCTCAATCCATCGCAAGTTCATTCAACCCTGTTTTGCTGTGCCGAAAACTACTTGACCAGGAGTAAAGTCCGGGCCCTTCTGTCCGTCGCCACGAAGCCGGACACATTCCACTTCGCCCCTTACCCGGGGCACCCTAATGAGAGTTAGAGCGGATGAAACGCACACCTTGGAAAATTGCGCTGGGCACGGTGTTGTCAGCGGGGCTCATTGCCGCCCCGCTGACGGCCGTCCCGGCGTTCGCAGTGGAGGTCTCACCTGCCGCTGCCGGCACCTCGCCCGTCGTAATCACCGAGGCCTACCTCAGCGGCGGCAGCGCCGGAGCGGCCTACAGGAACAAGTTCGTAGAGCTGTACAACACTTCTGATGTCCCCGTCGCCCTGGACGGCTGGTCCCTGCAGTACCGGTCCGCCACAGGCACTTCAGCCCCACCGGAGTGGCTCCGCTGAGTGGCAGCATCCCGGCCAAGGGGCACTACCTGGTCCAGGGCGGCACCAACAGCTCCGCGTCCACTGCGGCCGAACTCCCCGCGGCCACAGGCCTGAACCCGTCCGGATCCGCGGGAACGCTGGTGCTGGCGAGGCAGGCCACGGCACTCAGCCCGCTGGCCACCGGTTCGGTGATCGAAGCCGGCAACGTGGCGGACCTGCTCGGCTACGGCACATCCAACACCTTCGAGGCCCAGGCCGCGGCCGCACCCGCCGGGAACACCGACGTCAAGAGCCTCAACCGCTCCACCTCCGCGGAAAGCAATAACAACGAGGCCGACTTCGCGCTCAGCGCCACCATCACGCCGACGGCGGCCGGCGGCACAGCGGACCCGGGTCCGGTCGACCCGGACCCCGTGGATCCGCCACCCGCCCCCACCGCCAGGACCATCGCCGAAATCCAGGGGTCCGGCGCCGCCAGTCCGTTTGCGGGCAGCACCGTCACCACCAGAGGCAGGGTGACGGCGGCGTTTCCCACGGGCGGCTTCGCGGGTTTCTACGTCCAGACCCCGGGAACCGGCGGCGATCTCACGCCGGCCAACCACACGGCGTCGGATGCTATTTTCGTCTATTCCCCCGCAACGGCGGGCGCTGTCCGGATTGGCGACTATGTCGAAATCACCGGCGCCGTCAGCGAGTTCTACGGGATGACCCAGCTGAACGTGGCGGATGCTGCGGGCCTGAAGAAGCTTGACGAGGCCGCTCCGGAAGTGAAGTCCACCGGCTTCACCCTTCCGGCGGACGAAGCCGTCCGCGAATCCCTCGAAGGCATGCTGCTGACACCGCAGGGACCGGTGACGGTCACCGACAACTACTCCCTGAACCAGTACGGCGAAATTGGACTGGCCGGCGGAACCACTCCGCTCGAGCAGCCCACAGCCGTCGCCACGTATGGCTCCGCCGAATACACGGCGACCGTGGCGGCCAACGCCGCCCGCGGCATCAAGCTCGACGACGGCGCCACGACCAATTTCCTGAAGGACGCTGCCACCAAGGCGCAGGAGCTGCCGTACCTGACCACCGCGGATCCCGTCCGCGTCGGTTCCCCGGTGACGTTCCAGACCGACGTGGTGCTTAGCTATGCCAACAACTCCTGGAAGTTCCAGCCGCTGACCCACCTGACGCCGGAAAACGCCGGCATCATCCAGCCGGCAACCTTCGGTGCCACCCGCGCCGAGGCACCCGCCGCCGTCGGAGGCACCCTGAAGATTGCCTCGTTCAACGTGCTGAACTACTTCCCCACTACCGGTGACATGCTGGCCGGCTGTACGTTCTACACCGACCGCGACGGCAACCCCATCACCGTCCGCGGGGGCTGCGACGCCCGCGGTGCCGCCAACGCCGAGAACCTCAGGCGCCAGCAGGACAAGATCGTGGCGGCCATCGGCAAGTCCGGCGCCGACGTCGTGTCCCTGATGGAGGTTGAGAATTCAGCTCAGTTCGGCAAGGACCGCGACGACGCCCTGGCCAAGCTGGTGGAGGCGCTGAACGTGCCCACACCGGGGATCTGGGACTACGTCCGCACGCCCGCCAACGCTCCCCCGCTGTCTGACGAGGACATGATCCGCACCGCGTTCATCTACAAGAAGGCTGCTGCGGAACCTGTGGGCGAATCCATCATCCACAACGACACCGTTGCTTTCGCCAGTGCCCGCAAGCCGCTGGCCCAGGTCTTCAAGCCGGTCGGCGCCTCCGATGACAAGAAGTTCATCGCGATCGCCAACCACTTCAAGTCCAAGGGCTCCGCAGCCACTCCTGAGGACACCGACCAGGGCCAGGGCGCCTCGAACCTTGCCCGCACCGCACAGGCCAAGTCGCTCCTCGCATTTTCGAACGACCTGCAGGCGTCCAAGGGCACCGACAAGGTCTTCCTGATGGGCGACTTCAACGCCTACGCCAAGGAAGACCCCATCAACGTCCTCACGGCCGCCGGCTACATCAACCAGGACGAGAAGGCCCGGAACGCGGACGGATCAGCCAAGCACTCCTACCTGTTCGGCGGCCTGACGGGTTCCCTTGACCACGTCCTCGCCTCGCCCGGCGCGGACTCGGTGGTCACCGGCGCCGACATCTGGAACATCAACTCCGTGGAGTCCGTGGCGCTGGAGTACAGCCGGTATAACAACAATGTGACCAACTACTATGCGCCGGACCAGTTCCGGGCCAGCGACCACGACCCCGTGGTGGTGGGCCTCGATCTGCCGGCCGCACCGGTCACACCGCCGAGCGTTGACCTGAACTTCCTGGGCGTCAACGACTTCCACGGCCGCATCGATTCCAACACGGTCCTGTTTGCCGCCACCATCGAAAAGCTCCGCGAGGCGGCAGCACCCGGCGCCACGGCGTTCCTGTCCGCAGGCGACAACATCGGAGCCTCGCTGTTCGCGTCCGCAGTTGCCAAGGACCAGCCCACCATCGACGTGCTGAACACCCTGGAGCTGCGCACATCCGCCGTGGGCAACCACGAGTTCGACGGCGGCTGGGCGGACCTGCGCGACCGCGTCATCGCCGGCGGGACGAACGCCAGGTTCCCCTACCTGGGCGCCAACGTCTACAAGAAGGGCACCACTGAGCCGGCCCTGCCTGAATACACGGTGCTGGAGTTGAACGGCGTCAAGGTGGCCGTGATCGGCACGGTTACCCAGGAAGTGCCGTCACTGGTCACGCCGGCTGGCATCACCGACCTTGAATTCGGCGATCCCGTGGAGGCGATCAACCGCGTTGCCGCGAAGATCACCGCCGAAAAGCTCGCCGACGTCATCATCGTGGAAGACCACGACGGCGCCGGGTCCGGCACCCCTGACGGCTCCACTTTGGAGCAGGAAGTCGCTGCCGGCGGCCCCTTCGCCAAGCTGGTCAACGAAACGTCTCCCGACGTGGACGCCATCTTCACCGGACACACCCACAAGCAGTACTCCTGGGATGCCCCGGTCCTGGATGCCAACGGCCAGCCGACGGGCAGGACCCGGCCCATCGTCCAGACCGGAAGCTACGGCGAGTTCATCGGCCAGATCCAGCTGACAGTCGACACCGGGACCATGGAGGTGACCGCCTACAAGGCAGGCAACGTCCAGCGGACCGTGCCCACCGCGTCGGAGACGGCGGCGGACCTGGTAGCCAGGTATCCGCGCGTGGCAGCAGTCAAAACAATTGTGGACAAGGCACTCGCGGACGCCGCTGTGGTGGGCAACCAGCCCGTAGGGAAGGTGACCGCTGATATCACCACGGCCTTCACGCCGGCCACGGCAAGCAGCCCGGCATCGCGTGACGACCGCGCGAGCGAATCCACCCTTGGCAACCTCGTGGCGGATTCCCTGGTGGACGCGCTCAAGGCGCCCGACCTCGGCGCCGCGGAAATCGGCGTCGTGAACCCCGGCGGCCTGCGCAACGAGCTGTACTTCGCGCCGGACGGGACCATCACGTACGCGGAGGCGAACGCGGTGCTTCCGTTCGTGAACAACCTTTGGACCACGTCTCTGACCGGGGTGCAGTTCAAGACGCTCCTGGAACAGCAGTGGCAGACCAACCCGGACGGCACGGTCCCCAGCCGCGCCTACCAGCAGCTGGGGCTGTCCAGGAACGTCAACTACGCCTACGACGCTGCCCGGGCGGCAGGTGACCGGGTCACGTCCATCCGGGTCAATGGCTCCCTCATCGATCCGGCCAGGTCCTACCGCATCGGCACGTTCGGCTTCCTGGCAACCGGCGGCGACAACTTCCGGATCTTCAAGGAAGGCGCCGGCACCAAGGATTCCGGCCTCGTGGACCGCGACGCCTGGATCAAGTACCTGCAGGGCCACAATCCGGTGTCGCCGGACTTTGCCCGCCGCACCGTGGCTGTTGTGAACACCACGGCGGCGGAGGTCACAGCCGGGGGCTCCATCACACTGGCGGTCTCCAAGCTGGACCTCACGTCCCTGGGCAGCCCGGTCAACACCTCGCTCACGGCCGCCTTCACGGATGCGGCCGGCACGGTGACGCAGCTCGGCACCGTCCCGGTGTCAGCGGGCGCGGCGGCAGTGGACGTGAAGGTTCCGGCCGGCGCAGCCTCGGGCGCGGGCACCCTCGCGCTCACCGCGGCCGAATCAGGGACCGTGGTCAAGGCCGCCGTCCAGGTTGCTTCCACCGGTCCGGTTCCGCCGGTCTGTACGGCACCTGTGCCGCCCACCAAGTGGTACGACTTCGCGGGCTGGATCAGGTACGGCCTGGACTGGCTCCAGTACCAGAAGTGCCTGAAAGGCTAATTCCGACGCCTGACTGCCAGTGAAGGTGCCCCGCCCCGGCTACGGATTCCCCTCGGAGTCCGTAGCACGGGGACGGGGCATTTTTCATTTCCCCGGGAATGAGAGAGCGTCCCCGGAAAGATTGCGGGAAGTGAGAGAGCGTCCGGGCAGATACGGCAGGAAGTGAGAGAGCGTCCCGGTCTTGGCTGGGGCGCCGGGGTCAGCGGCTGAGGATGTGGCGGGCGATCTCGTCGGCGTCGCGGAGCGTTCGCTGGCCGCTGCGGTACACCGGCCCGCCCTGTTGCCGCGCCTCGGCGGCGATGGCCGTGCCCCACTGGGCGGCGGACAGCTGAAGCCCCAGCACGTAGAGACCCTCGGCGACGGACCCGTTGGCGCCCACCGGCCGGTAGGGGTGCGGGCTGACATCCAGTCCCGACGTCTCCACGGGCGCGCCCTCCACTGTCATCATCAGGCGGGACCGCACCAGGCCGTCTGCCAGGAGCTGCTCCAGCACCGGCGACAGGTTGACGGCCACCCTGTTGGCCGGCGCGAGCGCCTCGATCATGGTGCGCGCGTGAACGGCGCCGTCCCTGACCCACGGGGACGCCGCAGTGAAAGTGCCGGCAGTGCGGTCGAGCGAGAATTTCGGGTCCGGCCCCACAAAACTCACCACGCCTGCTTTGGCGAGCGCGGCGAGCTGCTCCGCGCGGAGGGCCGGCGGGCCGCTGGCCAGCCCTTCGACGAAGGACTCAAACCAGCCCCGAAGGCCGGCGACCCAGGACTCGTCGGTGATGCCGCCGTCGGCCACTGCCGATTTCAGCACCGCCCTGCCGTGGTGCAGCGCCCCGATGGTCATCTTCACCGGATCGTCCTCCCCCAGCGCCGAGCGCCGGGCGTCATCGAGCAGATAGCCGACGACAGCGGCGTCCACGTCCACCCGGGACGCGAAGGACCGGCCGGCCAAGGGGGCGGCGAGGCCGGGAAGGTTCAGGCGCTGCGCCGGCGCCACGTGCTTGGCAATCAGGGCCTCGGCGTCGGCCTCCCAGCGGGACACGCTGTGGGCGTGCGGCCGCATCGTCTCCTGGAGCAGGGCCAGGAACTCCCCGGGTTCGCTGACCGCGTCCGGCCGGGTCCTGACCAGCGTCGAGTAGTAGGCCCACAGGGCGTCGCGTTGCAGGAGGGGCCAGAGGTCGTGGTCGAAGCCGGGCGTGATTCCGGCCGCCGCGAACCGCCCGACGGCGGCCTCGGTGCAGTACCGGAGCGTCACACCCGAGGGGTAGTAGCCCGCGAGGCTTGCCTTGGCCCGGTACGGCGTGCCGCGACGCGAGGCGGCAATAATCAGCGGCTCCTCGCCGGAGGGAATGTATTCCAGTTCGGTTGTGCCGGCGGATGCGGCCGATCCGGATGCCCCGCCGCCGGATCCCGCTGCGACGAACTTCCCGCCCCGGCCCTCTGTGAGCTGACCCATCACGTCGAAGAAATTCAGCCCCATGCCGCGGACCAGCACAGGCTGCCCGGCCGGAACGACGGACCAGTCGACGTCGGCCGGCGCCGCCGGCGGAAGGTAAAGGAGTCCCAGCTGCCCGGCGCCGGCTCGGAGCTCGCGCTGTTCGGCGTTGAGCCTGGACTCGAGGTGGCCCAGGGCCAGCACCACGGAACCGACGGTGAGCGGACCGCCGTCCTGGAGGTCGACGTCGAACGTTCCGTTGCCTGCCGGCCGGACGCCGGTGGCGGCGGTGCGGTGGAACTGGACAGTGACGCCCTCCGGAAGGTGGGCCAGGAGGTCGTCCAGGGTGGAGCACAGGTACCGGCCGTAGATGGCGCGGCTGGGGAAATCCTGCGATCCGAGGCCGGACAGTTCAGCCCGTTCCTCCTCGGTGATGGAGGCAAGGGGCTGGTCCTGCTGCGCGGCCCGCCACTGGTCAAAGGTGCTGCCTGCCACCGGTGCTGCCAGCTCGGGATCTTCGGGGATGACCGTGGGATAAAACGATTGCGTATTCATGAGGTAGAGCCGCGACTGGCCGGGCTGCCACACATGGCCTGCGCCGGCCGGGTAGGGATCCACCACGTCAATATGGAGGCCGGCGGGTCCCTCGGATCCGGCAGCGGTGGGATGCATGAGCCGCCAATTGGCCAGGAGCCGCTCCAGGACACTGGTACCGCGGGGTCCGGCTCCTATCAGTGCCGTCCGGATGCTTTGCGATATGCCCACGCCATCCAGAGTATCCGCATGTGACTTGCCAGCTGAGCGCCGATGTTGTTTCGTAGGGGCCATGACCACCACAGCAGCTGATCACCAGCCCGCGTCCGGCGCCCCTTCCCAGAGCGGAAAAGCGCCTGAACCGACCGACGAGAATATCTGGCTTGAGGAGATCTACGGCGAGGAACCGCTGGCCTGGGTCCGTGAACAGAACGCCCGCACCGAGGACCTGCTGGAGGACGCCGACTACGCCGCCCTGGAGAGCAGGGTCCTGGAGGTGCTGGACTCCACCGACAAGATCGCCATGGTGGGCAAGCACGGCGACTGGTATTACAACTTCTGGCGGGACGGCCAGAACCCGAAGGGACTGTGGCGCAGGACCACCTGGGAAGGCTACCGGGACGGTTCGCCGGACTGGGACGTGCTGCTGGACGTGGACGCGCTTTCCGCCGCCGAAGGCGAGGAGTGGGTCTTCCACGGCGCCAACTTCCTCCGCCCCTCTGCCGGCGAACCCCACCGGCTGGCCTTGGTGGCCCTCTCCCCCGACGGCGGCGACGCCAACCGCTACCGGGAGTTCGACGTCGAGTCCCGGACCTTTGTGGACCCGGCGTCAGGCGGGTTCGACCTCCCGACGGCCAAAGGCAACGCTTCCTGGCTGGACCGGGACACGCTGCTGGTGGCCAGCACCGCCGAAGACATGCCCAGGACGTCCTCCTCCTATGCGCGCACCGCCGTCAAGCTCCCCCGCGGCGGCTCGCTTTCCGAGGCGGAACGGGTCTTTGAAATCCCCGAGGACCACATGATGGCGCTGGTTGCCCACGACTCCACACCGGGGTACGAGCGAACCTTCGCGATGGACTGGATCAGCTTCTTCAACAAGAACACGTCCGTGCTGCGGGACGGGTCCTGGGTTGTCATCGACACTCCGACCGACGTGAACCTGAGCGTGCACCGTGAGTGGCTGCTGTTCCGGCCGCAAGGCGACTGGGACGTCAACGGAACCTCGTATGCCGCCGGCTCGCTGCTCGCCGCGAACTTCGAGGACTACCTGGCGGGCGGCCGCGAACTCCAGGTCCTGTTCACCCCGGATGCGCACACCTCGCTGCAGTCCTGGAGCTGGACCCGGAACTTCCTCCTGCTCAACCTCCTGCGGGATGTGTCCTCGGAGATCCGCGTCCTGGACCCGGAACAGGCCGGAACTGATTCGGCCTGGGCGTCCACGCTGCTCGATGCCTGCCCGCCGCTGCATGACGTCAACGCCTTCGCCGTTGACGACGAGGACGACGCCGGCGATTCCGATGACGACGGTACCGGCGGCACCGTGCCCGTGCCGGAGGGGGAAGCTCCCGGTGCTGGGGATGACTTCTGGCTCGTGGCCACCGGGTTCACCACGCCCAGCACCCTAACCCGGGGCACACTGCGCCGCAGCGGCGGCTCCGTGGTGAGCGAGCACGCGGTGATCCGCACGTCGCCGTCCTACTTTGACGATTCCGCCTACGAGGTCCAGCAGCACTTCGCAGTGTCCGAAGACGGCACCCGGGTCCCGTACTTCCAGGTGGCGTCAAAGGACCTGGTCCTGGACGGCCAGAATCCCACGCAGCTGTCCGGGTACGGCGGGTTCGAGGTTTCCCGGACGCCTGCCTACAGCGGAGCAATCGGCCGGGCCTGGCTGGAGCGGCGGACGGAGGCACCGGGCGGAGCCGAAGAGACAGGCGAAGGCGGTGCGGTCCATACCCGCGGCGGCGTCTACGTGGTGGCTAACATCCGAGGCGGCGGCGAGTACGGGCCGTCGTGGCACCGTGCCGCGCTTAAGGAGAAGCGCCACCGGGCGTTCGAGGACTTCGCGGCCGTGGCCCGGGACCTGATCTCGCGCGGCGTCACTTCCCGGGAACGCCTTGGCTGCGTGGGCGGGTCCAACGGCGGGCTGCTGGTGGGCAACATGCTGACACGGTACCCGGAGCTGTTCGGCGCCGTGTCCTGCGGGGTGCCGCTGCTGGACATGCGCCGGTACACCAAGCTGTCGGCCGGCTACTCCTGGATCGCCGAGTACGGGGACCCGGATGTGGCCGAGCAGTGGGAGTTCATCCGGACGTTCTCGCCGTACCACCTGCTCCGCGACGGTGTGGACTACCCGGAGACCTTCATCTGGACCGCCACCTCGGATGACCGGGTGGGCCCCGTGCAGGCCCGCAAGATGGCGGCGCGTATGCAGGCCATGGGCATCCCCAACGTCTGGTTCCACGAGGCGCTGGAGGGCGGGCATGCCGGTGCTTCCGACAACCGGCAGGCGGCCGCGCTGCAGAGCCGAAGCCAGCATTTCCTGTGGCGTTCGCTGGCGGGCCGCTCCGACAGCTGATATGTAGGTCGGGTTGTCAAGAGGCATGGTTGAGCGGCTCCTGGCTTTTGGGTCCGGGGGCCGCTCAACGTGTGCCGGCCGGTCGTGGTGACCTGTGTTGGCGAGTCTTTTCTCGACTGCAGTGTCAGGCTGACATTCGCGGGTTGGTTACCGCATGACGATTTGTTCGGCTGGAGCGGTATCGGTGTCTAGCATCGAGCGTCGACGGTGGCCAGTCTGCTCATAGCTGCGTCTCGAGTTGGCTCCGCTGCTGCCATCGCACTTCCACCACGTCCCGGGGGCACGTTCGGGTCAGGCCGCGTTCATGCGTTCTCCTTGCTGGAGCGGGGCGGCCAGTGACCAGCACCAGCCGGCGAGCTCACGGGCGATCGCGGTGTTGGCCTTGACTGACATTTTGTGGCGCTCGTCGAAGTGTTCCCACTTGTGGTGGAGCCTGTGGTTTCCTTCCAGGGCGCGGATGCGGGTTGCCGGGGCGACGAGATCGAGCTGGTGCAGCAGCCGTTCCCCGGGCCGGGCGTACGGGCGCCGGTGCTGCCAGGCGGCTTCGATCAGGAGTTTGCGGGCGTACGTGTTTCCGGCCTTGGTGATCGGGCCCTGGTGCCGGGATAAGCCGGAGGAGTCCTCACTGGGCACCAGCCCGAGATAGGAGCCGATGGACGAACCGGTGAAGCGGGTCCAGTCCCCGATCTCCACGGCCAGCCCGAACCCGGTCGTCATCCGAATCCCCCGCAGACACATCAGCGCGTCAATCACCGGGGAGTAGCGGCACTCCGCGGCAGTGACGGCGACCTGCCTATCGATCCGTTTAAGCTGGCCGGCGAGCAGCTCGGCCTGCTCGATGTCCGCCTCGCAGGTGAACTGCAGCGCCGGCTCATCAAAGCGCTGGCGGTGCAGCCACAGGCCGTGTTCCTTCGTCCATCTGGTGTCTTTGGGGTAGCGGATGCCGTGGCGCAGCAAGATGGCATTCACGTGCTGGCGGGCGTGCGCTAGGTCCTTGGCCGTGCCGGCGCGCAGCCGGGACAGGTCCCGCAGCGCTTCTTCCTCAAGGTCCGGGATACGCACCTCGGTGACCGAGCCCACAGCCAGCATCTCCGCCAACACCCGGGCGTCCCGCCGATCAGTTTTAATGCGGTCCCCGGGTGCCCGCAGCAGTTTCGAGGACGCCGCGACGACGCAGTCGATGCCCGCGGCCCGCAGGTAACGGGCCAGGACGAACCCGGTCGGGCCGGACTCGTAGACGACCTTGACCGGCGGCTCGAACCGGCGGACCCACTCCAGCACCACGGCAGGGTCGGAAGCCATCGTGTGGCCGCTGATTTCACCGGTGGCCGGGTTCAGCGCATGGCCAACTACGTTGACCGCGTGAACATCCAGACCAATGAAAGTATGCTCAAACATAGCCGGGACCTCCCAAACATCACATGTGGCACTACCATTGCACCCCCGAGGGAGTAGTTAGTGGCAACCCACGGACCCTGTGAAACAGAAGGCCCCGGCCTCTTGCCGTTACCTGCCCCGTCCGGGATAAAGGACATCACCGCCGGGGGTATCAGGCCCCGGCAGCGCCGCCCACCACACGGACGGCACGGGTTACACCCAAGCCGGCGCTGCCGGGACCGGCCCGGCGATAATGGCCGACCCGGACGGGCAGGAACTGCACCACACTTCATATTGTCTAGCCTCACGGCGGCCCCGTTCGCCGTGAGCATGGCGCCGTTTTGCACTGAATGCCCCGTTCTGCGTATCCTTGGTGGGCTAGGAATAGCAATTGGAGACGTGCCAGAGCGGCCGAATGGGCTTCACTGCTAATGAAGTGTGGGGCACAACTCCACCGGGGGTTCAAATCCCCCCGTCTCCGCGTTTGGCCCCGGTCCCTGGACCGGGGCCTTTTGCGTTCCCAAGGGCTGTCTGTGTTTCCCGGAGCCTTCTGCGTTTGCGTCCCGCGTCGACAGTGCACAGGGTGGCAGGATGGCCAGATGGCGAGCAGCAGCAATCATGACGTGGTTATTGTCGGCGGCGGACACAACGGCCTGGCGGCGGCGGCCTACCTGGCCAGGGCCGGCAGGGACGTGCTGCTGCTGGAGAAACTGGACCACGCCGGCGGTGCGGCCGTATCCGCACGGGCGTTCGACGGCGTCGACGCCCGGCTTTCGCTGTACTCCTACCTGGTGAGCCTGCTGCCGCAGGAAATCATCGACGACCTTGGTCTGCGGATCCGGCTGGCCCGCCGCCGCTACTCCTCGTATACACCGGACCCGGCCAGTCCCGGCCGGGGTCTGCTGATCGACAACGGTGACGCGGAGGCAACTGCGGCGTCGTTTGCTTCGGTGGGGGCGCCCGCCACCGAGGCAGAGGCCTTTGGACACTTCTACGCGGAGTGCAGGAAGCTCACAGGCGCGCTGTGGCCCACCATGACGTCCCCGTTGCTCTCCCGGTCCGAGGCCAAGCGGCTCGCCACAGCGGCCGGAGCCGGGGATGCGTGGGAATCGCTGATCGAGCGGCCCATCGGCGAAGCCATCAGCAGCGGCTTGCACAGCGACCTGGTGCGCGGCGTGGTCCTGACCGATGCGCTGATCGGGACCTTTGCCAGGGCGGACAGCGCCGACCTCCAGCAGAACATCTGCTTCCTGTACCACCTCCTGGGCGGCGGCACCGGTGACTGGGATGTTCCCATCGCCGGGATGGGGGCGGTCTCGGGCGAGCTCGAGCGCGCCGCCCGGGAAGCAGGCGCCACCATCGTGACGTCTGCCGAGGTCACGGCCGTCCGGTCCGGCGGCTCGGTGCACTACCGCCATGGCGGCGGGGAACATTCGGTCTCCGCGGGTTGGGTGCTGTCCAACGTGGCGCCCGCGGTCCTGGACAGGCTGCGTGGAAGCAGCGCCGGGGAGCCCGCCAACCCGAACCACCGGCGGGAAGGGTCCCAGGTCAAGGTGAACCTCCTGCTGAAGCGCCTGCCGCGGCTGCTGGACCGCAGCGTCAGCCCGGAGGCGGCCTTCGGCGGCACGTTCCACATCAACGAATCCTGGACCCAGCTGGACGACGCCTATCTGGCAGCAGAGCAGGGCACAGTCCCGGATCCGCTGCCGTGCGAAATCTACTGCCATTCGTTGACCGATCCCACCATCCTCTCGCCGGCGCTGCAGGCTTCCGGCGCGCAGACCCTGACTGTGTTCGGACTGCACGTGCCGGACCGGCTGGTCACCGAAGAGAACAACGAGGACATGCGGGCGGCGCTGCAGGGCGCCGTCCTGAAATCCCTCAACTCGGTACTCGAGGAGCCTATCGAGGAGCTGCTGCTGACAGGCGCCGACGGTGCCCCGTGCATCGAAACCAAGACCACCCTGGACATCCAGCACGCAGTGGGCATGCCCCGCGGCAACATCTTCCACGGCGGCCTCGACTGGCCGTTCGCCGAGGACGACGCACAGCTGGATACGCCCGCCCGCCGGTGGGGTGTGGCAACCGACGATCCGCGGATCCTGCTGTGCGGTTCGGGCGCACGCCGCGGCGGGGCTGTGAGCGCCATCGGGGCCACAATGCGGCCATGGCGGTGCTGGAATCCTAGAACCAGGCGGCTGCACGCCCCGGGGGCCCGGGAGGCTGCAGGCCTAGGAGCTTGCTGCCCTCGGTGACGGGGAACGCCCGCGGCTGACGTCGGCACCCGCCTGCCGGTGCAGCGTCAGGCTGTCCGCGGTGCTGAGGAGCATCAGCACCGTGATGGCCAGGAACGCGCTCCGGTACGGCGCAACGGCGTCGGCTCCGAAGGCTCCCGGCGCGGCAAAGAGCCGGAGGAACAGGGCGCCGACGGCAATGCCCGCGCCCGCCGCCAGCTGGACCAGGGTAGCCGAAATTGCGTTGGCCGACGGCAGCTGGCCGGGCACGATGTCGGCGTACTGGATTGAGGCATAGGCGGAGAAGCCGATGGAGCGGAATGCCCCGCTGCAGACCAGCAGGGCAAAGATCAGCGGCTCCGGGGTCCCGGCGTCGAGCAGGGCGCACAGGGCAAAGGTGAGCGCGGAGGCGAGCGATGCGAAGACAAGGACGGGCTTAAAACCGAACCTGCGGATAAGCGGTGTGGTGGCGGGTTTGATGCCGATGTTACCGACGAATACCGCGGCCACCATGATGCCGGCATGCAGCGGGTCCCAGCCAAAACCGTCCTGGAACATCAGCGGCAGCAGGAACGGAACGGCGCTGATGGTCAGGCGGTAGATGAACCCGCCGGTGGATGTTGCCCGGAACGTCCGCGTGGCGAAAACATTCAGCTGGAAAAGCGGATTGCTGGTGCGCCTGAGCCACAGAACCGCCCCGGCAATCGAGGCGATGCCTGCAGCCATGGAGATCGCCCCGCCCGGCCCCGAGGGGTGTGCGGTGGCCAGTTCGAGCCCCACGACGAGGGCGCCCACGCCGGCCGTTGTCAGCAGCAGCCCGAACCAGTCAAGACGCCGGGCCTGGTCGCCCGCGCCCTTGGGAACCAGGCGAAGGGCGGCAATGAACGCGGCCAGGCCCAAGGGAATGTTGATCAGGAAGATCCAGTGCCACGACAGGAACGTGGTGAGCGCTCCGCCCACGAGCGGCGCCAGGACCGGGGCCAGGAGGCCCGGCCAGACAAGATAGGCCGTGGCCCGCAGCAGGTCCTCTTTGGGAGTCCGGCGAAGTACCACGAGCGTCCCGACGGGGACCATCATGGCCCCGCCTGCGCCCTGCAGGACGCGGCTGGCGGTCAGCATGGTGAGGTCCTGGCTCAGGGCGCACAGCAGCGAGGCCGCAGTGAACACCGCGATGGCAGCGCAAAAGACCCCCCGGGCGCCCACCCGTTCGGCCAGCCACCCGCTTACCGGGATGCCCATGGCCACGGTCATGAGGTAGGCCGTCATGGTAATATTGACGTCCGCGGGGGCCACCGCGAAGTCTGCCGCGATGCTGGGGATGGCCGTTGTCAGCACAGTGCCGTCCAGGAACTCCATGAAGAAAGTCGCGGCCACCAGCAGGGCCAGCCTGGGCTGCCACTCCGGCCGGGCCGCGGCGGCGTCGCTCTGGGATTCGCTCATGGCTCCTGACCTGGACTCATTCGTCGATCCTATAGGCGTGCCTCGGCCGGTACCAGAATAAGTCCGCCCCTTACGCGGCCCCCGCCGGGAACCCGCTATCCGGCCTGTGCCAGAACGAGGGGAAGAACGGCGCCCGCGCCGGCCCGGCGCAAGGCGCGGCCGGCAACGGTGACCGTCCAGCGGCTGTCCGTGAGGTCGTCGATCAGCATGACGCTCTGGCCCTGGATACCGGCCAACGCTGCTTCCAGTTCCGGTCCCACCGCGAGCCGCTCCCAGACCCCGGCAAGCCGGTAGGCGCTGTTGCCCCCGCGCCCGCCGGTGGGCCCGCCGTGCTCCAGCTGCAGCTGGCCAAGATACGGTATGCGGCCAATCCCGGAAATGCCCCGCGCCAGCGAGTCCACCAGGGCAGGCTTGCTGCGTGACGGGATGCTGACGATGGCTGCGGGACGGCCGGCCCCGCTCCACCCGGGGTTTCGCCCGTTTCCGGCGCCCCACTCGCGGAGGACCTGGACGCAGGCCTGGAGCATGGCCGGGTCAACTTCCCGGTCCGCTGCGCTGGAAGCGAAGACTTCGCGCAGCGCACCGCCCCAGCCAAGGTCCGTCAGCCGGGCCAGCACCCGCCCCTCGGCCAGGCTTTCGTCCGGCTTGATCTTGCCCTTCACCGTCACGCCAAGCCGGTCCATTCCGCTGGGCCACTGCAGTCGCGGCTCCAGGGCAACGCCGGCCCGGCTCAGCGTCTGTCCTGCGGCCTCCGTCGCCGCCGACGCGATGTCCGCCGGGAACCAGCGCCCGGCGCAGTTGTCACAGCGGCCGCAGGCATGCGCTGTCTCGTCGTCCAGGACGGAGGTGATGTACTCCATCCGGCAGCCCGCGGTGTCCTGGTAGATCACCATGGAATCCTGCTCATCCACGCGGGCTTCGGCGATGCGGGTGTAGCGTTCGGCGTCGTAGGTCCAGGGCTGGCCCGTCGAGCGCCAGCCGCCGCCAACGCGTTCCACTGCGCCGTCCACGGACAGGACCTTCAGCAACAGCTCCAAGGGCGTACGCCGCAGGTCAACGCGGGCTTCCAGGGCGACGGTGGACACAGCGGTGCCGGCCTCTGCCAGCGCGGTAAGGACCGCAGCCGCCTTGTCTTCCGAGGGCATGGACGCGGTAGCAAAGTACTGCCAGATGTCGCGGTCTTCGGAGCCCGGCAGCAGCAGGACATCGGCGTTGGCCGCGCCACGCCCGGCACGGCCGACCTGCTGGTAGTAGGCCACTGGCGATGACGGTGCGCCCAGGTGCACCACGAACCCCAGGTCAGGCTTGTCGAAGCCCATGCCCAGGGCCGAGGTGGCCACCAGTGCCTTGACCTGGTTGTCCTTCAGGAGCTGCTCCGCGCGTTCGCGGTCCGCGGGATCAGTGCGGCCCGTGTAGGCGAGCACCTCGTGGCCGGCTTCGGCGAGCAGCCGCGCGGTGTCCTCGGCAGCGGAGACGGTGAGGGTGTAGATGATGCCGCTGCCCGGCAGGTCTGACAGGTGGGTCAGCAGCCAGCCGAGCCGGTCCCGGGAGTTCGCCAGGTTCAGGACGCCGAGCCGGAGCGACTCACGGCCCAGGGCGCCACGGATGGTCAGCACACCCTCGCCCAGCTGTTCCTCGATGTCGTGGACCACGCGGGAGTTGGCTGTCGCGGTGGTGGCCAGCACGGGCACGGTGTCCGGCAGCTGGGTGATGAGGTCCGCGATGCGCCGGTAGTCCGGGCGGAAGTCATGGCCCCAGTCCGAGATGCAGTGTGCCTCGTCAATCACCAGGAGCCCGGTGCGGCGGGTCAGCTCCGGAAGCTGGTTCTCCCGGAAGGAAGGATTGGTGAGCCGCTCCGGGGAAACGAGGAGCACGTCCACTTCATCCGCAGCCAGCTGCTCGCGGACCGTATCCCATTCGAGCTGGTTGGCGGAGTTGATGGCAACGGCCCGCACGCCCGCGCGGGCCGCGGCTGCCACCTGATCCCGCATCAGCGCCAGCAACGGCGAAACAATGAGTGTAGGCCCCGCGCCGCGGCGCCTGAGCAGCAGCGAAGCCACAAAGTAGACGGCCGATTTTCCCCAGCCGGTCCGCTGGACCACCAGCGCACGGCGGCCGCCGTCGACCAGGGCTTCGATTGCCTCGAACTGGCCGTCATGGAAGCGGGCCTCGGGGTGTCCCACGAGCTCGCGCAGCACCTCCAGCGCTTGGTCCCTGGTTCCGGTTTCACCCGCGGCAGGGTTGGCGGAGGAGGGAAGGACTGCAGCATTCTGGTTATTGGCCATTGCTTCAGTATCCCAGCCCCCTCTGACACCCGGAAAGTTCAGGTTCGGGCCATGTGGACAGGCGGCCCCCTTTTGCCGCGCCGGTACGGCGCGGCCGCGTAACGCAACTGTTCCTCCACAGCCCCGTTGCGCTGCACCGTAAGATGGAATGCGTGACTAGCGACCAGACAAAGATTTTTGACCTTTCGGCATCGTTCAAGGCCTACGACGTCCGCGGCATTGTGGGCGACTCCATAACCGCCGAAATCGTCGAGGCCGTGGGTGCCGCATTCGTCGATGTCCTGAACCTCCAGGGCCAGACGGTCCTGGTGGGCGGCGACATGCGCCCGTCCTCCCCCGAATTCAGCAAGGCCTTCGCCAACGGGGCCGCCACCCGCGGAGCAAACGTCCAGCTGCTTGATCTGATCTCCACGGACGAGCTCTACTACGCCTGCGGTGCGCTCAACGCAGCCGGAGCCACGTTCACTGCCAGCCACAACCCGGCCGAGTACAACGGCATCAAGATGTCCAAGGCCGGCGCCCAGCCGATTTCTTCGGAATCCGGCCTGAAGGAAATCCAGGCCCGCGCGGAGGACTACCTTCACGCCGGATCCATCCCCGCTTCGGGAACCCGCGGCCTCATCGGCGTCCACGATGTCCTCAAGGACTACTCCGAGTACCTCCGCACCCTGGTGGACCTCACCGGATCCCGCCCGCTGAAGGTCGTCGTCGACGCCGGCAACGGCATGGCCGGCCTGACCACTCCCGCGGTACTGGGCGACGCACTGCTGCCCAAGCTGCCGTTCGAGATCATTCCGCTGTACTTCGAGCTGGACGGTTCCTTCCCGAACCACCCGGCCAACCCGCTCGAGCCGGAAAACCTGCTGGACCTGCAGGCCGCCGTCATCGAACACGGCGCCGACATCGGACTGGCGTTCGACGGCGACGCCGACCGCTGCTTCGTCATCGACGAAAAGGGCAACCCGGTCTCGCCGTCGGCCATCACCGGAATGGTTGCCCGCCGGGAGATCGCCCGCGCCAAGGCGCAGGGCGAACAAACGCCCACCATCATCCACAACCTGCTGACGTCCAAGGCCGTGCCGGAACTCGTGGCGCACGACGGCGGCCGCGCGGTCCGCACGCGCGTGGGGCACTCCTTCATCAAGGCCGTCATGGCAGAGGAAGGCGCCGTCTTCGGCGGCGAGCACTCCGCGCACTTCTACTTCCGCGACTTCTGGAATGCAGACACGGGCATGCTGGCCGCCATGCACGTCCTGGCTGCCCTCGGCGAGCAGGACCGCCCGCTGTCCGAGCTCGGCCACGAATACGAGCCGTATGTCTCCTCCGGCGAGATCAACTCCGAAATTGAAGACAAGACCGGCGCCGTGGAGCGTGTCAGGGCCGATTTCGCGGGCGAGGACGTCGAAATCGACCTGCTGGACGGCAGCACCTTCACCGCCCGGGACGGCAGTTGGTGGTTCAACCTGCGCCCGTCAAACACCGAGCCTTTCCTCCGCCTCAACAGCGAAGCCACGGACCGGGCCACCATGGAACGCATCCGCGACCGCGTCCTGGCCCTGGTGAACGGCTAGGCCCCCGCATGACTGAACTCCGCGGGACGTCATGGCGGGACTCGGTGCCGGAGGCCACGGCCACTGACCTGGAGAACCTGCTGGGCACCGGCGTCGGCGCGGCACAGGAACAGCTGGGGCGCAATGGCGGCTTCCTGCCGTTCGCGCTGGTGGTGGAGAACGACGGCGAGGTGCGCCTCGTCGCCGTCGCCCCGGCGGACGCCCAGGACGGCTCCGAAGGCGAATTCGACGCTGATGAGATGATCGGCGACCTCACCGAACTGCTCCGCCAGAACCGGGACGACTTCCGTGCCGCGGCAGTGGTCTGCGACATCACCCTGCTGGAGGAGGACAAAGATGCCATCCACGTTGCCGCCGAGCACCGCGACGGCTCTGTTTTCGCCGCGGTGCTGGCCTACGAACCCAACGCCGAGTCACACGAATGGGAGTTCGGGCAACTTGCAGCTGACACCAACGAGCCCGCCATTTGGGTGGACTAGACCGCCAATAGGTTGCTGACATGAAGATCAATGCCTTCGCGGACGTAAGCCTGCGCGCCATGATGGTCCTGGCGGCGGCGCCGGACGGCAGCCTGCTGACCACCCAGAGCATCGCCGACGCCGTTGGTACCCCGTACAACCACGTCAGCAAGGCCATGGCAAAACTCCGCGAACTCGGCGTGATCGACGTCGAACGGGGACGCAACGGCGGTTCCCGGCTGAATGAAGCCGGCCGCCGGGCCACGGTGGGCCAGCTCCTGCGGCAGCTGAACACCAGGGCCGATCCGGCCGACTGCCACTCCTTGAATGGCGAGTGCCCGCTCATCAACGAATGCCGCCTCCGCGGCGCACTCGCCCGCGCCCGCGAAGCCTTCTACCGTGAACTCGACGACATCGTGGTGGCCACACTCCCGGGTACCCGCCAGATGGCACCTGTGTTCCAGGCGATCGGTCTCCGCCCCAGCCTCCGCCCCAACACCTAAGGCCCGGACGGCCCTCAAGCTTCACGCCCCACGCGACTTGCAGGCCCGATTTTGATATCTCTTCTACGCCGTGTAGAACTTAGGTATAAATACTCGTATTTCAAATACATGTATTGAACGCGGTCTGGACGGAAGTACCGGGCCCTAACCTCAGGAGTACACATGCTCTCGGACAAATCCCGCCCTGTCATCGAGGCCACCCTGCCGCTGGTCGGTTCCCGGATCGGTGAAATCACCCCCAAGTTCTACGCCCGCCTCTTCGCAGCCCATCCGGAACTGCTGGACGGGCTCTTCAGCCGTTCCAACCAGCGCAACGGCAACCAGCAGCAGGCCCTGGCCGGAAGCATCGCCGCTTTCGCCACCCACCTGGTGAACAACCCCGGAACCCTGCCGGAGACCGTGCTCGCCCGCATCGCCCACCGCCACGCGTCCCTCGGCATCACCGAGCCGCAGTACCAGGTGGTCTACGAGCACCTCTTCGCCGCCATCGCCGAGGACCTGGCCGAGGTCATCACGCCCGAAATCGCCGAAGCCTGGACCGAGGTCTACTGGCTCATGGCGGATGCGCTGATCAAGCTCGAGAAGGGCCTCTACGCCGCACAGGCCAACGGCGTGATGTGGAGCCCGTGGCGGGTCGCCGCCAAGACCACCGCCGGCACCGGTTCCATGACCTTTACCTTGGAACCCGCCGATGACACCCCCATCACCCCCGCTCTCCCTGGACAGTACGTGAGCGTCAAGGTCCAGCTTCCGGACGGACTGCGCCAGGTCCGTCAGTACTCGCTGTCCGGCGATGCCGGCACGAGCCGCACTTTCACCACCAAGAAGGACGACGGCGGTGAAGTCTCCCCGGTCCTGCACAACAACGTCCAGGTGGGCGACATCCTGGAAATCTCCAACCCCTACGGTGAAATCACCCTCAAGGAAGGCGACGGGCCCGTCGTCCTGGCCTCCGCCGGGATCGGCTGCACACCCACCGCCTCCATCCTGCGCTCCCTCGCAGACTCCGGCTCGGACCGCCAGGTCCTGGTCCTGCACGCCGAAAGCGACCTGGACAGCTGGGCCCTGCGCAGCCAGATGACGGACGACGTCGAACGCCTCGACGGCGCCGACCTCCAGCTCTGGCTGGAGGAACCGCAGGCCGGCTCCAAGGCCGGCTTCATGTCCCTGCGTGAGGTGGACCTGCCGGCAAATGCGTCGCTGTACCTTTGCGGGCCGCTGCCGTTCATGAAGCACATCCGCAACGAGGCCATCAACGCGGGCATCCCCGCCACGAAGATCCACTACGAAGTCTTCGGCCCGGACATCTGGCTGGCTTCTTAAGGGACTTAATTGTCCGTTCGCGCACGGTACGACGGCGGCGCCGCACCTTTTCGGAAAAGGTGCGGCGCCGCCGTCGTTGTAGCTGTTCGTCCTGGCTAGCTGCCGTGCCGGCTGCTAGTGGTCAGCCATGCGTTCCTTCAGGGCTTCGAGCTCGGAGCGCAGGGCCTCGGGCAGGGAGTCACCGAACTTCGCGTACCACTCTTCGATGGAGGCCAGCTCGGCGTCCCATTCCTCGCGGTCGACGCGGACGGCGTCTTCCACGTGGGCGTGAGTCAGGTCCAGGCCGGTGAGGTCCAGCGAGTGGCCCGCCGGAACGAAGCCGATCGGGGTCTCAATGGCGTCAGCCTTGCCTTCGAGACGCTCGATGGCCCACTTGAGGACACGGGCGTTGTCGCCGAAACCGGGCCAGGCGAAGCCGCCGTCGGCGGTGCGGCGGAACCAGTTGACCAGGAAGATGTGGGGCAGGCGCTCCGGGTTGGCCTTGCCTGAGACGCTGATCCAGTGCTTCAGGTAGTCGCCTGCGTCGTAGCCGATGAACGGCAGCATGGCCATCGGGTCCCGGCGAAGCACGCCAACCTGACCGGCAGCGGCGGCCGTGGTCTCCGAGGAAAGCGTGGAGCCCATGAAGATGCCGTTGGTCCAGCTACGGGCCTGGGTTACCAGGGGAACCGTGGTCTTGCGGCGGCCGCCGAAGAGGATGGCGGAGAGCTCCACACCCTCGGGGCTGTAGTACTCCTCGGCCAGCATGTCGATCTGCGAGATCGGCGTGCAGAAGCGGGAGTTCGGGTGGGCGGCCGGCTGGTCCGAATCCGGGGTCCACGAGTTGCCCTGCCAGTCGGTCAGGTGCGCCGGAACGTCGTCCGTCATACCCTCCCACCACACGCCGCCGTCGTCCGTGAGGGCGACGTTGGTGAAGATGCTGTGGCCCTTGGCGATGGCGCGCATGGCGTTGGGGTTGGTGCCCCAGCCGGTGCCCGGGGCTACGCCGAACAGGCCGGCCTCCGGGTTGGTGGCGCGGAGCTCGCCTTCCTTGCCGATCCGCATCCAGGTGATGTCGTCACCCAGGGTTTCGACTTCCCAGCCCTCGATGGTCGGATCAAGCAGGGCGAGGTTGGTCTTGCCGCAGGCCGAGGGGAAGGCCGCGGACAGGTAGTACGACTTCTTCTCCGGCGAGGTGAGCTTGAGGATGAGCATGTGCTCCGCAAGCCAGCCTTCATCGCGGGCCATCACCGAGGCGATGCGCAGGGCGTAGCACTTCTTGCCCAGGAGGGCGTTTCCACCGTAGCCGGAGCCGAAGGACCAGATGGAGCGCTCCTCGGGGAAGTGCACGATCCACTTGTCCGGGTTGCACGGCCATGCGACGTCGGCCTGGCCGGGGGCCAGCGGGGCACCGAGGGAGTGCAGGGCGGGAACGAAGAACGCGTTCGTCGCCGTGATCTTGTCCAGCACCTCAGTGCCGATATTGGCCATGATGCGCATGGAGGCGACAACGTAGGCGCTGTCCGTAATCTCCACACCGAACTTGGGGTCTTCTGCGTCCAGGTGGCCCATGACGAACGGAATGACGTACATGGTGCGGCCGCGCATGGAGCCGGCAAACAGGCTGCGAAGCTTCTGCTTCATCTCTGCCGGTGCCATCCAGTTGTTGGTGAAGCCGGCATCGCGCTCGTTCTCGGAGCAGATGAAGGTCTGCTCTTCAACGCGCGCCACGTCCGCAGGATCGGAGAATGCGGCGAACGAGTTCGGGAACAGCTCCGGGTTCAGCCTGGTCAGAGTTCCGGCGTCAACGAGTTCGCCCGTGAGCCGGGTGTATTCCTCTTCCGTACCGTCAACCCAGTGGATCCGGTCCGGCTGGGTAAGTTCTGCAACCTCTTCGACCCATGCCAGCAGGCCAGCATGTGTGGTGGGTGCTTTCTCAAGCAGCGGCAGTCGTGCGAGATCGCCCATTGCGGTTCCCTTCCTCGGGTTCAGTCGTGTGTCCTAAATGCTAGGGCTCTAGACCACTGCAATTTTTGGGTCAGACATGGGATGTCTTGGACGCCGAAAAGCAAAAACCGCGGAAAATCAAGGAACAGCACCCCCAAAAATTCTTGTTTTTGTGAGCAAGGTCACATAGACCGGTCTAGTCGCGCAGATTACACATGTTTCGATTTGGAAGTCGGCAGCATCTCGCGTAAAGTAATTCGAGGTTCGGGGGTGAACGAAAAACTCCCGGAGCCGAGAATGCGCCCATAGCTCAGCTGGATAGAGCGTCTGTCTACGGAACAGAAGGTCAGGGGTTCGAATCCCTTTGGGCGCACAGATATAGAGATCCGCACTGGTTCGCCGGTGCGGATCTTTTGTTTAACTCCGATGCGTGCGCCTGCCGGTCCGGCGCCCACTGCTGCCGCCCTCAGGGCCGGACTACTGCTCCATAGCTTCAGAAATGCGCTGGCGAATGCCGTCAAAATGGCGGTTGAGCCTTTCGGCGGCCTGGACCTTGTCACCGTCCGCAACGGACTCAAAGATCCTCCGGTGTATGGCCGCGGTTTCCATCAGGTCTTCGGCCCCTGTGCCCACCTCAAGATGGATCTGCCGGTAGACCTTCCAGAAGACTCCCAGAAGGTTGACCAGCAACTCATTGTTAAGCGGCTCAAACAACCGGCGGTGGAACTCTGCATCAGCCTCCACGAAGGCGTCCCCCGCGGCGGCCAGCTGCTCCATCGTGGCGACCGAGTCCTCCACGGCCGCCAGCTGGCTTGAGGTCATGGCATCCATGGCACTGCCGACGAGTCCCGATTCCAGGGCCTGGCGCACGTCCACCAGCTGCAGCGCCTCCCCGCCCTTGTGGCGCAGAGAAAGCCTGCCGCGGAATGTGAGCCCGTCGGTCAGGGCATCGAAATTACTGGGCGCCACGAACATGCCGAAGCCGTGGCGGATTTCGATCACGCCCAGGGCCTGCAGCACTTTGAGGGACTCGCGCAGGGTGTTGCGCCCCACGCCCAGGGCAAGTGCCAGTTCATTTTCCGTGGGCAGCGCATCGCCCGCTTCAAGTTCGCGCTCCAGAATGAGGTCCATGATGTCCGACTGTAGGGCGCGCAGCCGTGCCTGGGCGCTGAACCGGGCCTGCGAAGCAACGCTGGAAGTGGTCATGGTTCCCCTTACCGAGTGTCCTGAGCCGCCCCGTTGAAGGGCCCACAGCAAACAATATTGGATGTCCCACCTTCTGTTAAGCTCCCACGCCCAATCTCCCGGGCCGCTTGCCGCCCCGGGTCCGTAGATGCCGGGCGTAGTCTGTTGCCATGTCGGCGAAAATTGAACGCGAATTCGATGTCATTGTGATCGGCGCCGGCGCCGTGGGTGAAAACGTCGCGGACCGCGTGGTCCGCGGCGGCCTGACCGCGGTGCTCGTAGAGGCGGAACTGGTGGGCGGCGAATGCTCCTACTGGGCATGCATGCCCTCCAAGGCGCTGCTGCGACCCGGCACCGCCCTGCATGGCGCACAGACAGTGCCCGGCGCGGAGGAAGCCGTGACCCGCACCCTGGATTCGGAGGCCGTGCTCAAACGCCGGGACTACTTCACCGCCAACTGGCAGGACGACGGCCAGGCCAAGTGGGTGGAGGAGGCGGGGATCGGGCTGATCCGCGGCCGCGGGCGCATCACGGGGCCGCGGGCCGTCGAAGTGACGGGGCTGGACGGCGTCACCTACGTCGTTTCGGCGCGGCAGGCCGTCGTACTCGCCACCGGATCCGCTCCCACCGCCCCGCCCGTACCGGGCCTGGACGGGCTGCAGTACTGGACCACCCGCGAAGCCACCTCCGCGCGCACCGTGCCGCACAGCCTGGCGGTCCTGGGTGGCGGAGTTGCGGGCACAGAGCTGGCGCAGGCCTTTGCGCGGCTCGGTTCAGCCGTGACACTCGTGGCGCGCGGCGAGCTGCTCAGCATGTACCCCGCAGAGGCGGCGAAACTTGTGCTGGCGGGGCTCCGGGCGGACGGCGTGGACGTGCGCCTCAACACCGGCACCGAGCGGATTAGCCAGAACGACGGCTCCTTCACCGTGGATCTGGCGGACGGCGACAGTATCAGGGCCGAAAAACTCCTCGTAGCCACCGGCCGCCGCGCGGCCCTGGCAGGGCTGGGAGTGGAAAGCGTCGGTTTTGGCCCCACAGACGGCAAGGCACCGTCGCTGCGTACGGACAGCACGGGCTTGGTCGCCGGTCCGGCCGGGAACCAGGACCAGAGCCAGAACGGCGGCCAGTGGCTCTACCTGGTCGGGGACGCCGCCGGCCAGGTCATGCTCACCCACCAGGGCAAGTACTCGGCGCGGGCCACCGGAGATGCCATCGTGGCGCGGGCCAAGGGCGAACTCAAAGGCACGCCGGCGCCATGGAGCCGCTTCGCGCAGACGGCCAATGAGCACGCCGTCCCCAACGTGGTGTTCACGGATCCCGAGCTGGCCAGCGTCGGCCGGTCGGTCAGCCAGGCCGGGAAGGACGGCTACAACGTCTCATCGGTGGAACTTCCCATCAATGTGTCCGGCTCCTCACTGCATTCCGAGCACTACGAAGGCTGGGCGCAGCTGGTGGTGGACGAAGACCGGAAAGTGCTGCTCGGCGCCACCTTCGCCGGGCCCGGCGTCGCCGAACTCCTGCACGCCGCCACGATCGCCGTCGTGGGCCAGGTTCCCCTGGACCGGCTCTGGCACGCCGTGCCGTCCTACCCCACCATCAGCGAAGTCTGGCTGCGGCTGCTGGAGAAGTACGGCCTCTGACTGTTTGGTCACATCCACCCGATTCTATTTGAACTGACTGGTCAGTTTAGTTAGCCTTGATGCAGACAAGCTCTGCGAAAGGCTCCAATGCTCTCGGTTCAACAGCTCCACGTGAAGGGCCGGCGGGATGATCTGCTCCCGCCCACCTCGCTCCAGGCACGGCGCGGCGAACTCGTGCTGGTCTCCGGCAACCGCCAGGACCAGCGGACCGCCCTGGCACTGACCTTGAGCGGTCGGATGAAACCGTCGTCCGGCCAGCTGCTCTGGGACGGCCAGGAGAAGACCAACCGGCTCCGGCTCGCCGCTGCCCTGGTGGACGCCCCGGGAGTCAACGAGCCGGAACAGCACCTGAGCGTCCGCGACCTGGTCACTGAGGACCTTGCCCTGATCCCCCGCCGCTACCGCGGAGCCCTGCTCAGCAAGCCGTGGCTCAAAGTCAACCGGTTTGAGGACATCGCCGGGCTTTGGACGGAGCAGCTCGCCCCGGCCCGCCGCATCGAACTGCTCACGGCACTCTCGCTCGCCAACCCGGACACCGACCTGCTGGTGATTGACTCTCCCGACCGGCACAGCGCGGACTCCGCGGACTGGCTGCCGCGCCTTGAGGAACTGGCGTACGACGGCGGCCGGCCGCTCGCCGTCGTCGCCACCGTTGCTGCCCTCCCGGACAACTGGACCGGCCCGGCAGTGGTGATCGGCAACGCCGCCCCCGGACGGCAGACGCAACAGCCGCCGCGGCGGCCCCTGAAACCGCGGGCACCCCTGCCCCGACCCCCGAAACAGAGGACGCAAAGTGACTGTGCTGCGGCTGGCCCGCTCCGAACTCAAGCGCATGACCGGCGGGCTGCTGCCCAAGCTGACCATCATTGCCCTGACCATGGTGCCGCTGCTGTACGGCGCCGTGTACCTGTACGCCAACTGGGATCCGTACAGCAACCTCGACCAGATTGACGCCGCGCTGGTGGTGGAGGATACCGGCGCCACGTCCAGCGACGGAACGCGGCTCCAGGCCGGCCAGGATGTTGCGGACAGCCTGGTGGAAGGGCACGTTTTCAACTGGCAGCCCGTGGACTCCGCCGAGCAGGCCGATCAGGGCGTCAGCAGCGGCAAGTACGCCTTTGCCCTCAAGATTCCCAAGGATTTCTCCGCCAACCTGGCCTCCCCCGGCAGCTTCGACGCCGCGAACCAGGCCATGCTGAACGTGACCACGAACGACGCCAACAACTACCTGCTCAGCACCATCGTGGACAAGCTGACAACGGCCGTTCATTCCAGCGTGGCCAAGGAAGTGGGCGAGGAGACCGCCAACCAGCTGCTCACCGGCTTCGGGACCATCCACACCCAGATGGTCAAGGCAGCGGACGGCGCAGGCCAGCTTTCCGACGGCGTGGGCAAACTCCACGACGGCACCGTGACCCTGCATAACGGCACAACGCAGCTCAGCAGCGGCGCCGGCGAGCTCTACGCCGGCCAGGTCAAACTGCGCGACGGCGCCAACCAACTGGACGCCGGCGCGGCACAGCTCAGCGACGGACTCGGGCAGCTCAAGGACAAGACGGCCTCCCTGCCGGCCGACTCACAAAAGCTGGCCGACGGCGCGGCGCAGGTAGCCGCCGGGAACGCCGCACTGAACACCAAAGTGCAGGACGTCGTCGGACAGCTCAACGCGGCGGACCAGGGCCTCAGGAACCGCGTGGTGGAGTCCAACGGCAGGTTGATGACCGCCGGGATCATCACGCAGGCGCAGGCGGACAGCATCCTGGCTGACTTTGACAAGGCTGCTGCCTCCGGCCCGGTGGCCGACGCCAAAACGAAGATCCAGACCGACGCCGCCCAGATCCAGCAGCTCGCAGACGGTTCGGCCGCCGTGAGCGCAGGTGCCGCCAAACTGGCGGCGGCCACTCCAGCCCTGACGGGCGCCATCTCCCAGGCATCCGCCGGCGCGGACCAGCTCCACGCCGGAACCTCCACCCTGGCCGGCGGCGAGCAAAATGCCGTTGACGGCACCGCCAGGCTCGCGGAAGGTGCCCGCACGCTCGACGACGGCGCGGCGCAGCTTGAGGACGGCGCGGCAACGGCCGCCAGCGGAGCAGGCACCCTGGCCTCGGAGCTGGCCACGGGAGCCGGGAAGGTACCCAACCCCGACGATGCGCAGAAGAGCAGCCTCGCCAAGGTGATGTCCGATCCGGTGGCCGTCAGCAACGTCTCGCAGGCCAAGGCCGGCTCCTACGGTGCCGGGCTGGCCCCGTTCTTCCTCACGTTGGCAATGTGGATCGGCATCTTCATGCTCATCCAGGCCATGCGGCCCGTTACGCAGCGGGCGTTGGCGTCCAACGCGCCGTCCTGGAAGATCGCAATCGGCGGCTGGCTGCCGTTCCTGGCGGTCTCCGTGGTCCAGGCGAGCCTGCTCACCCTCGTAGTGGACCTGGCGCTGGGCCTCAACCCCGCGCACCCCGTACTGATGTGGCTGTTCATGCTGGCGGCGGCCATGGCCTTCAGTGCCCTGATCCAGGGCATTGTGGCGTTGCTTGGTTCGCCGGGGAAGCTGGTGGTGCTGATCCTGCTGGTGCTCCAGCTGGTGTCCTCGGGCGGCACATTCCCGTGGCAGACCACACCGCAGCCCCTGCACGTGGTGCATGAGGTCCTCCCCATGGGCTACGTGGTTACCGGGATGCGGCACCTGATCTACGGTGCGGACCTGTCCATGATCCTGCCCACCGTGGCGGGCCTGCTTGGCTACACTGTGCTGGGGGCCGCACTCTCAACGCTGGCGGTCCACAAGCACAAGTTCTGGACCCTGAAGTCCCTGAAACCGGAGATCGCCGTATGACCACGCAGGATGCCGGCGAAAAGAAGCTCCGCCCCGCCCGCACGAACGCCACCAAGCAGAAGCTGTTCGAAGCCTCCATGGAGCTCATTGGTGAACGCGGCGCGGCCGGGGTCACGGTGGACGAGATCGCGGCGGCAGCGGGCGTTTCCAAGGGAACCGTCTATTACAACTTCGGCAGCAAGTCCGATCTGATCGCCCAGCTGCTGCGCCACGGCGTGGACATCCTGCTGGCCCGGCTGCTGAGCGTGAAGGACTCCTCCGCGGACCCGCTGGCCGCCATGGACGAAATGATCGGCCAGGCGATGGACTTCATGGCAGAGTACCCGTCGTTCGCCAGGCTGTGGGTCAGCGAGAACTGGCGGACCCCCAGCGAATGGCAGGACACCTTTGCCGAGCTCCGTGGCCGTCTGCTGGAAGTGATCGGCGCTGCCATTGAGGGTGTGGCCGGACGCTACGACGTTGATGAATCCATCTCGCAGGGCAGCCTGGAAACGGCCATCTTCGGCGCGTGCTTCGTGGTGGGCCTGGATCGCCAGACATACAACCCCGAACGCACACGCGAGCAGAGCGTGGCCGCCATTATGGCAATCATGCGTGGCTACGTCAGGAAGTAGCCCGCGTCGGGGAAGATTAGTCACATGCGCCACATGGGTAACAGCGGGAAGCTAGCCATCGTTGCGGCTTTCGTAGCCGCCGGCCTTCTGGTGCTCACCGCGATCACGCTTGAAGAGGCGGCGCTGTTCGCGTTCCTCGGGACCCTGGCCGTTGGGTACCTTGCCTGCGTCGTCCAGGTGGTGGCCCGGGGACGCAACCTGGCCCTGCTTGCGGGAGGCGCGGGAACCAGCCTGTTCATCGGTTTCGCCATCGCCTTCCTGCGCATGTGGGGGCTGGCCTTCACGGCGGAGCCGGATTCGCTGGGCACGGCCGTGACAACCATGGACTCCGACATCTATTTCTACCTCGCGGCTGTTTCCGGCGTGGGAACGCTGCTGGTCCTGTTCGCCGGCGCCGTGTGGCCGGCAGGCAAGCGGATCAGGTCCGGCAACCGCAACGGGGCCGGCCGGCGTCAACCTGCCGGCCCCGCACGGCGGCCCGCGGTCCGGCAGGCCTCCCGGCGGGCGTCCGGAGCAGCTTACGGGCGCGTGCCGGCGTCGAGGTCCGGTGCCACGCGGGTACCGGCCGCCAAGCGGCCCGCACCGGCGTCGTCCTCCGTCAAGGCCACCGCACCGCGCGTGTCCCGGCCGGCCGCCAAATCGGCGGCACCTAAATCTGCGGCACCAAAATCGGTACCCAAACCAGGGCCCAAGTCGCCGGCAAAAGCCACATCCCGGCGCTGAGCGTGCCATCGGCGCTGGCCCGGAGTGGCCCCTTGGCGGCCCGGCCGCAGCACGGCAGTGGCCACCCCGCCCAGCAGCAGGAGCCCACCGGCCACCTCTGCCAGTGACGGGGCCTCGCCCAGGACCAGCCACGCCGTCGCCATGCCAACCACCGGGACCAGCAGCGTAAACGGGACTACTGCTGAGGACGGGTAGATGCCCAGGAGCCGGTTCCAGATTCCGTAGCCCACCAGGGACCCGAGAAACGCCGTGTAGATGGCGCTCAGGACAGTGACCGGCTGCAGCTCAGCCAGTGCGCCCCCTACGGCAGCCGGCCCGTCGATCAGCAGCGACAGTCCGATCAGGGGCAGCGGAACCACCGCGCCTGACCACACCACGAGGCCCAGGCCGGAAGCGGCCCTGGCCTGGCGGGCGACAATATTGCCGGCGGCCCAGGACAGCGCGGCCGCCAGCACGATGATCAGCGGAAGGACGGGAGCCACCATGCTCCGGCCCACCGCCACCACAGCGAGGCCCGCCACCCCGAGGACAACACCGGCGAACTGCCTGCCGCTGGGACGTTCACCCAGGATTCCGGCAGCCAGCAGGACTGTGAGCAGCACCTGCGCCTGCAGGACCAGTGAGGCGAGCCCCGCAGGCATTCCCAGCGCCATGGCGAGGTACAGGAGACCGAACTGTCCGGCGCTCATGAACAGGCCGACGCCGAGGATGGCCCGCCAGCTGACGTCCGGCCTGCGGATGAAAAAAATCCACGGGATGACAACGAGAACAAAGCGCATGGCCACGAAAAGCAGCGGCGGAACTTCGGCGCCGTTGGCGTGCAGCCCGATGTCAATCGCGACGAAGTTTGCGCCCCAGAGGATCGCGACGAGAACCGCCAGGGCGGAATGGCGAAGGTTCATGCCCGGCGCTGCCGGTCCAGGGATTCAGGCGCGATGGCCGGCCGCTCAAAGGTTCCGCGGGCGTTCCCCGGGAGCCCCGTCGGGGCCGGGACGGTCCGGGACGGCGTCATGGTGGTCAGGGACAGCGTCATGGTGGGTAGTGGAGCCGGGTTCAGCAGCTCCCGGCGCTACGGTACCCGGGGCAGCGGTTCCCGGTTCAGCGGTACCCGGGGCAGCGTCACCGCGTCCGCGGGTGCCTGCTTCCGCACGGGTCTGGGGAGGCACGTTCTCGTCGTGGGTGTCGGCATCGTGGCGGTCGGAGGTGACAACGTCCGGATCCACCTCATCCGCCTTCCGGAGCTGATCCTGCGAAGCGACGCGCACGCGCTCCGCTTCCTGCTGCTTTTCGTGGGCGTCCCGGCGCAGCCGCTCGGCCTCAACCTCGGCCTGTTTGGCATCAGCCTCGGAGCGTGCCGCCTTGGCCTCGCGGTCGCGGGCGCCGAGCTCGTCGGCCTTGGCTTTCTCGCGCATTTCGGCGGCCCTGTTCCGGTCCGCGTCCGTCTTGCGCTTGCGGTTGAAGAACAGCACCGCCGCTACGATCGCCGCCACTACTATGATGCCGATGATGATCCCCACGAGCTGTCCTGAGTCCACGATGATCTCCTCTAACCTGGGCCGCTGACGAATATCTCCAGTAAACATCACAAACCCACTCGTGACCATGGAACGGCGGCCCGGGCGGCGCGGCACAAAGCCCCGGCCAACGGCAGGTGCTGCAACGGGCTCCCTTAGTGCGCGCGCGGCACCTTGAAATGCGTCAGGCGGGCGTCCTGGCCGTCCAGTTCGGCCCACGTCTTTTCGGTTTCCAGGACACTCAGCCCGCTGGTGGGAAACCTTGTGGCGGCGTCCATGTAGGCATCGTGGTTGGAATCGCGTGACGCCAGGTGCATAGCGAGATCCTGGACGCCGGGCATGTGGGAGATCACCATCAGTGTGGTCACGGTGTCAGGCACATGGTTGATGACGGCCAGCATGCGCAGCGCGGACGCTCCGTACAGTCCGTCCTCGAGCTTTGGGGTTGGGGCTTTGTCCCCCAGTTCCGAGCAGACCCAGGTGCACGTCTGGCGGGTGCGCAGCGCACTGGAACACAGGATGAAATCAGGAATCACCCCATGCTTGCGCAGCCATTTGCCGGCCAGCGGAGCCTCACGGTGCCCGCGTTCCTCCAGCGGGCGCTCATGATCGGGCACACCCCCGGGCCAGTCTGCCTTGGAGTGCCGCATGAGGACCAGGCGCCTGATGTGATGCTCGCTCATGCACCAATCCTAGTGCGGCGGCCCTGCCCCTCAGGTCACGGCCGCCCTGCACGAGGTTTAGCCCTCCAGTACAAACGTCACTTCGAGCACCACGTGCCAGGCAACGACGGCGCCGTCCGCGATTTCGACCTTCTGTTCCTTCACCCACGCGCCCGTGACACCCCGAAGCGTCTTGTTGGCCCGGTCGATGCCTTCCTTGATGGCATCATCAAACGAGGTCTTCGAGTTAGCGCTCAGGGTGGTAATGCGTGCAACAGACATAGCTCCTCCTGATGGTCGGATGGACGATCAGAGACTACGCCGCCCCACCCCGCACCAACAGGGTCATAGGACCGCACCGAAGCCGAAGCCCTCCCCACCAACACCCATCAGCCGCGGAGGCACATACGCCAAGAGCCCGCCGCTTGAAGCGCGGCGCCCGAAAGGACCGCGAAAGCGAAAGCGCCCGTCCCCAACAAGGGGACAGGCGCTTTGCGCGGAGTTAAGGACTAGATGGAGTATTCCGGAGCGGCCCAGACCACAACTTCCGGGTGCTCGTAGAACCGGTAGCCCTGGCCGCGGACCGTGCGGACCGTGTTGGCGAGGCGTCCCAGCTTGGAGCGGAGCCGGCGGATGTGGACGTCGATGGTGCGCTCGTTGGGCACTTCTTCGGCGTTGCGCCACAGGCCTTCGAGCAGTTCGTCGCGGCCCACGGTGCGGGTGCCGTTTTCCACGAGGTAGTTGAGGAGTTCGAATTCCTTGAACGTCAGGTTCAGGGATTCGCCGTCGAGGTGCACCTCGCGGCGGGCAAGGTCGATGAGGACGCCGGAGGGCCGGGGGTCCTGCGGCTGCGGCAGGCGGGAGGCCTCCGTGCGCTGGCGGGACACGGTGGGGTCACCGAAGGTGGACCGGACGACGTCGAGCGCGGAACCCGGGGCGCTGGCGGGGGCTACCGCCACTGCCGCGTAGCTTTCCGCACCGTTGACGAGGGACTGCGCATAGGCGCGGATTTCCTGGGCAAGCTTGGCAATGGAGGTGCCTGCTGCTGCGGCCGTTTCCTCGTCGATGCCCATGTAGAGCACGAATCCACGGGCCACGTTTTCATTCGCGACCGGTCGTACTGCGCTTCCGTTGGCAGGTGCAATCACGGGCGTGGGTGCCGTCTGCGGGGCTTCGGCGGCAGGGACGGCACGCAACTGGCCATACGAATTGGGGTTGTAGCCCTGCGGCGCGTAGCCGGGGGCCGGGAAGCTGCTGTTCGGCGCTGCCGGGGCAAACGCCGGGCGGGCGCCGAATCCCTGGCGGAGGCCTGAAGGCTGGCCACCCTTGTTGGCGTTTCGGACGGAGATGTGGACGTATCCAGATGCAACTGACATGGAATGCTTACCTCAATGTGAATGGCCGTCATCGCGGCTCGAATGCTGGCTTTCCCCGCAATGAAATCTGGGGAGGGGCGCCCGACGCTGGGCTTGGGGCGAATGCCTAAAAACTTCTCGGGGGTGGGGAAGTTAGGCGTGCATTCGACAACAGCGCATGTCTTCGCCAGCGGGTGGGCTGGTCCAGGATTCTGCGGCTGCAGGTGCTGTTGAGTTCTTGTTCACAATTGAAGTGTGCAACGTAACAATGACAACTTGCAAGTAACAATGGACGCTATCGTCCGCATCGTGAGATGAAATCCCGCAATGTGGCCTAAATCACGATTCTGAATTGACAATAAAATAACAAGTGTTTTTCAGAACGATCGATCGGATTCTGCCGTATTCCGAATATTATTCTTCCAAACAGCGGTTTCTCGCGCAAAAAATCAGCATGTATGGAATAGCTGAAATAGCCAAAACTCCTCGGCGCGGATGTCCAGCCCCTGGCCGGGCTTCACGGAAAAATTGTCTCCTTGAGCCCCCGCCAGTTCAGTTGGACTGGCCGGTAAGCGTCGCCGCCACGAGCTGAACGGACTCGGCCGGGAAGCCGTTGGAGTCCTTACCTGCCACGATCCTGACCGTGGCTCCGGAGACGATGTCCGCCACGGTCAGCTGGCTGGTTGACGTTCCGCCGGCCTGTTGACGCCTTTGCTGCACATTGCTCACCACCACATCCGAACCCAGCGAATAGGTGCGGCTGAACCCGTCCGTGCTCTTGACAGTCACGGAGTCCGAGCTGACCTCAGCGACTGTTCCCTGCTGCTCAACTTTGGTGACGTAGGCGCCGTCCTGAAGGACAACATATTCGGAGTGAACCGCGGCCGACACCCCGCTCCCCATGCCTCCCAGTCCGCCCGGGGCGAAGTTGCCCGGACCGCCCTGGGCGGGCATCCCGCCGGCAAAGCCGCCCTGCGTGCCGCCACGGGCGCCCGGCGCCGTTCCCGGCAGGGCCTGACCGTCCGTCGCAGTCTCCGCTGCTGCGGCGCCCGACGTCAAGGCGTAAACTCCCACACCGGCCCCGCCGGCGAGAACTGCCGCGGCACCGGCCACTACCAGTCCACGCTTCCTGGTCCAGGGCTTTGAACGACCGTCCGGCCCTTTCGCGGAAAACGACCCAGCAGGGAATGATCCAGCGGAGGCCGGTGCGCCCCAGCCGCCGGAGGGACGGGTTGACCCCCACCCCGCCGCCGGCAAGTTGTGCGTCGCCAGGGGGTCTGTCGGCTGCGGTTCAGGGGCATTGGCCGACGGCGGCGCTCCCCATCCGGCATTTGCCGGGGGTTGCTGGCCTTCGGGCGTGCCTTCGGGGTTTGGGGGAACCGGCCGGTTGTTGTCGCTATTCATCGCGTACTCCTTTGAGCGGGGTGACTCTGTCCACTCCAGACTCCGAACCGTTCCTGTGCATGGGCTGTGCGGGGCAACAGGGCCGCCTGTGAGCTCGCCGCGCTGGAACCGGCCGGCCGGGAAGGAAACCCACGCCGAACCGCCGGAGGTAGGCCCGCCGGGCGTCCAGCTCGCTAGGCTGGGATTCACAGCCGGCCCACAGGATCCCCATAGCGCCGGCTAAACCGCAGATCGGAGAGTTGTACCATGGCCACTTCGCACTCCATGACTAACAACCTTCCCCAGCTCACCCACCCGGACGGCTCCCCCATCCGCGCCCTGGTGGTTGACGACGAACCAAGCCTCTCCGAGCTCATGAGCATGGGGCTGCGGATGGCAGGCTGGTCCGTTGCCGTCGCCGGGGACGGCCCGGCGGCCGTGAAACTCGCCAGGGACTTCCGCCCCGACGTCCTGGTGCTGGACGTGATGCTGCCAGGGTTCGACGGCGTAGAGCTGCTCAGCAGGATCCGCGCCTTCGCGCCGGAAGTACCGGCGCTCTTCCTGACGGCCAAGGATGCCGTCCAGGACCGTATTCTGGGCCTCGCGGCCGGCGGGGACGACTACGTGACCAAACCGTTCAGCATGGAGGAAGTGCTCCTGCGCCTGCACCGGCTGGTCCAGCGTTCCGGTGTGGCCGCCATGGACACCGCCGAGCTGGTGGTGGGCGACCTCGTCCTCAACGTGGACACCAGGGAGGTGACCCGTGCCGGCGAAGAACTGCAGCTGACAGCCACCCAGTTCGAGCTCCTCCGCTACCTGATGGAGAACCCCAAGCGCGTGGTCAGCAAGGCACAGATCCTGGACCGCGTGTGGGACTACGACTTCGGCGGCCAGGCAAACATCGTGGAGCTGTACATCTCCTACCTGCGCAAGAAGGTGGATGCCACGCACCCGCCCATGATCCACACAGTCCGCGGCGCGGGCTACGTCATCAAACCGGCGGATTGAGCGGTGCCCACACTTTCCGGCGAAATCCGCAAGGACGGCCGCCGCTGGCTGGATCCCTCAACCTGGCACCTGCGCACCCGGCTGGTGCTTGTGGCGATGGCCCTGCTCGTGGCCATCTGCGGCGCCATCGGCCTGTTCAGCTACGCGTCCATGGACTCCTTCCTGACCCGTCAGCTCGACGAGCGCCTGGGCCAAGCATCAAGGCTCTCGAGCGAGGCAGGGCGGCCACGGCTCGGCAATCCGAACGGCCCCGGGCCGGACCCGCTGGAGGGCAGGGGCCAAGGCATCGGAACCCTCATAGCCCGCATCAACAATGGCAACGTCAGCAGCGCCGGGTTCCTCGCCAACGACGCAACCCCGGCATCGCTGTCCCCGGAAGACGACCAGATCCTCCTGGACCTCCGCCATGACGGAAATCCGGTGGACCGCACCCTGTCCACCGGTTCCTACCGCCTGGTGGCCGTTGAGGCGCCCTACGGCGACGTGATCGTTACCGGGCTTCCCCTCGCCGCAAAACAGAACACCCTCAATTCACTGGTGTGGACCATGGTGGTTGTGTCGTTCGGCGGGCTGGTGCTCATCGGTCTGGCCGGCACCGTGCTCATCCGCCGCACCATGAAGCCGCTGGAGCAGCTCTCGGAAGTCGCCACGCAGGTTTCGAAACTGCCGCTCGACGCCGGTGAAGTGGCTCTCGCAGTGCGCGTACCGCCGTCGAACGCCCATCCCGGAACTGAAGTGGGCAGCGTGGGCCATGCACTCAACCTCATGCTGGACAACGTGTCCAAGGCGCTCGAGGCCCGGCAGCAGAGCGAGACCAAGGTCCGCCAGTTCGTGGCGGACGCCTCACATGAACTGCGCACGCCGCTCACCGCCATCCGCGGCTATACCGAACTCATGCGGATGACCGAGGACTTCACACCGGACGGCAAGAAATCGCTGGCGCGGGTGCAGAGCCAGTCCGAACGCATGACCACCCTGGTGGAGGATCTCCTGCTGCTGGCCCGGCTGGACGAAGGCCAGCCCCTCAAGCTCAGCGATGTGGACCTGACCCAGCTGGTGGTGGAAACCGTCAGCGATGAGAAAGTCATGGCGCCGGACCGCATCTGGCAGCTGGAACTGCCCGAGGAGCCGGTGGTTGTCCGCGGCGATTCCAAGCAGCTGCACCAGGTGCTGGCCAACCTCCTCTCCAACGCCCGCAAGCACACCGGTCCCGGGACCACTGTGGTCACGGGCGTCATGCGTTCCGCTGACGGCAGTGCCGTGGTGACCGTGACGGACAACGGCGGGGGGATCCCGCCCGAATTCGTGGGCAGGGTTTTTGCCCGTTTTGCCCGGGCGGACGCAGCACGCACCGGCCCGGAAGGCTCAGCATCCGGTACTGCCGCCGCGGGAGCGGCGGCCGCGGAAGGGACCAGCGGGCTGGGCCTGTCGATCGTGCAGTCGATCATGGAAGCCCACGGCGGCACTGTCGAGGTCACGTCCCGCCCTGGCCGCACCGAGTTCGCACTCCGGCTTCCCGGTGAACGGTCCGTGGCCTAAGCTCCTGACGCAGTTTTGACCCACGGTCCGGCCGGTGCCCAACAGCACCGGCCGGACCGTTCCTTGTTCGGCACTGATTCTGCGGTTCCGCTTCGCGACGTTCCTGTGCGCTGGACGCAAGTCAACGCGCCGCCGTTGTGATCTCCGTTATCCAAATGTGACTTAAGCTCCGACCTCCTGTACGGTTTTTGGAGTGCGGCCACCGTTCCGGCCGCATACCGGGATGGACGCCAAACTCTGCCGCTTCCCGGATTTCCTCCTGATCAGGCAGAGGCGGGGGACCCAGGTCTCCGGGCATTCTGCATCAGCCGCCCTTGGGGTGAAGCCGACACGTGAAGTTCCGTGCGGCCGGATGACCTCATCCGAACCCGACAGCTAACTCCGCCGGCATCGAGAGGCAATCATGACTAAATCCACGCCAGAAGTACGTCCAGCGCGCGCTTCACGGGAGTCCGCGGCGCCCGTTAAACGTTCGCGCCACCGCGCCGCATCAGCCAAAACAACGTCCCCGCTGTCCCGGATTGCCGCAGGCCTGCAAGGCTCCGGCAAGCGGGCGGCGGTGGTGGCCACCGCGTGCGCCGTGCTCATCGGTGTCGGCGCCGCCGGCCAGGCTTCCGAGCCTGTTTCCTCCGTGACCGCCGCAGCGTCGGCCGGAAGTACCGCTGCCACCTCCGACGTCGAGTCCAAGCTCGCGTTCGAAAAGGTGCTGGTCTCCGCCATGCCCGCCCCGTCCTCCGTCACAGTGGCGCCGCAGTCAGCCGACAAGCCGGCCGCTGAAAAGGCACATGAAGCACCGGCACCGGCACCTGCTGCGGCTCCTGCTCCTGCGCCGGCCGCGGAACCTGCCCCGGCCCCTGCCCCGCCGGTTGCGGTTGACGATCCCGCCGGCGCACAGGAGTACGCGGCCTCCCAGCTTGGCGGCTACGGCTGGGCCGCGGACCAGATGCAGTGCCTCAACGCGCTGTGGACCAAGGAATCCGACTGGAAGACAACGGCCACGAACGCCAGCAGCGGCGCGTACGGCATCGTCCAGTCGCTGCCGGCCGAAAAAATGGCGAGCGCGGGCGGGGACTACCTGACCAACTTCCGCACCCAGATCAACTGGGGCCTGAACTACGTCAAGGAGCGTTACGGCTCCCCCTGTGGCGCCCTGGACTTCCACCTCGCCAACAACTGGTACTAAGCGGGGCGCATTCCCGCTCTGTTGGCAACCGAGGGCCTCGAATCCACGTGATTCGGGGCCATTCGGCGTTTCCGGCAGGGTTCCGGCAGGGCGCTGGCCGGGCGTTGGCCGGGTAACCCAAGTTCCACAGCCCCTGCACAGCTTGGGCCTAAATCCCTCATATGAGCCGGCGTCACTCTTGAATCATGACGCTCACAGACCAAGCCACAGGAACCCTGCAGCAACCGCCAGCAGTGGCCGAAGCTCACGCCGCAACAGGCATCCCGCCGGCGTTGTTTGCGGCGGGAAGTACCCGCCGGTCCCCCATCGATACGAGGATGGCAGCCCGGGCCGGGACGGCCGCCCCCGTTCTGGACGTGACCATCCCGGTGTACAACGAGGAACGGGACCTGGAGCAGTGCCTGCGGCGTCTGCACGCCTGCCTCAGCAACACATTTCCGCACACGTTCCGGATCACCGTGGCCGACAACGCCAGCACAGACTCCACGCTTCAGGCCGCCGAGCGGGTGGCCCGGGAGCTGCGCGAGGTGACAGTGATCCACCTGGCGGAGAAAGGCCGGGGCAACGCCCTGCGCAGGGTATGGCTGGCGTCCCCGTCACCCGTGCTGGCCTACATGGACGTGGACCTGTCCACCGACCTCGCCGCATTGGGCCCCCTGCTCGCACCGCTGATCTCCGGGCATTCGGACCTGGCGATCGGAACACGGCTGACGCGCAGTTCCCGGGTGATCCGCGGACCCAAGCGGGAGTTCATTTCCCGCGGCTACAACTTCCTGCTGCATTCACTCATGGGCGCCCATTTCAGCGACGCGCAATGTGGTTTCAAGGCCATCCGCGCGGACGTTGCCCAACAGATCCTTCCGCACACCCTGGACAACGCCTGGTTCTTTGACACCGAGCTGCTGGTGCTGGCAGAGAAATGCGGACTCCGCGTCCATGAGGTCCCGGTGGACTGGACCGACGACCCCAATTCCAGTGTGGACATCGTGCAGACCGCCCTCGCTGACCTGCGCGGCATGGCCCGCCTCAGTAAGGACCTGGTTTCCGGGCGCATTCCCGTGCCCGAGCTCCGGGCAGCCCTGGCCCGGGGGCCGGTGCCCGCGGCCTCCCGCAGCCAGGAAAGAAGCCGGAGCGCCAGCCTGTTCGGCCAGCTGGTCCGGTTCGGCGCGATCGGCGCGGTTTCCACGGTGGCCTACGCGTTCATCTTCCTGCTGTGCCGGAGTGTGATGGATCCGCAGCTGGCCAACTTCGTGGCACTCCTGGTCACGGCTGTGGCCAACACGGCCGCCAACCGCCGCTTCACGTTCGGCATCCAGGGCGGCGCCGGCGTTGCCCGCCACCACTTCGAAGGCCTGATTGTGTTCGGCATCGGGCTGGCACTGACCTCAGGGGCGCTGGCGCTGGTGCACGGCAGTTCAGCGACCGCACCGGAGCGGTGGCTGGAGATCGCCACGGTGACAGCGGCGAACCTGGCCGCCACCGCCCTGAAGTTCCTGCTGTTCCGCCTTTGGGTCTTCCGGCACGGCCGTACGGCCGCGCCGCCTGCGGCGTCGCCGTCCGAGGCCCCGCAATCCGGGGCCTCGCCCACCGGGGACTCGCCCACCGGGGACTCGCCCACCGGGGCCGAAGCCGGGGTTGCAGCCCCAGGCGCGGCCACGACCAACGCCCCCGAAGATCCCGCCGTCAACGCGGCCAACACAGAAACGGCACAGTCATGACCGCCACCGCTGCTTCCCCTGCCCAGACGACAGAGAGCCAACAGGCGCGGTCAGGCGTCATCGCGCGCAGAACCCTCCGGCAATACGGCTCCGGAGACCGCGCACGCCGGCTGCTCTTCGGAAACCAGGCGCGCTGGGTGAGGCCATCGGCGGCGCTGCTGCTGGTGCTCACCGGTGCCCTGTACCTGTGGAACCTGCAAGCCACAGGGTATGCCAACTCCTTCTATGCCGCCGCGATACAGGCCGGCACCAAGGACTGGACCGCACTGCTGTTTGGCTCCCTTGACGCCGGCAATGCGATCACGGTGGACAAGCCTCCGGCAGCACTCTGGATCCCGGCCCTGTCCGGGCGGATCTTCGGCTTCTCCGCGCTGAGCATGCTGGTGCCGCAGGCACTCATGGGAGTCGCCGCCGTCGGGCTTCTATACCTGGCCGTCAAGCGTGTGTCCGGCCCCGCGGCGGGCCTCCTTGCCGGCGGCGCCCTGGCGCTGACGCCGGTGGCGGCCCTGATGTTCCGGTTCAACAATCCGGACGCCATGCTCACGCTCTGCCTGGTGCTGGCCGCCTACCTGACCATCCGCGCCATCGAAAAGGCCGGCTGGAAATGGCTCGTGGCGGCAGGTGCCGTGATTGGTCTGGCGTTCCTGACCAAGATGCTGCAGGGATTCCTGATTGTGCCGGGCCTGGGCCTCGCCTACCTGTGGGCGGCCCCGGCAACGCTGCGGCGCCGGATCCTCCACCTGCTCGGCGCCGCCGCAGGCATCGCCGTGGTGGCCGGCAGCTACATCGCTCTTTTCCAGCTGACGCCCGCTTCGGCCCGCCCGTATATGGCCGGCTCGGAGAACAACAGTTTCCTGGAGCTAACCTTCGGCTACAACGGGCTCGGCCGGATCACCGGATCCGGCGGCGGCATGCCCGGTGGTGGAATGCCTGGCGGCATGCCCGGCGGAGGCATGCCCGGCGGCGACGGGATGGGCGGGAACGTGGGCTTCGGCGGAACAGCGGGCATCACGCGGATGTTCGGCACGAGCTTTGGCGGCGAAGTGTCCTGGCTCCTGCCGGCGGCCCTGATCCTCCTGGCCGCAGGCCTCTGGTTCACCCGCCGCGAGGCCCGGACGTCCAGGACGCGGGCGTCGTTGTTGCTCTGGGGCGGGTGGCTCCTGGTCACCGCAGGAATCCTGAGCTTCATGGGCGGCACCGTCCACCCCTACTACGCCGTGGCTCTGGCACCGGCCATCGCGGCGCTCGTGGGCATCGGCTCCGTGGAACTGTCGCGGGGGCGAGCCTACTGGTCCGCGCGGCTTGTGCTGGCAGCCACCGTCCTGGCCAGCTCGGCATGGTCGGCCGTGCTGCTGGGGCGGCAGGCATCCTGGCTGCCGTGGCTGCGGGTCGTTGTGGTGATTCTTGGCGTCCTCGGCGCGCTGGCGCTGGTGCTTCGCCTGGATTCCCACGGCGTTCCGGCCAGGCTCCGCAAGGCTGCCGCGGTGGGAGTGGTGGTGACGTCCCTGCTGGCCGGCGGTTTGGGAACCGCGGCATGGACCGTTGCGACGGCGTCCCAGCCGCATTCCGGTTCCATCCCCACGTCCGGACCGACAGCTTCCGCGATGGGCGGCCCGGGCGGCGACTTTGGCGGACTGGGCGTCGCCTTGGGCACGGGCGGAATGGGCGGCGGCATGGGCGGGGAAACCGCCGCCAGTACGGAGCTCACGGAGCTGCTGAAGTCCTCCGGCGCCAAGTGGTCCGCCATTGTTTCCGGCGCCTCCCAGGCCGCGAACCTGGAGCTGGCTTCCGGCACCAGCGTGATTGCCCTGGGCGGCTGGAACGGCGGCGATCCGTACCCGACGCTGGCCCAGTTCCAGGACATGGTGGACCGCGGAGAAATCGGATACTTCATCTCCGGCGGAGGTATGGGCGGAGGTATGGGCGGGGGCCGGGGAGGCAGCTCGGAAGTAGCAACCTGGGTGGCCGACAACTTCCAGGCGCAGACAGTCGGAAGCACCACTGTCTACAAGCTGGTCCAGTAGGCGATCATGACAGGACCACTCCCCCGGGTACAGAGTCCAGCCGCTGCCGTTACGCGTCCGCGGCTGGAACTCGGAGCCATGCTACTGGCCACCGGAATCCTGTATTTGTGGAATCTTGGCGCCTCCGGGTGGGCCAACGCGTTCTATTCGGCCGCGGCCCAGGCCGGTTCGCAGGATTGGACCGCCTGGTTCTTCGGATCCTCGGACGCCGCCAACTCCATCACCGTGGACAAGCCTCCGGCCGCGCTCTGGATCACGGGCTTGTCGGTGCGGCTGTTCGGGTTGAATTCCTGGAGCATCCTGGTCCCCCAGGCGCTCATGGGCGTGGCCACGGTGTGGCTTGTCTACCTCGCGGTTCGCCGCGCCGCGGTCCCCGCCACCGGTGACGGGCTGCTGGCCCACCGGGCAGGCCTGCTGGCAGGCGCCGTGATGGCCCTTACGCCCGTGGCCGTGCTGATGTTCCGTTTCAACAACCCGGACGCGCTGCTGGTCCTGCTCATGACGGCGGCTGCCTACGCCGTCCTGCGCTCCATCCAGGAGGCACGGTTCCGCTACCTCCTTCTGGCCGGTGTGCTGCTGGGCTTCGGGTTCCTGACGAAGCAGCTCCAGGTCCTGCTGGTGGTCCCGGGCCTCGCCGTCGCGTACCTGTTGGCAGCCCCGGCCAGCCTTGGCAGGCGGTTGCTCCACCTGCTGGGCGCGGGAGCAGCCTTGGCGGTGTCGGCGGGGTGGTGGCTGGCCGTCGTCGAGCTCGTCCCCGAAGACGCCCGTCCCTACATCGGCGGTTCACAATCAAACTCCGTCCTTGAACTGACCCTCGGTTACAACGGACTGGGCCGGCTGACCGGCGACGAAACAGGAAGCGTGGGCGGCGGCAACGGCTGGGGCGTCCCGGGGTTGCTCCGCCTGTTCAACAGCGAATTCGGCGGTCAGATCTCCTGGCTGCTCCCCTCTGTGCTGGTGCTGGGTGGCGCTTTGCTCTGGCTGGGGCGGCGTGCTCCGCGGACCGATGCCGTCCGTGCGTCCGTGGTGTTTTGGGGCAGTTGGGTGGTGGTCACCGGCCTCACGTTCAGCTTCATGGCAGGGATCATCCACCCGTACTACATGGTGGCGCTGGCTCCCGGAATAGCCGGCCTCGCCGGCCTGGGCGGGGTGCTCCTGTGGCAGCACCGGGCAAGGCTGGTGGCAGCGGTGCCGCTGGCGGCGGCCATTATGGTGGCCGGGATGATGGCCTTCGAACTCCTGGGCCGGTCAGCATCCTTTGTGCCGTGGCTCCGGTGGGTTGTGCTCCTGGGATCCGGAGGCGCCGGCGTGCTGGTGCTTTCCGCCGCGGCCGGCGGGCTCCGGCTCCAGCTCCGGCTGCGTCGGACACTGCAGCGCACGACGGCGGCCCTCGCCGTCGCGGCCTCACTCGCCGGCCCGCTGGCCTTCTCGCTGTCCACCGCGGCGACCGCCCACAGCGGGGCAATTGTCAGCGCCGGCCCAACCGACGCACGCACCGGGGCTTTCACGAACATCGGCCGGGGAGGATCCCTGCTGGGCGGCCAAAACATCCCCGCAGGGCCGGCTCGGCAGGGCCGAAACACCGGCGCCGGGATGGGAGGCCTGCTCGGGGCCGCCGCGCCGACGGACGCTGCGGTGGCCGCGCTCAAGTCCGGGGCGGACAACTACACCTGGGCCGCCGCCGTCGTGGGTTCGAACAATGCTGCCGGCTATCAGCTGGCAACAGAACTTCCGGTGATGGCGGTGGGCGGCTTCAACGGCACGGACCCGTCACCCACCCTGGCGGAGTTTCAGCAGCTGGTGGCGGAGGGGAAGATCCACTACTTCATCGGCGGCCGCATCATGCAGGGTGAAACGGGTTCGGACGCCGCCGCGCAAATAGCCGCCTGGGTGGAAGCCAGCTTCGAAGCCCAGACCGTGGGCGGCACCACCCTGTACGATCTCGCGCAGCAGGCGCCCTGACGCGGGGCGTCCAGGAACCCGGCCGTTAAGTGTTCCGGCCCCTAAGGGTTCCGGAGCCACGTCATGGCTTCCTCCGGGCTGGTGAAGTACCTGGTGGGCGCCGCCGGGGCGTTGAGGCTGAGGAAGAAATTGGCCATTGCCCGGTCCACCGGAGAGGATCCGAGAAGAGCCACCCTGGTCACGCTGCTGGGAAGGGCGAAGACCCGCCGTGCTCCGCGGCTCATGGACGCCGACTCTGCCATATCCACCAGCATCGGATAAGGGCGCCCGCTGCTCAACTGGTTCACGGCCCACATCACGGCGTGCGCGGCATCCTCGGAGATGGCCAAGCCTGGAATCCATTGCACATGCAGGACACCGTCGCGCAGTGCAACCGTGCCTCTGGCGCCATCAATCGGAACCTCGGTCATCCTATCCCCCAGATAGCGTCAGCCCTCTGCACTGACAGTAGCCGACAGGCTGCCGCTTTGGGCCTCAGAAGCGGAAGGAAATCGCCGTCACGCCGGCGTTGTCAACGTATGTGGTCACGGTGACCGTGGAGTAGTCGGCAATGTGCAGGACGCCGTCCGGCAGCTCACCGGTGTTGGGCCCGACGGCGACGGTCCGGATGCCGGCGGCAAGCCCGGCGGCGATGCCGGCGGGGGCATCTTCAAACACCAGGGCATCTTCGGGCTCGACGCCCAGCAGCGCCGCAGCACGCAAGTAGCCTTCCGGATGGGGCTTGCCGCGGGTGACAAGGTCCCCTGTAACGGCCGTGTCAGGCATGGCCAGACCGGCGGCTTCCATGCGGATATCGGCCAGGACCCGGTCTGCGGATGTCACCAGCGCCACCGCATCCGCCGGGAGGCTGCCCAGCACGTCGGCCGCTCCGGGCAACGCCACAATGCCCTCTGTCCGGACCCGTTCCATGGCGCCGAGTTCCGCTGTGAGGGCCACGACGTCGGCCCCGGAAGGCGCAAAACGCCGCACCGTGTCACCGGCCTGGACACCGTGCGAGGTCCGGAGGATCTCGGCGATGTCCAGGCCGTAGCGGGTCGCGAACTCGCCCCACACCTGCTCCACAACGGCGGTGGAATCAACCAGCGTGCCGTCCATGTCGAACAGGACTGCCCGGGCAGTCAGGACAGTCGCGCCCGGAGCAGCGGAAGCGGTGGGGGCTGCGTCGGCAGGTAGGTTCATGCCTCCATCCTGCCCCACGCAGTGGCGGCGAAGAATCTTTGTGACTTAGCCGTTCGGGCGCTGGGGAAGGTACTGGATGGCCCATTTGTTGCCGTCGGGATCGGCAAAATGGACGAAGTGTCCCCAGTCCTGGACGTCGACGTCGCTGACGTCCACGCCGTTGTCCTTGAGCTGCTTGTGCGCGGCCTGAATGTCACTGACCACGATCTGCAGGCTCGGGGCCGTGCCGGGAGGGGCGTCGTTCAGGCCCTCCCCAATGGCGATCGAACAGGCCGAGCCCGGCGGGGTCAGCTGGACGAAGCGGATGCCGTCCATGGGCCGCTCGTCGTAGTCGGCGTTGAAGCCCACCTTGTTGACGTAGAAGTCCTTGGCGCGGTCCACATCGGACACGGGGACAAACACAAGTTCAAGTTTCCAGTCCATGGGCCACAGGCTAGCCGGGGCCGCCGGAAACCGGAAGGGGGCAATCGCTTCTTGCCGGCTTAGCCGGCGCCCCTGCTAGCCGGCGATGCCGTACAGGCGGTCTCCGGCGTCGCCCAGGCCGGGCACAATGTAGGACTTCTCGTTGAGCTTCTCGTCGATGGAGGCCAGGACGATCGTGACGTTTGCGTCCGAGAGCTCTTCCTGCAGCTTGGCCAGCCCCTCCGGCGCGGCCAGCAGGCAGATGCACGTGACGTCGGAGGCGCCACGCTTGAACAGGAACTTGATGGCTTCGCGCAGCGTGCCGCCGGTGGCCAGCATGGGATCCAGGACGAAGATCTGCCGGTCCGTCAGGTCCTCGGGGAGGCGCTCTGCGTAGGTGATGATTTCGAGGCTTTCCTCATCGCGGGCCATACCCAGGAAACCGACCTCGGCGGTGGGGACCAGCTTGGTCATGCCCTCGAGCATGCCGAGGCCTGCACGGAGAATGGGAACCACCAGCGGCGTGGGCTTGGTGAACGCCGTGCCGATGGTGGTGCTGACCGGCGTCTCGATGGTGACCGGCTGGGTGCGGACGTCGCGGGTCGCCTCGTAGGCGAGGAGGGTGACCAGTTCCTCGGTGAGCTGGCGGAAGACCGGGGAAGGGGTGTTCTTATCCCGCAGGACGGTGAGCTTGTGGGCGACCAGCGGGTGGTCCACGACGAGTGTGCGCATGGGTCAAAACTATCACCCGGGGCTGGAGTCCCGGCCCGGCGATCCGTGGGTTTGCCGCCCGTGATGAGTGCCCGGCTCATCCCGCAGCACCGGATGGTCAAATGTCGGTGCAGGCCCGGCGTGCTCCCGGTGCCTCATGACATGGAAGAGCCGGTGCGCCAGGATCACGATGCCCACCCAGGCGAGGCCAAGGAGCCACCCGGCGATGACATCCGTCAGCCAGTGATGGCCGAGGAATACCCTGCTCAGGCCCATGGCGATGATGAAAATCGAACCCGCCGTGATCATGGACACCCGCGCAACGGTCCGCTGGATCTGCAGGCACGCCAGGTACACCACCAGCCCGATCACCACCGTGGTGTTAAGCGTGTGCCCGCTGGGGAACGACGGCGAATCTTCGTAAGGCGGAACAGCGTCGGCATGGTCCGGGCGGGTGCGGCCAAAGAGCTTCTTGCCAAAGGTGGTTGCAGTGACCGAAGCAGCCGCAGCGCCGCCCACCAGGACGAGGGGCCGCCAGGTGCGCCCTGCCCACGTCAGCCACGCCGTCAGGATGCTGCCGACGATCGGCATGCCGATTCCGCCGCCAATATTGGTGAAGGCAGTGACGGCGGAATTGAGCCAGGGCGTCCGCAGGTCCTCAGACAGCGCCAGCGCAGGCTTGTCCAGGTTGGCGAGCCCGGCCTTGTCCACCACGTTGTCGTAGACTTCGGCACCGAGGAACGCCAGCGTCACGACGATCACGCCGCCAATCAGCATGGTGATCCAGAGCGCCGCGTAGGGAACCACCCACCGGCCCCACCGGTCGGTAATACGGTCAGCCAAAGTCTTCACGTCGTCTCCCGGGCCCATTCGTCGTCCGCACCTGCCGCATCTTCGAAACTATCATTGAGCCATGACTTCCCCGGAGCCCCGCCATGCCGAATGGATGGGCTTTGCCCTTACCGAGGCACGGCGGGCGCTGGCCACCGAGGACGTGCCGATCGGCGCCGTCGTCATCGGTCCCGACGGCGGCGTACTCGGGACCGGAAGGAACGAACGGGAAGCCCACGGAGATCCCACGGCCCATGCCGAGATGGTGGCGATCCGCGAGGCAGCGGCCCGGCTCCAGGCGCTGAGGCTCAAAAACGGCGGCCACAGCGACGGCTGGCGGCTGGAGGACTGCACCCTGGTGGTGACCCTGGAGCCCTGCGCGATGTGCGCCGGGGCGATTGTGCTGGCGCGGATTCCCCGGGTGGTATTCGGTGCGTGGGACGAGAAGGCCGGGGCCGCCGGTTCGGTGTTCGATATTCTCCGCGAGCGCCGGCTCAACCACTGGGTGGAGGTCTACGCCGGCGTGCGCGAACAGGAGTGTGCCACGCTGCTGCGGGACTTCTTTGCCGGCCACCGGCAGGTCAGCTAACCGGCATTCGCCGCATCCAGGGCGTCAATCCGCTCCTGCCGCGATGCGGGCGAGTCGAGGCCGAAGGAACGGAAATCACCCAGGTCCTCCCGGATCCAGGATTCCACCTCGGCGATCCGCCGTTCGACGCGCGGCGTGGATCCGGCGAACAGCCAGTGGGCTATGCGCTGCCCGGCGGGGTCGTACTGCCAGAGTCCGATGATCCGGCCGCGGTCCAGGATCGGGTGGTCCGGCAGGTCGGGCTGCAGTGCCAGGGTTGCACCGAGCAGTGTCGCGTCGCCGTCGCCGTCCGTGAACAGGTCCCCGGCGTTCCGCCGCTGTATGACGAGCGAGTCCGTCCCCGCGAGGAGCTGGATCTGTTCCTCCGCCGGCACGTCAAAAACGGCGAGGCGTCCGACGTCGTCGGGCAGCATCCACAGCGCGTTGCCGTCCGCGGTGGGCACCTCAGCGGCACCGACGGCGGCCAGGGCCGCCTTGCTCTGGGCGACTGTGAACCCGGAGAACCACTGGGATTGCTTGAGCGTGGCGCCGCCGGTCCAGCCCAAATACTTGCGGATCAGCTCAGTGCGGGCGGCGTCAATGTCCAACGGGCTCGGCGGCAGGTCCCACAGCGTGTAGGCGTAGCGCTGCTGGTCGAGACGGCCGTTGGCGGGGACGCGGCGGATCCGGCCGTCGCGCTGCAGCAGGCCGAGGGCAGTGGGAAGGGTGGTGGATGCGCCCTGCCTCTTGCCTTCCTCGCCCAGGCTCCGGACGGAATCGCCCAGTTCGTCCTTGAGCTGTTTCGGATCCAGCGGCCGGCCGGCCTCGGCCAGGGCATGAAGCACCTGTTCCTCGAGCAGCGTGAGTTCGCCGCGGTCCACCCCCAGCCTGCCAAGCACCCTGAAGACGTCGGCGGAATCCGTGCCCAGCTTCAACGCCCACGCGAAGTCCTCCGCGCCGAGCACGTAAGTGCAGCCGCGTGCGCTGGGGAGTTCGTAGATCCGCAGTGCCAGGACATCGGCATCCACCTGTTCGCGCCGGATTCCGGCACGGGCGAACAGCGCGAGGTACGGGTTGGCGCCGCCCACCGAACGCGCCCAGCCGGCCCGGGCGAATACCTCGGCAGAGCTGTGGCCGGCGAGGCTGCCGTCGAGGCCTTGCCGGTGCCAGGCCCAGGCGCGGAGGCGCTCCGCGGTGAGCGTGTGCGCGGGCGGAGTCTCAACGGTGAGGGGCTCGGTTGTCATAGGGGCCATTGTCCATCAGCCCGTACGGCAACGGAATGAGCAGGGGCGGTTCGGTTCCCAGGACCGTCTCCTGCGATGGCGTCCAGCACCGTCCTGGCCGTGACATCCCAGCCAGGCAGCCGGTTCCGCGCAGCCAGCGCGGCTCCGCGCCATTGCGCGCGAAGGTCCGGATCCGTGAGCCAACCGCGGAGTACCCCTTCCAGCGGGGAAGGGTCCGCACCGAGTACGACGGCGGTGCCCGGCAGCGCGGGTCCTGCGACGCCCTCGGGAGCTGCTGCCACCCCCGGTGACCCCGCCGCGAGTGCCTCGACGGCGCCGGTGCCGTCCCGCACCACCACCGGGATTCCGCGGGCGAGGGACTCGGTGACCACCATCCCGTAGGCTTCTGCCTGCGAAATCAGCAGGCTGAGATCGGCACGGTGCCATGCGTCGTTGAGGGCTGCCCCGCTGAGCTCGCCGTGCACAGTCACCCGGCCGGTCAGCCCAAGCCGTCCTATCGCACTGCGGACCGCCCGGGCGTAGGCGGGGTCTGCGGAATCGGAGCCCACCAGCGCCGCGGTCCAGGTCAGGTCCGTGAGGCCGGCGAATGCCTCGAGCAGCAGGAGCTGGTCCTTGTTGGGCAGGAGCGCGGCCACGGCCACAAGGTGCGGCGGGTCGGAGCCGGCGGCAGGCGGAGCGGAATCGGTGCCGGGCAGCGCGACGTGGATCGGGGCGGGGCATCGCCTGGCCCCGATTGCCGCAGCCGTCGTTGAACTGGTGCAGATCACGCCTGCGGCGGCCGCCAGCGCGCGTTCCTCCAGGTCCGGGTGCGCGTCCAGGGGCATGTGCAGCAGGATCCACGCGGGCCGCCCCGCGGCAGCGGCCGCCTCCAGTTCCTGCGGTGCGCCCAGGGCAACCAGACCGTCCACGATCGTCACCGGCCCCGCGACCGTACCGTCGCTGGTGCCGCCGGCGGCGCTGTCCACGTCGCCGTTGCTGTCGCCGTCGGGCAGCAACCCGGCCAGCCGCCGTCGTTCTTCACCGCTTCCCACCGGCCAGTGGCCGTCAACGAGGCACACCGCCACGTCCGTCCCCAGGACGGTGAGCCCGCGGGCCAGCGCGGCGTTGTAGGCGTTGCCGCCGGAGTTGTGCCGCACGTTGCCCGGAACGAGCAGGCGGACCGACGGCCTGTCCGTGCGGAACCCGGGCATGGGTTTACCTGGCGTCGAAGTCGAGTGAGAACGAGGCCCAGGCGTCAGGGTTCTCCCGGAGGGTCACGTCCAGTCCGGCCAGTTCCCGCCCGTCCTCGCCGTCGCGGACCCTGGTGGCGACGGCTTCGGCGATGTACTGCGCCAGGGCCTCGGTGGTGCTCAGCTTCCCGGCAAAATCAGGGTGCTCATCCAGGTTCTTGTAGTTCAGGCCGGCCAGGACGGCTTCGATGATTTCCCCGGCCGCCCCGATGTCCAGGACGATGGCGTCGTCGTTGAGTGCCCGACGGCGGAAGGCCACCTCCGCCACGAAGGTGGCCCCGTGCAGTCCCTGCGCGGGGCCAAAGGCTTCGCGCGGGAGGCTGTGGGCAATCATGAAGTGGCGGCGGACGGTCAGGCTGAACAATTGCTACCTCTTGTCTTCGGCGGGGTATTCAATGACGTGGCAGAGTGCATCCAGGCGGCCGTCGGCCAGTTCATGGACGACGGCGGGAAGTTCCGGAAACGGGGACGACCCCGTGATGAAGGTGTCGTAGACGGGATCGCTCAGCAGGGACACGGCGAGCGCCAGGCGGTCGGCGTTGGTCCTGCGGTGGCGGCGGGAGCGGGCCACCACCCCACCTGGCTGGCGCGGATGGAGAGTCGGCGGGCGTGGAAATCCTCCCCCAGCGGGATGGTTACCTGCTTGTCGGCGTACCAGGACATCTCAATGACATCCCCTTCGTCGCCCACCAGCTGCAGGCTCCGTTCGAGGCCTTCCTGGGACGCCGAACAGTGGATCACGATGTCGCAGTCCGCCAGGGCGTCGTCGGGGTGGGCGAAGTCGACGCCGAGGGCTTCGGTGAAGGCGCGCTTCGCGGGATCGACGTCGATTAGCTGGAGCCGCTGCAGCGGGAAAGTGCGCAGAAGGGTTGCCACCATGCCTCCGATGAGGCCTGCCCCCACCACGGCCACGCGGTCACCCAGCCGCGGGCCGGCTTCCCACAGCGCGTTGATGGCGGTTTCCACGGTTCCGGTGAGTACGGCCCGGCGGGCGGGAACGTTCTCCGGGACGACCGTCAGGGACTCGACCGGAACAACATAGCGGTCCTGGTGCGGGTGCAGGCAGAAGACGGTGCGGCCCACCCATTCGTCGGGGCCTGCTTCCACGATTCCCACGGAGAGGTATCCGAACTTCACCGGCGAAGGGAACGAGCCTTCCTGAAGAGGCGCCCGCATTTGTTCGGCGACCCGAGGTGGCACATGGCCGCAGTGGACCACCGTTTCCGTGCCTTTGCTGATTCCCGAATAGAGGGCACGAACCAGTGCTTCGCCGGGGCCCGGCGCGGGCAGGTCCTCGCTCCGGAGTTCGCCTTTTTCGTGGCCGACGGTCCAATAGGCTTTGGCTTGGGTGTGTTGCTGGGAATTGATCATCTTGCTTACGAATCTAGTCCCCAGGCGGTGTGCGGGGAAGACTTAGGACGCCGGCGCGCCCTCGTTTTGGGGAAGCGAGCCTTGCTCCGGTAATCTATTCAGGTTGGTGACGTGTCCGAGCGGCCGAAGGTGCAACACTCGAAATGTTGTTTGGTGTCAAAGCCAACGTGGGTTCAAATCCCACCGTCACCGCCAAGTGAGTAGGCGTCTACTTCGTTGATAACACAGCGAAGTAGGCGCCTTCTCTTTTCGTAGTTCAGTCCCGTGAGCGCGCTCTGAGCGCAAACCTGTTGTAATGCAGCGGCATCGAGAGCGACGGCAACCGCGTCCAGATCGTCCGGGAACAGATCAGCGTACGTGTCCAGCGTCATCGTCGCGGACGCATGCCCAAGCATCGCCTGGACGCTTTTCACGTTCGCCCCTGCTGAGATCGCCAGCGATGCAGCTGTGTGGCGGAGGTCGTGAACCGTCATCCGTTCAAGACCGGCGCGACGTAGGGGATACACGAACCAGCCCCTGCTGGTCTGGCTGGTGCCGCCTCGCTTCATGTATTTGCCATCCGCCCCCGGAAACAGCAGGTCATCGGGATGCTTCCCCGCCATCTGGTCGGCGAGCGCTGGGTCGGCGAGCGCGTCCGCTAGAAACGCTGGGAATGGGACGCTCCGCTTCTTGTGGGTCTTGGGCGTGCCCACCTCGATCTTGAGCCGGTGCGGACCCGGCTGCCCTACCGATCAGAACAATGTGTGGAACTCAGGCCGCGGTGTCTGTCGTGCCGCTCGAGACGTCGAAGGCCTCGAGCACCGCCGCCGCCTCCGCGAGAAGGGGGTCGCGATCGGCTGGCTGGGCCACGAGCCGGGTCGCATCGCTCAGGAGAGTCTCGACGTACTGCCGCACAACGGCGCGGTGGGCCGCGTCGCCGAACCACACGAGATCGCCGCACACGCGCAGCAGAGCCCTGACGACGCGCGGCTCGTTCGCGCCGTACCGCCGCACCTGTCCGAGGGCCAGATCCACGAGATAGGCGAAATCGCGGGCCGGCACGTACAGCCTTACGGTGCCTTGCGCGTCCGCGACGGCATGCGGGCCCTGCTGCCGGAGTGAGAGGGCCGCGAGGATCGAGCCGAGATGGTCGACCGCTTGGTTCGCGGTGTAGGGGTCGTTTATGGCGGGCGAGAGCGCCTTGGACGCGACGTCGGCGAGTTGCCGGATCCCGAAGGCGACGTCCTGCTCAAGGGTCCGTTCGAAGCCGATCCGCACGCTCCGTACGAGCGCCTGGTGCAGTTCAATGCCGGCCTCGGGGGCAAGGGGACGTTCGCCCCTGCCCGTACTCCCCCACACCCAGGCGAGCGGGGCCCCGGCGACGACGTGTCGGCCGACCATAGGCACCATCCGGGCAGTGAGGCCTCGGCTCGCGAGCGCCCCCACGAACGCCTCGACATGGAAGGCTTGGACATATCCCGACCGCGGTACCGGCAAGGCCGTGGCGCCGCCCGGCGGGTTTGGCATGCGAATACCGGGATCGCCCGGGACGAACGACCGCTCGATCACCTTGAGCGTGGCCTTCTCGACGCCCTTCATGACTTGGTCCACCTGGATCGAATGCGACAGATGGTGGGCGAAGAAAACGAGCATGACCATGCTCACGAACAGCAGCAGCAGTGCGCCGCTCACAGCGAGGCGCGGGTAGTCCTGAGTGCGCTCTCCGCCGGCAATGCCGACAGTGTAGAGGCCCGCCGTGCTGTACGCGAACGTGGCCACAAACGCGCTGAGCGTCGCCTGGTTGGGGATGTCGCGCAGGAAGGTCCGCAGCAGCCGCGGGCTGAACTGCGTCGACGCGAGCTGCAGGGCCACGACGGTGAGCCCGAGCACGACGGCGATGACCGTGACCATCGTGCTCGCGATCCCGATGAGCAGGTTCCGCGCGTCGTCGGACGTCCCTTGGAATAGGAGGACGGCGAAGGGCGACGCCGCGCCAAGCTGCACCGCGGAGAGCCCCGCACCCGCGATGATCGCGAGGACGACGGCGCACGTCGGCATCGCCCACAGGGCACTCGCCAGATACTCCCGAACCGCCTCACGCCTCACATATGACACTCTCGGCCCACGGTCCTCGCCAGTCAAGGGCAGCGTTGCCAGGTTGTCGCCCAGTGGGGGCGCGTGGGGAGCTGGGGTCCGAGGAGGATCGGTACGGAAATTCACGCTAAGCGTTCATGTGGCGTCGCCTGCACGTTTGATTGCGCGGTAGACGGTTGAGCGGGCTACCACGAAGAGTTCGACAAGTTCCACCTGGGTGTGCGTCCCTGCCCGGTGAACAAAGACCAAGTGGGCTTCCTGTGGTTTGAAAAGCTTGGGCTGTTTCCCTCGGAGCCGGCCACGCCGCCGCAAAACCATAGCCCGTCCCGGCGAAGGAACCACCGGGCTTGAAACTTCAAAGATGAGTCCTGTCTTGCAGCCCGGGGCTTGGGAGACACACGAGCTACTGATGACCCCATCGAGACCGCCGTTCATCGCTGGTCATCGGATTCAGCTGGAACGGCCGGCTCGAACTGTGATCAACCGCCATTCCAGATTAACAGTCACACCGATCCGGCGCAGAACTGCGGGAGGTGTTTTTGCGGCAGAGATCACAGGCGGTGACGTGGCGGATAGCGGTGTGAAAACCTGCCGCTTACGTGGGAAGGTCACGGGAACCTGGCTCTCTTTATATTGCGTCTCGGCGAACACCCCATGAGGGCCTGCGGCAACGTAGCATCAAAGTACGTGGCACCCAGGAGTGTGGCGAAATGTTTGAGCGATTTACGGACCGTGCCCGTCGCGTAGTTGTGCTTGCCCAAGAAGAGGCACGCATGCTGAACCACAATTACATCGGTACTGAACACATCCTCCTGGGTCTGATCCATGAGGGTGAAGGCGTTGCCGCCAAAGCCCTTGAGTCCCTGGGCATTTCGCTCGACGGCGTCCGCGAGCAGGTGCAGGAGATCATCGGCCAGGGCCAGCCGTCCCCGGCCGGCCACATCCCCTTCACGCCGCGCGCCAAGAAGGTGCTGGAGCTCGCACTCCGTGAAGCCCTGCAGCTGGGCCACAACTACATCGGCACGGAGCACATCCTGCTGGGGCTCATCCGCGAGGGTGAAGGCGTGGCGGCCCAGGTGCTGGTGAAGCTCGGAGCGGACCTCAACCGGGTCCGCCAGCAGGTGATCCAGCTGCTCTCAGGCTACCAGGGCAAGGAGACCACCGGCGCAGGAGTCGGCCCCGGCCAGGCCGAAGGCACGCCTGCCGGCTCCGTTGTCCTGGACCAGTTCGGCCGCAACCTGACGCAGGCCGCGCGCGAGAACAAGCTGGACCCTGTCATCGGGCGCGAGCAGGAGATGGAACGCGTCATGCAGGTCCTTTCCCGGCGCACCAAGAACAACCCCGTCCTCATCGGTGAACCCGGCGTCGGCAAGACCGCCGTCGTCGAGGGCCTTGCCCAGGCGATCGTGCGTGGCGATGTCCCGGAGACTCTCAGGGGCAAGCAGATCTATACCCTGGATCTGGGCTCCGTGGTGGCCGGCTCAAAGTACCGCGGTGACTTCGAAGAGCGGCTGAAGAAGGTCCTTAAGGAGATCCGCACCCGCGGGGACATTCTTTTGTTCATTGACGAGATCCACACCCTGGTGGGTGCCGGTGCCGCCGAGGGTGCGATCGATGCGGCCTCGATCCTGAAGCCGTTGCTGGCGCGCGGTGAGCTGCAGACCATCGGTGCCACCACCCTGGACGACTACCGCAGGCACATCGAGAAGGATGCCGCGCTGGAGCGCCGTTTCCAGCCGATCCAGGTCAAGGAGCCTTCGGTTGCGGACGCGATCGAGATCCTCAAGGGCCTGCGTGACCGCTATGAGGCGCACCACCGCGTGACCATCACCGACGGTGCGCTGGTGGCCGCGGCGAACCTCTCGGAGCGTTACATCTCGGACCGTTTCCTGCCGGACAAGGCGATCGACCTCATCGATGAAGCCGGTGCGCGCCTGCGCATCCGGCGGATGACGGCCCCGCCGGAGCTGAAGGCCATGGCTGAGACGATCGCCGACGTCAGGACGGCGAAGGAGTCCGCGATTGACGCCCAGGACTACGAGGGCGCCGCTTCGCTGCGCGACCAGGAGCAGAAGCTCGTAGCGCAGCGTAGAGAGAAGGAACGCCGGTGGAAGGCGGGCGGCATGGACGACATTTCCGAGGTGGATGAGGAACTGATCGCCGAGGTGCTGGCGAATTCCACGGGCATCCCGGTGTTCAAGCTGACCGAGGAGGAATCCTCGCGTCTGCTGAAGATGGAAGACGAGCTGCACCAGCGCGTCGTGGGCCAGAATGACGCGATTAGGTCGGTTTCGCGGGCTATCCGCCGCACCCGTGCCGGCCTGAAGGACCCCAAGCGTCCCGGCGGCTCGTTCATCTTTGCCGGCCCCACCGGCGTCGGCAAGACCGAGCTCGCCAAGGCCCTCGCCGAGTTCCTGTTCGGCGAAGAAGACACGCTCATCACGCTGGACATGTCCGAATACTCCGAGAAGCACACCGTTTCGCGCCTCTTCGGTGCCCCTCCGGGCTACGTCGGTTACGACGAGGGCGGGCAGCTGACCGAAAAAGTCCGGCGCCGACCGTTCTCCGTGGTCCTGTTCGACGAAGTGGAGAAGGCCCATCCGGACCTCTTCAACTCCCTCCTGCAGATCCTGGAAGACGGCCGACTGACCGATAGCCATGGCCGGGTGGTGGACTTCAAGAACACCGTGATCATCATGACCACGAACCTCGGCACCAGAGACATCTCCAAGAGCGTCTCCACCGGGTTCCAGTCGGGCACGGACACGCAGACCGGCTACAACCGCATGCGCGCCCGCATTACCGAAGAGCTCAAGCAGCACTTCCGCCCCGAGTTCCTGAACCGCGTAGACGACGTCATCGTTTTTCCCCAGCTGACCCAGGACGAGATCATCCAGATCGTGAACCTGATGATCGGCCGACTGGAGAAGCGCCTGGCAGACAAGGACATGGGCATCGAGCTCACCACCGCGGCCAAGGTGCTCCTGGCCACCCGCGGCTACGACCCGGCCATGGGTGCCCGGCCGCTGCGCCGCACCATCCAGCGCGAGATCGAGGACCAGCTCTCCGAGAAGATCCTCTTCGGCGAAATCCACGAGGGCGACACCGTGGTGGTGGACGTTGACGGCGAGGGCGACGACGCGCAGTTCACCTTCGCCGGAAACACCAAACCCCGGATCCCCGCCGCACTGCCCGCCGCGAGCTAAACCAGAAAACCACGTCTGACCACCGTCGAGGCGGGCTGAAGTCCGCCGTCTCACCTCACTGTGCTGCAGGCGAAGGATTCCATGACGCCCGAGGAACCGGCACCAGCGAGTCCAGCCTCCGGCTGCTCGGGTCCCACTGCGCCGCAGTGGAGGTCAATCTGGCCGAACAGCAGGAACACCTTGTAGTCGGTATCGTTGGATTTTCTCAGGATTCTGTCGATGGGAGTGGCTGAGTTTGTCGCAGTTGGGAATGGCTCGGGCGCCGGGCGGCCAATTGCTGATCGAAACGAGTGAACGCCAGGCAGCGCGGGCCGTGGAGGCCGTTGCCATCGTGCCGGCTCGTTCCGCGCCTTGCGAGAAGGGGCTTCCCATAACCGTGGACGGCCGCGCGTTGGAGTTCGGCGCGATCATTGACGAGCTAAATCACCGTGTCGGGAAATTCGGCTATGGACGCTACAGTGGCCTGGAGCACCTCGACCGCGGCGAAAAGGTCCTCGAGGTCCGCGAGATGCCAGCTGCCTGGATCCTCCTCAAGGCGTTGCGCCATCTGGAAACGGCATGCCTCAGCGAACGTCTGGTCCGTGAGAATATGGACGTTGAACAAACCGGGTGACCGAGGCCGTGGAGGGCCGATGGTTCGGTGTGGTCCGCGCGGCGGCGCAGGCTTTCATCGAATCCTCAACGAACTGGGTCAACGGCACAGTCGTCTGGACCCTGAGCGGCCGCGCGGTTGACACGGTCAGCGTCCGCGCCCAAGATCCCCTGTATCTCCGTGACCGTGAAGCCTGGGAAATGGAATCCGCGCAAACAGAAAGGATGGCCATTCGGTGCGATCTGAGGAACGTACCTTTGCCGGGCTCAGCAGTGCCTGATCAACACCCTGCCCGGCGGCGGTCATCAACCGTCGACATGTTGCTGCTCGCCGTTGCCGTGGCCTGGGGTTCAACGTACTGGGTGGCCAAGGAGCTGGTCAGCCAGGACACCGTACTGGCAGTCCTTGCCGTCCGAATGCTCCTGACTGCACTTGCCCTGGGCTTGATCCTGGCTGCAATGCGGAAGCGGCTCAAGAAGACGGAAGCAGTGGTCGGCGGCATTCTGGGTCTGCTGCTATCGACCGTCTTTACCTTCGAAACATTCGGCATTGCCGCTACCAGTGCGACCAACGCGGGGCTCATCATCAGCTTGACCGTGGTGATGACCCCCGTGCTCGAGACAGTGGTCAGCAAGCGGAAGCTGAGCCGCCTGTTTTACCTGGGAGCGGTTATTGCCGTCGCCGGCGTGTACTTCCTTGCCACGGGCGGCGCTGCTGCGTCCTTCGGTTTCGGGGATTTGCTCATCCTGCTGGCCGCCGTCGCACGGGCCGCCCACGTGACAGGGATGCACCGGCTCTCAGCCGGACGGCGCATCGATTCACTGAATCTGACCTTCGTGCAGATGTCCACCTGCGGGTTGGTCTTCCTGATCATGTCGAGTCTCTGGGGAATACCGGTAACGACCTACGCCGGAAGCATGACAGGGGCCGCTCTACTGCAGATGACGTACTTGGTGATCGTGTGCACGGTGTTCCCGTTCTTCATTCAGATGTGGGCGGTGCGCAAGACCTCCCCGACGCGGGTTAGTCTCCTACTCGGAACCGAGCCGGTCTGGGCGGCCGCAATTGGTGTAACGCTCGCCGGCGACGTCCTGGGGCCTCTCGGCGTCCTCGGTGTTGTGCTCGTGTTGCTCGGCACCATGTGGGGACAACGGTTGGAGCTGAAAACCGCAGAAGATTTGGTGCCCACCACCCAGGAAAGCAAGGAAGTCCGCGCACCTTCGGTATGACCGGAAGCGAGTTTCCGGGAGTCCCCGCTTCTGGCAGGGCTGGTGGCTAAACAACCCAATCAATGCAAGGTATGCGGGGTGCTTAGCCGGGCCGCTAGATTTGTGAGCATGATTCACATTGAGCGCGACGACCCCACGCGTGCGGACGTCCATCAGCTCCTGAGCGAGCACCTGGCGGACATGTTTGCTACGTCTCCGGCCGAAAGCGTGCACGCATTGGACCATTCAGCACTATCCGAACCCTCCATCACGTTCTGGACAGCCCGTGAAAACGGCGAACTCCTGGGATGCGGCGCCCTGAAACTCCTCGGTTCCCCAGACGCCGGTACGCAGGAAACCTCGGCGCAGTTTGGCGAAATCAAGTCCATGCGAACCACGGCCAGTGCACGCGGCAGAGGCGTAGCCACCCTCATGCTCAAGCACATCGTGGACGAAGCCCGGTACCGCGACTTCCAGCGCATCTGCCTTGAAACAGGGACCGAGGAGTATTTCGCCCCGGCACGTCGCCTATACGTCCGCAACGGATTCACCGAATGCCCGCTGTTTGCGGACTACGCCACGGACCCAAACAGCGTCTTCATGGAACTTCGCTTCTAAGTCCGACTAGCGGTCGGCACCCCCCACGTCCAACGAAAGAGGACCTTCTGTGATCACAGTGCACCTTCGATATGAGATCAATCCCAACAAGCTCGCTGACTTTGAAGAATATGGACGGCGGTGGATCCGCCTCGTCAACAGGCTGGGCGGAGTGCATCACGGCTACTTCCTTCCCAGCGAAGGTGACAGCGACGAGGCCTTCGCCCTGTTCACCTTCCCCTCACTGGGGGACTACGAGAAGTACCGATCGGCGGCAACAGTGGATCCCGAGTGCATCGAGGCATACCGGTTCGCGACGGAATCAGATTGCATCCGACGGTACGAGCGAAGGTTTGTCTCACCCATGTTCGAATAGCCTCGGACGGAACGGGCAATGCCGTGTCAATGGACCGTCTCAAACTGAGTGCTCGTTCCAGGCACCGCGGACTGTCTCATTTCCTTGGATTTGCCACGGTCGCGCAGTTCCCCAAGAAACGCGACAGACCCGGGTGTTCTGCTCAGTACGCTGAAGCAGCCGTGCCAATGCCGAGGGCGCAGAGGATGAGGCCGGACGTCTTTTCGAGGGCGCGGCTCACCTTGGGTTGTTTGAGCCATGCGCTGGCTTTGGCTGCGAAGAGACACAGGACGGCCAGGTACATGAGGACAATGACGGCAAGTGTCACGCCCAGCAGCATGGTGAGCGGGAACACTGCCCCACCTTCAGGCACGAATTGTGGAACGACTGCGAGAAAGAACAGCCCCACTTTGGGGTTCAGCATGCATGAGAGAAGCCCTGCCCCGGCCGATGACATGACGCCGGCCGCGCCAGGGCCTATTTCAGCCGGATCTTGCATGCCTCGCTTCCGGCCACGGACTGCTTGGGTGCCTAGATAGAAAAGGTAGAGCCCCCCGATCAGTTTCAAGCCACGGTACGCTTCGGCGGATTGTTCGATCAGGGCAGCCAGACCGATGGCGACCATCAAGGCCCACACGACGTTGCCAAGCGCCGAGCCCAGTGCAGCCGCAATCCCTGAGCTCAGCTGTTGCAGGCTGTACCGCAGTATGAGGAGACTGTCAGGTCCCGGTGATACCGCGAGAGCTGCACAGAGTCCGCAGAAGGTGACGTAGGACGAAAGGGACATGTGGTTCATCAGGTCAGGGGCCCAGCAGTTGTTGCAGAATTAGCGCGAGCCGATCGACTGAGGGAGCCGTGGTCTCTTCGCCCCAGGTCTGCGCCCGAAAGGCTTACAGGTTCAGCGGACCTGCCGGCGCTCTGCCTGCCCCGATAGCGCTCAATTTTTGCCAACCTCTGCCGCCACGCCAGTCGAGGCGCGGAAACAAAGATTGAATGGACTACCTCTGATCCCAGGTGCCTCTCAATATCATTCTTCGTGCGCCTGAGCAATCCGCCCATACCGGGGCCGCCGAAGACACCTTGTGCACGCGCCTTTGTGGTGTCGGCTCCTAGAAGTAACTGCGCCAAATGGCCCGCCGCCACAAGTTTCTGGATCAGTGGCATGAGCCGCCAGTCCGTCAGATGGTTCTCCGTAGAGGGACCGTCGAGAGCGAGAAAGGCGCCCGACTGAGCTAAATCCTCCACATAATATGGGTCCGGGTTACGGCCAATATGCCCCAGGATTAGCGAATCAGGTGCAATACCTTCGGCTAGGAAGGCCTCAAGGACTTCGTGGCCTGCGGTGCCTCTTTCCAGGTGAACGGCGATAGGGGCACCGGTTGCATGATGGGCAACGGCGGCAGCCTCCACGGTCTCGCGCTCAAAGGCGTTCATGCCGCGGTACCCGGTGCCCACCTTAATCAGACCACATCGTTGTTGATGGACATCGTCGATAAACATGCCCGCCAACTCCCCCGCCCTTGCGTTCGCGACGGGATTCTCCGGCCCGTACAGTTCGCGGCGGTGCCGTCCTGTTGCCGCCACGATGAGCGTATCCGTCGTCTGAGACAGGGTGCGCAAACCCGGCAGGCCTCGGCGCAGGCCACGGGGCGTCCACTGAATAACCGTCTTACCCCCGGCCATCCCGAAATCCAACAATTCCCGCCTGGCATCGTCGTAGTCCTGCAACTCGCCACCGGGCAGGGCTGGTGTCGTCAGAAACAAATGATCGTGGGAGTTGACCACGCCGAGCGTATCCGCGGGGACGTCTCCGGCGAGGGTGCGGACAGTGTGTGCGGTCATCTCTCACTGCTCCCGTCCGAGGCCGCCGTATTGACCATGCGCAGTGCCGCCATTGCACGAGGGAGCCCTATGTACGGAATGAGGTGGACAACCGCCTCCGAGATCTCCTCAGAAGTCATCCCGATGCGCTTACAGGTGCGGATATGTCCCACGAGTTGTGGGTCGGCACCGCCCAGGGCAGCGATGGCCGCAAGGTTGAGCAACTGGCGGTCCCGGATGGTCAGCGCAGGGCGCTGATATGTGCCGCCAAAGACCGCGCCGGCAATCCAGTCGTCCAGTCCGGGAGCGGCGGCCGTCGCAGTTGCCCGCCAACCTTCGGTGGTTTCTGCGTCCTGCAATTCGGCAAGCGTCGAAGCGCCGGCGATCGGGTCGAAAGGGCTGGTCATTTTCGCCTCAAATGTAATGGTATGTCCGTTACGGAGCGTAACGGTTCACACGTTACACTAGAGCTATGAACTCAGAGACAGATTTTCGCTTTGACGGCGGGGCGACATGGCTGAACCTGCTGGCCACGCAGGGCCGGTCGTTCGGTGCACGCCCAATCGAACGACTCCGGTCCCCCTCCGAGCTTTACTCCTGGTTGACCCTTGCCGGGATGGAGCCATCCGATCAGGTCTCCACCGGCGATCTGGGCAAAGCGATCTCGCTTCGGGAGGCGCTGCGGGACCTCGCCATGAGCGCAGTGGAGGGCCACGAACCGTCAGCGCATTCTGAGGATTACGTGAACTCCACAATCATTGCTGGGCAGAATGCTGATCCCGGGCTCGGCCGACTGCAATCGACGGAAAAGACTCGGATATCCGTATCTGCCGCACTCGCCGCCGTCTCTATCCAGGCGATCGTTTCGCTGAGGGGGCCGGATCGCGGGTACCTCACGGAGTGCGGCGAGAGCGACTGCCGGTGGGTATTCCTCGATCCATCCAAGCGGCGCCGTTGGTGCCCATCACCAGCCTGCGCCAGTCGCGGCAGGGTACGAGCACACCGTGCCAGAATCGGAACCACGGAACCGACAACCGAAGCAGCGACCTAACCGCCATGTCCAAGCCTGCGCCCGGGTCCCTTGTGCTGCCGCCTCCCGGCGGACACCATATAGGGACACCTTTCAACGGCGCCAGGGAGTGGTCTCAACGATGCGAATGCTGATTATGGGTCCCCCTGGCTGCGGCAAAGGCACTCAAGCCGAACGTTTGTCCAGGCACCTCGGCATCAGCGGGGTGTCTACCGGCGACGTCTTCCGTGAGCATGTGAAGAAACTGACGCCGCTCGGCCGTGACGTCGTGGCGCATCTGGACGCCGGCGACTTCGTTCCCGACAGCCTCACGAACCGCATGGTGCGTGACCGCCTGAACGAGGATGACGTCCGTTATGGATTCCTCCTGGACGGGTACCCCCGCACCACGGCGCAGCAGGCCGAACTCGACACGATCCTGGCCGCCAACGGGCAGGCGCTGGACGTGGCACTCCAGCTGACGGCCGACGATACCGAACTGGTCCGCCGGGTGCTCCACCGCGCCACCCTGGCCGGACGCAGCGACGATACCGAAGACGTGATCCGGCACCGCCTGGAGCTCTACTACCGCGAGACTGAGCCGGTAGCCTCGGCGTACTCTCAGCGCGGGATCCTGCTGAGCGTGGACGGCATGGGCACCGAAGACGAGGTGTTTGGCCAGCTGCTGTCAGCGCTCCGGGCGTCGTTCCCCTCGGCTTTGCCGGATGAGGGCACGGTCGCCGCGGACTGAGTCACTTAGGCCGCCGCCGCGTTCGTAGGTGGCGGACCGGCTGCAGGGTCACAGCGCACGGAGCCGGTGCAGCAGGAGGGCGACGTGCAGAGACGTCCGGGACTCGGCGTCGTCAAGGTCCACGGCCAGCAGCTCCTCCAGCCGCGCCAGCCGGGCGTAGAGCGTGGGCCGGCTCAGATATCCGCTGCGCGCCAGGGCCGCTTTGTTGCCGCCGGAATCAAGGTACTGGCCAAGGAGTTCCAGTTGGCCTCCCCGGCCCTGGGCGTCGGCGTGCAGGACGCCCGCGAGCTCGGATTCCACGAACTGCTGGACGCGCGGATCGTTGCGCAGGAGCGCCAGCAGCCCGCGGAGCCGGACGTCGGTGGCACGGTAGAACGGCTTCCGGGTTCCCCGCAGCGTTGCCGCTGTTTCGGCGACGTGCGCGGCCTCGTCGATGCCTGCAGCTGCCTCCAGCAGCGAGCCCCGCGGGCGTCCGACGCCGATGGTCCAGCCGGGTGTCGCCGGTCCCGCCCGGCGGACCCCGCCTTCGTCCGCCGGATGGGTGCCGCCGTCGGACGCCGTTCGGGTGCCGCCGTCGCCGGCCTGCATTGCCAGGGCATCGGCCAGCCGCTGCAGGGTGGCGTCCTCGAGCTGCTTCGCGGGAAGGGCGAGGATCATGCCCACCGATCCGGACTGGATGCTGGCCGTCAGCGCGCTGCCGGCGGTGGACTTGACCACCCTGGCCAGCTGTTCCAGGAGGGCGCGCTCCTCCTGCTGGCCGGCGAGCGGATCGCGGGATTGGGTTGCCTCGGCGGCAGCGGCTGCCTGCGGGACGGCCTGCGCGGCCAGGCCCGCGCGGAACACTATGGGCACGTAAAGCGGCGACCGCTTCAGCCCCAGGGCACCCGCACGTGCCAGCGCCTCCGCTTCGCTGAGTCCCCGCGGCTGGCGCAGCGCGTTGAGCAGCCCGGCCTGCGCTTGCTGGCTGAGTTCGCGCCGGTCCCGCTCGGCGAGGCGGTTGATGGCGAGGGTCTGGGCTGCCCGCTCGAGCACCATGGCCGCCGTCTCCTCGTCCTCGGACGCTGCCGGGAGGACCAGCCGTCCCCACAGCTGCTCCCGGATACCCACCGGCACCTGCAGCCAGTTCTCCGGCCCCGTGCGCACGGTCCGGGCAGGCGAAGGAGTGGTCCGGGACCGGCGCTCCCAGTCATGCAGGAGCTCCGTGGCGGCGAGCCCCTGCGCCGAGTAGGCAAGGACCAGGTGGGACAGGTCCTCCAGGACCACGGGCTCGCCGATCATCCCGGCGGCCTGTTCCACCACGCGCTCTGTCCCGGCGCTTTCCAGGCTCAATACCGTGAAGGCCTCATGGACATCGCGGGCGCGTTCCACGCGTTCGAGCTGGTCCGCCACGATCATCCGGTGCACCACCTCGGTGACGTCGACGAAGCGCACCCGCCGTTGCACCACGATCACCGGCAGCGTGCATGACTTCGCCGCCGCCTGCAGCGCGGCCAGGCTCCTGCTCCGCTCCCCCACGAGTTCCACGATCAGCCCGGCAGCTGAGGATTCCTCGAGGGAACGGATGAACGACGCCGTGGCTTCCGGCTCCTTCTCCAGCTCCAGTCCGGTGGTAAGCACCAGTTCACCGCCGGAAAGGAGTCCGGAAATGTCCAGCAATTCGCTGACATGGACCCAGCGGACCGGCGCATCGAGGCCGGCCGCGCCGTCAGCACTGCCTGCGGCGGCACTACCAGTGGCGGCGTCAGGAACGCCGCCGCCCAAAATCTGCGGCGCGGCGGCGCGAAGCACGGGAAGGGCAAGGATGGTCCGGAGGGTCGGCAACATTTACACAGTGTAACGGCGGCCACACATTCCTTTACACATCGCCCCTTATGGCATCCGTCCCCCGGCGACAGACTGGACGCAACGCATGAAGCGACCACAAGCCACCACCTGAGGAGATTCCTTGAACATCGTCGAGCACTGGATCAACGGCAGCTACGTCCCGGTCGGCGAGCGCACCGCGCCCGTCACCAACCCCGCCTCCGGGAAGGTCACCGCCCAGGTGGCCTTGGCCAGCACCGAGGACAGCAACGCCGCCATCGCTGCAGCGAAGGCCGCCTTCCCGGCCTGGCGCGACACGTCCCTGGCACGCCGCACGCAGGTCCTCTTCGCGTTCCGTGAGCTGCTCAACTCCCGCAAGGACGAGCTCGCCGCGATCATCACCTCGGAGCACGGCAAGGTCCTGGACGACGCGCTGGGCGAGGTGACCCGCGGCCAGGAAGTGGTCGAGTTCGCCTGCGGGATCCCCCACCTGCTCAAGGGCAGCTACACCGAAAACGCCTCCACGAAGGTGGACGTCCACTCCATCCGCCAGGCCCTCGGCCCCGTTGCCATCATCAGCCCGTTCAACTTCCCGGCCATGGTGCCCATGTGGTTCTTCCCGCTCGCCATCGCCGCCGGCAACACGGTGATCATCAAGCCGAGCGAAAAGGATCCCACGGCGGCCAACTGGATGGCCGAACTGTGGAAGGAAGCCGGACTCCCGGACGGCGTCTTCAACGTCCTGCACGGCGACAAGGTTGCCGTGGACGCGCTGCTCACCCACCCGGACGTCAAGGCCGTCTCCTTCGTCGGCTCCACCCCGATCGCCAAGTACGTCTACCAGACCGCCACGGCGCACGGGAAGCGCGTCCAGGCCCTGGGCGGCGCCAAGAACCACATGATCGTCCTGCCCGACGCCGACCTCGACCTCGCAGCGGACGCCGCCGTCAACGCCGGCTTCGGTTCAGCCGGCGAGCGCTGCATGGCGATCTCCGCCCTCCTGGCCGTAGGCGACATAGCCGACGAACTCGTCGCCAAAATTGCCCAGCGCGCCAATTCCCTGCGCACCGGCGATGGCCTGCGCGGCTGCGACATGGGTCCCCTCGTCAGCGCCCAGCACCGGGACAAGGTGGCCGGCTACGTCGACGCCGGCGAAGCGGCCGGTGCCACGATCGTCGTCGACGGCCGCAATGTCTCCCCGGACGCCGACGGCGACGGCTTCTTCGTCGGCCCCACCCTCTTCGACAACGTCACCGCCGACATGTCCATCTACACGGACGAGATTTTCGGCCCGGTCCTGTCCGTGGTCCGCGTGGACACGTATGACCAGGCACTCGAACTGATCAACAACAACCCGTACGGCAACGGCACCGCCATCTTCACGAACGACGGCGGGGCGGCCCGCCGCTTCGAGAACGAAGTGGAGGTGGGCATGGTGGGCATCAATGTCCCCGTCCCCGTCCCGATGGCGTACTACTCCTTCGGCGGCTGGAAGAACTCCCTCTTCGGCGACACCCACGCGCACGGCACCGAAGGCGTCGGATTCTTCACCCGCGGCAAGGCAGTCACGTCCCGGTGGCTGGACCCCAGCCACGGCGGCATCAACCTCGGCTTACCCCAGAACGCCTAAGCGTTTCCCGACGTCAGGACAAACACCATGACTTCCATCCTTGAATCCGTGCCCGCCTTCGGCCAGGCTGAAGCCGACGCCGCCCGCCGGGCCTACGACCTGGACCGCAAGCACGTCTTCCACTCGTGGTCCGCCCAGGACACGCTCGACCCGATGGTCATCACCGCTGCAGAGGGCTCCCACGTGTGGGACGGGGAGGGCAACAAATACCTCGACTTCTCCTCCCAGCTGGTCAACACCAATATCGGCCACCAGCACCCCGCCGTCGTCGCCGCCATCGCCGCGCAGGCCGCAAAGCTGTGCACCATCGCCCCGAGCTACGCCAACGACGCCCGGTCCGAGGCGGCCCGGCTCATCGCCGAACGCACCCCCGGGGAACTGGACCGGATCTTCTTCACCAACGGCGGCGCCGACGCCAACGAACACGCGGTCCGGATGGCCCGGCTTCACACCGGCCGCCAGAAGGTCCTCTCCGCCTACCGCTCGTACCACGGCGGCACCCAGCTTGCGATCAACATGACGGGAGACCCCCGCCGCTGGTCCAGCGACACCGCCAGCACCGGCACCGTCCACTTCTTCCCGCCGTACCTCTACCGCACCGCGTTCCACGCCACCACGGAGGAAGAGGAAAGCCAGCGCGCCCTGGAGCACCTCGAGCAGCTGATCAGCTACGAGGGACCCGCAACCATCGCAGCCCTGATTCTGGAATCAGTTCCGGGCACCGCCGGCATCTACATGCCGCCGCCCGGCTACCTGCAGGGCGTCCGGGAACTATGCACCAAGTACGGCATCGTCTTCATCGCCGACGAGGTCATGGCCGGCTTCGGCCGGACCGGCAAATGGTTCGCCGTCGAGCATTTCGACGTCGTCCCGGACCTGCTGACGTTCGCGAAAGGCGTCAACTCCGGCTATGTCCCGCTCGGCGGGATGGCCATCAGCCCGGAAATCGCCGCCACCTTCGGCACGCAGGCCTACCCCGGCGGCCTGACCTATTCAGGACACCCGCTGGCCACCGCGGCCGCCGTCGCCACAATCAACACCATGGAACGCGAAGGCATCGTGGAACACGCCGCGCTCCTGGGTGAAACGGTGATCGGCCCGGCCCTGCGCGGATTCGCCGAACGCCATCCCTCCATCGGCGAAGTGCGCGGCACGGGCGTGTTCTGGGCCATCGAACTCGTCAAGGACCGGCAGTCCCGCGAGCCGCTGGCACCGTACGGCGGCACCAGCCCCGTGATGAACGAACTCATTGCCGCGTGCAAATCCCGGGGCCTGCTGCCGTTCGCCAACTTCAACCGGATTCATGTGGTCCCACCGTGCAACACCAGCGTGCAGGACACCGAGGCCGGTCTGGCGATCCTGGACGACGTGCTGGAAATCGCCGACCGGGCTGTAGCCTGACCGCCTGCACCTAATCGCCCAGTGGCAGGGCCCGGGTTCTTTTGAGGGGACCCGGGCCCTGCTGTTGACATGTGGTTGGAACCCCAGGGGTTACGGAACGTCCGGCCGCTGGTCCGGCTTGTGGCCGCGCAGATTGTCCTGGACCTTGCCGAAGAGATCCTTGATGGTGGACTCCGTGTTGGTGAGCATGTCCGGCTGGACGTAGACATCCTGCGTCGGAGGCAGGCTGTAGTGCGACGGCAGCCCTCCGGCGCCGTCGACGCCCTCCAGCGCGATGGTCACTCCGCCCTCTTTGCGTGCAATGGCGCCGATCCGGCCGAACACCAGCGTGAACTCGTCCGGCTGAAAGCTGACGGTGTGCCCGATGTGCGTCCGGTTGAGCTCACCGGCCGCTACGGCTTTCTCATTGCCTGTACCCGAGTAGTCCATGGTCTTCTCCTAAAGGTGGTGGCAGCTTATGCCAGCAGTCTAGGCCGGAGGACGGAAGCGGCAAAGGCCGTGCTGGGCGGCTGCACAATACTTTTCGGCGAACGTCATCACTTCATCCATTGAAAGCGCCCAGGGCCGGCAGCTTAGATGGATCACGTCGGCGTTGACCACCAGCTGCCGCCACCGGAAACAAACAGGCTTCAAGGAACGGGCATCGAGGAACATCGTGACTTCGCAGAAAAATTTGGCCGGCAATGCAGCGGGCTGGGACGACGTACAGGTGGGCGACAGCGTCCAGCTGAGCCGCAACGGGCGGTTCGAGTACACCGGGAAGGTGGACGACCGCACCGCCGACGGTGATGTGGTCTGGATAAAAACCAGCCTTGGCCGCAGGCGGCTCTTCCATGTTGGCGACGGCTTTCAGTTGGCCTGGAGCAGCATGTGAAAACCACAGCCGACGACGCCCTTTGTGACGACGATTGCCCCTACTGCTCGGGGCCCGAAACGGACTAACCCGGAGGAGGACTAAGGGCCCGCTAGAATTGCAGGGATTCGCCGGCAGCCGCATACACCAACGAGGGTGCCCCGGGCGCGCGGATCTTAACCGGCAACGAACCAGCCTGAGGGAGGACTCCGTGCGCACTCACCACGCCCGGGCTCCTTTCCATTCCCTCCGCGCAGCCATGGTCGCAACGATGATCGTGGCCCTCGGCGCGGCCGCCCACGTGGTTGGCGGCGGCGAATTGCCCGTTCCGGGCATCATGCTCGCCGTCCTGGCGCTCACCGGCATGGCAGCCACCGCGGCCACCCGGCTGAGGCTGAAATTCCCGGCGATGGCTGCGCTCCTGGGTGCCGGGCAGCTGGTGCTGCACGAGGCTTTTGGCGCCTTTAGCTCCCCCGCCGCACCGGAACAGACCGGCGCGGGGGCGCATCATCACGCTGCGGCCGTGCTGGCCGGGCTACCGTTGGACGGTGCTCACGTGGATGCGGCTCACGGCGTTGCGGCCCATGTGCACCAGTTCGATTCCTCGTGGGCTTCTGCCCTGATGCTCGGCGGACACACCCTGGCCACCCTCGTCTGTGCACTCCTGCTGGCGAAGGGCGAGGATGCACTCTGGTCCCTCGCGGCCTGGCTCCGTCCGCTCGTTAAACTTCCCGAAGCGGCAATGCCCGACGCCGTCGCGGTACCGGCTGCGGCCGGCTGGCCGGCGGCTTCGGCTCCGCTCCCCTGGCGCAACCTCAGACCGGACTGCCGGCGGGGCCCGCCTGCCGCCGTCGTACTTTCCTAACACCTTTTCCCGGCTCCGGCCTGCCTGCCGATCCGCCCTTCCGGCGGTCTTCGGCCGCGCCGGACGCCAATCCACAGCTTTGTGCACCGCCGCCTGCGCCCGTGCACCCCTGAAAGGCCCCTCCTTTGAAAAAGTCATCACCCAAGTCCTTCCGCCGCGCCCTCTCCGCAACCGCCGTGGCCGGCGGCACCGCAGCCCTCATGCTGGCCGGAGTCACTGCAGCATCCGCGCACGTGGGCGTCACCCCGGACAAGACCGACGCCAACTCCTACGCCCTGCTCACCTTCGGCATTCCGCACGGCTGCGACGGGTCAGGCACCACCAAGGTGACCATCACGCTGCCCGACGAGCTCAACGACGCCCAGCCCACGGTGAACCCGAACTGGACCGTGGAGAAGGTTGTGGAGCAGCTGCCCGAGCCGAAGAAGCTGGCTGACGGCGCAACCATCACCAAGCGGACCAGCAAGATCGTCTACACGGCCAAGGCACCCCTGAACCCCGAACTGCGGGACGCCCTGGTGCTCTCCGTCAAGCTCCCCGACGCCGCCGGCACCACGCTCCACTTCCCCACCTTGCAGAACTGTGAGCAGGGGCAGACTGACTGGTCCGAGATCGCCAAGGACGGCCAGGATCCGCACTCCCTCGAGGCCCCGGCGCCGTCGCTCACCGTCACGGCTGCCGCCGCCGCGGACGGCCACGGGTCGGCGGCAGAAACGCCGGCCCACACCTCGTCCGTTTCGGACGCCGGCACGGACGACGGTTCCCAGGCGCGCAGCTGGGCCGGCCTCGTGGCAGGCCTCGGAGGGCTGGCCCTGGGCGGTGCGGCGCTGCTTCGCAGCAGGAACGGAAAGGCCGCGGGGGCGCCCGTTTCACCGGCCGCCCCCGAACCTGCCGAACCCAAGAAGTAGGAGTACGCGCGGTTGATGCCCGGAAATCACAATCCGGGCATCAATCGCCGGCCGCCGTCGTGGCGTCGTTGACTAAGGCAACCGCGGGCGTGAAGGTTGAGCCATGAGGTCTCAGCCAATGAAAAATGTTGTCATCACGACGGCGGTTGCGGCCGTCGCGCTCCTTCTCACCGCCTGCGGGCCGAGCCAGCCACAGTCCCAGGGGACTCCGGAGCCGGCGTCCAGTTCCAGCAGCCCCTCCGCACCGGCCACGAGCCAGGCGCCCAGCAGCACGCCGCCGTCGTCGTCGTCGGCGCCGTCGCCCGCGGGGCCGGCCCGCTGCAAGGCCGCAAACCTGACCGCCTCGGAGGATTCCTCCGGCGGGGGCGCCGCCGGCAGCATCTATTCCCAGCTCATCCTCACGAACTCCGGCGCCGAACCCTGCCTCCTGAGGGGTTTCCCCGGCGTCTCCCTCACTGCGGACGCCACCGGAGCACCCATCGGAGCACCGGCGAAGCAGGACGGATCCTCTCCTGTCGCTGACGTCCTGCTCGCTCCGGGACAGGCCGGAGCAGCAGAAATGCGCTACACCCAGGCGGCCAACTACTCCGACTGCAACGTCACGCCCGCTGCCGGCTACCGGATCTACCCGCCCGAGGACACAGCTTCGCTGTTCCTGGCCGAGTCCCGGAGCGCCTGCAGCAATGACGCGATCGAACTGCTGACCATTGGGGCGTTCCACGTCCGGTAGCACGGCGTAAACGTCGGGTTGCCGTTTCGATTCCGGTTCCTGTCCCTCTCCCTGTTCCGTGGGCACGCGGCCCGTGGCATGATAAGTCTCCTTACGAACTCCTTCGGAGTCCCGGTGGGTGACGTGCCGGGACTGGGAAAGGCAGGACGGCCTGTGACCTCACTCTGGTTGGACCGCACCGGCACCTTCCGCAGCGATCCGTTCCATCCGCGCAGCACGTTCGACGCCGTGGTGGCCGGCGCCGGGCTGACCGGGCTGGTGACGGCACTCCTCCTCGCCAGGGCGGGCAAGAGGGTGCTGGTCATCGAAGCCAGAAGCCCGGGCGCGGTGACCACGGGCAACACCACCGCGAAGGTCTCGCTCCTGCAGGGGTCTGTGCTCTCGGCCCTGCGGGGCCAGTATTCCCAAAGAGTGGTCAACGCCTACGTCGACATGAACCGTGAGGGCCAGGCATGGCTGCTCCGGTACCTCGCAGACCGCGGTGTGGCATTCCAGCACCGGGACGCCTATACCTACGCCGCCACGGATGCCGGGACGGAGACCCTCCGCGCGGAAATGGCCGTTGCCCGGGCCGCAGGCCTGGCCGTGGAGTACACCCGTGAGCCTGGGCTCCCGTTCGCCGTCAAGGGAGCCCTTCGGCTGGGGCGGCAGGCCCAGATCCACCCTATGGAAGTCATCGATGCCCTGGTGGAAGACATCCGTGCCCACGGCGGGCAGGTCGTCTCCGGCGTGCGGCTCAACGGACTCAGCGCGGTCCGCGGCCCTGGTGGGCTCCGCGGATTCGGAGGATCGGGACCGGCCGAGCTGCAAACCGATCACGGCCCGGTGCGCGCGCACGAGGTGGTCCTGGCAACGGGAACGCCTGTTCTTGACCGGGGCCTCTATTTCGCCAAGCTGAAGGCGCTGCGATCGTATGCGGCCGCGTTCGAGCTGCCAGGGACAACGCCCGCGCCGGACGGCATGTTCCTTTCCGTTGAGCGGCCGGTCCGCTCCCTGCGCGATTATCCCGACGGCGCCAGGCGGCTCCTGCTGGTGGGAGGGAACGGGCATCCGGTGGGCGCGGCCAAGTCGCCGCAGGCCTATCTCGACACCCTGGCGGCGTGGACTACGGCCAACTTCCCTGGCGCACGCCTCACCCACTCCTGGTCAGCCCAGGATTACCGCGCCACCAACCTCATGCCGTTCTTCGGCAAGCTCCCGCGGGGGCTGGGCCGGATCTATTTCGCCACCGGCTACAACAAATGGGGCATGACCAACGCCGTCGGTGCCGCCCTGGACATCACCGCTGACATCCTCGGCACCCGGCTCCCGTGGGCCACGGTCATCCACCACCGGGTCACATCACCTCCCGGTGCCGCGTCCGCGGTCTCGCTCAATGCCTCGGTTGCGGCCGCGCTGGCCCGGGGCTGGGGCAGGTGGCGTTCAAGCGTGTCGGTGCGTCCGCGGGGCAGCCGCCGGAGGGTGCGGGCAGCGTGTACCGCCGCGGCCGGCACCCCGTTGCGGTGTCCACGGTCGACGGCGCAAGCTGCACGCTGTCCGCCGTCTGCACCCATCTGGGCGGGATCCTGCGGTGGAACGACAGCGAAAAATCCTGGGACTGCCCCCTGCACGGCTCCCGCTTCGGCAGCGACGGGAAGGTCCTGGAAGGCCCGGCCACCCGCGATCTGCAGGAGCTCGACTGACCCGCCAATAGTGTCGGTGCCGTAGGGCATGATGGAGGAATGCAGGGGAAAGAGCCCGCCGGCGGAACGCCGCCAGGCGGCACACCATCAGGAACGCCGGCCGCCGGCATGTCCTCCGCGCGGACCATGGACAGGTTCAGCCGGGCCACCCGGGAATGGTTCCTCGGTGCCTTTTCAGCGCCCACCCCCGCCCAGAACGGCGCCTGGAACGCGATCTCCTCCGGCTCGCACGCCTTGGTGGTTGCCCCGACCGGTTCCGGCAAGACTCTCGCTGCTTTCCTGTGGGCGCTCGACCGGCTCCAGGCGTCCGCGCCCGTTGAGCCCGAGGCACTCCCCGGCCTGGACCCTGCTGCCGCGAAGGGCCGGAAGCCCAAAGCGCCCAAGCGGCAAACCCGCGTTCTGTACATCTCTCCGCTGAAGGCGCTTGGCGTCGACGTCGAACGCAACCTCCGCGCGCCGCTGATCGGCATCACCCAGACGGCCAAGCGGCTGGGCCTGCCGGCACCACTCATCACCGTTGGTGTCCGTTCGGGAGACACGACAACGGCGGACCGCCGCGCGCTGCTCAGCCACCCGCCGGACATCCTCATCACCACCCCCGAGTCCCTGTTCCTTATGCTCACCTCCAAGGCCCGGGAGACACTGGCCGAGGTGGACACCATCATCGTGGACGAGGTCCATGCCGTGGCCGGCACCAAGCGCGGCGCGCACCTGGCGGTGTCGCTGGAGCGCCTCGACGCGCTCCTGCCCAAGCCCGCGCAACGGATCGGCCTGTCCGCCACGGTGGAGCCCCGCGAACTCGTGGCCCAGTTCCTGGCCGGAGCGGCACCGGTGGAAATCGTGGCGCCCCCGTCCAGGAAGAACTGGGACCTGACCGTTTCGGTTCCGGTGGAAGACATGTCGGATCTGCAGGGGGCTGCGGGGGCCTTCGATTCCGGGCCCGCCTCAGGGCTGCAGCCGCAGGCGTCCATCTGGCCGCATGTGGAGGAGAAGATCGTGGACCTGGTTCTGGCCAACCAGTCCACCATCGTGTTCGCCAATTCACGCCGCCTCGCCGAACGGCTGACCGCCCGCCTGAATGAGATCTACTCCGAACGCCAGCTGGTGGCCGCGGGTGGCGGCTGGACGGAGTTTGGCGCCGGGGCGCCGGACTTCGACGCCGCGCCTGCCGCACTACCAGCTGCGGTGCCGTCCGGCGGTGTTTCCGGACTGCCGACTTCGACAGCCACTCCGGCGCACATGATGGCCCAGGCAGGCAGCACAGCGGGCGCCGACCCAGTGCTGGCGCGTGCACACCACGGCTCGGTGTCCAAGGACCAGCGCGCGCTGATCGAGGACGACCTGAAGTCGGGCCGGCTGCGCTGCGTTGTTGCCACCTCTTCCCTGGAACTCGGCATCGACATGGGCGCGGTGGACCTGGTGGTCCAGGTGGAGTCGCCGCCGTCCGTGGCCAGCGGGCTGCAGCGCGTGGGCCGCGCCGGGCACCAGGTGGGCGAAGTGTCCCAGGGTGTCCTGTTCCCCAAGCACCGCGCCGACCTCGTCCACACCGCCATCACCGTGGAGCGGATGCTCGGCGGCAAAATCGAGCGGTTGAGCGTCCCCGCCAACCCATTGGACATCCTCGCCCAGCAGACCGTGGCGGCCACGGCGCTGGGCGCCATCGACGTGGAGGAATGGTTCGCCACGGTCCGGCGTTCCGCGCCCTTCGCCTCCCTCCCCCGCTCGGCCTTCGAGGCCACCCTGGACCTGCTCGCCGGCCGCTATCCGTCCGACGAGTTCGCCGAGCTCCGGCCCAGGATCATCTGGGACCGCAATGCCGGCACCATCGAGGGCCGTCCCGGGGCGCAGCGGCTGGCCGTGACCTCCGGCGGCACCATTCCGGACCGCGGGCTCTTTGGCGTCTACATCATCGGCACCGAGGTGGAAGGCTCCGCTGTGCCCTCTGCGGATGGCAAGGCGGCCAGCCCCGGGGCTTCCGCGGCCAAGGGCGGGCGGCGCGTGGGCGAACTCGACGAGGAGATGGTCTACGAATCCCGCGTGGGGGACATCTTCGCCCTCGGTGCCACCAGCTGGAAGATCGAGGACATCACGCACGACCGCGTGTTGGTCTCCCCCGCCTTCGGCCAGCCGGGCAAGCTCCCCTTCTGGAAGGGCGATTCCCTCGGCCGGCCGGTGGACCTGGGGCGCGCCCTGGGTGCCTTCGTACGCGAACTGTCCGCGTCCGACGTCGGTCCCGCCACCGAGCGGTGCAAGGCCAGCGGCCTCGATGATTTTGCCGCGAACAACCTGATCCAGTACCTGGCCGAGCAGAAGCTGGCCACCGAGGTGGTTCCCAGCGACACCACCTTGGTTGTTGAGCGGTTCCACGACGAACTGGGCGACTGGCGGGTGGTCCTGCACAGCCCCTTCGGCATGCCCGTGCACGCGCCGTGGGCCCTCGCCGTTGGCCAGCGCCTGCAGCAGCGCTACGGAATGGACGGCTCCGCCATGGCCGCGGACGACGGCATCGTGCTGCGGGTGCCCATGATGGAGGACGAGCCCCCCGGAGCCGAACTGTTCCTCTTCGAGCCCGAGGAACTGGAGCAGATCGTGACGGCCGAGGTGGGCGGCAGCGCCCTCTTTGCCTCCCGCTTCCGCGAGTGCGCGGCCCGGGCGCTGCTCCTCCCCCGGCAGAACCCCGGAAAGCGGCAACCCCTGTGGCAGCAGCGCCAACGGTCCGCGCAGCTGCTGGATGTTGCCCGGAAGTATCCCACCTTCCCCATCGTGCTGGAAACCGTGCGGGAATGCCTGCAGGACGTCTATGACCTCCCGGCCCTGAAGGACATTGCCGCCTCCATCGAGCGGCGCGAGCTGCGGATCCTGCAGACCACAACGCAGCAGCCCTCCCCCTTCGCGAAGTCCCTGCTGTTCGGCTACGTTGCGCAGTTCCTCTACGAAGGCGACTCACCCCTCGCGGAGCGCCGGGCCGCCGCACTGGCCCTGGATTCCACCCTTCTTAATGAGCTCCTGGGCCGGGTGGAGCTGCGCGAACTGCTCGACGCCAAGGTCATCGAAGCCACGGAACGGGAGCTGCAGCGACTCGCACCGGACCGCCGCGTGCGCGGCATGGAGGGGGTCGCGGACCTGCTGCGCCTGCTCGGCCCGCTGACGCCCGACGAGGTGGCAGCCCGGCTGGAACCCGCATCGATCCCGGTGGCCGAGCCTGTCGAAACCCCGGCGGCCGGCCCTGTCGAAACTCCGGTGGACGAGCCGGCTCCCGTGGCCGACGCCGTCGCCCATCTCGCCGCCCTGCAGCGGGCCAACCGCGCGCTCCGAGTGAACATCGGCGGCGGCGAGCGCTTTGCGGCCGTGGAGGACGCGGCCCGTCTGCGGGACGCCATCGGAGTGCCCCTGCCCATGGGGGTGCCGCTCGCCTTCATCGAGCCTGTGGCCGACCCGCTCGGCGATCTCGTCTCCCGCTACGCCCGCACCCACGGGCCTTTCACTGCCACGGAGGCCGCGGCACGGCTGGGGCTCGGCGTCGCCGTCGTCAGTACCGCGCTGAAGCGGCTCGCCGCGGACGGGCGCGTGGTGGAAGGCGAATTCCGCCCGCATGCCCCGCCGCCGGAACAGACACAGGAACAACAGCACGCAGCCGAAATCCCCGAACCGGGTGACGCCGACACCGGGCCGCAGCCCGCGGCCGCCGTTACAACGCTGGCCGGCACCAGCGAGTGGTGTGACGCCGAGGTGCTCCGGAAACTCCGCCGCCGGTCACTGGCAGCCCTTCGCGCGGAAGTGGAACCGGTGGATGCCGCCGCCTACGGCCGGTTCCTTCCGGCCTGGCAGAATGTCCGGACACCTGGAAAGGGCCGTGGCCAGTCCGCGCTGCGCGGGCTGGACGGCATCGTCACAGCCATCGACCAGCTTTCCGGCGTGCCCGTACCCGCATCTGCGTGGGAACCCCTCATCCTTGCCAGCCGGGTGGCTGATTACCAACCGGCCATGCTGGACGAGCTGATGGCGGCCGGAGAGGTTCTGTGGTCCGGGGCGGGCGCGCTGCCCGGCAATGACGGCTGGGTGAGCCTGCACCTTGCGGATTCCGCCGAACTCACGCTGAATCCGGCGGTGGATTATGAGCCGGGGGACGCCCAGCGGCGGCTGTTGGAGCACCTGCAGAACAACGGCGGTGGCTATTTCTTCCGCCAGCTGACAGAGATCGCGGGCGGTATGGACTCCGTGCTGAGCGACCTGGATGTTGTATCCGCGCTGTGGGATTTGGCGTGGGCGGGCCGCATCACCGGTGATACCTTCGCTCCCGTCCGGGCCATGATCGCCGGCGGCCACACGGCCCACCGGCAGGTTGCCCGTGCGCCGCGGGCCCGGGCACCCCGCATGAGCAGGCTGGGACGCGCCCACGGCACAGGCCTGCTGGGATCCCCCGGGCTGACCGGAGGACGCTACGGCTCGGTCACGGGCACCGCGCCCACCCCGCCGCTGGCCGCCGGACGGTGGTCAGCCCTGCCGGCACCGGAGCTGGACCCGACCATCCACGCACGAGCCACGGCCGAGCTGCTGCTGGACCGCTACGGAGTGGTGACCCGCGGCTCCGTCATGGCGGAGAACATCCTGGGAGGATTCGGCCTGATGTACAAGGTCCTCGCACGGCTGGAGGAAGCCGGCCGCTGCCGCCGGGGTTACTTCATCGAGCACCTCGGTGCCGCCCAGTTCGCGGTGCCCGCCACGGTGGACAGGCTGCGGTCCTACTCCGAGGACACCCAGCTGGCGAAGCCGGAGCCGGTTGCCCTGGCCCTCGCCGCCACGGACCCCGCCAATCCCTACGGGGCGGCGCTGCCTTGGCCCGCGCTCAATGTCGAAGCCGGCAGCGGCCACCGCCCCGGGCGGAAGGCCGGCGCCCTGGTGGTGATCGTCGACGGCACCCTGGTCCTTTATGTGGAACGCGGCGGCAAGACGCTGCTCGCCTTTGACGACGATCCGGACGTGCTCGCCGCCGCGGCGGCGGCGCTGGTGGGAGTGGTGAAGCGCGGCGCGGTGGACAAGCTCATCATGGAAAAGGTCAACGGCCACGGCATACTGGACACGCCCGCGGCCGCCGCGCTGACCCACGCCGGTGCCTACTCCACTCCGAAGGGGCTGAGAATCCGTGCCTGAGGGTGATTCCGTCTGGCGGGCCGCGGCCCAGCTCCACGCCGCCCTCGCCGGGCAGAAGCTCACTGGCTCCGACTTCCGCGTGCCCAGGTTTGCCACCCTCAAGCTTGACGGCTGGACAGTGGAGGAGGTGGTTCCCCGCGGAAAGCACCTCCTGATGCGCGTGCGCGGCCCGGCGGAGGAACAGCTGACCATTCACTCCCACCTGAAGATGGAAGGCACTTGGCAGGTCTACCCTCCCGGCGGACGCTGGCGGAAACCGGGGTTCACCGCCCGGTGCGTGCTGCGCACTGCCACGGCAGACGCCGTCGGGTTTTCACTCGGCATCCTGGAAGTGGTCCGCACCGCCGACGAGGACTCCGTTGTGGGCCACCTCGGACCGGACCTCCTGGGCCCCGGCTGGGACCCGGCGGAGGCGGAACGGCGGCTGCGTGCAGCTCCGGATGTTCCCGTCGGCGTCGCCCTGCTGGATCAGCGGAACCTCGCCGGCATCGGCAATATCTACCGCTGTGAGGCGTGTTTCCTGTCCGGCATCCATCCGGCAGCGCCCGTCTCCGACGTGCCGGATCTCCCGGCAATGATGGCCGACGCCAAGCACCTCCTGGAGGCGAATCTGGGGCCGGGCCGACGGACCACCGTGCTCAACAAGCGGGGAATGCCCGTCGGCCGGATGGCCGGACGCCCTGGATACTGGGTATACAGGCGCGAACACCAGCCCTGCCTGAAATGCGGCACCCCAATTCGCCGCGGCGTGCTGGCCAAAGGCACCCACACAGACACCGGCACCGAAGAGCGCGACATCTACTTCTGCCCGACATGCCAGCCACCACCGGCCGTGGCCGCCTGACGTCAGGCGGCCTCGCCTGGCAGCCGGATCGGGCGACCAGGGTCAGGCGGCCGGTACCGCAGCGTTGGCCTGCTCCCCTTCTTCCCTGGTGCCGGCTGGGTTGGCGTTCTGGCCCGCACCGGGCTTCCCCGCACGCGGCTTCCGGATCTCCGGCACAGTGAACCGCGGCAACAGCAGCTGCACCAACGGGCCGATGGCCAAGGCATAGACCACAGTGCCCACACCCACGGATCCGCCCAGCAGCCAGCCGGCGCCCAGCACCACTACTTCAATTCCGGTGCGCGAGGAGCGGACCGACCACCCCGTCCGCCGGGCCAGCCCGGTCATGAGCCCGTCGCGGGCGCCGGGGCCGAACCGTGCGCCGATGTAGCAGGCGGACGCGATCCCGTTCAGCAGCACGGCGCCTGCCAGCATGCCGATCTGGCCGCCCAGGTGGGAGAACTCGGGAATCAGCGCCAGCCCCACGTCCGCGAAAACACCCACCAGCACGGCGTTGCACAGGGTGCCGAACCCTGGCCATTGCCGCAGCGGGATCCAGAGGAGCAGCACCAGGAAACTGATAATGATCACCACCACCCCGATGGACAGGTTGGTCTTCCCGGCCACACCCTGGTGGAATACATCCCACGGGTCCAGGCCAAGGCCGGCGCGGATGAACATGGCCAACGAAATGCCGTACATGGCCAGGCCGGTGAACAGTTGAAGGAGTCTGCGGGTCATCATGGAATCCATCCTCCGATAGAACTGGCCTTGTAATCCATATCCAGTTTGAGATACTGGCTACATGTCCGGCTCCCTGAACCCCACCGCGCTCACCCGCCTCCTCGGCCAGTGGAACCGCGGCGCGGCGCCCGCCTACCGGGAGCTGGCCGACGTCGTACGCCTCCTGGTACTGGACGGTCGCGTCCCGCTGGACATGGCGCTGCCCAGCGAACGGGCCCTGGCCGCTGCCCTGGGCGTCAGCCGGACGACAGTCACGGCCGCCTACGCCAGCCTGCGAGAACAGGGATTCCTCAGCAGCCGGCAGGGCAGCCGCGGCCGCACCTGCATTCCCCGCCAAATGCCGGCCGGCGCCAGCGGGCCGGGCGGGACCACCCAGCTCATCAACCCCAACGCCCTGTCCGGGGCCCCGGCCTGGCGGCGCCGCCGGGCCTCATCGACCTCGCCTACGCGTCCCTGCCGGCCAGCGGCGAAGTGGTGCACCGGGCCTTTGCCGCCGCGCTGACGGAGCTCCCGGCACTGCTTCCGGGTTTTGGCTACGACGCCATTGGCATCGCGCCGCTCCGTGAGGCAATTGCTGCCCGGTACTCCGACGCCGGGGTTCCCACCACAGCGGACCAGATTCTGGTGACCTCGGGGGCGCAACATGCCCTGAACATCGTGCTCCGCACCCTCGCAGGCAAGCAGGACAGGGTGCTGGTGGACCACCCGACGTATCCGCACGCGCTTGATGCCATCCGGGCCACCGGATGCCGCCCCGTTCCTGTTGCCTTGCCGCCCGGGCGCGGCTGGGACTTATCCGGGATGGAATCCGCCATGATGCAGCAACGCCCCAAGATGGCCTACGTGGTGCCGGACTTCCACAACCCCACAGGCCGGCTGATGTCCGACGCCCAGCGCCGCAGGCTGGTCCGGGCCGCCGCCGCAGCGGGAACAGTGCTGGTGGTGGACGAGACACTGCGCGAACTGAACCTCGACGCCGCAGCCACAGCGCCGCTGGCGGCCTTCAGCCCTGCGGTGGTCACCATCGGCTCCTTGAGCAAATCGCACTGGGCCGGGCTGCGCACCGGCTGGATCCGGGCCGGCAGGTCGCTGATCCAGCGCTTCGCCGCCGCCCGCACCACCATGGACCTGGGCGGCCCGGTGGTGGAGCAACTGGCCGCGGGGCACCTTGTCCGGTCACTCGCCGAACCACTCCCGGCCAGGCTGGCCGAACTTCGCGAAAACCGCACAGCCCTCCTTGAGCTCATCGGCGGCATCCTTCCGGACTGGCAGCCCGAACGGCCCGACGGCGGACTCAGCGTGTGGTGCCGGCTCCCTGCCCCGATGAGCACAGCCCTGACGGTCATCGGTCCGGACGTGGGCATCAGGCTGGCGGCCGGCCCCCGGTTCGGCGTGGGCGGTGCCTTTGAGCACTACCTGCGCGTCCCGTTCACGCTCCCGCCCGGGCAACTGGAGACGGCGGTGCGTGCCCTGCGCTCGGCCCAGGAAAAGCTCGACGCCGTCCCCCAACTCCGCCGCAGCCTCCGGCACCCGCCCGGCGTCGCCATCGCCTGACCCTGCCCCTGACCGTGCCCCCACGCTGGGCCCTGGGCCTGGGCCCGTGGGCCGTGGGCACACGCCCGCATCCACCCAGTGGACGCGGGCGACCAGGCGACGCAGGCCAGGGGACGCGCGCATTTCTCCATGGCGCGCAAAGATCCTGGCGACGCCGGATTTCCGGTGTCACCAGGCCCTTCCTCGACGTCAGGTGTTTTGCGCGTCGCGGGCGGCTGCCAAGGCCCAGCCGTGCCCGAAGAGTCCTACGCGTAGACCTTCGCGAGGTAGCCGCCCCAGGCCTGTGCCGTGGCCTCGGAATCCCCGCTGCCACTGAAATCGTGGACTGTCATTCCCACGGGTGCGCCGAACACGTTGCGGCCAAAGAACCGGTACATGGTGTCGGGGGTCCGCAGGCCCAGGAAGTTCTCGTTGGAGAAGTCCACCTGCCCCCTGAGCCGCCCAACGCCGTCGACGTCCACGTCAAAGGTGTCCCCCGCGACGCCCCGCCCACACCGAGGGCGTTCTTCAGCTGCACGAAACCGTCCGGCGTCTGCGAGGCGGCCGGGCCCTGGATGTCCGTGAACACCACGGGCTGGCCGTCGAAGTACTTCAGGTACTGCCCCAGGGTGTGGAGGTAGAACTCCGTGTGCTTGCTGGCGCCGTCGTACTGCTGGTCCCAGTTGTCCGCGAAGATGCCGCTGTGCACGTAATGGAGCCTGGCCCGGCCGCCGTCGAGCGGTTCCAGAACATGCTCCAGCTGGTTGAACCAGCCGTCCGGACCGTCCATGCGCGAGACCAGGTGCTGCGGGTACTCCTCCACGGTCTTGACGTCCGGCCACTGTTCGGTCGGGAACATCCAGCCGGGCGTGCCCTTGGTGACGGCCTCCCAGACACGCTCCGGGGTGCCGGGCAGCTCGGTGTCGTAAACAATCTCGAATTTACGGTTGTCAGTCATTGTCCTGCTCCTGTTCCTTTTCCCCGAACGGGGTGGTCCTGCCTGGTTCTTTGAGTGCCGGATGAAGCGCGACGACGAGCCGGTGCTTCCGTCCGCCCGCGCCGCCGTCGTGATACTTGTCCACGAGGCGGGTGACCTCCACGCCGAGCTCCTCGGCGAAGGCGGCACGGTCCGCGGCGGTCCGGAAAGTGATCTCGCCATCGATGGCGAAGGTGGCGAGTTTCTGCCGCGCGGCAGCTGCACCGGCAATGAGCTTCCCCATTTCCTGGACCATGCGTCCGGCGAGCGCCAGTAGCCAGAAGGCCGAGAACCGGTCGGAAAACCGGTGCGGATCCGGCGCCACCGATGCCAGCGCAACGGGGGAAATAAGGTACGACGCCGCGGTGGCCTGCAGCACGCGTTCGGTGACATTGCCCTTCCGGCGCTCCTCAACCAGCTCCACCAGGCCGTGCCGCTCCAGCGCCTTGAGGTGGTAGTTCACCTTCTGCCGCGGCAGCCCCACCTTCGCGGCGAGCTGCGTGGCCGAGCCGGGCTCGGCCAGCTCCCGGAGGATACGGGTCCGGATGGGGTCCAGCGAGGCTTCGGCCGCCGCCGGGTCCTCGATCACTTCGATGTCCAACATGGTTTAAGTATCGCCACCGACAATTTTATTTGTCAAGAACTTTTTTACTGTCGGTGCGGGTGTCAGGCACGAACGCAGGGTACCGCCGAAAACGGCGGCAGAGGGACTCCGTGCGGCGCAAAGTAGAATGGACCGGTGATGCAATCCCCCCTTCCCGTGCGCGACGGCGTGAACGCGACCCGCCTGCGCCTCCCGGACGAGGGGCCGTGGGACACCGCCATGGACTACATGATGCACCGGTGGGGCCACATCGACCCGCAGGGCATCGAGGACCGTTTCGACGCCGGCGAGATCGTGGGCGAGGGCGGCGTTCCCCTGGACCGGCGCACCAGGCTCGAGGACCACACGTTCATCTGGTACTACCGCACCCTCCCGCCGGAGACTCGGCTGCCCGTCGAGCTCAACATCCTGCACCAGGACGATCACATCCTCGTGGTGGACAAACCCCACTTCCTTCCCACTACCCCGGGCGGCACCTACATCCAGGAATCAGCCCTGGTGCGGCTCCGGAACCAGCTGAACCTCCCGGACCTGATCCCCATGCACCGGCTGGACCGTATGACGGCCGGAATCCTCCTGCTCTCCACGAACCCGGAAACCCGCGGCAACTACCAGGTGCTGTTCGAGAAACGCCAGGTCCAGAAGGAATACGAGTGCGTCTCCGCCGCGGAGCCGGCCGCCGGGTACCCCGCGGTCGACTTCCCCGCGGTGGTGCGCAACCGCATGACCAAGTCCCGCAGCTACCTCCTCGCGGAGGTCATCGACGGCGAACCGAACGCGGAAACCCGCATCGCACTGCTGAAAACGTTCGACGCCGGCAACACCGCAGGTGCCCCCGGCACCTCCAGCGCCCCTGGTTCCGCACGCGCCCCGCGGCGCGCGCTCTACCTGCTGGAGCCCCACTCGGGGAAGACCCACCAGCTCAGGGTGCACATGGCCTCGCTGGGGCTTGGGATCGTGAACGATGCCTTCTATCCCGATCTGCTGGACAAGGCCCCGGACGACTACACCAAACCGCTCCAGCTCCTGGCCCGCGGCATCCGCTTCGTGGACCCCATCACCAAGAAGCCGGCGGAGTACCGCAGCACCCTTCAGCTCAGCGAGGCCCCGGCCTAAACTGGCCGTGTTCATGGCGGCTTCCGACGCCTGACGCCGGTCCCGGAGTCCGGCTCGCCCCCGGAAAATGCGGTACCTTGTGGCCATGGACCTTGCCAACGCTGACACCTGGGGCGCCACGATCTATTTCTGGATCATCCCCATCGTCCTTGGCGACGCGATCTTCCCGCCCGTCCCCTCCGAAATGCTGGTGATCACCGGCGGAGCACTCTCCGCCGAAGGCCGCGCCAATGTCCTGCTCGTGGGCCTGCTGGCCGCCTTCGCCTCGTGGATCGGGGATGTGGTGGTGTTCCAGCTGTTCAAACGCCGCCTCAGCCACGTCCTGGACCGGTGGCGGTGGGGCCGCAAATTCCACAGCGGAATCCACGCGGCCATCGCCAAGGCGGGCCGGTCCACCACGTACGGCGCCATCATCGGCGTCCGGTTCATTCCGGGAGGACGGCTCGCGACGTCAGCCGCCGCCGGAATCGCCGACGTCACCACCCGCGCTTTCAGTTTCTGCGCCGCGCTGGGCGGCATCCTCTGGGCCACATGGCTGGTGGGACTCGGCTATTTCACCGGCTCGGCAACCAAGCTGCCGTTCTGGGCCAGCTCGCTGATCGGCGTCGCCGTCGGCCTGGTGATCGGCGCCCTCGTGGGGATGATCGTCACCCGCCGCCGGGGCAGCCGCTCTCCCGTGGACGAACCTGCCGACGAGGCCCGCCCGGACGCGGCGCCTTAGGGCTAGACGGGAGCCCAGCGACCGCGGCTGCGGCGGAGCACCAAAAGTGCGCCTGTCACCGCAACGCGTTCGACGGCGTCGCGCATCATGGCTGCCGACTCGCGCGCCTGGCTGTTCTCACCGCTGAACTCCGTGGCGTCCACGAGGAAGCGAAGGTTCAGTTCGGGTACCCCGCCGCTGATCTGAAGCTGGTTCGATTCGACGTGGTGCCTCGTTCCGAGGGCTTCGATGGCTGCCGCCATCACGGCCTCGGGAGCGTTGCCAGGCTTCAGCCCGGTGATCTTGAGTCTTGTCTGGAACGAAGGCATGGAAACAACCCTAGCGTCAGCGCCAACTGGCAGGTAACTCCGGGAAATCCGCGTCCACGGGGCGTTATCTGCCCGTTTGCGCTAACCGTCCAGGGCGCCCCGCAGAACGCGGCTGAAGGTGGTTGCGTTTTGTCCGGGGCGAGCCTATCTTGGCAGGAAGGAGCGCGATCATGCACGAACTCTCTATCACGCAGAGCCTGATCGACGCCGTTCTCGACCGTACGGGCGAACGGACGGTCACGGCGGTCAACCTCCGGGTGGGGCCTTTGTCCGGTGTCCTGCCGGAGGCCATGCGCTTCTGTTTCGACGTAGCTTCCGCGGGCACTCCCCTGGCTGGCGCACGGCTCATGATCGACGAACCCCGGAGCCTGGCCCGCTGCCGGAGCTGTTATGACGAATTCGAAGTCGCGGACCTGATCCTGCTTTGTCCCTGCGGAAGCGCGGACGTCGAAGTCCTCAGCGGCCGTGAACTCATGCTGGTGTCGGTGGAGGTGGCTTAGCCCATGTGTACAACATGCGGATGCGGCGACGAGGCGAACACACGGGTTTCGGGACTTCAGGAACCCGGGGTAACGCTGTTACCGGTGCATGCGCACGAGCACGAACACCCACATTCACACGAGCACGCCCATTCCCATGACGAAGGCGACGGCCACCCGCACAGCCATGACCACGAGCATGACCATGACCATCCGCACGCCCACCGTCCCGAGACCATTCCGCTGGAGCAGAACCTGCTGGCCAAGAATGACCTGCTTGCGGCGCGGAACCGCGGCTGGCTGGAGGGCCGGGGCATCCGGGCGTTCAACGTGATGAGTTCGCCCGGGGCAGGCAAGACCACCCTGCTGGTCCGCACCCTCGCGGACCTCGGGGACAGCCTGCGGGCCGGCGTCATCGAAGGCGACCAGGAGACGTCCCTCGACGCGGACCGCATCCGGGCAGTAGGGCGGCCCGTCATCCAGATCAACACCGGAGCCGGCTGCCACCTCGACGCCGACATGCTCCGGCGCGGCCTGGACGCCCTGGATCCGGAGACCGGGTCCACGGTATTCATCGAAAATGTGGGCAACCTCGTCTGTCCCGCACTGTTTGACCTCGGCGAGGCAGCAAAAGTGGTAATCGTTTCCGTGACGGAAGGTGATGACAAACCGCACAAATACCCGCACATGTTCATGGCAGCTGATCTGGTGATCGTCAACAAATCTGACCTGCTCCCCTACGTTGAGTTCGACGTCGACGGTTTCCGGCGCCGGACCCGGCAGCTCAACCCGCGTACCGAATTCCTGGTCCTCTCGGCCACCACCGGCGATGGCCTCGCCGGCTGGTATGACTGGCTCGGCGGCACCAGTTCCCGGTCATCCACCTTGACTGAATCCCTGACAAACACACTGAGCCCGTAAGGGCCTCCGAAAGAGGCAAAGATGCCTACTGAAACTTCCCTCAAGGCCGAAGAAGCCCTTATTCACGTGCTGTGGATCAACGCAGGGCTCAGCTGCGACGGCGATTCCGTGGCCCTGACCGCGGCCACCCAGCCCAGCGTCGAGGAGATAGCCCTCGGCGCGTTGCCAGGTTTGCCGCGAATCGCCATGCACTGGCCGCTGATCGACTTCGAGTGCGGCCCGCAGGAAGGGGCCGACGACTTCCTGGAGTGGTTCCGCAAGGCGGACCGCGGCGAGCTGGAGCCGTTTGTGCTGGTGGTGGAGGGATCCATCCCCAACGAAAAACTCCACGACCCCGGCGGCTACTGGTGCGGTTTCGGGAACGACCTCGAGACCGGGCAGCCCATCACCACCAGCGAATGGCTGGACCGGCTGGCCCCCAAGGCCACGGCCATCATCGCGGCCGGCACGTGCGCCACCTACGGCGGAATCCACGCGATGGCCGGAAACCCCACCGGAGCCATGGGCGTGCCGGACTACCTCGGGTACGACTGGAAGTCCAAGGCCGGCATCCCCATTGTCTGCGTCCCGGGATGCCCCATCCAGCCGGACAACCTCTCCGAAACCATGACGTACCTGCTCTACCAGGCCACCGGGCAGGCCCCGATGATTCCGCTGGACGACAACCTGCGGCCCACCTGGCTGTTCGGCAAGACCGTCCATGAAGGCTGCGACAGGGCCGGATACTACGAGCAGGGTGACTTTGCCACGGAATACGGATCCCCCAAGTGCATTGTGAAACTGGGCTGCTGGGGCCCGGTGGTCAAGTGCAACGTGCCCAAGCGCGGCTGGATGAACGGCGTGGGAGGCTGCCCGAACGTGGGCGGCATCTGCATCGGCTGCACCATGCCGGGATTCCCGGACAAGTTCATGCCCTTCATGGACGAGCCGCCCGGCGGCAAGCTCTCCACGAACACCATCCGCCCCTACGGTGCGGCCATCAGGGCGCTTCGCGGCATCACCACCCACACGCTGGACCAGGAGCCCAAATGGCGGCGGCCCGGACGTGAACTCCTTACCGGTGCCCAGCGCACCTGGTAGCCGGCACTTCCAGACAGGTGAAAGACGATGACCTCAACGATTCCAATGCCGTCCGGAAGCGGAACGGGCAACAACAACCTGGTGGAGATGGCCTGGGACCCGATCACGAGGATCGTGGGCAGCCTGGGCATCTACACCAAGATCGATTTCGCCAACAACCAGGTGGTGGAGTGCAAAAGCACGTCCTCGATCTTCCGCGGCTACTCCATCTTCATGAAGGGCAAGGACCCCCGGGACGCGCACTTCATCACCAGCCGCATCTGCGGGATCTGCGGCGATAACCACGCCACCTGCTCCTGTTATGCGCAGAACATGGCGTACGGCGTGAAGCCGCCGAACCTGGGTGAGTGGATAGTGAACCTGGGCGAAGCTGCCGAGTACATGTTCGACCACAACATCTTCCAGGAAAACCTGGTGGGCGTGGACTACTGCGAAAAGATGGTGTCCGAGACCAACCCCGGTGTCCTGGCCAAGGCGGAAAACACCCGGGCGCCGCACGAGGCCGAGCACGGCTACCGGACCATCGCCGACATCATGCGCTCGCTGAACCCGTTCACCGGCGAGTTCTACCGGGAGGCCCTTCAGGTCAGCCGGGCCACCCGCGAAATGTTCTGCCTCATGGAGGGGCGCCACGTGCACCCGTCCACGCTCTACCCCGGCGGCGTGGGTACGGTCGCCACCATCCAACTCATGACGGACTACATCACCCGGCTCATGCGCTACGTCGAGTTCATGAAGAAGGTCGTCCCCATGCACGACGACCTGTTCGACTTCTTCTACGAGGCGCTGCCGGGTTACGAACAGGTGGGGCTGCGGCGCACGCTGCTGGGCTGCTGGGGCTCGCTCCAGGACCCCGACTACTGCAATTTCGAGTACAAGGACATGACCGAGTGGGGCCGGAAGATGTTCGTCACCCCGGGCGTTGTGGTGGACGGCAAACTGGTCACCACCGACCTGGTTCGGATCAACCTGGGCATCCGGATCATGCTTGGCTCCTCCTACTACGAAGACTGGGAAGACCAGGAGATGTTCGTGACCCACGATCCGTTGGGCAACCCGGTGGACCGGCGGCATCCGTGGAACCAGCACACCAATCCGCGGCCGCAGAAGCGGGACCTTTCGGAAAAGTACAGCTGGGTCATGTCCCCCGTTGGTTCGACGGCGAGAACAACCTGGCGCTGGACACCGGCGGCGGCCCGCTGGCGCGCCTCTGGGCCACTGCACTGGCCGGGCTGGTGGACATCGGCTACATCAAGGCCACCGGCAGGAGCGTCCAGATCAACCTGCCCAAGACCGCGCTGAAGGGCCCCGTGTCCTTCGAGTGGAACATTCCGCAGTGGAGCAACACGCTCGAACGCAACCGGGCGCGCACCTACTTCCAGGCCTACGCCGCGGCCGCCGCGCTGCACTTCGCGGAAAAGGCCCTGGAGGAAATCCGGGCCGGCCGCACCAAGACCTGGGAGTCCTTCGAGGTGCCGGACGAGGCCATCAGCTGCGGCTTCACGGAGGCTGTGCGGGGCGTCCTGTCCCACCACATGGTGATCCGCGACGGCAAGATCGCCAACTACCATCCCTACCCGCCGACCCCCTGGAACGCGAGCCCCACGGATTCCTCCGGAACCGCCGGCCCGTACGAGGACGCGGTGCAGGGGCAGCCTATTTTCGAGGAAAACAGCCGCGAGAACTTCAAGGGCATCGACATCATGCGCACCGTGCGCAGCTTTGACCCTTGCCTGCCCTGCGGCGTGCACATGTACCTGGGCAACGGCCAGACGCTCGAGAAGCTGCACTCACCCACCCAGACCCTGACCGCAGAGTAGGAGCCATGCCTGGCGAGGACCGGCCGCGGCAGGCCGGCGACCGGATCGAAAGTCTGCTCGACGCCCTCGGAGCCGGCGGGGCGGTGGCCCGCGGGCGCGCCGAGGAACTGGTCCGCCAGGTCACGGACCTGTACGGTTCCGGGCTGGCCAGGATCCTGGAAATCCTCGATGACCGCGGACAGCTCGACCGCGCCACCCTGGATGCACTGACCGCGGACGAACTGGTGTCCAGCCTGCTGGTGATCCACGGGCTACACCCCCAGGACCTGGAAACCCGTGTGACGGCTGCGCTGGACAGTGTGAGGCCCTACCTGGGCTCGCACGGCGGCAACGTGGAGCTTCTGGATGTCAGCCCCGAGGGCGTGGTGCGGCTGAAACTGCTCGGCACCTGCCAGGGCTGCCCGTCGTCGTCCGTCACGCTCAAGTTCGCCGTCGAAGAGGCCATTGAGTCGGCGGCGCCCGAGGTGACCGCCATCCAGGTGGTCGAGGAGGAGTCCCGCCCGGCCACTCCCGCCGTGATCCCGGTGGACGCGCTGCTGGTCCGGCTGAACCATCCGGACGGCGGCGACGCAGGTAACGGTGGCGCAGGTGACGGCGGCGGCGGCAGGAACGGCGCCGGCGGCACACGTACCGCACCCGGTGCCGGCCCGGCGGGAAACTGGCACGAGCACGCCCCCGGCTGCTGGCAGGCCGCGCCGGAAATCGCCGGCCTGGAACAGGGCGAAGTGGCCGGTTTCCTGGTGGGCGGATACCCGGTGCTCGCCTGCCGGACCGGGCAGGATCTCTATGCGTACCGGGACTACTGCCCGCGCTGCACCGGGTCCATGGCCGGCGCCACTCTCCAGCGCGCCCTCGCGGGCCCCGTGGGCGGCGGCCTGCTCCGCTGCCCGGCCTGCCGAGCGCATTTCGACGTGCGGCAAGCCGGTTCCTGCCTCGAAGACAGGAACCTGCACCTTGATCCGCTGCCCCTCCTGGTGCGGTCTGGCGTCATGTCTGTGGCTGTTCCGGCCGTATCCAGCCAGGACGCCTGAGATGACAGCGACTGGCTCCGGCGGCCTGCCCATAGCCCTGCTCCGGCGGATCGCCGCACAGCCGGCCGCCGTGCCTGCCGGCGAGCGCTGCGAAATGTGCGGCGAACCCATCCCCGAGGCCCACCAGCACGTGGTGGACGTCGAAAGCCACGCCATGCTGTGCACCTGCCGGCCCTGCTACCTGCTCTTCACGGACAGCACTGCCCACCTCCGCTTCCGTTCGGTGCCGGACCGGTACTTCTCGTTTCCGGACTTCGAGCTGGGCCCGGGCCAGTGGGACGAGCTGGAAATACCGGTTGGCCTCGCCTTCTTCTTCCGCAGCTCCAAACTGGACCGGACGGTCGCCTTCTACCCGGGCCCTGCGGGAGCCACGGAATCCGAGCTCCCGCTGGACGCCTGGGGCGCCGTGCTGGCACGCAACCCGGCGCTGGCAGTGGCCGCCCCTGACACCGAGGCGCTACTGATCCGCGGCCCCGGCCCGGACCGCCCGCAGGCCGACTGCCACCTGGTGCCGGTGGACGCCTGCTATGAACTCGTGGGGCAGCTTCGCCGCGTCTGGCGCGGGTTCGACGGCGGACAGGAGGCCCGCGACCAGCTCGCCGCCTTCTTTGAAAGCGTCAGCCGCCGCAGCAAACCGGCGCGCGCGGAATTCCGCGGATCTTTCGCGGACGGACCGGCGGGTGGGCCGCAATGACCGGGCTGGCGTTCACCGTCGTCGACGTCCAGCCGGAGCCGTACGCCGCGGCGCCGCAGCTGACCGCCCGGCTGCGCCTGACCGAAGCCACGGGCACCGCCATCCACGCCATCGCGCTCCGCTGCCAGGTGCGCATCCTCCCGCAGCGCCGCGGCTACGCGGCCGAAGAGGAACCGGGGCTGCTGGATCTTTTCGGCGCACGCGGGCGCTGGCCCAACACGCTCAAGTCGTTCCTCTGGATGCAGTGCAGCACCATGGTGCAGGGCTTCTCCGGCAGCACCGAGGTTGACCTCCCGCTGCCGTGCACCTTTGATTTCGATGTTGCGGCCGCGAAGTACCTCAACGCCCTGCGCGACGGCGAGATCCCCCTGGAGTTCCTGTTCTCCGGAACCGTCTTCACCAAGGGCCAGACGGGCTTCGGCGTGGAACAGGTGCCGTGGGACCTCGAGGCCTCGTACCGGCTTCCCGTGTCCGTCTGGCAGCGGCTGATGGATCTGTATTTCCCGAATGCGGGCTGGATCCGCCTGGACCGCGACGTCCTGGCGGCCCTGTCCCGGTACAAGTCGGTCCGCGGCCTGACGTCGTGGGAGGCCACCGTCGAATCCCTTCTGGCCGCTGCAGCCTCCGGAGTGGTCGGGGAGAGGCTCCCATGAACGTGAACATGAGCCTGGCCCGGGCGGTGGCGGACGCCGTTCTCTACGAGGGCTACCTCCTCTACCCCTACCGCGCGTCCTCCCAGAAGAACCAGTCCCGCTGGCAGTTCGGCATCCTGGGACCGCCCGGTGCCATGGAAACCGGCACCGGCGAGGACGCCGGAATGTTCGCCGACTGCCTGCTGGGTCCGGGGTCGGACGGCGGACTGACACTCCACCTCCGTTTCCTGCAGCTGCAGTCGCGCACTGCGGAAAAAGCGGACGACGCCGGCATCTTCAGGCCGGTGGAAGAACTCACCATCGGCTCCGCCCGCTGGCTGAGCTGGGATGAGGCCGTGGAGCAGGAAACCGTCCTGGGACCGTTTCCGCTGGTTCACCTGCTGAACGGCGACGAACCGCTTGTGCTGCCCGTGGACATCCCCGCAGGAGAGGATGTTGAGCAACTCAACGACGACGCCGGCCGGGCCGCCGGGCGGCTGGTGCGCCGCCGTCGGGCTCTGCACGGCGAGGTGACGCTCAGCGCCACGGCAGCCGACGGCGGGCTGGTGCGGTTGCGCGTTTCGGTGGCGAACACCGCAGGACCGGCAGCGGAGCCTCCGGACCGGCAGGACGCCATTGCGAGGTCCTTCATCGGCGCCCACATCCTCCTGGACCTGAAGGGTGCGGACTTCCTGTCGCTGCTGGACCCGCCGGACCGTGCCCGGGCTGCCGCCGCTTCCTGTACACAGCACCGGTGCTGGCCTGTGCTGGCCGGCCCCGAGGGGCAGACGGACGTGCTGCTGCTGTCCCCGATTATTCTCTACGACCACCCTGCGGTGGCCCCGGAAAGCTCGGTGGCCCTCTTCGACTCCACGGAAATTGACGAGATCCTCACCTTGCGCGTTCTGACGCTGACTGACGAGGAGAAGGCCGAAGCCCGGGCAACGGATCCGCGGGCGGCGGCGATCATCGACCAGTGCGAGGCGATGTCGCCGGAGGAGCTCCAGCAGCTGCACGGCATCCTGCGCAACCCCCATGCCGTCGAATTCCCGGAACCTCCCGGGGGCATCACCGGCGCCGAAGGGGACCCGGCCGCCTGGTGGACGCCGGAATCGGAGGCCCTGGTCCAGCCGCACCTGGATGCTGTTCTGATCAACGGTGTTCCGGTGGCCCGCGGCAGCAGGGTGCGGGTGAACCCGAGCCGCCGGGCCGACGCCCAGGACCTCTTCTTCGCCGGGCAGACCGGGCGTGTCACCAGCGTGCATTTCGACGTCGACGGCAGCACCCACGTTGGCCTGGTGCTCGAACAGGACCCCGCTGCGGACCTTCACGAGGGCTACGGCAGGTCCTTCTATTACGCTCCCGAGGAACTTGAACCGCTCGACGATGGAAGGGGAAATCCGCAATGAGGACAATTGGAAGGGCCACAGTCGGACTGCTGGTGGCGCTGGCGCTCGGCGCCGTCTATGTGGGGATCCGTTCGGTCCCGGACATCCAGCGCTACCTGAATGCGCGGCGGATGTGACCCTGGAGGTCCGGCCCGGCACCGCCCCGCGCGGCGACGGCGAGACGGCGGTCGAGACGGCGGCGCCCGGACCCCGCATCCTGGTGGCAGGAGTGGGCAACATGTTCCTGCGCGACGACGGCTTCGGCCCGGAAGTGGCCCGCCGGCTGGCTGTCGAGGCTGACCGCGCCGTTCCGGGCATGCTCGCCGTGGACTACGGAATCCGGGGCATGCACCTGGCCTACGACCTGCTGGCCGGCGTGGACGTCCTGGTGCTGGTGGACACAGTGCCTCCGGGCGCGGCGCTGCCGGACGGCGAAGGGTCCGACAGCGGCAATGCCGACGGGGAAGGTGCCGGGGCGCCCGGCAGCATCAGGGTGCTCCGGGTGCGCCCGGAGCACCTCGACGGCGCCTCAGCCCTCGACCCTCACGGCATGGATCCGGTGGCCGTGCTGGGGCGTCTTCGCTCGCTTGGCGGTGAGCTGCCCCTGACCTACGTGGTGGGCTGCGTGCCTGCGGACCTGACGGAAGGGATCGGCCTGAGCGCCGCCGTGGCGGCGGCGGTACCGCAGGCGATTGCCGCCGTCGTCGGCCTTGTCTCCAAACACCACCCTGTCCCCGAACCTGACCCAGTCCCCGAACCTGATAGCGAGGGCCCACCATGTGCCTAGGAATACCCGGCCAGGTCATCGAGCTGCTGGAGGGCTACGGCAACCAGCTCGCCCTGGTGGATGTGGCCGGCGTGCAGCGGAAGATCAACATCGGCCTGCTGGACGAGGGGCCGCTGGAGCCCGGAACGTGGGTGCTCATCCACATGGGATTCGCCTTGGAACGCGTCGACTCCGCGGGCGCCGACCGGGCCATGGACGGACTGGAGCTGATGGGCCGTCCCCGGGATTCAGACGGCGAGTCCGGCTAGCGTCACGTGCGGGAGTCGCGGGTGGGGGCAGCCCTGCACGTCAGCCGGGCGCGTCAGCCGTGGCGTTCCAGGGCGATCGCTGCCCCGCGGTGTTCGACGCCGCTGTTGGCAATACGCAGATGGCGCACCGTGAAGTGCTTCAGCCGCTGCAGCTGGGGCCGGGAGAGCCTGTCACACACCCAGTCCCAGTGCAGCGACACCACATCGCCGGCCGCCAGCCCTGCCACAAAACCTGTTCCGTTCACGGCATACTTCGCTGTCTCCACTACGGGTTCGCCCACGCCAAGAGACGCACCGTCCCACACCAGCGGCCGGGACCGCACCACGGCGTCGTCGCCGGTGATCGCCACTATCTCGCCCCACCGGATCCGGCAGCGGTCCAGCACGTTCAGGGCGGTGGCGTGGCGCCGGTCGTCGTGCAGCAGGCCCAGCCAGGGGTAGATCTCAAAAACATGGAAGCTGTGATGCGGAACGCCGCCGGCCAGGACGCCTTCGGCCAGATGCGGGAACTGGTGCCCGGTGCGGGCCCGGAACCGGTCCTCCATGGAGTTGCCGATATTGGTGATACCCACGGAGTCCAGCAGGCTGTTGCCCACCCAGTAGGCCTCCACCACGCGGGCATCGAGAGGGTCTGTTATGCCGTTGGACCCCGCGATCAGCTCCAGATATGGCCACGCGCCGGCGAAGCCCTTGGCCAGCTCGCGGAGCCCCTGGTCCGTCACGCCGGACTGGCCGTAGTGCAGGAGGGCGTCACTGTCCGGGGGCCCGCAGCTGCCCCGGGAATTGGGCGGGTAGGCGTAACGGACAAACAACTGGGCACCGTCGACAACCATCATTTGGCCACCTTCTGCAAAAGGTTCTTTGAACGTAGCACCGGCTCCGGGCACCGACAAGGGGCGGGAGTCCGGTTGCCGTTGACAGCACCGACCTTCGGGCGGATCCTGTGAAGAACCTACGCACAGGGGGTCAATCCATGCGGATCGACGATCTAAACCGCCGCGCCGTGCTTCAGGTGTTTGTGGCGGGCGGCTCGGCAGCCCTCCTCGCCGGATGCGGAGCCTCCGGCCCGCCAACGGCAGCCTCCCCCAGCGGTTCCGGAACCGCTTCAGCAGGTTCCGAAAGCATCAGCATCACGGACCAGCGCGGCAAGAAAATCACCTTCGCCAAACCGGTCACCACGGTGGTGACCATCCCCATGCCGGCCGCGTCACTGCTGGTCGCCGTCGACCGGAGTGCCGACCACCTCAGCGCCATGCACAACGCATCATGGGCGGCGATGCGGGACGGGATCATGGGAACCATGTTCCCCAGCGCCCTGAAACTCCCGCACGAAATCGCGGCCCAGGACTTCACCCCCAACGTGGAGAGCGTGCGGGCGCTGAACCCCGATGTTGTGATCCAGTGGTCCGACTCCCAGCTGGTCGAACCCCTGGAAAATGCCGGACTGACCGTGATCGGACTGAAAAACACAGGTACGCAGGAGGACGTGGACGCCTGGATCACCATGTTCGCTGCCATGCTGGGCAAACCGGAACGGGCCACCGAAATCAAGGAACACAGCGACAAGGAGCTGGCTGAAATCAAATCCGTGGCGGCCGGCCGAGGCTCCGCAGGGCCCAGCATTCTCTACTTCAACAGGTTCACCGGAGGACTCAAAGCCGCCGCGGCCAACACCTACAACGACTTCTACATCAAGCTGGTGGGCGGCACCAATCCCGCCACCGACAAGGACCCGTTGCCGGGCGCCGGCATGGTTGGCCTGGACGTGGAGCAGGTCCTCAGATGGGACCCCGAGGTCATCCTGCTGGGCAACTTCGATGTGGCCATGCCGAAGGACATCTACTCGGACCCGGTCTGGCAGAACGTCGCCGCGGTGCGCTCGCGCCGCGTCTACAAGGTGCCGCTCGGAGGCTACCGGTGGGATCCCCCGGGCCAGGAATCGCCCCTCATGTGGCACTGGCTTTCCGACATCGCATTCCCCCAGGCCCGGTCCGGACTGCGCAGCAAAGTCACCGAATACTTCCAGTTCCTCTACAACCATGAGCCCACCTCCGGCGAGCTGGACAAGATCCTCTGGACCGCTGGAAACAGCGACTCCGCCGACTACCAACAATTCAATGCTGGATGAAGCCAGCTCAGCGAAACTGAACCGTGTCCGCCTGCAGGCTCCCGGGGAAGGTGGGCTGCCGGGCCATCGAAAGCGGGTGGGCAGGGCGGCCGTCCTTGGACCCGTTGTGGTCGCCGCCGTGCTGGTGACCGCCGTCGGGCTTCTGGCGCTGGCCCTGGGCCGGTTCAACGTGCCACTCGGCCACGTTGTCCAGATCCTCGCCGCCCAGGTTGTGCCATTTCCGGTCGAGGCGAGCCAGACCGAACAGAACGTGGTCCTGCTGGTCCGGCTGCCTCGGATCCTGCTGGCCGTGCTGGTGGGAGGCGGGCTGGCGATCGGAGGTGCGGCCCTCCAGGCCATCTTCCGCAACCCGCTGGTCAGCCCGGAGATCATCGGCGTATCCGCCGGCGCATCCCTCGGCGGAGCCCTGGCCCTGCTGCTCGGGCTGGGATCCTTCCTGCTGGTGGCCGGCTCTTTTGCCTTCGGCCTGGTGGCGCTCGGACTGCTGTTCCTGATCACGTCCGGCCGCGGCGGAACGCCGATGCTCATGATCGTGCTCGGCGGCGTGGTCACGGGGTCGTTCTTCTCGGCTTTGGTGGCACTGGTGACCTACATCGCGGATCCGAACACCACCCTGCCGGCCATCGTCTTCTGGCTGCTCGGGAGTGTGTCCTCCGCAACCTTCGCGAAGGTCGCCGTTGCCGCGCTGCCCGTGGTGGGCGGCGCCGTCGTGCTTCTCCTGCTGCGCTGGCGGATCAACGTGCTGTCCCTCGGCGACGAGGATGCCGCGGCGCTGGGCCTCAGACCCCGACCGCTGCGCTGGGTGGTGCTGGTTGCCGTGGCGCTCATCGTGGCCGGTGCGGTGGCAGTCAGCGGCGCGGTCAGCTGGGTGGGCCTGGTGGTGCCGCACCTGGCGCGGATGTGGGTTGGCCCGGACCACCGGGTGCTCCTGCCGGTGTCCTTCCTCCTGGGCGGCGCCTACATCGTGCTGGTGGACACCGTGGCCCGCACGGCCACCGCAGGAGAAATCCCGCTGGGAGTCCTCACAGCCCTCATCGGCGCGCCCGTGTTCTTCCTGCTCCTGCGCCGGAACCGGGAGAGGATCTGGGAAAGTGCTTGAGCTGGACGGTGTTGGCTTCGGCTACAGCCGGCAGGACTGGGTCTTCCGCGACGTCAGCTTCCGCGTGCCGGCCGGCACGGCGACGGCGGTGCTGGGACCCAACGGCAGCGGCAAAACCACTCTGGTCCGGTGCGCCGCAGGGCTGCTGGATCCTGCGGAAGGAACAGTACGCCGGGACGACGGCGCCGGGTACGTTCCGCAGGCCCGCGGCAGCGCGTTTGGCTACACCGCCCTGGACATGGTGCTGATGGGGAGGGCCCGGCAGGTGGGGATCTTCCGGACGCCCGGAGCCGCGGACCGGGCCGCCGCGCTGGAGGCCATGGAGAAGGTCGGCGTGGCCGGGCTGCGCGACCGCCGCTTCCCCACCCTCAGCGGCGGCGAGCAGCAGCTGGTCCTGATTGCCCGGGCCATCGCGGCCGGCTGCCCCGTACTGGTGCTGGACGAGCCCGCCACAGGCCTGGACCTCAAGAACCAGGTCCGCGTCCTGTCGCTCCTGCGCGAACTGATGACCGACGGCATGGCCCTGCTCCTGAGCACCCACCATCCGGACCACGCCCTGTACCTCGCCGACCATGCCGTTCTCCTGGGCCGCAGCGGAGCCCGGACCGGGGACGCCGCGGAGCTGCTCACCGACGCCGCGCTGACGGCCCTGTACGGGGTTTCGGTCCGGACGCTCCCCTATTCCGACGGCGGCACTCCCCGCCGGACCGTTGTGGTTCCCTACGGAGCGGCCAGGGAGGAACAGGCCTGACGCTCTCTCACCTTTCGCAACCAAAACCGAAACGCTTTCTCACCTTTCGCAACCAAAACCGAACGCTCTCTCACAGCAGTGAGAGAGCGTTCGGGAAAAGACCGCAGGAAGTGAGAGAGCGTCGGCGGTTGGACGCCGGAGGCTATCCCGTGTTGCGGAGGCCGGCCGCCACACCGTTGACGGTGATGAGCATGGCCCGCTGTAGGCGGTCGTTGATCTCAGCGTTGGAGATGCCGTCTCCGGAACCCTCGGCGCGGATGCGGCGCATCAGTTCCACCTGCAGGTAGCTGATGGGATCCAGGTACTGGTCGCGGATTTCAAGCGAGCGTTTCAGGGTGGGCTGCGCATCCAGGAGCACGTGCTCTCCGGTGAGGTTCTGGATTTCCGCGACGGTGAGATCGTATTCCTCACGGATGGCACGGAACAGGTGGTGCAGCTCTTCCGGGACCAGGGTGGAGACGTAGTAGCCGGCAATATCCATGTCGGTCTTGGCCAGCGTCATCTCCACGTTGGACACCACCGAGCGGAAGAAGTGCCAGCGGTCCATCATTTCCACGAGCTGTGCCGTGTTGCCGGCTTCCCGCGCGGCCTTCAGGCCCGAGCCGACGCCGAACCAGCCCGGCACGATCTGCCGCGACTGGGTCCAGCCGAAGACCCAGGGAATGGCGCGCAGGCCGCCCAGCCCTGCGCCCGAGTCGGGGCGCTTGGACGGACGTGAGCCGATGTTCAGCGATCCCAGCTGTTCCACCGGTGTGGACGCCAGGAAGTAGGCCGGCAGGTCGGGGTCGTCGATCAGTGAGCGGTACCGGGCGAAGGCGGCGTCGGAGATGGTCTCCATGACGTGGCCGTACCGCTCGCGCTCGTCCTCGGAGGTGCGCGGGGTGCGGTGCAGGGCCGAACCCTGCATCACGGCCGCGAGCGACAGCTCGAGGTTTTCGCGTGCCAGTTCCGGCAGCGAGTACTTGTCCGAGATGACTTCGCCCTGCTCGGTGAACTTGATTTCGCCTTCGAGGACGCCGTTGGGCTGGGCCATGATGGCATCGTAGGTGGGCCCGCCGCCGCGGCCCACGGAACCCCCGCGGCCGTGGAAGAGGCGCACGCGAACCCCGTGCTTGGCTGCGATGTCCCGCAGCTTGCGCTGGGTCTTGTGGATCTCCCACTGGCTGGTCATCACGCCGGATTCCTTGTTGGAGTCCGAGTAACCGAGCATAATTTCCTGCACATCGCCGCGGAGCCGGACCAGTTCCCGGTAGGAAGGATCGGACAGCAGCTGGTCCACGATCTCGGCCGAGGCCCGCAGCTCCTCCACCGTTTCCAGCAGCGGCGCAAAGCCGATCTTGGCGTACGGTGCTTCGCCGAAGAGGCTGATGAGGCCTGCCTCGCGGGCAAGCACGGCCGCGGCCAGGACGTCGTCGGCACCGCGGGTCATGGAAATGATGTACGTCTCGATGACGTCGGGGCCGTAGGTCTTCAGGGCCCGGCGGATCTCACGGAAGACGTCGTACGTACCGTCAGCGACGCCGTCGAGCTTAATCGGGTGGCCGGACAGCGGACGGCGGGAGCCCAGCTCGGCTCCCAGCACCTCGAGGCGCTCGGCGCGGCTGAGTTCGGAATACTGCACGCCGGGGCCGCCGAGGCGGTCCATGAGCTGCCCGACGGCGTCGTGGTGGTGGTCGGCGTGTTCGCGGATGTCCAGCGTGGCGAGGTGCAGGCCGAAGGAGGCGATGGCGCGGCGGACGCGGGCCAGGGCGCCGTCAGCGGCAAGTCCGGCGTGGTGGTTGCGCAGGGACGTCCCCAGCAGGCCGAGCTCGGCGAGGAGACCGGCAGTGGACGTGTAGTCGCGGCCCTGCTGGTGGGACGAGCCTGCCGCCACGCGCTTGGCCGTATTGAGGAGCTTGGCCTTGATGCAGGTGAGCTTGAGGCGGTAGGGCTCCTGGGCGTTGAGTTCCAGCACCCGGCGGTCAAGGCCCGGAAGGTTCTTGAGGTCCGTGTCGATCGAGTCCAGCAGTTCCTGGTCCGCCCCGGCCAGCGCCGTGGAGTTGGAGAGGATGGAGATGAGTTCGTCGATCATCGCGATGCTGATCCGGACGGCGTGCTGGTTCTGGATCTGCAGGATTTCGCGGGTGACGGCTGCAGTGACGTTCGGGTTGCCGTCGCGGTCGCCGCCGATCCAGGAACCGAAGCGGATGGGGGCCTTCTGCGACGGCAGCGTGACGCCGTGTTCGCCCAGCAGTTCGGACAGGTCCGACAGCATTTCGGGCATGGCGTCGGTGAGGATGCTGTTCAGGTAGTAGATGGCGTTGCGGGCCTCGTCCACCGGGGTGGGGCGGACCTGGCGGAGCTCGTCGGTCTGCCACATCTGGTCGATCACCTCGGCGAGCTGGCGGTCCTGGCGGCGGCGGGCCGAGGTGCCTTCCTCGGTGGAGACTGCCAGCACATCAGACAGCCGGCGGATCTTGTCCAGCACCGAGCGTCGGGAGGCCTCCGTGGGGTGCGCGGTAAAAATGGGCCGGACATCGAGTTCGTTGACCACTTGCTGGAGAACTGCCGGCCCGGCCTGGCCGGAAATCTCCTCCACTGCCTTGGCCAGCCAGCCGTCCTTTTCCTGGCGGGTCCGCAGTCCGCGGACCCGGTGGACCTGCTCGGCGGCGTTGGCCAGATGGAAGTAGAACGCAAAGGCACGGACCAGGTCGGTGGCCTGGTCAAGAGGCAGGGAGCCGAGCAGTTCGCGGACCTGGGCAACGACGTCGTGCGAGCTCCAGGGGCCGGTGGCATCCGCCCCGCCGCGGGCGGCTTCCTTGGATTCCTTGGTGAGGAGGCGGACCTGCTCCACGAGGTCAAGGAGCTCGGGGCCGTGCTGGCGGACCAGCGATTCGCCGAGCAGTGTCGAAACCCGCCGGACGTCCGCCCGGAGTTCGGCGGCGAGATCGGCGCTGGAGAGGTTGGCCCCTGCGAGATGGGTGCCTGGATTTATTGCAGTGTCAGCCATGGAAACTATCTTTCGAGGGTTCGGACTTGGCTCGTACACTGCGCTGGATACTGTGAGCCGGGTTACTTGTTCCTATTGGATGTTACCCGGACGCGTTGCAGCGTGGGAATTTGTCTCAGATAGTGTCCGCAGCCTTGACGTCCGCGGAGGGCCCTGGTTCAGTAGGCGCCCCGGCCGGAAATCCGGGAGTCCCACCGGGCTTTCCGGGCGCTGCAGCCACGTGGCCGGCCACCCGGATGGTGATCTTACCGGAGTACGGCTCGTTATGGTCCGGCCCTTTCCCGGACTGGGCCGCCTCATGCCGCCGCTGCTTCAGCTCTTCCCGGGCCGCAGCAGATTCTTCACGCGTCGGCGCCCCGGTTGCGGGGTCAATCATGCCGAGCACACTCCCCAGCGTGCCGGTTGCCCCCGGGAGTCCCCCGCGCTTCAGCACGGACATCCCGGCAAGGGTGAACCCGGCAATGAGCGCAAGACAGGCCAGAACGGTGAGCGCTACGTCCAGGACCATAGCGCCACCTCAGCGGACAATCTTGAAATTGAAGTCGGGCGTGCCCAGGGCGGTAAAGATCCGCAGCCAGACGGGCATCATCATTTCCGGTCCCCGGGCTGTAGTGATGTCGCCCAGGTCAATGACGTCCCGGTGGCCAAGGCTTTGCAGCAGGGAGGTCACTGCGCTCTTGGCGGCAGCGTCGTTCCCCGAAACGAAGACAGAGTGTTCTCCTCCCGCCACCCGCCCCGGATCAGCTATCAGGCCGGACTGCATGTTGTTGAGCGTCTTGACGACCCTGGCTTCCGGGAAGGCCCGCTGGATTTGCTCGCCCAGGCTGTCCGTGTTGACCGGCTTCAGCGACGGCGGGAAACCCTGTGAAAGGTCCAACGGGTTCGCGATGTCTATAAGGATCTTGCCGGCGAGGTTTTCCGCGCCCGCTGCAGTCAGGGCATCGATGGAGCCCTGTCCGTTAGTGAGGTTGACGATGATTTCCGCGGCGGACGCGGCTTCGGGATAGGCGGCGAGCGCCACGTCGACGTGCTGGGCGCGCCATTGGGCAAACGGCGGAGTTCCCATGGCGCCGGGTTCCGTTCGCGCCAGCGTGGCGTGCGGGTCGCGGGTACCGATCACCACTTCGTGCCCGAGTTTCGCCAACCCCGCTGCAACAGTGCGGCCGGCAAATCCGGTGCCAAGGACAGCTATTTTCATGGCGTTCACATCCGTAGTCCGTCGGGTAGACAACTCCGTCTCGAGCGTTCGCCTGGAACGTGTTTTTGACGCTACCAGCTGGGCTGACGGGCGGCAATGGAACCGGAGTACGCGGACGCGATCGGGAACTGGGCGGAATGCTGCAGGCACCCATGCGGTTGTACCGTGGGCCGTAAGCCACCGCCTGGAGGAACCATGAACACTGCCCCTGACGCCCAACTGGACCGCTGGAACCGCTTCCGCGCCAACCGCAACAAGGCGCTGGCCAGCGAGTATGGCTGGCTGACGCTCACGTCGTTCCAGTGGCTGGAAAGCCAGCCCGCCGCCGTCGACCTCGTCCCGGGGCGCTGGTCAACGGACGGCACGACGGCGTTCCTCACCGCCGGGGCGGCGGACGGGCTCACGCTGGCGGAAACCGGCGAGCCGGTGGACGGCACCATTTCGGCCGCGCTTGCGGACGAGGAGTCGCTGATGTGGGTCCAGTTCGGCGGCGGCGACGGGAAGCAGGTGCTGGTGGAACTGGCCATGCGGGCAGGCAAATACGCCATCCGGACCAGGGATTCGCGGTCGCCGGTGTTCACCGAGTTCGACGGCGTGCCCACCTTTGCGTACCGCCCGGACCTGGTGATCGAGGCCGAGTTCCGCCCGTACCCGGCGCCGGTGGACGTCCCTATCGGCACCGCGAATCCCCTGGTGGACGGCGTGCACCGCTCCGTGGGAGAGCTCGTGTTCCGGCTGCCCGGCAAGGACCATGAATGCCACTTGCAGGCCGAGGAGGAGAAGCTGGGCGCCCTCACGGTCACGTTCCACGATGAGACCAACGGCGACTCCACGGACGAATGGCGCAAAGTGTCCATGGCGCGGCCCCGGGTGGACTCATCCGGTAAGGCGTCGGTGGTGCTGGACTTCAACCGTGCCATCAACTACCCGAGCGCCTTCACCCCCTACGGCACCTGCCCCATGCCGGTGAGGAACAACAGCCTGGATTACCGGATCGAGGCGGGAGAAAGGCAGCCTGGGCTCGCCGACTAAGCGCCCGCCCCTAAGCGCGAACAGGCAGCTAATCCCCTCAGATTCCCGTTTTGGCGTCATTAGCTGCCAGTTCGTGCCGGGGCCGGGCTGCGGACGGAAGCCACTCAGACGATCGCGGACACCCCGGTGACGGCACGGCCCACGATCAGCGTGTTGATCTCGAAGGACCCCTCATAGGTGTAGATGGCCTCGGCGTCGGCGAAGATCTTGGCCATCCGGTAGTCCGTGACGATCCCGTTGCCGCCCAGCAGGGACCGCCCCATGGCCACGGTTTCGCGCATGCGGGCACTCGTGTACGACTTCGCGAGCGCCACCTGCGCCATGTCCGCCGAACCGTCCTGCTGCAGCTGGGCTATCCGGACCATCATCCCCATGCTTGCCACGGCGTTGCCCAGCATGGTGACCAGCTGCTGCTGGATCAGCTGGAATTTGGCCAGCGGACGGCCGAACTGCTGGCGTTCGACGGCGTGCTGCCGGGCGACGTCGAATGCCGCCAGTTGCTGGCCTACGGCCTGCCATGCCACCATGATCCGGGAGCCGCGGAGCAGTTCGTTGGTGTCCTCGAAGCTGCCGATGCCGGCAAAACGGTCCGCCTCTGCCACCCGCACATCCCGGAAGACTATGTCCGCGTTCTGCACCGTGCGGAGGGCGATCTTGTGTTCGATCCGGCTCCGCTTAACACCCGGAAGGGCAGCGTCCACGATGAAGCCCCGGATGGCACCGTCGGCTTCGTCCCGCGCCCACACGAGCATGTAGTCGCAGAACGTCCCGTTGCCGATCCAGCGCTTGGCACCGTTAAGGACCCAGTAGTCGCCGGCAGCTCCCGAAACCCGGCGGGCCCGCGTTTCCATGCCCCCGGCAACGTCGGAGCCATGCTCGGGTTCGGTCAGCGCGAAGGCGCCGGTGGTGCGGAGGTTCGCGGCGTCGTCGAGCAGGCGGGTCTTTTGCTCCTCGGAGCCGAACCCGTAGAGCGACTCGACGAAGAGGTCGTGGTGGACCAGGAAGAACGTGGCGATGGAGGTGTCCACCCGCGTCATTTCGGCAATGACCAGGCCTGCGAACAGGTGGCTGTAACCGCGCTGGGCCGGGGCGCTGAGTTCCAGGGCAGCCAGCTTGGGCAGGATGTGGGCGGGAAATTCGGCGTTGTTCCACCACTCCGTGGCGTACGGCGCGATTTCGGCAGCCAGGAACTCCCGCAGCTCCCCGAGCTTCCGCTGTTCCTGTTGGCTGAGCAGCGATTCGAACCCGAAGAAATCGGCCGTGGGCAGTGCATCCACAGCGTCCGCGGCGGGGGCCGGCTGACCGGACGTCACTTCGGCCCCATCCGGATAGCCCCGTCGAGGCGGATGGTTTCGCCGTTGAGCATGGCGTTTTCCACGATGTGCGCCGCCAGGTTGGCGTATTCGGCCGGCCGGCCCAGGCGGGACGGGTGCGGGACCTGGCTGCCCAGCGAATCCTGGGCTTCCTGGGGCAACCCGGCCATCATGGGGGTCTCGAAGATGCCCGGCGCGATTGTGACCACGCGGATCAGTGACCGGGCCAGTTCGCGGGCGATCGGCAGGGTCATGGCGGCCACGGCACCCTTGGACGCGGCGTAGGCAGGCTGGCCGATCTGACCGTCGAACGCGGCCACGGATGCGGTGTTGATGATGACGCCGCGCTCCGGTCCACCGAGTTCGGTCAGGGCCGGCTCCGTGGCGGCCATGGCGGCGGCGGCGAGGCGGATCACGTTGAAGGTGCCCACGAGGTTGATCTGGATGACGCGGTTGAAGGCGTCCAGCGGCAGCACCCCGTCCCGGCCCAGGACCTTCCCGGGGGTGGCGATCCCGGCGCAGTTGACCACGATGCGCAGCGGGCCGAGGGCCACGGCGGCGTCAACGGCGGCCTGGACCTGTTCCTCGCTGGTCACGTCGGCAGGGACGAAGACAGCGCCCGCGGCGCCCGGCACGTTCAGCGCAGCGCCCCGCGCGTTCAAGACCGCCTCATTCAACTCCGCCGCGTAGGACTCCCCCTGCGACGACGGCAGGTCCACCAGGACCACGGACGCGCCGGCATCGGACAGCCGTTTGGCGGTGGCGGCACCCAGCCCGGAGGCCCCGCCCGTAATGAGCGCAACAGTGCCCTTGATGTCCATCCATCCTCCTTGATGTGAACCGAACCCGCATATCGCTAGTTAATGCATGTTAACTGGAATGCCGCCAAACCGCACCTTCGGAACCAGGAATTCAGGCGTGCACCCCGCAGCAGCAAAGCTAGGCTGGCATCATGACCGCCCCAAACGCCGCTTCCGCCCCTGCGGACTGGTCCGCCCGCGCCGACGAAGCCGCCCGCTCGGTGACCAGGATGTTCGGGCAGCGACTGTTTTTCCTCCCCGGAACGCACATCGCGGCGATCGAACGCCCATCCAGCCGGCTGAAGAACCTGGCCCGTCCGTGGCACTACTGGTGGCAGGCCCACTACGTGGACTGCCTGGTGGACGCCGGCCGCCGCGAGCTGGCGCGGGGAGCAAGGTTCGACGACGGCAACCGGCCCAGCGCCGGACGGCTGGCCTCGCAGCTCGTCACAGGCATCCGGCTGCGTAATTTCCTGACCTTCGTCAACAACTATTACGACGACATGGCCTGGCTCGCCCTCTCCACGCTGCGGCTCGAGAAGCTCGCCGACGAGACGCGCATGCGGGGACGCCGCCGCAACGCCCGGGTCCGGCGGAGCCTGACGCTCCAGTTCGATTCTGCATCCACCGACGATCTGGGCGGCGGCACCTTCTGGAGCAAGAAGCGCAACTTCAAGAACACCCCGGCCACAGCCCCGGTGGCGCTCTACTATGCCCGCACCGGGAATTCGGCCAGGGCACAGATGCTGGTGGACTGGCTCCACGCCAAGCTCTTCGACCCCGCCCAGGGCATGTACCAGGACGGCCTGCGGATCAACAGCGACGGCGGGGTGCTCCTGGAAGCCGCCATCTACACCTACAACCAGGGGCCGGTACTGGGCGCACTGCTGGAACTCGGCGGCCCGGCAAATCTGGAGCGGGCTGCCGCCCTGGTGGATGCCGTGGCACGCCACCTCACCAGGCCGGCTGTTCAGGCGGCCGGGCGAACCGCCGCGGTGCTCCGCTGCGACGGAACAGGCGACGGCGGGCTGTTCACCGGAATCCTGGCGCGGTACCTTGCGCTGGCGGCCAACGACCAACGGCTGCCCGGGCCGACCCGGGCCACAGCAGCAGCCCTCGTCATCGAAACAGCACAGGCCTTCTGGGACGGCCGCCGTCCGGTGCGAGCCGGCGAGTCCCTGGAACGCAAAGGGGCGCACCAGGGGGCGCAACTGGTGTTTTCCGTGTTCCCGGAGACGCCGGCGGACGGCACATATCCGCCGGGTGCCACCGTCGAACTGTCCACCCAGCTGCAGGCCTGGATGGTGCTGGAGGCCGCTGCAGTGGTTAGCGGCCCCGCCCTCCAGCCGAACCCCGCTAATTAAGTCACGTAAAAGTTCCGTAATTGATGTGATCCTACTCACTTAAGCCCGTTTCGGCTTGGTCCCTTAGGTTTGGCTAACCTACAGTTTTTGGCAGTGAGCATGCCCTAACTTCCCCTCACGCGGACTCCGGTCCACCAGACTTTTTTCCAGAAAGAAGCCCTCAATGAAGATCCGCACCAACGCGCTGGCTGGAATCGCACTCGCCGCAACCGCAGCCCTCGGCCTGGCCGCCTGCGGCTCCGGAAGCTCCACCCCCGCTGCGAGCACCGCCGCGGCTGACGGCAAGGCTTCCGGCGAGATCACGGTCTACAACGCCCAGCACGAAAGCCTCACCAAGGAATGGATTGACGCTTTCACTGCAGAAACCGGAGTCAAGGTAACCGTCCGCCAGGGCGACGACACCGAGATGTCCAACCAGATTGTCCAGGAAGGCGCAGCCTCCCCCGCCGACGTGTTCCTGACGGAAAACTCACCCGCAATGGCGCAGGTTGAAAACGCCGGACTGTTCGCGGACGTGGACAAGGCCACCATTGACCAGGTGCCCACCGAGTTCCGTCCCTCCACCGGCAAGTGGACCGGCATTGCCGCCCGCTCCACTGTCCTGGTCTACGACAAGGCCAAGCTGAGCGAAGACAAGCTGCCCAAGTCGATGCTGGACCTGGCCAAGCCCGAGTGGAAGGGCAAGTGGGCCGCTTCACCGTCCGGTGCAGACTTCCAGGCGATCGTTTCCGCACTGCTGGAGCTCAAGGGCGAAGCCGCTGCCGAGGAATGGCTCAAGGGCATGAAGGAGAACTTCAAGGCCTACAAGGGCAACAGTACGGCCATGAAGGCCGTGAACGCAGGCGAAGTGGACGCCGCCCTCATCTACCACTACTACTACTACGGCGACCAGGCCAAGACCGGCGAGAACTCCAAGAACGTCACGCCGTACTACTTCAAGAACCAGGATCCGGGCGCGTTCGTGTCCGTCTCGGGCGGCGGCGTGCTGAAGTCCTCCAAGAACGCGGCGGCTGCCCAGGCGTTCCTGAAGTTCATAACCGGCAAGAAGGGCCAGGAAGTCCTCCAGAAGGGCACCTCCTTCGAATACGCGGTCGCTTCCGACGTCCCGTCCAACGACAAGCTCGTCCCCATCAAGGAACTGCAGGCCCCCACCGTGGATCCGGCCAAGCTGAATTCCCAGAAAGTCTCCGAGCTGATGACCAAGGCAGGACTCCTGTAACTCAGTGCCAAATGGAAACACTGTGCCAATCGACCTAGCGGCGCCGGAAACCTCCGGAAGCACGACGACGGCGGGCCGGGGCAAGCGCCCCCGCCCGCCTTTCGGCGTTTCCGCAGTAGCCATCATTGCGGTTCTCATTGCCCTGTTTTCCCTGATCCCGCTGGGCTACGTCATCGTGATGACGGCCGCCACTGGGTGGGAGACCGCCGTCGGACTCATCTTCCGCGAGCGGGTTGGCGAGCTGCTCCTCAACACGCTGCTGCTGATGGCGGTCACCGTGCCGCTGTGCGTGGTCCTGGGCGTGGGTGGCGCGTGGCTGGTGGAACGGACGGGGCTGCGCGGGCACACGTGGTGGGCCGTTTTATTGGCAGCCCCGCTGGCCATCCCCGCATTCGTCAACAGCTATGCCTGGGTCTCCGCGGTGCCCTCGATGGGCGGCCTGTGGTCCGGCGTCCTGATCGCCACGCTGTCCTACTTTCCGCTGGTGTACATCCCGGCCGCCGCCACCCTCAGCCGGCTTGACCCCGCTATCGAGCAGTCCGCGGCGTCGCTGGGCCTGGGTGCCTGGCGCACCTTCTTCCGCGTGGTCCTCCCCCAGCTCCGCATCGCCATGACCGGCGGGGCGCTCCTGGTCTCGCTGCACCTGCTGGCCGAATACGGCGCGTTCGCGATGATCCGCTTCGACACCTTCACCACCGCGATCATGGTGCAGTACCAGTCCACGTTCAACGGCACAGCCGGGAACATGCTGGCCAGCGTGCTAGTGTTCTTCTGCCTGATCCTGCTGGTGGTTGAGGTGCGCGGCAGGGGCACCGCCCGCTACGCCCGGGTTGGATCCGGTGCACAGGCCAGGGCGCTTCGCCTGCCCCTGCATGCCTATCAGGTTCCGGCCCAGCTCTTCCTGGCTGGACTCACGGCTCTGGCCTTCGGCCTTCCGCTGACGTTCGTGCTCCGCTGGGTCTTCGCCGGCGGCGCCGAAATCTGGTCTACGGACGAATTCCTTCCCGCGCTGCTGCAGACCCTCGGCTACGGCCTGACCGGTGCCCTGGCCACCACCGTCGTCGCTTTCCCCATGGCGTACCTTGCCGTCCGGCACCCCAGCTGGTTCAGCAAGGCCCTGGAACTGTCCAACTACGTCACCAGTTCCATGCCGGGCATTGTGGTGGGCCTGGCCTTCGTTACCGTGAGCATCAGGGTGGCCCCGGGCTTCTACCAGACAACCGTGCTGCTCATCGCCGCCTACGTGCTGCTGTTCCTGCCCCGGGCGCTGGTCAATCTCCGCGCCGGACTGGCGCAGGCACCCAAGGAACTCGACGAAGCCGCGCAGGCGCTGGGGAAGCCGCCGCTGCTGGCCTTCATCCGGGTGACGCTGCGCCTCAGCGCTCCGGCAGCGGCGGGCGGGGCTGCCCTGGTATTCCTCGCCATCGTCAACGAACTCACGGCAACGCTGCTGCTCTCACCTAACGGCACGCGCACTTTGGCCACCGAGTTCTGGAGCAAGAGCAGCGAGATCGACTACGCCGGCGCCGCACCCTATGCACTCCTGATGATCCTGATCTCAGCCCCCATGACCTACCTTCTCTTCCAGCAGTCCAAGAAAGTGGCCGGACAGTGACCGATTCCTACACTTCGCGTGATGTCCCTCCAGGCTTCCGGAACCACGGATAGCACCGTCCGTGGCGCCCAGCACCAACAGCCACCTGGAGATCGAGGCGGTCACCAAGAACTTCGGTTCGCAGGCGGTCCTCAAGGGCGTCAACCTGTCCGTGGCCAAGGGCGGAACCACGGCGATCGTGGGCCCGTCGGGCTCCGGCAAGACCACCTTGCTGCGCCTGATTGCCGGCTTCGAGCATCCCGACACCGGCAGCATCTCCCTCAACGGCACCAGGGTGGCAGGTGACGGTTCGTGGGTGCCGGCGCACAAACGCCAGGTGGGATACGTGGCGCAGGATGGCGCCCTCTTCCCCCACCTCACCGTGGGCCAGAACATCTCTTTCGGCCTCAGTGCCGGCAAGTTGTCCGGCGGGAGGCGGGAGGTTGCCGCCCGGGTCAACGGACTCCTGGAAATGGTGTCCCTCGATCCGTCGATGGCCAAGCGCCGGCCGCACCAGCTCTCCGGCGGGCAGCAGCAGCGCGTGGCGCTGGCCCGCGCCCTGGCCCGCGAGCCGGAGCTCATGCTGCTGGACGAGCCGTTCTCAGCGCTGGATGCAGGCCTGCGCGTGGCCACCCGCCGCGCGGTGGCCAAGGTCCTCAACGAAGCCGGCGTGACCACCATCCTGGTCACGCACGACCAGGCCGAGGCCCTCTCCTTCGCGGACCAGGTGGCCGTGATGCGCGGCGGCAGGCTGGCCCAGATCGGCAACCCGTTCGTGGTCTACACTCGCCCGGCCGACCGCGCCACCGCGGAATTCCTGGGCGACGCCGTCATCCTGGACGCCTGGATGGAGGGCTCGCTGGCCACCTGTTCGCTGGGCGGCATTCCGGTGCGCAGGCCGCCGGCCCAGGGCCGCGTACAGCTCATGCTGCGTCCCGAGCAGATCCGCATCGCCGAGGACGGCCCCATCCGAGGTGTGGTGGTGGATACGGACTACTTCGGCCCCGAGACCACGGTGCGCCTTAAACTGGCCGTTCCGCCGGAACTGGCAGCAGGCGCCACCCCGGACCACCGTTTTCCGGGCGGCGGCGAAGTGATCACCATCCGGCACTGGAACGCCTCCATTGCGCGGCCGGGCATGGAGCTCTGCCTGCGCGTGGTGGGCGAGGCCGTGGCCTTCCCGCTGGACCCCTCCGGCGAGTGAGCCTGGGGCCTTGCCCGCTATTGGTCCCCGGTTGGCCGCTTCTTCTGCGGGTACGGCGTTTCGCCGCGGGCCAGCATTTCCACGAACCCCTTGATTTTGCGCTCCCGGGTGGCGGCCTGCTTGACGGAATTGGTGCGGTAGATCAGGGCGTAGCGGTTCACTGACGTCAGCACGTCGAACATGGCCTGCGCCCGCGGTTCGGCCGCGATGGCTGCTGCCAGGTCCTCCGGCAGTTCCGCGGATGCCTGTCCGGAATATGCAGCCTCCCAGCGGCCGTCCGCCTTGGCGGCTTCGGCGGCGGCACGGCCCGCCGCAGTCATCCTGCCGGCAGCCTCGAGCTTTTCGATCCGGTCCACGTTGCGAGCCGACCAGACGCTCTTGGGCCCCCGGCGCGTCATCCGCTGGAAGGAGCTCTCATCGTCGCGCCGCTTGCTCTGGCCGTCGATCCAGCCGAAGCACAACGCGTCCTGCAGGGCGGCCTCATAGTCCAGCTCTGTGGCGTTCCCGCCTTTCTTGTGCAGCACCAGCCACACCCCGGGGCTGGTGGCATGGTGCTGTTCCAGCCAGGCGCGCCATTCGTCGGCATCCTTCACCAGCAGTTCTTCGAGTTCAATCGCCATGGCACCATTCTGCTTCACGGGACTCCGTATTCAAGGCGTGGCATCATGGCCATGTCACCAACAATTCTTCGTCAGACTTCACCCCGGGAGATCCCATGCTGCGTGTGCGCCCCATCCATTTCACTTCGCGCCTGGACAAGTGGGAGCGGCTCCTCACGGACCTGGGAATGATCAGCACCGTCGATGACGGACCCTGGAAAGAGTACGACGCCGGTGCCGGCCGGCTCGCGCTGCACGCCGCCGAGGCCGGCTCCGCAGAGGACGGGACGACGGCGTTCGGCGTCGAAGTGGGCGACCTCGCCGAGTTCGCCCGGCGCACCAACGAAGCCGGGGCGGAGGGCGGAACGTCGCCGGCCGCGCTGACCCAAGCGGATCACGGCGACACCTGCCGGATCACGGGCGAGGACGGCTTCAGCTTCTTCGCGGACAAGGCCGCCCACGGCGCGCAGTGCGCGGACGCCGATCCGGCGCTGGCCGTCGCCGAAGTCTGGTTCTCCCCGGATGCCGCGGCCGCCGCCCAAACTCTGCGGAACATGGGCGCCCGGCTCCGGCCGGTCCCGGATGACGACGAAACCGCGGATTTCACCGCGAAGAACGGCGGCGTGCTGATGGTGCGTCCGGGTAGCGGCGCCGCCCGGGCCGGCCTGGGCTTTGAGTACACCGGCGACCTCTTGGCCCTGCGGGACCGGCTGGCCGCCGCCGGCCACCAGGTCAGCATGACGGAAGAGGCTTTCGGGCGGACTTTGCACGTGGCCAACCCCGACGGCGCAGGCACGGACGCCCCGGCCCTCTGGGTCTCAGCCCGGCACTGACGGGCACTGCTGGCGGGGACCGCGGCAGGTGAACCGCCCGAAACCATCCCGGCCGTGTGGACGTCCGGCACGGGGTTCGGGCAGGGATGGGGTAGAACTTAACCATGAACGTGCGCACTCCTGACCCGAATCCCGGCTGGCTTTCCGACGAGGACCTCTTCGAAGCCCGGGGCCGGCTTCCCATGGTTTACGTGGAAGCGGTGCCCGTCCGCCTTGATCCGCTGGGGTTCGTGAACGAAGTTGGCACGCTGCTTCAGGCCGACGCGGACGGCACCATGGTCCGTTCCCTGGTGTCCGGCCGGGTGCTCTACCGCGAGACCATCCGGGCCGCCCTGCTCCGTCACATGGAGAAGGACCTCGGCCCGCTGGCGTTTCCCCAGCTGCCCATCAGCCCGGTGCCGTTCACGGTGGCCGAATACTTCCCGGCCCCGTCCCACACGGGCTTCACCGACGACCGGCAGCATGCGGTTTCCCTGGCCTACATCATCCCGGTCACCGGCGAATGCGAACCGCGCCAGGACGCCCTTGAGCTGACTTGGATGACCCCCGAGGAGGTCCTCAGCCCGGACGTTCAGCTGGAATTCAGCGGTGGCCGTGGCTCGCTGGTCCGGCAGGCGCTGGCGTTCGCGGGGGTCGGCAGCTAGCAGGGCACACGTCGCGGGGACGCTCGAAGGAACCCGGGCGTCCCCGACTTCAGGCAGGCTCCTTTGTAGACTGTAGGGCGGACCGCAAGAGAACTTAAGGACTCCCGATGACCCACCCCCAGCCGCCCAGCACTACAGCGAGCTCAAGGCTGGCTCTTTGCAGACCGGCCACCTCCTGCTCCTGCCCGACGGCGAACGGTCCGCCGAAATCCAGGGCGTGCTCGTGGAGAACGACGATTTCGGCACCGCAGCTGTGGTCCTCGCAACCCTCACCGGCGGCGGAATCCTCCGGATCGCCGCCGGGTCAACGGTCCTCGTGGCGACGCCGGGCACGGACTCCCCCGCAGCAGGCTCCGGTGACTCCAGTTCCGGGGCGGACACCGTCCTCGAAGAGCCCCACGCTGCCAGTCCGATTCAGCTCGTTGGGCACCCCGGCGCCGACGAGGATGCCACCGCCCCGGCGGCTCCCGCCGTCGTCGTGCCTCCCCTGCCAGCCACAACGCCGGCCGCCGCGGTCACCGGTCCGAGCGAGGAGGAACTGGCCCTGATCCCGGCGCCCGCGGGGACACCGGAGTCGGTGGTGGGGGCCGCGGCAGCGGCGCACCCCGACGCGCTGGGCGTGATGCTGCTGAGCGACCGGCTGGCCAAGGGCATCAACACCAAGTCCGGCAGCTGCCTCAAGGACCTCAGCGACCTGGCAAACGAACTGTTCGTCGTCCTCAAGGATGCCGACGGCGCCCTTGCTGTCGCGGACCTGCTCAACGTCCTGCCCTTCGACGGCAACCCGGGCCGGTGGACGTCCGTCGAGGCGGCCCTGGCACTGTCCAGCTACATCTGCCGCCAGACCGGGCAGCAGGACCGCGCCGAGGTGTACGAAAAGCTCCTCCGCGCCCCCGATGCGATGGAAACTGACCCGTTCAAGGCCAGGATCAACGCCAAGGTCCGCCAGCGTTCCCTGAACGAACCCAACCTGTACGACAAGGAAATCTTCCGGGCCATCGACAACTCGAACCCGGACGCCGAGCGCGAATGGCGGCTGCTGCGGCTTGAAGCCCTGATGTTCCTCCGGGCGCACGGCGGCTCGGAAACCATCGGCCTCAAGGAGCTGGACCGCCGGATCGGCAACGAGCTGGAGTCCGTCCGGGCTTAAGGCGTTTGGCCCTACCCTGGCGGCGCGGGGAGTTGTAGATTCACCCCATGACGAACAATCTGAGCGTTGTGATCAATTCCGATGCGCAGCAAGTTTGGACCATGCTGCGTGAACCCGCCAAGGTCGGCCAGTGGCACGGCTGGGAGGCCGACGACCTTGCCGCAGAAATCAACGAAATCTACTTCAAGGACACTGTTGTCGAAGGCCCGGACCACACCAGCCTCACCGTGGACGGCGGGGACGAGTTCTCCCTGAAGCCAGTGCCCACCGGCACCCGGGTGAGCGTGACGCGGGCCGCCCTGGACCACAATTCCGAATGGGCCGCCTGGGATGAGGACATCACCCAAAGTTGGCTGACGTTCCTCCAGCAGCTCCGTTTCGCCCTGGAACACCACCCGCACGGCAAACGGCGCACTGCCTTCTTTTCGGTGCCCGGCGGGGACGGCTCGGCCATCGACAAGCTCGGTCTCCGGGACATCCCCGCACCGGGCGAGCCGTATTCGCTGACCCTCGCGACCGGCGAGGAAATCTCGGGCAGGGTCTGGTATCGGACCAACCATCAGGTGGGACTCACCGTGCACAGCTACGCCGAACACGGCGATGGCCTGCTGATCGTGGCCGACCAGCCGCCCATCGCCGAGGTCAGGCCGGACGGCGGGTCCATGGTGATCGTGTCCACTTACGATCTGGGAGCCCACAGACTGGAGGAACTCCGCGGCAGCTGGGACAGCTGGCGGGCTGAGAACTACCCCACATCGGACCCCGTGCACGCCGGCTAAGTTTCCGCACCGCAAGCTGGCACACTTGAACCGTGCCAGCCAATACCGAACCGTCACTCTCGCTCGAACCGGGCGCCGCAGCCCAACAGTCCGAGTTCTCCTTCGCCGTGGGCAAGCGCCTGAGTGAGACGGGCTCGCCGACGCCGGAGCAGGAGGCCGCCAACGGCGGGGAGTTCCTGGGCCGCACCGGCACCATCACCACCCCGCACGGCGAGATCCAGACCCCCGCTTTCATCGCCGTCGGCACCAAGGCCACGGTGAAATCCGTGCTCCCGGAATCCATCGCCGATCTAGGTGCACAGGCGGTGCTGGCCAACGCCTACCACCTGTACCTGCAACCGGGTGCGGACATCCTGGACGAAGCCGGGGGCTGGGCGCCTTCATGAACTGGTCCGGGCCCACCTTCACGGACTCGGGCGGCTTCCAGGTGATGAGCCTGGGCTCCGGCTTCAAGAAGGTCATCGACATGAAGTCGGTTGATTCGTCCGGCCCGGACGATGCCGTGGCGCCGGGCAAGGAGCGGCTGGCCCACGTGGACGAGGAAGGCGTGTGGTTCAAGAGCCACCTCAACGGCGACCGGCACCGCTTCAGCCCCGAGATCTCCATGAACGTCCAGCACCGGATCGGCGCCGACATCATGTTCGCCTTCGACGAGCTGACCACACTGCAGAACTCCCGCGGCTACCAGGAGGAGTCTCTGGAACGCACCCGGCGCTGGGCCGAACGCTGCCTCACCGAGCATTTCCGGCTGACTTCCGAGCGGGTGGGCAAGCCCTACCAGGCGCTGTTCGGCGTGATCCAGGGCGCGCAGTACGAGGACCTGCGCCGCAAGGCCTGCCGCGACCTGGGCGCCATGAACTTCGACGGCTTCGGCATCGGCGGGGCGCTGGAGAAGGAGAACCTGGGCACCATCGTGCGCTGGTGCAACGAGGAACTGCCCGAGAACAAGCCGCGGCACCTGCTGGGCATTTCCGAACCGGACGACATCTTCACCGCCATCGAGAACGGGGCGGACACCTTCGACTGTGTCTCCCCCACCCGGGTGGCCCGCAACTCGGCGTTCTACACCCCGGACGGGCGGTTCAACCTGTCCGGCGCCAAGTACAAGCGCGACTTCGGGCCGCTGCAGGACGGCTGCGACTGCTACGCCTGTGCCAACTATTCGCGGGCGTACATCCACCACCTGTTCAAGGCCAAGGAGATGGTCTCGGCCACGCTGATCTCCATCCACAACGAGCGCTTCGTGGTGAAGATGGTGGACGACGCCCGGCTGGCCATCGAAGCCGGCAGCTTCTTCGGCTTCAAGGCCGAGACCCTGGGGCGCTACTACTCCTGAGGGCCGGTCACCTCGGGGCGCGCCCCGCCCGGGGCGCACCGCGCCGTCCTCCGATATCCTGACCAAATGCTCATCGAATTCCCCGCCGCAGAAGGCATTGCCGAGGCCTGGGTGGCCCGCCCATCCGCCGGTGAGGGCCCGTTCCCGGGCGTCATCCTCTACATGGACGCCTTCGGCCTGCGCCCCCGCATCCAGGAGATGGCGCAGCGCATCGCCGACTGGGGCTATGTGGTCCTGGCCCCAAACGTCTTCTACCGTGATGGAACGGCCGCGGAGCTCGCGCCGCAGACGGAGATGACCACTCCGGAGGGCCGCGCGGCCGCCGGCAAGGCCGCGTTCCCGCGGGTCGGGCGCCTCACTACGGATAAGGCGATGCCGGACATTGACGCGTGGGTCAAGGCGCTGCGTACGCTCGACGGCGTGGCGACCGGACCGATCGGCACCGTCGGCTACTGCATGGGCGCCCGGCTCGCGGTGCGCACGGCCACTGCCCACCCGGAAGCGGTGGCAGCATGTGGCGGCTTCCACGGCGGCGGCCTCGCGAGCGATGCCCCGGACAGCCCCCATCTTGGGCTCGGCAAAGCCAAGGCCCGGTTCGTGTTCGGCCACGCCGACCACGATCAGAGCATGGATCCCCACGCCGTCGCGCGCCTCGGCGAGGCCCTCAACGCAGCCAGCCTCGAGGCTTCCAACGAGATCTATGTGGGGGCGCCCCACGGCTACTCAATGGCAGACACCGCCGCGTTCCACCCGGAGGCCACGGAGCGCCACTTCAGGGAGCTCCGCGCGCTCCTCGACGGGACGCTCAAGGGCTGACCCACTGACCCCGGAGTGGCCCCAGTTTGAATCACAGCCGCGGCCCGGTAGGCGCGTTAGGGCCGGTCCGCCGTCGTCACGCCGATCACCAGGAGCACCACATTAAGCACGACGGCGGGCGTCACCAGGAGCTCGGGCGCGTTGAACAGCATGCCCAAGGCCAAGGGCGCCAGTGCGAAGAGGCTCAGCACGTAGCCCCGGATTCGCGTTCCCAGCATGGCCGGACCGCTGCGTCCGAGCTGCATGAGGTACACCAGTTTGGTCAGGTCTTCAGGCTGGCGGAAGGCTCGCCGCAGCATGCCCGCCCCCAAACCGCCGCCGGCCGCCGCTCCCACAATGAGCAACTCTGGCCGAAAACCGCCGGCCAATACGAAGAACCCGGCAGCCGCCGTCGTCCACACCGACATCAGCAGCACCGGCAGCGCGACGTGGATCCAGCGCGAGGCCTGCTTGGAGATGGGGAGCAATGCGTCCAGACTCGGCGCCATGCGCAGTTGCCAGAGGGGCCCGGCTGCCGCTGTGGATGAGAATATCGCTGCGGCAAGCAGCACGGGAAGCAGGATGACGGGTGAATCAAAGGTCTGGATCAGGCCGGTCAAGGGAACGACGGTGAGCCCCAGTCCCCAGCGCCACAGCCGGGCCGGTTGCCGCGCGAGCACCGTAGCCTCCGCATGCAGGAGTGCGCCTGCCGCCGTCCGGGGCGTGCCGGGGAGCCTGACCCGGCTGCGTTTCCCCCCGCTGGAGAGCGAGGCGCTGAGCTCCCCGGTGTCCATTAACGTGAGCGCCGCCTGAACATGTCCCCGCGCGGATCCCGCCTTCAAGAGCGATACAGTACGGACGCTGGACAGCCTGTTGCGCAAGCCAAGTGCGGTGGCAGCCAGGACGACGGCAGGGGCGATCGCGAAGAACCAGCTGCCCTGCAGGGTTCCGAACAGCATGATGCCGAGAACTGCCGGAACGCCAGCCAACATCCACCAGGTCGCCCGGCTCTGACGCATGGCAGGGTTCCGGTCTCCGGCCGCCGCCAGGCGCGTCTGTGCGAAGGCAGCCACAACGAGGATCGCCGCGCCGGTCAGCGCCCCCGCCAGGATCCGCCCGGCGAACACCGGCGCGCTCGAGCCGCTGACGATCGCTACCGGGACCGTAGCGAGGGCACCAACGACTGCGGCGGCCCAGACTGCGCGGCGCAAGCCACGGGCCAGAAGCGGTTCGCGGTTGATGGCGAGCGAGTACCACCAGTGCCGCTGATTCGCCGCGATTGCCAGTGGCCCGAGCCGTCCGGCCAGCCAGTACGCAGCAACTCCCAAAAGCCCGAAACCTGTAACAAGTCCGTACTCAACAGGGACCAGGCTGAAGTTGTCCGAAAGCAGATGGCCGCCAAAGCCGTGCTTCGCTGCATCGGTGAGCCCGTTGAGGGCGCCAATCGCGTAAATCAGGCCGACGCCGAGCGTCAGGAGCTGGACGTACAGTTCGTTAAGCCTGGAAAGCAAGGACTCCCCGCGCGGGCGAATGACCTTCCGTGTTGCACGCTCCGGGTCGAAGTCCACGGACACCGGTGGCGCCGCGGCAGCCGTGGACATGCTCATCGGCGGATCCTGGCCACGGCCTCGTCCGTACCAACCACGCGAGCGCCACCGTCGTCGACGATCACCGCCCGTGTGCACGCCGCTTGGGCGACTTCAGCATCATGCGTGACCATGACGACGGCTGCAGCTTGCTTGGCAGTCCGGGCAATCCTTTGCGCCAGCAATCCCCGCATGCGTGTATCGAGCCGCTGCTCGGGTTCGTCCAGGACAAGCAACTCGAAGGGCCGGATGAACGCCGAAGCCAGGAGCAGTTTGCGGCGTTGTCCTGAGGAAAGCTGATCGGGAAAGGCATCCGCCACCGCATGAAGTTCAAAAAAACCGACCTCACCCTCCACCGCCGCGTCGGGGTTGGCGATACCGTGCCCGCGGGCCACCAGCGAAAGGTGCTCGCGCACGGTGAGTGAATCGAAGTAAGCATCCTCGTCCAGCAGCACCGAGACCTTGCTGCGGAACAGCGCCGAGCGGTCGTCCGGCATCAAGCCAAGGACGTGGGCATCGCCGCTAAGGGGCGCCTGCGCGCCGATCATCGTGCGGAGCATAGTGGACTTGCCGGCGCCGTTCTCGCCGACCATGCCGAGCACCTCTCCGGAGAGGACCTCGACGTCGAGCGGCCCACACACTGCATGGTCGCCGTAACCCGCAACAAGATTCGCTGCCGTCACTACGGCACTGCCGGACTTCATTCTCTGAACCTACCGGACTTCCCGCGGCCCGGACCTAAATGCCGTAGCTCGGTTCACGCTTCTTGATCCAGCCGATCACCAAGGACGTCACCGGGACGAACAGGAACTCCACGAGGGTCTTATAGACAAAGCCAACCACCACGTAGTTCACGAACATGCCGAAGTCGGTGATGCCGATGACGGAGGCGGCGATGCTGCAGAAGATCAGGGTGTCCACGAATTCGCCCGCGCCGGAGGACCCCATCAGGCGTGCCCACAGGGACTTCTCCCCGGTGCGGGCCTTCATCTTCACCAGGATCCAGGAGTTGATGGTCTGGCCCGCCAGGAACGCCAGCAGCGAGGCCAGCACGATCTGCGGTACGGGGCCCAGGGCAGCTTCAAGGGCTGCCTGCTTGGACGTACCGTAATCGTCATCGAAGCCGGGAAGGGCGATGATCACCCAGTAGCAGACAGAGGCGAAGACGGACAGGGCGAAGGTGGTGAAGATGGCTTTGCGGGCCATCCTGAACCCGTACACCTCGCTGATGACATCCCCCAGGATGTAGGCGAGCGGGAACAGGAAAAAGCCGCCGTCCGTGATGATGGGCCCAATCGCCACGCCCTTGGACGCGCCAATGTTGGACAGGATCAGCACCACGGCCATAAAGGCCAGCATGATGCCGAAGTACGGGGAACCGATCGAGGCGAATTTCGGCGCCGCGGAGGCGGGGAAAGTCTTGGCGGTAGACATGGCTGATCCATTCGGAGTGGTTCGCTCGGCTGCCCGGAAAATCGCGGAGGAGATCGCTGCAACGGCCGGCTGTATTAGCACTGGGATGGTTCCCGCGATGTGCTGCCGCCGGAACCGTGTTCCATTCTCGCACCACCGGCTACGGCAAGGCACCCGGACGGTGTCACACAACTATTTGAACGCGTTCAGTTTCTGTGCAACACTTCTTGAACACGTTCAAAAGATGAGGCGGAAACCATGGCAGGCAAAAGCGAACAGACCAGGCAACTCGTCGCGGATGTGGCGCTGCGGATGTTCCGTGAAATCGGTTTCGAAAAGACCACCATGCGGGCCATCGCCACGGAAGCCGGGGTATCCGTGGGCAACGCCTACTATTACTTCGCTTCCAAGGACGAGCTGGTCCAGGAGCTCTATGTCCAGGTCCAGGCTGAGCATGCCATCAAAGCGGCCGAAGCGGTCGAGGGCGTCAAGGACCTCAGCGGCAGGCTCAAGGCCACATTGCATGCGGGCCTGGACGTCATGGAGCCGTACCACCGCTTCGGTGCGGAATTCGTCGCCACCGCCATCCGGCCGACGTCGCCCGCCAACCCGTTCTCCGGCGAGTCGGCGGCCGCCCGCGACGCCTCGCTCGCCATCTTCCGGAACATCGTGGACGGCGCCAGCCCCGCCGTTCCGAAGAAGCTCCGCGCCGACCTGCCCGAACTGTTGTGGCTCGGCTACATGGGAGTGGCGCTCTTTTGGGTCTACGACACGTCGGAGGACCGGCGCCGCACCCGGAAACTGATCGACGGCGTGGCACCGCTGATCGCGCGCGGGCTGTCCCTGGCAAGGATTCCCGGGGTCAGCAAGGTCCTGGACGATGTCTTCAGCCTGAGCCGCAGCGTCCGCGAATAGTCAGGGTCCCCGCACCGAAAGGCCCACAGCTAAACGTCAAGCAGCAGCAATCATTGGGGGAAGAATGTACACCAGAAAGACCGTGGTCCTGGCCGGAGCGTCCGGCTTCATCGGCGGGTACTTCCGGACGCGCTTCGGGCAGGACGGCTGGGAGGTCCGCACTATCGGCCGCACCCGCACAGGCACCGGAGCTGACACCGTCTGCTGGGGCGACGACGCCGGGCTTACCCGGGTGCTGGACGGTGCCGACTTACTGGTGAACCTGGCCGGACGTTCCGTGAACTGCCGCTACAGCCAAAGGAACAGGGCGGAAATCCTGACGTCGAGAGTATCCACGACGGCGGAGCTTGGCCGGGCGGTGGGGCACTGCTCCGCTCCCCCGGCAACCTGGCTCAACGCCAGTACGGGCACCATCTACCGCCACGCAGAAGACGCGCAGCAGTCGGAGCACGACGGCGAACCGGGCGATGGGTTTTCAGTGGACGTCGCAAGGGCCTGGGAGTCCGCCCTGGCCCGCGCCGAAACGCCGCTCACCCGCAAGGTCCCGCTGCGGATCTCCATTGTCCTCGGTCCGGGCGGCGGCGTCATGCGCCCCCTGGCCAATCTGGCGAGGCTTGGGCTGGGCGGGCACATGGGCAGCGGCAGGCAGAAGTTCAGCTGGGTCCATGTGGAGGATCTGTACCGCGGCGTGCTGTTCGTGCATCAGCGGACGGACATCACGGGACCTGTGAACGTGGCCTCGCCGGACGTCGTGGACAACAGGGAACTGATGCAGCTGATCCGGCGGGCCTATGGCGTGCCGATTGGCCTGCCGACCCCGGCCTGGCTGCTGGAGCTGGGTGCCGTGCTGACCCGCACCGAGACCGAGCTGGTCCTCAAGAGCCGCTGGGTCCAGCCACAGAAGCTCCTCAATGCCGGCTTTGCCTTCACACATCCCGAGCTGGGGAGCGCCCTTCAGGACATCACGGGGCGGAAGGCATGAGCCGCCCGCCCCGCGTGGTGCTGGGAGCGGGCGCGGTGTGGCTCGGCATCCTCGTGACGCATGTGGCGTTCTGCCTGCCGCTCGGTGCCAGCGTCTACCTGCGCAAATGCGGTTCGACATCCGGCGCCTGGTTCGCCGTCGTGGCACTGATGTTTGGAGCCATTCCCGCGGTAGTCATTGGATGGAGCCTGGCCATGCCGGCGGGTCTGTTGATGCGGCCGCTGAGCCGGCAGAAATGCAGCCTGAAGCGCTAGCCTTTGACGAGGTCCTTGTCATCGTCCCTGCGGCCGGTATCGGTGGACTCCCGGGCGGGCCCTGCTCGTGGTCCGGGTGGGTGGACCACCGGGTTTGTTCATATTGGTCGTACGCACAATGCGGCCTGTTTGGGCGCGGTGGCAGGATGGGTGGATGACTTCTGCCGCTGTTGAGACGTACCCTTCCGTCGCCCTCACCATTGCCGGGTCCGAGGCGACCGGCGGTGCCGGAGCGCAGGCCGACCTGAAGACCTTCCAGGAACTGGGCGTCTTCGGCATCGCCAACCTTACGTGCATCGTGTCCTTCAACCCGAACGACAACTGGAACCACCGCTTTATGCCGGTGGACCAGCAGGTCATCGCGGACCAGTTGGAGGCGACGACGGCGGCATACGGTGCCGCTTCGGGCGCACCGTCTGTCCTGGACACCGTGAAGATCGGCATGCTGGGCAGCCCGGCCACCATTTCGACAGTCGCGTCCGCGCTGGCCGCCGGCGGATTCGCCAACGTCGTGCTGGACCCGGTGCTCATCTGCAAGGGCCAGGAGCCGGGCCACGCACTGGATACGGACCAGGCACTCAAGGCGCAGATCCTGCCGCTGGCCACGTTTGTCACGCCCAACCACTTCGAGGCGGAGTCGCTGTCCGGCCTGGAGATCACCGACGTCGAGTCCCTCAAGGCCGCGGCCATCCGCATTCATGAGCTGAGCGGCGCCGCCGTGCTGGCCAAGGGCGGCGTGCGCCTGGCCGGGCCCGACGCCGTCGACGTCTTTTACGACGGCGACACCCTGGAAGTCCTCGCCGCCCCGAAGGTGGGCGAAGTGGCTGTCTCCGGCGCCGGCTGCTCGCTGGCGGCCGCCGTCACGGCCGAACTGGCCAAGGGCGCGTCTCCGCTCGAGGCTGCCCGGACCGCGAAGGCGTTCGTGACCGCCGGCATCCGCAACCGGGTGGCCTCAGGCGCCCCGTTCGACGCCCTCTGGCAGGGCGGCCCGCGCTAAGCCCTCCCCTCCCCGCCTATCGGGACGCTCTCTCACTTCTCGCACGAAAAGGCCGGACGCGCTCTCACCTCTCGCACGAAAAGGCCGGACGCTCTCTCACCAGATGAGAGAACGAGCGTGTTTTCGCGGCAGGATCTGAGAGAGGGTCCGGTTAGGAACGGGGGTCGGCCACCGTACCCATGAAAAGCGGAAGCCCAGTTTCCACGTGCACGATCTGATAGTGGAACGGCCGGTCGAACGCGATGGTCCGCTCGGGCTGCGGCGGAGCACTGGTCACATCTCCGTTGATCTGCGTGACAGCGGCAGCGATGGTGCCCTTTTCCGCGACCGTGATGTTGGCAGCCTGGGCGGCCTGGGTGATCGCCATCTTGGGCTGGATGTTGTTGAAGTCCTCGGTGGTGTCGAGGGTCTTCTGCAGGCCGAGCGACTCAAACACCTTCCGAAGGTCAAAACTGCACTTGTGGTCCCAACGGGGCAGCTGGATCTGCACTGTCTCGAGCGTTGCCGTGTCGAAGGTGTCCGCGATTTCCGTGAGCTTGGCCGCGTCGAAGGCCGCCGAGGCGGGGCGGGACCCGGCGTCGGCTCCGGCATCCGGGAGGACCAGCCGCATGACGAAACCGTCGGCGTAGGGAAGGTCCACGCCCTGCCAGCCAGCCCCTTCCGCGTACTTCATCTTCAGCTCGTTATGCATTGCGGGCGCGTCGATTTCCTCGCCGGCGGCCGTGGTGAAGGGCAGGTCCGAGGTGTCATTCGGGTCAAATGGCGTGCTCCAGGCGGACGCGAAGTACAGGGAATTGAGCAGGCTGAACGTGTTGTGGGGGTCGTACTTGGCGGGAGCTTCCTTGATCCGGCCGCCCGTGTTCCGGTTAACCCAGGCATCGATGGCGGGCTTCGTTGTGCCCTCATCGCTGAAGTCCACGGGATACACACCGGTTCCGTATTGACGGGCGAGCGTGTCCAGGAACGACTCACCGGTGGGAACACCCTTGTCCACGAACAGCCCGTTGGCGGGGTGCATGACCGGTCTCCGCGGCGGGTTGTCCTCGTCCACGGCGCCGGGGTCGCCGTCGAATTTCTCGAGGGAGCTGAGGACCGCGTTCATGGCCTCATCACGGTTTTCCGCGGGAAGTCGAAGGACGCTGTCCATCTCCGCCGCGGTCTCACCGGATGCGCCGGAGCGAAGCATCGCCAGCGCAATCAGCAGGCTCCCCGGAGAAGACACCACGTTCCCGTTGGAGCCGTCGCCGCCGTCGGCCAGCAAGGCCCCGCCGAGGCCCAAGGCGGAAGCCCGGAAGGAGCGCAGTTCAGCGGCATAAGCGGCACGGTCCACCGAAACCCGCTCCACGCCGTCGGCCTTCAGCAGCTCCGGCGACGAAGCAGCACAGCCCGTCAGCGCCACGATGGCGCCCGCGGCCGCAATTCTGGCAACGCGGAACGTCTTCATTTTTTCCCCCTTGGACCTGCCTTGCCGGCACTTGGCGGGAATCCGCCCGTCTCCCTTCAGTCAACCAGCCTGCCCGCGGCAGGACGATGCCCGTAGGGTCACGGTTTGCGGTCGTTTTGGTCTCACCCCTCCGATGCTCTCTCACTTTTCGCAACGTTTTCGCCAACGCTCCCGCACTTCCTTCACGGGCGTATCCTCGTGACATGTCGGAGGAGCACTAAATGGCACAGCATTACGGCAGCATCGACGAGTACATCGCGTCCTTCCCTGCCGAAGTGCAGGGCATCCTCCGGGAGGTACGGCTCCGGTGCCACGCGGCGGTGCCGGAGTTCGGCGAGACGATCAGCTACGGCATCCCCACCGTCACCCTGGACGGCAAGTACGTGGTGTATTTCGCGGGGTGGGCACACCATATTTCGGTGTATCCCGTGCCGGCCGGAGACGAGGCCTTCCAAGCTGAGATCGCGCCGTACCGGTCAGCTAAGGGAACGCTGAAGTTCCCGTTGGACAAACCGGTACCGTACGGGCTCATCGAAAAGACGGCGGCACTGCTTGCGGCCCAGCGCCGCGGGCGGTGACCGTTCGGGCGACGGCGGGCGGCAGCGCCGTCGTCGTCCGTCGTCGCCAGGCAGCGGGCGACGGCGGGCGGCAGCGGGCGACGGCGGGCGGCAGCGCCGTCGTCGCCGTCCTCCGTCCGTGCGTTCCGGAACCTACCGCCGCGGGATGTTGCGCAAGTTGCTCCGGGCCATGCTCACGGCTTCGCCGGCGCCCCGGTTCAGGACGACCTTCGACATGGCGGTTGCGAACCCAAGGACCTGCGAACCTGTGATCTTCGGCGGAATCGAGAGCGCCTTGGGATCCGTGATGAGTTCCACCAGCGACGGTCCGGGATGGGCGAAGGCTTCCCGGTAGGCCTCCTCGATCCGGGCCGGATCGGTGACGCGGACGGAGTGGAAGCCGAGCGCGCGGGCTACGGCGGCGTAGTCGGCGTCGGGCACGTCCACGCCAAAATCGGGCAGCCCGTCCACGAGCATCTCGAGTTTGACCATGCCCAGGGTGGAGTTGTTGAAGACCACCACGTTCACCGGCAGCCGGTGCGCAGCGGCCGTGATGAGCTCGCCGAGCAGCATGGACAGCCCGCCGTCGCCCGAGACCGAAATGACCTGCCGCCCGGGGTACGCCAGTTGCGCGCCGATTGCGTGCGGAAGGGCATTCGCCATGGAGCCGTGCAGGTACGAGCCGATCAGGCGGCGCGTCCCCAGCGGGTTGATGTAGCGGGCGGTCCAGACGTTGCACATGCCGGTGTCCGCAGTGAAAATGGCATCCTCCGCCGCCACCTGATCCAGCAGCGAAGCCGCGTATTCCGGGTGGATCGGCTGCTTCTTTTCCACCTTGCGGGTGTAGGCGCCCACGGCCTTGTTCATGAGCCTGTCGTGCTTCTTGAGCATCTGGTTGAGGAACCGGCGGTTCTTCTTCCGAGTCAGCAAGGGAGCCAGCGCGGTGAGCGTCGGTAGCACGTCGCCGTGGACGGCGATGTCGACGTCGGTCCGGCGGCCCAGCTTGTGGGCGGCACGGTCCACCTGGGCGGTGCGGGTGCCGGGGAGGAACTGGTCGTAGGGAAAATCCGTGCCGAGCAGTATCAGCAGGTCCGCGTCTTCGATGCCTTCGGCCGCGGCGCCGTATCCCAGCAGCCCGGTCATGCCGATGTCGTACGGATTGTCGTACTGCATGAAGTCCTTGCCCCGCAGCGAGTGGCCGATCGGGGCGCCGATGACTTCTGCGAGGGCGACCACTTCGTCATGGGCACCCTGCGTCCCTGCGCCGGCAAAGATGGCGACCTTGTCCGCCGCGTTGACGGCATCGGCGAGCTCGCGGACGCTAGCCGCGTCCGGGAGGAGGGTTGCGCGCCTGAACGTCGCGGGCAGCGGCGTCTCGCCGGTTGCGTCCAGACTGGCAATGTCGCCCGGAAGAGTGACGACGGCGGCTCCCCCGAGCCCGATGGCGTGCTGGATCGCGCTGTGCATGACGCGGGGCGCCTGCTCTGCCGTGCTGACCAGCTCCGAATACACCGAGCATTCGTTGAAGAGCCGGTCCGGATGGGTTTCCTGAAAGTAGCTGCTGCCGATCTGCTTGCTCGGAATGTGCGAGGCGATGGCCAGCACCGGCGCGCCCGAGCGGTTGGCGTCGTACAGGCCGTTGATCAGGTGCAGGTTGCCGGGGCCGCACGAGCCGGCACAGACGGCAAGCTTTCCGGTCAGCTGGGCTTCCGCTGCGGCAGCGAACGCGGCGGCCTCTTCATGCCGGACGTGGATCCAGTCGATGCCGCCCTGCTGGGAGCCGCCCGTCTTGCGGACTGCGTCGACGATCGGATTCAGGCTGTCGCCCACGATCCCGTAAATTCGCTGCACGCCGGCAGCCTGGAGTTGTTCGATGAGCTGGGTGGCGAGTTCCTTGGCCATGAGTGCACACTCCCGCGATCAGGTTGACGAGCTGACAGGGCCAATATAGTCCGCGCACCTTGGGGAGGTTCCCAGGTTCTTCGACAACGACGGCGGCCCGCCGGCCCGGGACCCTCCCAGCGGGACGCTCTCTCACTTAATGCAAGAAAACCCGAGACGCTCTCTCACTTTCCACAAGAAAGTGAGAGAGCGTCCGGGTTTTTGCCGCAGAACCTGAGAGAGCGTCCGGGGGTGGGACGCTGGCTGCCACCCGCCGTCGTTCGTTTACAGAGCTAGACCTTGAGGAGGTCTGTGTCCTTGTCGTCGTCCTTGCGGGCCTGTGACCAGGCGTGGCCCTGTTCGCGATCCAGGTGTGTGGCCTTCTTGTTCCTGAGTGCGAAGACGTAGACCACCAGCGAGATGGCGATGGCCACAGTGACGTACGTGAAGAACAGGTCCACCCGCTCGGCCTTCTGGAACGCGGCGCCGATCAGGGGGACTGTTCCGCCGAAGAGCGAGTTGGCGATCGCATAACCCAGCCCGACGCCGAGGGCGCGGATGGAAGCGGGGAACAGCTCGGCCTTCACGAGGGCGTTGATGGAGGTGTAGCCGCCCACGATCAGCAGGCCACCCATCATGAGCAGGAACGCGGTGAACGGGTCCTTGGTATTGGACAGCGTGGACAGCAGCGGCCAGGTGAAGAGGACGCCGGTGATGCCGAACCACAGCAGCAGCGGCTTGCGGCCCACCTTGTCCGAAATCAGGCCGTAGACCGGCTGGAGCAGCATGAAGATGAAGAGGGCCCAGAAGTTGATCACCGAGGTGTCGGTCTTGGCGATGCCGGACGTATCGTTCATGAACTTCAGGATGAAGTTGGTGTACGTGTAGAACGCCACGGTGCCGCCGAGGGTGACGCCGATGCAGACCAGCAGCGGTTTCCAGTACGCAGTGAACAGCAGCTTCATGGTGCCAGGCTGTGCCACGCCCGCAACGGCTGGGATCTTGGCGGCCTCGACCTGCTCCGCTGTTACGGTTTCCTCCATCGAGCGGCGCAGCCACAGGACCACCAGCGCAGCCACGCCGCCGATGGCGAACGGAATACGCCAGCCCCACTCGGTGAGGTCGCCCTTGGGCATGAAGTTCTGCAGGATGACCAGGACCAGCAGGGCCATCATCTGGCCGCCGATCAGGGTGACGTACTGGAAGCTGGAGAAGAAGCCGCGGCGCTTGGACGTGGCGGCTTCGGACATGTAGGTGGCGCTGGTGCCGTATTCGCCGCCCACGGAGAAGCCCTGGATCAGGCGCACCAGGATCAGCAGCAACAGCGCCCAGACGCCGACCTGCTGTGTGGTGGGCAGGAGCGCGATGGCGAAGGATCCCGCGGACATCAGCGTCACGCTGAGCGTCAGCGCTGCCTTGCGGCCCTTGCGGTCGGCGTATCGGCCGAAGAACCATGCCCCGATGGGGCGCATCAGGAACGACGTCGAGAAGACCGCCATCGCCTCAAGGCCGGCTTGCAGCTCGTCCTTGGAGTTGAAGAAGTGGGACTGGAAGTAGGCGGCAAAGACTGTGTAGACGTAGAGGTCGTACCACTCCACCAGGTTGCCGGCCGAGCCTTTGAGAATATTGCTCACGGCCCTGCGGGTCTGGGCTGACTCACTCTGGATTTCGGCTTGCTGGGTGCTCATCGCTGAACCTCGCTGGGCTGTGCTCCCGGCAACCGTTCCGGGCGTACTTTCGTGCTGTCCATGGCAACATTGCTCATGGTTCCTCCTCGACATTGACGGTCCTCCGAAAGCCGAGGACCCATCCAAGCTATTCGTGATACACCCCACAACCAACGTGGAGAGGGAATTCCTAACACTTCCTTAGGTTTCGCCGGGAGAAGGGGTAATCTCCAAAGCGGGCAGACTGCAGTTGCCCCGTCAACGGACAGGACCAGGCAATGGATGTGCTCATCGTCGAGGACGACGACGCCATGGCGTCCGCCCTCGACGCGGCAGTGGTCTCCGCCGGACACACGGCCTCCCGGGTTGCCCGCGGGGCTGACGCGCTCCTGGAACACCGCCGGTTCGAGGTCATCCTGCTGGACCTGGGGCTTCCGGACATGGACGGCCTCGATGTGCTGCGGAAGCTCCGCCAGGTAACACCGGTCCCGATCCTGATACTGACCGCCCGTGATGACGAGCGCAGCGTGGTCCTAGGCCTGCGCTCGGGCGCCGATGACTACCTCGTCAAGCCGGTGAAACTGGTTGAACTGCTTGCCCGCATCGAAGCTGTGACGAGGCGTTCAGGCCGCGCAAAGGACAGCAGGCAGCAGAGCATCGTCCTGGGCGAACTCGAGGTGGACCTTGAACGGCGCGTGGCCGCCATCGGCCCCAAGGTCCTGCCCTTGACGGCCACCGAGTTCGACCTGCTCGCTCTTCTGGCCAAGCATGCAGGTTCGGTGGTCACCCGGGAACAAATCCTGGACGCGCTGTGGGGGGACGCCTTCCTGGCGTCCTCACGGTCCCTTGACGTGCATCTGACGGGTCTCCGGGCAAAGCTCCAACTGCCCGGTTTCATCATCAACGTGCGCGGTGTGGGCTATCGGGTCGAGGCGGATCCTGCGTGAAGCTGCGTGTCCTCGGAATCCTGAGTGTGCTGTCCGTCCTCATCGTCATCTTCGCCTCCACCGCCATCCTGACCTCGGCCAGCCGGGAGCTCACCCAGGAACTCCAGATCAACCGGGCGGCTGCCCTCAACAGGCTCGCGCAGGTGGCGTTCGACGCCGCAACAGACGGAGAATCCACCCAGTTGCAGACAGAGATGGACAGATACTCGGGGCTGTACGGTGAGGGTGTGCTGATCGGCCTCCCGCAGGGCACCCTGCGCTCAGGCGGCCTGAGCGAGGACAGGGCAGACGTCCGCGACGCTGTTGCCCGGGCAAAGCTGAACCTCAGCGACACCACACTCAGTCCGCTGCAGCCCTTCGGGACCGGTTCCGAGGTGATGTCACGCTCCTTTGGCAGCGCAAGCCAGGTTCTTGGCGAGGCGGTCCTGGAGGTCAATCTGGATGCGGCCCGGCAGAAACTGCGGGAACGGTGGCTCCTCGTCGGGGTGGCGGCGGCCGCCCTCGCTGCGGTGCTCCTGCTCGGTGCCGCCCGTGTGACACGCTGGGTACTGCGTCCGGTACTCCGCCTGAATTCGGCGGTAACGGAGCTTGAGGCAACAGGCCGGACTGGCCAGCTTCCGGAGGACGGGCCACCGGAACTGCGGGAACTGAGCCGCTCCTTCACCAGGATGGCCCGGACGGTCAGCGACAGCATCGACTCCCAGCGCCAGCTGATTGCCGACACCTCCCATCAGTTGCGCAATCCTGTGGGCGCCCTGCGTTTGAGGATCGACCTGCTGGTGCTTGAACTGCAAACAGCCCGGGAACACCAGGCGGCGGCTGGGGTACTGGCGGAACTGGAACGTGTGGAAGGGATCCTGGACGGGGTATTGAAGCTGGCGACGGCCGAGCACAGGGCCTTCGAAGACTCTGCCGGAGGCCCGCTGGGGACCCGGTTGCGCGGGCAGCCGGCCGTCATTGATCCCTACCCTGTCCTGCAGGAAGAAACCGAAAGGGCAGGACCTGCAGCACGGCGCAGCAGCTCATCGATCCTGCTGGCGGATCCGCCGGACCCGGCGGTGCACATCGCCTGCAATGCCGCAGAACTGGCCCAGATGGTAGGGGAACTGATCAACAACGCCATCAAATACGCCGACGGCGCCCGGATATCCGTGGCAGTCCGCGTCCGCCCGGACGCGGTCGCCGTGGAAGTCTCCGATGACGGTCCCGGGCTTTCCACTGAGGAACGGGCTGCTGCCACTAGCCGGTTTTGGCGCTCCCCTCAGCACCGGGAGATCCGCGGCAACGGCCTGGGCATGACCATTGTGGACAAACTGGCCGGAGCCAACGGGGGGCGCCTGCTGCTGGCGGAGGCCTCGCCGCACGGCCTGATCGCGCGCATCGAGTTTCCGCGTGCCGTGACCCAGCGGAAGGAAGCCCTTGAATGACTGGACCAACTGAGCTGACGGGAGCCCTTCCGCCGCGGAGGGCCGCCCTCAAGGCCGGGCTGGCCGCCGGGCTGGCCGGACTGTTTATCCCGGCCCTCAACGCCTGCACCGCTGAGGATAAGCCAGCCACTGTGACCGTTGCCGGGGGCGAGCCGGGGGGCTTCTATCTTGAATTCGCAACGCTGCTGGCGGAGTCCATCAAGCGCCATGGTGTGGCTGGCAGCGCTTCAGCGCTGACGACCGGCGGCAGCCTGGATAACCTGGAGCAGCTTCTGACCGGGCGGGCCACGTTGGCTGTCGCACTGGCAGATGCCGCTGCCCAGAAGGTGCCGGCGGGCAGCACCCCGAACGTGGGAATCGCGGCCCTCGGGAGGGTGTACGAAAACTACGTCCACTGCGTCGTCCGGAAGGCCGGTGGCATCCGCGACCTCACGGAACTGGCTGGCAGGACGGTGGCTGTCGGCGAGCCCGGTTCAGGGACGTCACTTACCACCCCGCGCCTGCTTGAGGCCGCCGGGCTGGCTTCCGTGGCTGTGGGCGCGACCCCCGCCGCCGGCGTCGGAAACTCGGTCATGGTACTGAACCTCGGACTCAATGCTGGGCTTGCGGCGCTGCAGAACGGGTCAGTGGATGCGTTGTTCTGGTCCGGCGGTGTGCCGACAGCCGCCATTGCCGCCACCAACAATGACGTCCGGCTCGGATTCCTGGACCTCTCCCCGCTGCTTCCGGCGCTGCGGGCCAAGTACGGCGCGTTCTACGACCGGGTACTGATCCCGGAAGGCGCCTACGAGGGAATTCCGGCTGTCTGGGCGGTGGGCGTAGCGAATCTGCTCCTGTGCCGCAATGACCTGGATGAGCGGACAGTGAAGAGGACCGTCGAACTGCTGGTGGACCATGCCGAGGAACTGATCCCCCGTTCCAGCCTGGGAGTCCAGTTCCTGAGCCCGGAATCGCTGATCAACACGGCAGGTGTGCCGTTACACGCCGCAGCCGCTGCCGCCTACCGGGAACTGCACGGGTAACGCCCGTACGCTTCCTGAGGGTTTGCTCAGCTCCCCGAATGCGCCTGCAGAAAGCTGTACACCTCGGTCTCGTCGACGCCCGGGAAAGCGCCCGGTGGCATGGCGGCCAGCAGGTGTGAGTGCGCCCGCGCGGACGGCCAGGCATTGCCGGCCCACTCCGAGGTCAGCGATGCCGGTGGGCGGCGGCAGCAGTTCTCGTCCGGACAGGTGGACTTGGACCGCTCGGTGGTGTCGCGTCCGCGGAACCACTTCACCTGCGCATACGGGACTCCCACGGACAGCGAAAACTCGCCATTTGCGGACCGCTCGGTCCGGGCCGTGCACCAGTAGGTCCCGGCCGGGGTGTCCGTGTACTGGTTGTAGGCGCTGAACTTGTCCGGCACGTCAAACACCACCCGCGACGTCCAGTTCTTGCACGACGGCTGCCCCTCAATGGCGCCGGTGTGATCCTGAGGGAACGTCACGCCGTCGTTCTCGTAGGCCTTGTAGATAATGCCGCTCTTGTGGGTTTTCTGGAAGTGCGTACGGATGTCCAGATGCTGGGTGGCCAGGTTCGTGAATCGGTGGGCGGCGGTCTCATAAGACACGGCGAAGGCGTCCCTGATGTCCTCCACGGCGATCTCCTTCGCGTGCTTGGCCTTCTGCAGGAACTCCACGGTGGCCTGCTCGGGCAGCATCAGCGCGGCCGCGAAGTAATTGGTGGCAACACGCTGCATCAGGAAGTCACCGTAATTGTTGGGGGTCTGGTGGCCCAGGACGTAGTGGCCCAGGGCCTGCAGGAGCACTGACCGCGGGTCATGATCCGAGCGCTGGTTCTGCGTCAGGTAAATTCGGTGATTCTTTAGATCGGTCACCGAACGGGTGGAATGCGGCAGGTCACCCACATGGTGAAGGCTGAACCCGAGATGCGCCGCGATGTCCGCGATGACGTGATGGGACAGCGGACCGCTGGTGTGTCCCACCGAGGCCAGGACCTTCTGCGCCTCGGCCTCGTACTCCGGGAAGTAGTTGTTGCGCTCGCGCATCATGGCCCGCAGTTCAGCGTTGGCGCGACGGGCTTCTTCGGGCGTGGCCACCTGCTCATTGAGTTTGCGCTCCAGCTCGTGCTGCAGGCCCACCATGGACTCCAGCACATCCATCGGGAGCCGCGAACTGATGCGGATTTTCGGCAGGTTCAGGGACTCGTAGATGGGACTGCGTTGGTACCGTTCCAGCTCGATCTCCAGCGCCGCACGGCGGTTTGGTGGCTCGGCCCCGAGAAGCTGGTCGATGCTGACACTCAGGGCGGCCGCCAGCTGCTGCAGCAGCCCCAGTTTGGGCTCCCGCTTCCCGTTCTCGATCAGGCTCAGCTGGCTTGGTGCGGTCCCGACGGCGACGCTCAGGTCATCGAGTGTCATGCCCGCCGCTTTGCGCAGGTGGCGGACGCGGCGCCCCAGGCTGATGACATCCAGTTCCGGGGCGGCAGGGGACGACGGCGGGATGGCGGCTTTGCGGTTCCAGCTTGTAGGCGACATTTATTGAGCATACGCGAAGAAACGCATTTCTTTCCATGGTTTTCATCTAGTAACCCTCTTGAAAGTGAAGAAAAGTAGTACTCACGGAAAGAAACACCGCACCGGTCCGGGACCGGCCCCCACTGCAAAGGCGCAGGACGGGGCCGGTCCTGGACATCCGGAGCACAAACAAGGAGACAAAGATGACTGCAGCATTTGAGCCCACCCAGCAGACGCCCAAAGAACAGGCCGCCGCACTGGAGCTCGAGTGGGCCGCCAACCCCCGCTGGGAAGGTGTGACCCGTGATTACAAGGCTTCTGACGTCGTCCGCCTCCGCGGACGCGTCTCCGAAGAACACACCCTCGCCCGCCGCGGCTCCGAAAAGCTCTGGAAGCAGCTGACCGAAGAGCACAAGGAAGGCAAGTACACCAACGCCCTCGGCGCCCTCACCGGCAACCAGGCCGTGCAGCAGGTCAAGGCCGGCCTCCGCGCCATCTACCTGTCCGGCTGGCAGGTTGCCGCCGACGCCAACAACTCCGGCCACACGTACCCGGACCAGTCGCTCTACCCGGCGAACTCGGTTCCCACTGTGGTCCGCCGCATCAACAACGCCCTGCTCCGCGCCGACCAGATCGAGTTCTCCGAGGGCATCCAGACCGTTGAGGACTGGATGGTGCCGATCATCGCCGACGCCGAGGCAGGCTTCGGCGGACCGCTCAACGCCTACGAGCTGATGAAGTCCATGATCCAGGCCGGCGCCTCGGGCGTTCACTGGGAGGACCAGCTCGCTTCGGAGAAGAAGTGCGGCCACCTCGGTGGCAAGGTGCTGATCCCCACCCAGCAGCACGTCCGCACCCTGAACGCGGCCCGCCTGGCCGCCGACGTCGCCGGCACGCCTTCGGTGGTTATCGCCCGCACCGACGCCGAGGCAGCAACCCTGATCACCTCCGACGTCGACGAGCGCGACCAGGAATTCATCCTCCGCGAAGGCGGACAGCCGGTCCGCACCCCCGAAGGCTTCTACAAGGTCCGTAACGGCATCGAACCCTGCATTGCCCGTGCCAAGGCCTACGCCCCGTACTCCGACCTCATCTGGATGGAAACGGGCACCCCGGACCTGGAGCTGGCCCGCAAGTTCGCCGAGGCCGTCAAGGCCGAGTTCCCGGACCAGATGCTTTCCTACAACTGCTCGCCGTCATTCAACTGGCGCAAGCACCTGGACGACGCCACCATCGCCAAGTTCCAGCGTGAACTCGGCGCCATGGGCTTCACGTTCCAGTTCATCACCCTGGCCGGCTTCCACGCCCTGAACTACTCGATGTTCGACCTCGCCCACGGTTACGCCCGTGAAGGCATGAGCGCCTACGTCGAACTCCAGGAAAAGGAATTCGCCTCCGAGTCCCGCGGCTACACCGCGACCAAGCACCAGCGCGAAGTCGGCACCGGCTACTTCGACGACATCGCCACTGCGCTCAACCCGAACGCATCCACGCTGGCCCTGGTGGGATCCACCGAAGAAGGCCAGTTCCACTAACACTTCCCCAACTACATAGCAGTAGGTGTCGTTTTGAACGCTCAAAACGACACCTACTGCGACTCAGTTGGGCCATGCACCAGGAGAACTCCAATGAACAGCTTCACTGACAACTTCACTATCAATGGCATAACTTTGACCGCGCAGCCGATTTGCCGGCAGGGCGAGGTGCTTACTCCGGACGCTTTGGCGTTTGTTGCCAAGCTGCACCGGGCCACCACGGCACGGCGGCAGGAGCTGCTCCAGGGCCGCCGGAACCGGCGCGCCGAGATCGCCAAGGGCCAGGACCCGCGGTTCCTCCGCGAGACCGAGTCCGTCCGCAACGATCCGAACTGGCGCGTCGCTCCCCCGGCTCCGGGTCTGGAGGACCGCCGCGTGGAGATCACTGGACCGGTGGACAAGAAGATGACCATCAACGCGCTGAACTCCGGCGCCAAGGTGTGGCTGGCAGACATGGAAGACTCCTCCACACCGTCGTGGCGCAACGTCATCCAGGGCCAGTTGAACCTCACGGACGCGCTGGAACGCCGGATCGACTTCACCTCAACCGCCGACGGACGCAGCAAGGAATACAAGCTGCGCCCCGCCGGTGAGCTGCCTACGATCGTGGTCCGACCCCGTGGCTGGCACCTGCCGGAAAAGCACATGCTCATCGACGGCGAGCCGATCGCCGGCGGCATCGTGGACTTCGGCCTGTACTTCTACCACAACGCCCGCCGCCTGCTCGCCCAGGGCAAAGGCCCGTACTTCTACCTGCCCAAGATCGAAAACCACCTCGAAGCACGCCTGTGGAACGACATCTTCATCCTCGCCCAGGACCTCATGGGCATCCCGCAGGGCACCATCCGCGCCACGGTGCTGATCGAGACCATCACGGCATCGTTCGAGATGGAAGAGATCCTGTACGAACTCCGCGACCACGCCGCGGGCCTGAACGCCGGCCGCTGGGACTACATCTTCTCGATGATCAAGAACTTCCGCACCCGCGGCCCCCGCTTCGTCCTCCCGGACCGCGTGCAGGTGACCATGACGGCCCCGTTCATGCGCGCCTACACCGAGCAGCTGGTCCGGGCCTGCCACAAGCGCGGCGCCATGGCCATCGGTGGAATGGCCGCGGCCGTCCCCAACCGCAAGGACGAGGCAGCCAATGCCATCGCCTTCGAAAAGGTCCGCGCCGACAAGACCCGCGAGGCCGGCGACGGCTTTGACGGTTCCTGGGTGGCCCACCCGGACCTGGTTCCGGTGTGCCGCGAGGTGTTCGACGGCGTGCTCGGCGACCGGCCGAACCAGCTGGACCGCCTCCGCGAGGACGTCACGCCGGACGACCGTGCGCTGCTGAACATCGCTGCCACCACCGGCACCATCACCGAAAAGGGCATCCGGAACAACATCGAGGTGGGCATCCGCTACATCGAATCCTGGCTGCGCGGCAACGGTGCGGTGGCCATCCACAACCTGATGGAGGACGCCGCCACCGCGGAGATCTCCCGCTCGCAGATCTGGCAGTGGATCTACTCCCACGCCATCACCGACCACGGCGAAATCATCACGCACGAGTGGGTGGAGGACATGCTTGACCAGGAATTCACGAAACTCGAACGCTTCGAAGGCGACCGCTTCGCCGACGCCCGGGACATCTTCGAAGAAGTCACCCTGGCCGACGCGTTCCCCACCTTCCTGACCCTCCCCGCCTACGCCCGCTTCCTGCACGAAGCCCGCGACGGTTCCGACGGACCGGTCGAGGACGCAGAGCTCGTCGCCGCCTAGGAATCGCAAGAGTTTCCGTTTGCCGGGCGGCCACGCCCTCCGCAACAGGCACCCCGAAATCCGGGGCGGCGGCCCGGCAACGGAACCATCACTAAGCGCGAACGGACACTTGAGGCCCTCGTTTGAGGGGCTCAAGTGTCCGTTCGCGCTTCTTGTGGCGCCAGTTCGCGCTTTGTTGTGGGGGCAGTACGACGACGGCGGGACGCATCAGCGCGTCTTCGGCACCTTCCGCACAGAAAGCGTCGTGCCCAGGATGAAAGCAGTCACCGAACCCAGGATCAGCAGCATCGGGTTGGTCCAGGAACCCGAAAGCCCGTGGACGTACCCGAGGAGGGTCGGGGCGGCAGCACCCACCGAGTAGCCCACGCCCTGGACGATCGCGGACATGCGCCCGGCGGACGCCTGGTCGCGGGCCAGCTTGATGATGGCGATGAAGATCAGCGTGATGCCGCCGCCCTGGGCAACACCGCCAAACGCGGACCAGAGCCACCACAGTTCCGGGGCCAACAGCAGGCCCAGGGGCACCGTCAGCCACATCAGGCCCAAGGTGACGGCCACCGCCGTCGTACTGGCAAACCTGGCCACCATCGGCACCCCGAGGCCGCCCACAATGGCGAGGATCTGGAAGAGGGAGGACCCGGCCCCGGCGGCGGAGGGCGCCATGCCCAGTTCGTCCATCAGGAACGTGGGCAGCCACGCCGTGACGCCGTAGTAGGAGAAGGCCTGCCCGGCAAAGCCGGCTGTGAGCCCGGCCGTGATCCAGCGGGATGCCGGCCGCCCGCCGGCCGGGCGGGGACCGGAACCTTCGACGGCCGCCGGAACGAAGGCCTCCCGGCCCACCGACATCACCCAGAAAACGGTGGCAGTAACGGCGAAGAGCCCGCTGGCCGCGAGCGACAGCCGCCACCCGGCAAGCTCGGCCAGCGGCGCGGTAACCACCGAGGTGAGGAAGGACCCGATGTTCAAGGCAGCGGTGTAGATGCCCATGGCCGTCCCCTGGCGCCGCGGCGAAAAGTCACGCCGGATGATCAGTGGGACGGCGATATTCCCGATGGTGATGGCCACGCCGATGATGACGGTTCCAAACAGCACCAGGGCGCCGTTTCCGGCCGAACGGACAATGACTCCGGCCAGCACACCCAGCAGCGTGAGCATGATGGCGAATTCGGCGCCGAATTTCCGGCCCGCAAACGAGGCAAGCGGCGCAGCCAGCGAAAAGCACAGCACCGGAATGCCGGTCAGCAGCCCCAGTTCCACCGGCGAGAACCCAAGGTCCTGCCGCATCTGGCCCACTACGGGGGCAACAGCCACGAATGGGCCGCGCATGTTCAGCGCGATGAGTCCGATGCTCGCCAGCAGGACCCAGCCGCGCGGCACCCTGGCGAGAATGTTCGCCGTCATGAGGCGGGCTGCGGTGTGGTGCAGGAGCTGGAAATCGGTGTCATCAGTTCATTGCTATCATGCCCGCGCCGACATGACGGGCGTTATCCCGTTGCCTGCAGGGTGGCCTCTATCACGGCAGGAGACAGCACATGCTGGGTGACCATCTGGCTGGCACCAAGGATCGCAGCCTGGTCCTCGGCCATCGAAAGCGCTATGCGCAAGTGTGAAGTGGCCAGCGGCAGGGACCGCCGGTAAACCACTTCCCGCACCCCTGCCATCAGGTGCTCGCCGGCCTGGCCCAGGCTGCCGCCGATCACGATCACGGACGGGTTCAGCAGGTTGACCACTGTGGCCAGCACGTCCCCCACATCCCGGCCGGCCTGGCGCAGTGCCTGGATCGCCTGGAGGTTGCCCCCGGCGACAAGCCGAAGGACATCGCCGCCCTTCTCGGCGGCCAGGCCCTGGCGGGCCAGTTCGCGCGCCACGGCGGGACCCGAGGCCAGGGCTTCGAGGCAGCCGTAATTGCCGCAGCGGCAGAGGGTTTCGTCGCCCCGGGGAACCCGCACGTGGCCCAGGTCGCCGGCGGTCCCGTTGGCGCCGCGCTGCAGCTCCCCGCTGCTGATAATTCCCGCACCGATGCCGGTGGCCACCTTGATGAACAGGAAGTTGTCGTGTTCCGGCCAGTAGGCCGTGCGTTCGCCGAGGGCCATGATGTTGACGTCGTTGTCCACAAGCACCGGGACCGGCAGCGAGCGCTGGACGTAGCGGACCACGTCGAATCCGTCCCAGCCGGGCATGATGGGCGGCTTCACCGGCATCCCGGTGGCGTGCTCCACCGGACCCGGCAGCCCAATCCCGATTCCGGCGAGGTCCGCGGGAGTCCGGCCGGCCTCGCTGAGCAGCGTCTTGCCTTCCTCGACCACCCGGCCAAGGACTGTTTCCGGGCCGTCGGCAACATCCTGGACGAGACGCCGTTCGGAGAGGACCTTGCCGCCGAGGTCGGTGACCGCGATGATCACGTGGGTGGCCCCGACGTCGACCGCCAGGACCGAGCGCGCGGCCGGGTTGAAGGCAAAGCGCGACGGCGGCCGCCCGCCGCTGGAGCTTGCCTCACCCGCCGGGCCCACGAGCCCGGAGGAGATCAGCGCGTCAATGCGTGCTGCAACTGTGGACCGCGCGAGGCCGGTGGTCAGGGCCAGTTCGGCCCGGGTGCGGGCCTTGCCGTCGCGGAGCAGCTGGAAGAGATCACCGGCCCGGGAAAGACTCCCGGTAGCATCGGCAGCAGTGTCGGCTCCGGGGTCGGTGCCGGGCTCTTTTCCAGACGTTGGACTCATGAGTCAGTGATAGCACGAAGCCCTTATGCATGTCACGCCACCGAAAGGTTGTCGATTACTTTTCAACTTTTGCTTGACGATCGACAAAAGTAGCCCTAGCTTGATGTGTGAGCGGTGTCACCTGAAGTCAGGCACCGGGCATCCACGCTCCAGCTATTACAAAGAGGTAAGAACCTTGTCGAGCCAACCACAGGCAGCACCGGCCCCCCTCGGCGTCGGCATCCTGGGCGCAGGGCCGGTAACCCAGGCAATCCACCTGCCGTCCCTTGCCCGGCTGGGAAACATTCTCGAAGCCCGCCACATCATGGACGTTGACCCCGCGGTGGCGGAAGCCGTTGCCGGCCGGGTCGGGGCTAACTTCAGCACCAGTATGGAAGAACTCCTCGCGGACCCTGCAGTGGACATCGTGGCCATCTGCAGCCCGCACCAGTTCCACGCAGCCCAGGTCATCGCCGCCTGCCACGCCGGCAAGAAGGCTGTGCTTTGCGAAAAGCCCTTCGCCATGACCGGTCAGGAGGCGGCCGGCATCTCAGCCGTCTCCGCCGAAACCGGCGTTCCCATCATCGTGGGCGCCATGCACACGTTCGATCCGGGCTGGCTCGCGGCCGAGGAAGCCTGGGGCGACCTGCCCGAACAGGTCCACACCGTCCGCTCCTCCATCGTCCTTCCGCCGAACCCCCGCTTCGAGGATTTCGCCACCGAGATCGTGGGCCGTGTTCCCATGCCTGGCCGCGACTCCACGGATCCGGAGGCCATCAAGGCCATGCTCACCGGCGGAGTGATGGGTCTGGCCATCCACGATCTTCCCCTGGTCCGCCGCTTCACCCCTGACTTTGCGGCGGTGGAGGTCCTCCACGCTGAAATCGTCCGTCCCTTCGGTTACGTCATCTCGCTGCGGGCCGGAAACGTGACCATCGAGCTCCGCGCCGCGATGAACGGGACTTGGGAACCATCCTGGGTGTTCGAGGCAATCGGCAACGACGCTGCCCTGAAAATCGACTTCACGCCGTCCTACGTCCACGCCGGTTCGGCTACCGCCCGGATCCGGAAGGCCGGACAGGCCACCGTCCTGGGCCCCTTCAGCCACAACGGCTACGAGGGCGAGTGGCGCAAACTGGCGGAACTGGCCAGAGGGACAGGCCAGCCGCCGTCCGCGGAAACCCTGATCCATGACCTTGAGTTCGCGCTTTCAATCGCCGAGGCAGCCGCAGGGCGGGTTGACATGGAGGTCAACGCATGACCACGCAGCTGTCCGTATACGCAGATCCCCAGGCCGAAGCGGCCGGTGCCGTACCCGCCGTCGTCGCTTCCCTTCCGCTGTCGTTTGCTCCCGCTCCGGCGTCCGCGCCGGACGTCACCGGCGTCGCCGGCCATGCAGGCTGGACCGAACGGGCCGCCGCCGCGATCCGAAATGGCGCCAAGGGTGTTGTGGTTTCCGGCCCGGTGGCCGAAGACCCCGCCGAACTCACCGGCGTCGCCGGTGCCGCGGCTGCGGTGGTGGTGCTGGACCAGAAGTGGGCTGGCAACGCGGCCCTGGCTCCTACCAGCGAAAACGTGCACGGCGTGATCGCCGCGGCCCTCAGCGACGCCGTCCTGCTTGACTCGGTTGCCGTGGCCGGCCCCGGGACCGATCCCCTGCACCTGCTGACGGACCAGCTGGCCGTCCTGGTGCAGTGCGGGATCGAAGTGCAGAACGTGCGGATGGTCCAGCGCCTCGCAAACGGCTACACGGTTGCCGGCGTCCTGGCCGGCGGGGCGCCCGTCGCTTTGCAGGGCATCATGACGTCCGTGCTGCCGGCCACCGCCAGTCTCTCGATTCTCACCTCAACCGGGCGTGCCGACGTCGTCCTCCCGGACCCTGCGGCGGCGTGGCCGGCGGCGGTCCGCGCGGTAACCACCGAAGGAGCGACGACGCTTCCCACACTGTACGAATCCTCCCACCGGACCAGCTGGTCGCGAGTCCACTCGCATATCTCTTCCGGGATCCCGGCCAACGACCTGGCGCAGTTAACCTCCGTTATGTCACTTCTCCGCCAACTCACCAGTTAGACAGCCCTACCGAACCACCAGCAGTTCCAGTTCCAGTTCCTCAAGTCAACATCCACTCATTGTCGAGAAGGGCCCGGGCATTCAGTCACTCCGGGCCCTGAAAGGAAACCATCGTGTCTACCAAACCCTCCATCGCATCTTCCGCCTTCTCCCGGCGGGGGTTCCTGGGCTTCGCTGCCGCAGCGGCCTCAGTTCCCCTCCTGGCCGCCTGCGGCGGCGGCTCCGCTTCGCAGGGCGGCGGTGGAAGCGCGGGCGGAACCATCAAGTTCTGGGACATGCCGTGGGCCACCCCGGCGTACAACGACGCCGCCAAGAAGATCGCTGAAGGCTTCTCCGGGGCCAACAGCAAGGCCAGCTACCAGATCATCCAGTGGAACAACTTCTACCAGACGTTCTCCTCGGCGATCGCGTCCAAGACCGGTCCGGCAGTCTCCACCGGCGGCGGTTTCCAAGCCTTCCAGTTCGAGAAGCAGGGCCAGATCGCGTACGCAGACAAGGTGATCGAGAAGCTCAAGAGCAACGGCCAGTTCGACGACTTCCTGCCGGGCGTGCTGGACCCGTTCAAGACTGACAAGGGGTACGTAGCTGTCCCGTGGCAGCTGGACATGCGCGTGTTCTGGTACCGCAAGTCGCTGTTCGAGAAGGCCAACGTGGCACTTCCGACCGACTGGCCGTCCCTCCTCGAAGCCGGCAAGGCACTCAAAAAGGTCGGCGCGTTCGGCTTCACCACCGGTGCCGGGTCAGGCAACAACTACGCCAACCACTCCATGATCATGATGATGGTCAACAACGGCGGCGGTGTCTTCACCAAGGACGGCGAACTTGACCTGATGAACGACCGCAACGTCGAAGCCATGGAATTCGTCCTGGAACTGGTGTCCAACGGAATCGTCGATCCCGCCGCCGTCAGCTACACCACCGACAACATGTCCGCCCAGTGGAAGGACGGCAAAGCCGGCTACGGCCTGTTCCAGGTCAATGTCCCGCAGCGCGTTGGCGACACCTCCGGCGACCTGCTCGTGGCGGACCCCATCAAGGGCCCGCACGGGGACAAGGCAACCATCGTTTTCCCCAACAACATCATGATGTACACCAACACTCCGTCCCAGGAGGCATCCGAGGAATTCCTGGTCTACTACCTGGGCCAGCTCAAGGAACTGTGGCGCCAAAAGCTGATGTCCGCCCTGCCGGTCTTCAAGTCCATCACCGAGATCCCCGAGTTTGCGTCCGACCCCAATAACGTCAAGATCGTCAAGGAGTGGCAGCCCATCGCCAAGACCTTCGCTTCCCAGGGCAACACGCTGAACGCGAACCTCGCGGCCCTCGATGGCGGCCAGGCACTGAACCAGTTCAGCCAGACCATCATTACTGGCAAGTCCGATGCCAAGACCGCACTGCAGACCTTCCAGTCCGCCCTCGAATCGGTTCTGAAAAAGTAGAGCGGCCAGTCCATGACAACCACTACAGCGCAGTCCGGACTTAGCCGGGCCCGCAAGGGAATCGCTCCCGGCGGGGGCGGGAGCGGGAGCGGCAACCGCAAGAGCAAGCTGTCCGCTCAAACCACCAGGACGTTCATCTGGCTCCTGATCCCGTCCGTGGTCCTGCTGGTCCTGATCCACGGTTATCCCCTTATCTACGCGGCAGTCCAGGCCACGCACGACGGAGACCTGCTGCAAACTGGAAACTTCGTCGCCGGCGACAACTTTGCCGCTGTCCTGTCCTCCCCGGCCTTCTGGAAGGCGGCGCAGTTCACCCTGATGTTCACCATCGTCGGCGTGTTCGGCTCCTGGCTGGTCGGCCTGGGCCTGGCGTTGTTACTCCGCACCAGAATCCCCGCCGGCGGCACCTTCAAGGTCCTCCTCCTGCTGCCCTGGGTCGTCCCCATTGTGGTGTCCTCGACCGCCTGGAACTGGTTGGTGGCCACTCCGGACAGCCTCATTCCTTCCCTCTTCCGCAACTTCGGTTTGGGCACTCCGCTGTTCCTGGCCGATCCCAATCTCGCCGCCATCACCGTGATGGTGTTCAAGGTCTGGGTCAGCTTCCCGTTCATGATGATGATGATCTCGGCGGCCCTCGCCTCCGTGGACACCACCGTCTACGAAGCGGCCAGCATGGACGGCGCCACGCGCTGGCAGCAGTTCAGCCAGATCACCCTGCCCCTGATTGCCCGGTCCACTTACATCTCCTGGATTTTGATGACGATCTTCTGCGTCAATGACTTCCCCACCATCTACCTGCTGACAGGCGGCGGCCCGGTCAACGCCACCACTTCCCTGGTGGTCCTGGCCTACCGCACGGTCTTCCAGGACTTCGCCACCGGACCCGGCGTGGCCATCGCGTTCCTGATGACCATGACCCTGGTGGTTATCTCCGTTCTTCTGTACCGCCAGATCCGAAAGTCGAGCGTCGAATAATGAGCGCAGCAGTCCACGCCCATCCCCAGTCCGGGCCAGTCCTCGGCGTCGCCGGACCGGCCAAGAACAAGCGCGTCCTCTCCGAAGCGGGCGATCGCGGCCGCTGGTGGCGGTTCACCGCCATCCTGCTCATCACCGCGATAGTCCTGGTGCCGATCATGGTCACGGTGGTGCTCGCCTTCACCCCCGGGCCCACCAGCACCGCTACCGGCCTGACATTCGAGAACCTCGCCAACGTGTTCTCCGGCACGCTGGCGGCCACCTGGCTGCAGAACAGCCTGATCACCACCCTCTCCACCGTGGTGGTGTCCGTCGCGGTGGCCGCACCGGCCGGCTACGTCCTCTCCCGCGGGCGCAGCAAGGCCGTCTCCGGGTACTCCCTGCTGCTGTTCGTCATGCAGTCACTGCCCATCATCACCTCCGTGGTCCCGCTCTTCATCCTGTTCGCAGGCATGGGCCTGGTGGACAACCTGCTGGGCATCACCATCATCTATGTCGGCTCGACCATGACCGTCGCGACGTGGATGATGGCCGCTTACTTCGACTCCATCCCGATCAGCCTCGAAGAAGCGTCATGGATCGATGGCTGCTCCGTCTTCGGATCGTTCACCAAAGTGGTGCTCCGAAACTCACTTCCCGGCATCCTCTCCACCGCGATCTTCGCCTTCCTGCTGGCCTGGAACGACTACCTCGTAGCCATCGTGTTCCTGCGCTCCAACGAGATCTTCACCCTCCCCATGGGTGTGCAGTCCTTCTTCCAGCAGAACGCCACGGACTGGACCTCAGTCATGGCACTGGCCGTGGTGATGATGCTCCCGCCCATCATCGTCTTCGCCACCTTGAACAAGTACTTCAGCGTCGGCGGCATCGGCGGCTCCCTCGCCGGCCGCTAGGCCCTGATCCCTATTTCGAACAAACTCCCGCAAAGGAACAACATGTCCTACTCACTCCAGCTCTACACCCTGCGCCACGCCATCCAGGAAGACCTGCCCGGCACTATCAGGAAGGTCGCGGAGATCGGCTTCACGCAGGTCGAGCCCTACAACTTCGTGGCCACGGCCAAGGAACTCGGTGCCGCCCTGAAGGAGAACGGCCTCACCGCCCCGTCCGGCCACGCACCCCTGCTCAGCCAGGACCAGGATGAGATCTTCGCCGCCGCCAAGGAACTGGGCATCAGCACCGTCATCGACCCGTTCCTGCCGGCCGAGCACTGGCAGAAGGCCGAGGATATCCAGGCCACCGCCGCGAAGCTCAACGAAGCAGCCAAAAAGGGCGCCGAATACGGCATCCGCGTCGGATATCACAACCACGCCTGGGAACTGGAGTCCACCATCGAGGGCCGCACGGCGCTGGAGTACTTCGCCGACCTCCTGGACCCGGAGCTGGTGCTGGAAGTGGACACCTACTGGGTTGCCGTCGGCGGCCAGGACCCCGTCGACATCCTGACAAAACTCGGTGACCGGGTGAAGTTCATCCACATCAAGGACGGCCCGCTGAACACCGACACCAAGGCACAGCAGCCCGCCGGGCAGGGCAAGATCGCCGTGTGGGACGTCATCGGCGCCGCGAAGTCCCTGGAAGTGGGCGTCGTGGAGTTCGACGATTACTCCGGCGAGATCTTCGACGGCATCACCCAGAGCCTGGCCTTCCTGAACGCCGATGCAAGCCAAGGAGCCCGGGCATGAGCGGCGCTTCATCCCGCCGGGGGCCGGTGGGAGTCGCCGTCATCGGCGCCGGCAACATCAGCAAGCAGTACCTGGATAACCTCACGGTCTTCCCGGACCTGTTGGTCCACGTCATCGCCGATCTCTTCGAGGACTCCGCCGCCGCCCGGGCGAAGGAATACGGGATCGCCGAGTCCGGCGGCGTGGACGCGGCCCTGAACCATCCCGACGTCGAAATCATCGTCAACCTCACCATCCCGGCCGCGCACGTGGAGGTGGCCACCGCCGCCGTCAACGCCGGCAAGCATGTGTGGACCGAGAAGCCATTCTCGCTGGACCGCGACTCGGGGCTGGGGTTGCTGAAGGCAGCGGACGCCGCGGGGCTCCGGCTCGGCTGCGCGCCGGACACGTTCCTGGGCGCAGGGCTGCAGACCGCCCGGCGGCTGATTGAGCGCGGCGACATCGGCACGCCGTTGACCGCCATGACCACATTCCAGACCCCCGGCCCGGAGTCCTGGCACCCGAATCCGGCGTTCCTCTTCCAGTACGGCGCCGGGCCCCTTTTCGACATGGGTCCGTACTACCTCACCGCGCTGGTCCAGACGTTCGGCTCCGTGCGCCGCGTTGCAGCCCTCGGGTCCAAGGCCAAGGAAGTCCGGGTCATCGGCTCCGGCCCCAAGCTTGGTGAGGAGTTCACGGTCGAAGTGCCCACCCACGTGTCCGCGATGGCCCAGTTCGAGGGCGGCCAGTCCTCGCACAGCGTCTTTTCGTTCGAGTCGCCGCGGCAACGGATGGGTTTCGTGGAGATCACCGGCACGGAAGCCACCATTTCCCTCCCGGATCCCAACTATTTCGACGGCGACGTGCGGCTCTGGCGCGCGGGCGACGAAGACTGGACCGTCATCCCCGCCACCGGCCCGTCCAACGGCCGCGGCATGGGTGTGCTGGACATGGCCCGTTCCATCCGTGCCGGTGTCCCGCACCGCGCCACGGGCAACCTCGCCTACCACGTGCTCGACACCATGGTCTCGATCTCCGAGTCCGTCGAATCCGGCACCTTTGTCAACGTCGAAAGCTCCGCTCCCGCATCCCAGGCCCTCCCCGAGGACTGGGACCCCAGCGCTTCCACACTCTAGGAATCAGGCAATGAACTCCCCAGACAGCAAGGACGGCACCAACCCGGGCAGCAGGACCCTGGGCGTGGCGATGATCGGCTACGCGTTCATGGGCAAGGCCCACTCGAACGCGTGGCGGAATGTTGCATCCTACTTCGACGTCCCGGCCTTCGAGCAGAAGGTGCTCGTGGGCCGGGGCGCCGGACAAGTCGCCGCAGCCGCGGCCAAGTACGGCTGGGCGGAATCCGCGACAGACTGGCGTTCCGTCATCGCCAGGGACGACATCCACATCGTGGACATCTGCGCCCCGGGCTGGATGCATGCCGAGATCGCCATCGCGGCGCTCGAGGCGGGCAAGCACGTCCTGGTCGAGAAGCCGCTGGCGAACACCCTCGCCGAGGCCGAAGCGATGACTGACGCCGCCGCGGCGGCCCGGGAACGCGGCGTGCAGTCGATGATCGGGTTCAACTACCGCCGCGTCCCTGCCCTGGCCCTGGCCAGGGAGCTCATCGCGGAAGGCCGGCTGGGCACGGTCCGGCACGTCCGCGCCGCGTACCTGCAGGACTGGCTGGTGGACGAGGACTCCCCCATGACCTGGCGGCTGAACAAGGAAACCGCCGGGTCCGGGGCCCTGGGCGACATCGCCTCCCACGCGATCGACCAGGTGCTGTTCCTGCTGGGCGGCACGGTCACCGAGGTTTCCGGCCGGCTGCACACCTTCGTGTCCCACCGCCCCGGGGCGGACGGCCTGGAAGAGGTGACGGTCGACGACGCCGCCTGGGCCACGCTGACCCTGGACTCCGGGACCATCGCCTCCGTGGAGGTCTCGCGCATGGCCACCGGCCAGAAGAACAGCCTGAAACTCGAGATCTACGGGGACAAGGGATCCCTGCTCTTTGACCTGGAAGCCATCAACGAGCTGGGCTTCATGGACGCCACCGTCCCGGTCCGGGAACAGGGCTTCCGGCGGATCCTGGTCAACGAACCCGAGCACCCGTTCATGGATGCCTGGTGGCCGCAGGGCCACGTGATCGGCTGGGAACACACCTTCACGCACGAAATCCGGGACTTCCTCACCGCGATCAGCGGCGGCACCGCCCCGTCGCCGTCGTTCGAAGAGGGACTGGCCGTGCAGCGGGTGCTGTCCGCCATCGAAGAATCCGCCAACGCCAAGTCCTCCCTCATCCAGCTCACCACCCCCGCCACCGTCCCCGCCACCGAAGGATCCTGACATGTCCCGCCCGTATACCCTGTTCACCGGCCAGTGGGCCGACCTGCCCTTCGAGGAAGTCGCGCGCCTCGCCTCCGGCTGGGGCTACGAGGGCCTCGAAATCGCCGTCTCCGGGGACCACCTGGACGCCTGGCGCTGGGACGAGCCCGGCTACGTCGAGTCCAAACTCGCCGTGCTGGAGAAGTACAACCTGAAGGTCTGGGCCATCTCCAACCACCTCAAGGGCCAGGCCGTCTGCGATGACCCCATCGACTTCCGGCACGAAGCCATCGTCGGGTCCCGGGTCTGGGGCGACGGCGACCCCGAAGGCGTCCGCCAGCGCGCCGCGGAGGAAATGAAGCACACCGCCCGGCTCGCCAAAGCCCTCGGCGTCGACACCGTCGTCGGATTCACCGGCTCCTCCATCTGGCAATACGTCGCGATGTTCCCGCCGGTCCCGGAGAAGGTCATCGAGGCCGGCTATCAGGACTTCGCGGACCGCTGGAACCCCATCCTGGACGTCTTCGACGAATGCGGGGTCCGCTTCGCCCACGAGGTCCACCCCTCCGAAATCGCCTACGACTACTGGACCACCGTCCGCACCCTCGAAGCAATCGGGCACCGCCCGGCGTTCGGGCTGAACTGGGACCCGTCCCACTTCATGTGGCAGGGCATCGACCCCGTCTCCTTCATCTGGGACTTCAAGGACCGGATCTACCACGTGGACTGCAAGGACACCAAGCTCCGCCCCACCGGCCGCAACACCGTGATGGGCTCGCACCTGCCCTGGGGCGACCCACGCCGCGGCTGGGACTTCGTCTCGGCCGGACGCGGCGACGTCCCCTGGGAATCCTCCTTCCGGGCGCTGACCGCGATCGGCTACCACGGCCCATCTCCATCGAGTGGGAAGACGCCGGCATGGACCGCCTCCACGGCGCCCCCGAAGCCCTCGCAGCGCTGAAGAAGTTCGACTTCCCCGCCTCCCAGACAAGCTTCGACGCCGCCTTCAGCAGCAAGGACTAGGGCTGATGGAGCTCTCTGATGTCGTGCAGGGGGCGGAACCCGGGGAAGTCCAGTGATCCGGACCCTCCAGCCCGGCCAGCGCCGCGAGGTCTGGATCGCGTCGGTCACCGGCGAGCGCGAGTTGGTGTACGCGGCGGACGACGTCCTCCTGGAGGCGCCCAACTGGACCCTCGACGGCACGGCACTCGTCCTTAACGGGGACGGAAAGCTCTGGACGTTCGATGTGGAGAGCCGTAAAGTCGCGCAGGTGCCCCTAACCGGTATCCCGGACCTTAACAACGATCACGTCCTGGCGCCCGACGGCACCGGCATCTTCCTCTCGGGGAATGACGGCCACATCTACCGCGCGGAACTCGACGGCGGTGCGGCCCGGATGATCACCGTGGACGACGGGTCCTTTCATTTCCTCCATGGAGTGAGCCCGGATGGGCGGGAGCTGGCCTATGTGGGCATCGAAGCCGGCGACTTCACCCAGCCGGGCAGGCTCATGACAGTCCCGGTCAGCGGCGGGGCCACCACCCCGCTGAACGTCGACGGGCACTGCGACGGTCCCGAGTACTCTCCGGACGGCGAATGGCTGTACTTCAACACCGAAGCGTTCACGGACCAACCCGGGCATGCCCAGCTGGCCAGGATCCCGGCACCGGACGGAAACTCCAGCGGCGGCGCGCCGGAACAACTGATGGAGAGTGAAACCGTCGACTGGTTTCCCCATCTCTCCCCCGACGGACAGTTGGCCAGCTACATCCGCTTCCCGGGCGGCACGGTGGGCCACCCCGCGGACCTGCCGGTCGACGTCGTGCTTGTCCCTGCCGGCGACTGGACCACACCGCTGCAGACCAGGCATCTCTTCGGCGGCCAGGGGACGCTCAATGTCAACAGCTGGTCCCCCGATTCCACCCGGTTCGCGTACGTTGCGTACCCACTCGCCACCACCGATACAACAAAGGACTAACGTGACCAACCACCCCAATGGCACTTCCGACGGACAAGTCCGCTGGGGAATCCTCGGCACCGGATTCATCGCGGGCCTGCAAACGCAGGACCTGATCGAGAACGGTTTTACCGTGCAGGCCGTAGGTTCCCGCAACGCGGAATCGAGCCGGCAGTTCAGTGAAAAGTTCAGCATTCCGACTGCCCACGAGAGCTACGAAGCACTGGTCGCGGACCCGGACGTCGACGTTGTGTACGTTGCCACGCCGCACACATACCACCATGCCCACGCCCTGCTCGCATTGAATGCCGGAAAGCACGTGCTGGTGGAGAAGCCGTTCACCATCAACGCCCGGGAAGCGCAGGAAATCTTTGCGCTGGCTGAGGCCAAAGGCCTTGTGGCGCTGGAGGCCATGTGGAGCCGCTTCCTCCCGCATATGATCCGGCTCCGCGAGATCATCCAGGACGGCACGCTCGGCGAGGTCCGAAAGATCATCGCCAGCCACAACCAGAACCTCCCCAAGGACCCTGCCCACCGGCTGAACGATCCTGCCCTGGGAGGCGGGGCGCTGCTGGACCTCGGCGTCTACCCTGTTTCCTTCGCCATTGACATCTTCGGCACTCCGGAGAACATCCGGGCCAGCGCCTCCATGACGGCCACGGGCGTGGACCGTCAGACCGCGGCGATCTTCGAATACGCACAGGGACAGCAGGCCCTCCTGGACTGTGAGCTGGATGCCGCCGGCCCCAACCGGGCAGTGGTCATCGGGACCGAAGGGTGGATCGACATCGAGTCCACTTGGTACAACCCCACTCCTTTCACCCGGTTCGACTCCCAGGGAAACGTTCAGGAGAAGTTCCATCAGCCCGTGAACAGCCGGGGGATGCAGTTCCAGGCCGCCGAGATGGAGCGGCTGGTCCGGGCCGGCGCGACAGCGGGCAGGGTTCTTCCCCCGGGCGGGAGCCTGGCCGTCATGGCCGCCATGGACGAGATCCGCCGTCAGATCGGCCTTAGCTACGACGCTGATTCCACACCCGAAGGGAACAGCAATGACTGACGCCGTCTCCCCGCGGATCGCCGAACTGCGCGGGCACGAGGAAGAACTGGTCTTCCCCAGCTTTGACCACCACGACGCCTGGCGGCTCGGCTCGCTGATCGCCAACCGCAGCATCGGGACATACCTCAAGGAAGCCGCGGACTAGAGTTCTAGGCATGACGCACACCATCCGGAAAGCAACCGCGGACGACGCCGGCCGGCTGGCCGCGCTTGCCGCCGTCACCTTTCCGCTCGCCTGCCCGCCGGAGTCCACACCCGCCGATATCGCCGCACACCTGGCGGCAACGCTCAGCGAAGCAAACTTCCAAAACTACCTGGCGGACCCCGGGATCACGGTGTTGGTAATCGATTCCGACGGCGAACTCCGTGGCTACAGCATGCTGGTGGACCGTCCCCCAGGGGATCCGGAGGTCGCGGCCGTGCTGACGGCCCTTCCGGCCACCGAGCTCAGCAAATGCTACGTCCACCCCGACCATCACGGTCTGGGCGCTGCGGCTGAGCTGATGCAGGCCAGCATCAGCGAAGCTTCAGCCGCCGGGGCCAACGGGATCTGGCTGGGCGTCAACAGCCAGAACGCCAAGGCCATCCGCTTCTACGAGAAGTCGGGGTTCCGGAAAGTCGGCACCAAGTCCTTCACCCTGGGCAGCACGGTGGAGCACGACTTCGTGATGGAGCGCGCACTCCCCACTCCCCAGCGCGAACTGGCAGCTGATGCCCTCAAATCCCCGCTGTGAGGGCATCTGCTGCCGGTTCGCGCTCCAACAGTGACGAAGCTGACATGCCTGCCGAGGAATGGATCCGGCCGGCAGCGGGTTGTGGCGAGCATGAAGATTGAGATCTGGTCCGACGTCGCGTGCCCCTGGTGCTACATCGGCAAGCGCCGTTTCGAAGCTGCCCTGGCTGAGTTCCCGCACCGCGATTCCGTGGAGGTGCAGTGGCGCAGCTACCAGCTGGACCCCACGCTGCCCGAGCACTATGACGGCACCGAGCTTGAGTACCTCAGCACCCGCAAGGGCATGGCCCCGGCGCAGGTCTCGCAGATGTTCGAACACGTGGCGGAACAGGCGAAGGGCGAGGGCCTGAACTACCGGTTCGACGCCGTCGTGGTTGCCAACAGCTTCACGGCCCACCGGCTGATTCATTTGGCCGCTGCCCACGGGAAGCAGGATGCCGCCAAGGAGCGCCTGCTGAGCGACCACTTTGAGCATGGCAAGGACATTGGCAGCCGGGAATACCTCACGGCGCTGGGACTCGACCTTGGGATCGGCGCCGGTGAGCTGGACGAGCTGTTCACCACCGACAGGTACGCCGACGACGTCCGGCACGATTTCGAGGAAGGCCGGGCCCTCGGGATCAGCGGCGTACCGTTCTTCGTGATCGACCGCAAGTACGGGCTGTCCGGGGCCCAGCCGTCGGCAATGTTCAGCCAGGCACTCACCCAGGCGTGGCAGGAGAAGCAGCCGCTGGTGATGGCCGGCGCCGCGGCCCCGGGCACCGAAACCAGCGCCGAAGCGTGCGGCCCGGACGGCTGCGCGATCTGAGCCACAGGCCCGCCTGCCGAGGTTTGCTGACAGATCGCTGTAAAGTGTCTGTATGCCTAGGATTTCGGCCGCCACGAATGCTGCCCAACGAGCCGAGACCCAACGCCGCATCCTGACGGGCTTTGGCGAACTCCTCTTCACCCACGGCCTGCCCGGACTGACCATGACGGATGTGGCCCGTCATGCCGGCATCGGACGCACTGCCGTGTACAACTACTACGCGGACATCGAAGAGCTCCTGATCGCCTACGCCCTGGACGAGACCGAGCGCTTCCTCGTGGGCCTGCGCGAGTCGCTGCAATCCCTGGAGAACCCCGTTGAGCGGCTGGCACTCTATGTCCGCGCCCAGGTGGAGGACCTGAGCCGCCGCCACCTGCCGCCCGGCCCGGCGATGGCGGCGGTGCTCTCGCCGGCGTCCTTCTCCAAGCTCGCGGACCATGTGGGTGAACTCAGCCTGCTTTTGCAGGACATCCTCAGCGACGCGATGGCGCAGGGCTACCTCCCGGCCGCGGACATTGTGCAGCTGGCGCAGCTCATCCACGGCACGCTGTCCTCCAGCGCGGCCCGGGGCGACGGTACCCCTGACGCCGTGCTGCGCACGGTGCGGTTCATCCAGTTGGGTGCCGGAGCCAGGTTCGACGACGGCGGCCAGCCCGTCCGCCTCGGCCCCCTTTAGCTTCACCCCGCTTTGGGGATCACCGGCCATTTGGAGCTGTCCACTATGCGGCGGCTCTCGCGCGGGCAGCTGAGCTTCCCCGGTGTCTGGTCCACCAGCCCAGGGGCCGTCAGTTCCTTGAACTCACCGGTGAGGATCACGTCCACGCTGCCGTCCGGGCGGCCATCCTGGAAGTAATCCGATTCGGGAAGGTTGCGCTGGACACTGAACGCGGCTGACTGCCCCGCAGCCCCGGAAATTACCGCGGCGACGCCCCGGTAGCCGGACTGGGTGTTGCCCACGTCGGCCACCGCGAATTTCCGGGCCAGGAATTCATCGGCCACGGAACGTGCAAGGCCGGGACGGTTCGTGGCGTTGAAGACGTTGAGGCTGACCTTGTCATTGGGCGTGTAATCAAACGTGGCCGTTGGGCACGCCGACACCGCTGCCCGGCTCCGCTCCGCCGTGGGGATCTTGATCTGTCCGTTCATGATGGCCAGCGCCACAATGATCGCAGCGGCGATCAGCCCCACCAGCAGCACCAGCACCGCTCCGTGCAGGATCCTGAGGCGCACCCGGACGGGATTGTCCCCGGTGTCCTCAGGCTCCACGAACGTGGCCCGCAGCTCCGATCCGGAAACTACGCGGTGTCCGTGCAGGACCGTAATGTCCCTGGGCTTCCTAGCCATCTATCACCAGCACGCGGGCGTGGATGGCGGTGCGCTGGTGCAGGGCGGTCCGGACGGCGCGGTGCAGGCCATCCTCGAGGTAGAGGATCCCCCGGTACTGCACAACATGGGGGAACAGATCGCCAAAGAACGTGGAATCTTCGGCGAGGAGCGCCTCCAGGTCAAGGGTGCGCTTGGTGGTCACCAGCTCATCGAGGCGGACGGGACGCGGCGGAAGCGCAGCCCACTCCTTGGGGTGTTGTAACCATGGTCGGGGTAAGGGCGTCCCTCGCCCACAGCTTTGAATATCACTCTGCAAGCCTATGGAAGTTGCCCGGCCAAGGGAACGAATGACCCAGCGCGGTCCCAAGGTTGTAGCCAAACGGTGACCATTGCCGTCCGAGTGCCGATCGAGGCAACATTCGGCGTCGAGCCTGCCCGGACTGCGAGAATGGAACCATGACTTCACCCGAGAACCCCGCTGCCGCGTCGCCGTCGGCTCCTCCGCTTGCCCTCCTGCTCGACGTCGACGGCCCGGTGGCCAGTCCCGTCACCCGCAATGTGAAGCCGGAGATCATTGCGGACATGGTGGCGCTGGCCGCGGCTGGAATTCCCGTCGTCTTCAACACGGGCCGCTCGGACGCATTCATCCGCGAGCAGGTCATGGAGCCGATGATCGCCGCGGGCATGCCCGCGGGAACGGTCATCCACGCGATCTGCGAAAAGGGCGCCGTCTGGTTCAGCTACACGGCCGCAGGGCCCGGCCCCGTGCACGTTGACCACGAACTCGCCGTTCCGCGCGCCTACGGCGACGACGTCCGCCGGCTGGTGGCCGAGGACTACGACAAGCACATGTTCTTCGACGAAACCAAGCGGGCCATGGTGTCCGTGGAGCAACACATTGATGTGCCCAGCCAGGACTACCTCGACGAGCAGAAACTGTTCGACGCCGACGCCATGGAACTGATGGCACGCCACGGCCTTGGGGTGGTCCGGCTGGACCACCACGCCCCCGATTCCGACGACCAGATCGACTACCGCGTGGATCCAACCATCATCTCCACGGACATCGAGTCCGTGCGGCTGGGCAAGGACCTGGGTGCCAGCCGCGCCGTCGAGCTGCTGGCGGCGCAGGGGATCCGGCCGCAGGCCTGGCGCACGGTGGGCGATTCACGCACCGATTACGCCATGGCCGACTGGCTGCACCACAACGATCACGAGGTCAAGCATGTGGACGTCCGCCCGGCGGACGGGGTTCCCATCAAGCCGTACCAGGTGCTGACTGCCGCGGACCTGGGGCTCGCCGAGGACGTCATCCACGACGACGCCGGAGGGGCGTTCCTGCGCAGCTGGCGGGACGCAGTGGCCGGCTAGGCCGCGCTTTCAGTCCGGCGGCGCGCCGGGCGCGGCAGCCCGCGTGGGAATTCGTGCAGTTTTTTTACGCGGGATATCATGCAGGTAGGCCCCCATAGAAAACAGCTCGGAGAAACACCATTACAGACGCACTCGTTCAGGATGAGATCTACTACGGCGGTCAGGCTTCCGACGACGGCAGGAGCCACCCCGAGATAACGTCGCCGGCCGCTGTTGCACGCCTGAAACACCGCGCCGATGTAGTTCGCCACCGTGGGCGATATGCGCTGATCAATTCCAACCGCACGCCGTACCAGGCAATGGTGGAAGACCTGCTGTTCATCCGCAATGTCCTTGCCGGGGCGGGCCTGGACTATCTCCTGGTCCGCGGCAACAACCACCGGCCCGTCATTGCTCTTGACTGGAAGGACCGGAAGAAGCTTCGGGCCGCGCTGGTGGAGGCGTGCCGCGACGAGCCGGTCTACTCCATGACAGTGGACGCCAAGAAGAAGTCCTCGGTCCTGGTTGCCGACGGTGATCTCTCGCCCAACCGCCATGCGCGGATCTTCCGGCTGTACCGGCCGCGGGTGGAGCCCGACGGCGGGTTCGAGTTCGGTTCCTCTGCGGGCGTGCAGATCGAACTCTGGAGCTTCGAAGGCAACCAGCTGATCCTGCCCATTGAAAACTCCCTCACCCGCCGGACCATGCTGAGCACCGACGCCGTCCGAGGCACCGTGGAACGCTACGGGCACACCTGGCCCACCATCGAGAACATGTTCGCGGACCACGCCAGCGACATCAGCTTCGACATCGACATGGTGTTTTCCTGGGTGGACGGCAGTTCCCCGGAGTACATCGCGGCACGGCGCGCCCGGATGGCCGGAGTGGTCGTGGGAGAAGGCGACGACCACGAGGCCCGTTTCCGCCAGATCGACGAACTGAAGTACGCCCTGCGCTCGGTGTACATGTTCGCGCCGTGGGTGCGGCGGATTTTCATCGCCACGGACTCCCCTGCCCCGGCCTGGCTGGCCGACCACCCCACGGTGACCATTGTGAACAGCGAGGAATTCTTCGCGGATCCGTCTGTGCTCCCGACGCACAACTCGCAGGCTGTCGAGTGCCAGCTGCACCACATCGAGGGGCTGTCAGAGCACTTCCTCTATTCCAATGACGACATGTTCTTCGGCCGCCCGGTGGGTCCGGACCTGTTCTTTACGCCTGGCGGAATCACGAAGTTCATCGAAGCTGAAACCCGGATCGGGCTGGGCGACAATGACGCGGAACGAAGCGGCTTCGAGAACGCGGCAAGGGTGAACCGGAAGCTGCTGTGGGACCGGTTTGGCCGGATCACCACCCGCCACCTGGAGCACACCGCGGCGCCCCTCCGGCGGAGCGTTGTAGCCACCATGGAAGAGGAGTTCCCGGCGGAGTTCGCCAAGACCGCGGCCAGCCGGTTCCGCGCGGCGGACAACATTTCCGTGACGAATTCGTTCTACCACTACTACGCCCTGCTGACCGGACGGGCGGTGACCCAGACTGCTGCGAAGGTCAAGTACGTGGACACCACCGCCCGGGCGGGCCTCAACTACCTGCCCAAACTCCTGTCCAAGCGCAATATGGACTTCTTCTGCCTGAACGACGGCAGCTTCCCCGAGGTGCCCGCCGAGGAACGTGCGGAGCTGGTCACGGCGTTCCTGGAGAAGTACTACCCCATCAAGGCGCCCTGGGAAAAGTAGGGCTGCTCAGCCGCCGCTGCCCAGCCGGATCATGGGGATGCTCTGGGTGGGCGGGTTACCCTGCGTTCTTGCCTGCCGCGGAATCCGGATGCCGGCCGCCGCCAGCCGGCGCTGGGTTTCCGCCGCAGTCACCACCTCGCCCACTGCCGCTGCACTGCCGATGGGAACAACAGAATGCACGATGGTGTGCTCGTACACATGCACAAGGTTGAAAGCCTGGCCGCCGTCACGGGGCCGGGTGCCGCCCACCGGTACGTTCAGGTCCTGCGTGTAGCAGGTGGCGGAGGCCACCGAAACGGGGATGCCTGCGAAGCTGGCAGTGGTGGAGTAATGCAGGTGGCCGGCCAGAATGGTGCGGACATCGGAGTTACGCAGGACCCTGGCCAGGGCCGGCTGGCCACGTAGCTCCACGAGGACGGCCAGGTCCAGCACGGAGGGCACCGGAGGATGGTGCAGTGCCAGGATGGTGCCGTCCGGCGCGGGCGTCTCCAGTTCCGCGGCGAGCCATGCCAACTGCGCATCGCTGAGCTCACCGTGGTGAAAGCCCGGCACAGAGGTGTCCAGCGTGATCACCCGCAGGCCGTTGATGAAGTAGCTGTGGTCCACCGGCGAGTCGTTTCCGGTCTGGTCGAGCAGCCCGGTTCGGAAGTTCTCACGGTCGTCGTGGTTTCCCATGGCCCAGATGACCTGGGCGCCCATTGCCTTGCAGGCGGGTTCCACAATGGCCCGAAGTTTTACGTAGGCCTCGGGTTCACCCTGGTCAGCCAGGTCGCCGGTGAAAATCACGGCTTCCGGACGGGCCCCTGAGGCTCTGACTTCCTCAAACAGTTGTTTCAGGCGGGCTTCGCTGTCCACTGCGCCATAAAGATGATCCGGACCTCCCAACAAGTGGGGATCGCTCAGGTGGAGTAGAAAATGACGTGGCCGGGGGTGTTCGGCCTCGATGAGCTCCATTACTGCCTTCGTGGTTGGTTGGAAGCGGCGCCTCCAGTGTCCCTCTCAGTAATGTCTATCCAATCAGACATTCGGCCAACAATGTGCAAACTTCAGTGGGCATGTTTGAAAAAACGGCAATAACGAGTAGTCCGGCGGACACACACCCGCCCAGGTGTGTGTCCGCCGGCAGGTGGTTACTCAGGTACCGGGCGGCTAGCTCAGGTAGCCGTTGGGATTCAGCACATACTTCGTGGCCGCACCGGCATCGAATTCGGCATAGCCCTTCGGTGCATCATCCAGTCCGATCGCCTTGGCGTTGACGTTCTTGGCGATGTGCACCTTGTCATGCAGGATGGCCATCATCAGCTGCCGGTTGTACTTCATCACAGGACACTGGCCTGTGGTGAAGCCCAGCGACTTGGCCCAGCCGGTGCCGAGGCTTAGCGACAGCGACCCCTTCTTGGCCGCCTCGTCCACACCGCCAGGGTCTCCGGTGACGTAAAGCCCCGGGATTCCCAGCGCACCGCCCGCAGCCGTGATTTCCATCAGCGAATTCAGGACCGTGGCGGGGGCTTCCTGCGCTCCGGAGCCGTGTCCGCGCGCCTCGAACCCGACGGCGTCAACGCCGCAGTCCACTTCCGGGACGCCGAGGATCTGTTCGATCTGTTCCGCGGGTCCGCCCTTGGTGAGGTCAACGGTTTCACAGCCGAAGCTACGGGCTTGTGCCAGTCTCTGCTCATTGAGGTCGCCGACGATCACTGCCGCGGCGCCGAGCAGGTGCGCACTGGTGGCCGCAGCCAGGCCGACAGGGCCCGCGCCCGCAATGTAGACGGTGGAGCCCACACCGACGCCCGCGGTGACCGCACCGTGGAATCCCGTGGGGAAGATGTCCGAAAGCATGGCCAGGTCGAGGATCTTCTCCAGGGCCTGGTCTTTGTCCGGAAACTTCAGCAGGTTCCAGTCGGCGTAGGGCACCAGGACGTAGTTCGCCTGGCCGCCCACCCAGCCGCCCATGTCCACATAGCCGTAGGCGCTTCCCGGACGGTCCGGATTCACGTTGAGGCAGATGCCGGTCTTGCGTTCCTTGCAGTTCCTGCACCGCCCGCACGCGATGTTGAAGGGGACGGAGCAGAAGTCTCCTACTTTGATGAATTCCACGCCTGGGCCCACTTCCACCACCTCACCGGTGATTTCGTGGCCGAGCACCAGGTCCGACGGCGCGGTGGTCCGGCCACGGACCATGTGCTGGTCCGAACCGCAGATGTTTGTCGCGACCGTTTTGAGGATTGCTCCGTGGGGAACAGAGCGCCCCACGTTTGCCGGGTTGACGCCCGGCCCGTCCTTCAGTTCGAAGCTCGGGTAGTCAATGTCGATCACTTCGACCTTGCCCGGCCCCTTATAGGCAACGGCTTTGTTCCCTGTCATCCCATTCCTCCTGGTTTCACGGGCGCCCAAGACGGGGGCCCAGCTGTGATTCATGAAGTACTGATGCATCCTCCCCTGGCAGGTCCGGAACCTGCTTCACCACCCTGCGCTGCAGCGCTGTTCAATTCCCTGTGGCCGCGAAGGCCGCGTGGCCGCGTTGCGGGAGGATGGAGGATCCGGCCAGTCTAGGCCGGAGTGTTGGGAGCCTAACAGGGACAAAGGTCCCGCTTATGTGTCGGGCCGGGACGCCGGCGGCGGAATGATCCCGACGGATCACCCCGGCGTCTTGCCTCCGGGGGGCCTGGCTTAGCCTTCCAGCACCAGAAGCTGGGCCTTGTCAGCGTCCCAGTGCACCCACAGCTCGTCGTCCGGCAGGAACCGGGCTGTGGAATCGGAGCTCAGCTCGCGCAGCTGAAGTTCATGGCCTCCGGCGGTAAGCCGGTGCCGCATCGTTGCGCCCAGATTGGTGGAGGTGACCAGCTTGGCGGCGCAGCCGTTGCCACCTGCAGCCGGGGAACTGAATTTGAGGTGCTCGGGACGGATTGAGACAGCATAATTCCTTCCAATCGCGCCGCGGTCGCGTACGCGGGCGAGACCCAGTCCGCCAAGGTCCACCACCGCTTCGTCACCCTTGCGTTCCACTATGGTGCACGGAATCAGGTTCGTGTCGCCGAGGAAGCTGGCCACCCAGTCCGTGAGGGGATGATTGTAGACGTCTTCCGGCGCTCCGGACTGGACAATCTTGCCGTCCTTCATCACCACGATCCGGTCGGACATCGCCATCGCTTCGTCCTGGTCATGGGTGACGAACAGCACCGAGATGCCGAGGCTCTTCTGCAGCGTCTTGATTTCCTCCTGCATTTGCTCGCGGAGCCGCTTGTCCAGGGCGGCCATGGGCTCATCCAGAAGGAGGGCAGCGGGGTTGAACACCAGAGCCCGGGCCAGCGCCACCCTCTGCTGTTGCCCACCCGACAGCTGGCGCGGCTTCCGGTCTCCCATTTTTCCCAGACCCACCCTGACCAGGGTTTCCTCGGCGCGCCGCCGCCGTTCCGCGCGGGGCACCTTGCGCATGCGGAGAGCAAATTCCACGTTTTCAAGGGCGCTCATATGCGGGAACAGCGCATAGTTTTGGAACACCACGCCAAGGTTCCGGTCCCGCGGCGGAAGCGTGTCAACGGGTTTGCCGTCGATCAGCACAGTCCCGGACGTGTGGTCCTCGAAGCCCGCCACCATCATCATGGTGGTGGTTTTGCCGGACCCGCTGGGGCCGAGCAGGGTGACGAACTCGCCGGGCTGGACGGTCAAGTCCATCTGGTCCACGGCCACGACGTCGCCGTAGCTCTTGCGGACCTGACGGAGTTCGATCGATCCCTGGGCGGCGGCGTGGGCCCTGGGCTTTTGCTGTGCGGAAATCATTGATGTGCTCATCGGCTTATTCCTTTACGTGTGGGCGGGTGCGGCCAGCGGCAGCATCCGGGTTGTGGAGCGGCGCCTCAGGACGAACATGACCTGGAGGAGGAGCCCGAAGGTGGCCACGCTGACCAGGAGGGCGGATGAGACCGCGATCTTGGGAGTCAGGTTGAACTGGATGTCCGTGAACATCTTCACGGGCAGGGTGGTCGCGGCCGGCGACTGCATGAACAGGGACATCACGGTCTCGTCAATCGACACTGAGAAGGCGAACAGTGCTCCGGAGATCAGCCCGGGCAGGATGATCGGCAAATACACGTGGCGCAGCACGGAGAGCGGCCCGGCGCCGAGGCTTTGTGCTGACCGGACCAGCGCCGGGTTCAGTCCGGCCAGGCTCGCACGGGTGGTGAGGTAGACGTACGGCGTGGCAATCACGGCGTGCGCCAGGCCGATGGGGAGGATGCTGCCAACCATCCCGATCGCGATGAAGAACTGGTAGAACGCCAGAGCCAGCACCACGGTGGGGACAATCATCGGCGCCAGGATCAGCCCCACCAACGCTGGTTGTCCGGTGAATTTGCGCCCGTGCATGCCAATGGCCGCGGTGGCGCCAAGCAGGACCCCGATGACGACGGCGATTCCGGCCGATTGCAGGCTGGCCGTCAGGGCCGAGGTCCACGCCTTGTCGGCAAAGAAACCTGCCACCGCTGCGAAAGACAGCCCTTCGGGCGGAAAAGTGATGTACCGGCTGTCGTTGAGTGCCACCGGCACCACGATCGCCGTGGGGATCACCAGGAACAGGAAGACCGGCAGGGAAAGCAACGCAACGAGGCGGTGCTGCGGGCTAGTTGTCTTCATGCTGTCCTCCTGCTTTGAGTACGCGCTGGTATACCGCCACCAGGATGCTGACCATGACCGTCAGGACCACAGCAAGGGCTGCGGCTCCGGAGAAGTCCGTCAGCTGGCGTGCGTAGTAGTCAATCTGGTTCGCGATCATCATGTCGCCGGGGCCTCCCATGACCACCGGTGTGATGAAGAACCCCGTGCTGATGATGAAGACCAGGAGGCCTGCGGCGGAGACGCCCGGGGCGCTGAGCGGCAAGGTGATCCTGCGGAACACGGAGGCCTCGGAGGCCCCGAGTGAGCGGGCCGCGAGGCCAAGCCTGTCGTCAATGGATGTCAGCGACGAGAAGATCGGGAACACCGCATACGGGAGGAGGCAATGGACCATTCCGACGATGACGGCGAACCGGTTGTGCAGGAGTTCCACCGGCGCGTCGGTCAGGCCGATGCCCTGCAGGAACGCGTTGACGATGCCGTTGTCCTGCAGCAGCACCGCCCAGGCGAAGTTCTTCACCAGGATTCCGGTCCAGAAGGGCAGGAGCACGACGGCGAAGAGAACAACGCGCATGACGTTGCCGGCGCTGCAGAGCACCACCGCAATGACGTAGCCCAGGGCCACGGTCACCAGTGTGGATGCGAGGCTGATGGTCAGCGTGTTCACCAGCGAGCGCACCACGAGCGGGTCCTCCAGCACCCGCTGGTAGGCATTGTCGGCGAAGCTTGACGCCACGAGTTTTCCAAGCGGAGTCAGGAACAGGACGACGTCGAAGGCGAGGATCGGGGCCAGCAGCAGCCACCAGCCGGTGCGCCGCCGTCGGGGTGCTGGTTCTGCGGAGGGAGGCGCACCGCGGCCGTCCGGCCGGGACCGTTGCAGGGTTGCAGTACTCATCTCAGCTGGCCTGCCACAGCTTGAACTGCTGCTCGGTCTTCTTGAGGTTCTGGGACCACCATTTGTCGTCCCGGACCAGGATCTTGTCGGCTAGCCCGGGGCTCGTGGGGAGGGTGTCGGCGATCTCCTTGGGCAGCTTGGACAGCGCCGGCGTGTTGGCGAGGGTCAGGTTGGTGACCTTGTCGAAGGCGGCGCCGGCCTCGGCGTCGTTGGACATGAAGTTCATCAGCTTGAAGGCAGCCTCCTTGTTCTTCGCGCCCTTCGGCACCACGAAATAGTCCCCTGCGAGTACCGCGTTTTCGGCCGAGAAGTTCAGCTTCGCGCCGTCAGTGCGCGCTGCGTTAATCCGGTTGTTGAAGCTGGTGGAGAGCGAGACCTCGCCGGAGGTGAGCTGCTGGATGGGCTCCTGGTTGGCTGCGTGGTACAGCAGGCGGTCCTTGCCCGGGTGGTGGCCCAGGACGCGCAGTGCGCGGTCCACGTCGAGCGGGTAGATCTTGTCGAAGGGGACGCCGTCCGCCAACAGCGCCGCCTCGAGGACTGAACTGTCCGAGAGCTGGTTGTAGACGGAGCGCTTGGTGTTGTACTTGTCCTGATCGAAGAACTGCGCCCAGTCCTTGGGCGCCTGGGCATCCGGGATGACGTTCTGGTCCCAGGCCATGACGAACAGGAAGCTCAGGTACTTGATGCCGTATTCCGCCTTGGCGTACCCGGGCAGGCCCTTGTCGCTGATGATGTCGTAATCGAGCTCTTCCAGCAGCCCCTCGGCTACCGCCGTCTCGTACTCCGGGGCCGTGATCTCAACGAGGTCCCACTGCACGTCGCCGGACTGGACCTGCGCCTTGAGCGCGGCCAGGCTGGTGTTGGCCAGCAGCGTGGTCTGGATGCCCGACTGCTTGGAGAACGGATCCAGGATGGTCTGGGTCAGCTGGTCGTTTTAGGAGCCGCCGTAGGACGTGACTGTGACGGTCTTGTTCGCGGCCGCACTTTCAGCCGGCTTGGAGCCGCAGCCGGACAACGCAAGGCCTGCCAACGGCGTGAGCGCCGCGGCTTTGAGGAGCTGCCTGCGGTCAAGGAGCGGGGAACGGAATTCTGTCATGGCGGAACTGCCTCTCATTGGCGCCGGCCATCACGGGCACGCCAAAGGACGGCGTGCCGCATTGGCAGGCGTGGTGCGGGGTCTTGATCCCTGATCGGCGTCGCGGGGATGGACGGCCGCGGTTCGCGCAGGCCTCCATCACCGAATAGCCGGTGGATCTCAAAGTCGGCCGTACGGCGGCCGTTGGGGTGCCGCAACTCTAACTATGAAGTTGCTCACTAGTCAACGGTTGTATTGCCTTAATAAACAAGTCGGATAGTTCCCGTCCCCCGCCGGGCAGCAAAAAGCCCCGGCACATGGTGCCGGGGCTTTGGTGAATTGCTGGTTCGGTGTCCGTGTCGCCTCAGGCGAGCGCGTCCTCAATGGCGGCCAGGACCTCCGGTGAGTCGGGTTCAACGGTGGGGGCGAAGCGGGCCACCACAACGCCGTCGCGGTTTACCAGGAACTTCTCGAAGTTCCACTTCACGAGGCCGGGCAGCGGGCCGTTCTTGAAGCGGGTGAGCTCGGCATACAGCGGGTGCTGGTTTTTCCCGCGGACCTTGGCCTTGGCAGTCAGCGGGAAGGTCACACCGAAGTTGCGCTCGCAGAATTCGGCGATGTCGGCGTCATCTCCGGGTTCCTGGCCGCCGAACTGGTTGCAGGGAACACCCAGGATATCGAAACCCTGGTCCCGGAACTTCCCGTAGAGCAGTTCCAGCCCTGCATACTGTGGCGTAAAGCCGCATTCGGAGGCCACGTTGACCACCATCACCACGCTTCCCTTGAAACGGCCGAAGTCGGTTTCCGTTCCGTCGTTGAGCGTCAGCGGAATGGAGTAGAGGGATTTCACAGAGGGCTTCCTTAGGAAAGTTGTCATGGCTGTTATCCGTGACAACGGCCAAGCCCACGGGTTCGTGCCCTCTTGAAAGTTGGTTCGGGACTTCCCCCTACGGGGTCGGGGTGGCTGAGGCCGTGGGCGTTGGGGCCGGCTGGCTGTCGCTGGGTTCAGGAGCCGCAGCGGATTCCGTGGTCGAAGTGGCGGTGGGTTTCGGCGTTGGCTCGCCTGTCGGCTCGGTTGTCGGCTCCGCAGTTGGTTCCACTGCTGCCGTGGCCGTTGGGGCGAGTGTGGGCGCCGGGCTCGGCGTGGCGGTCGCCGTGGGCTCTTCAGTCTGCGTGGGCGTGGGCGCCTGGGTTGGCGGCGGCGTGCCGGTCGGCGACGGCGTAACAGTGGACGGCGGCGTTGGTGTGGCGGTGGCTGGTACGGCGGTGGGCGGCGGCGTTGCGGTCGTCGTCGGAGTGCCTGTCACGGACGCCGTGGCGGGCGCCGACGGCGTCGGGGCGGACGTAGCGGAAGGCGTGGCCGACGGCGTTCCCGGCACCGGCGCTTCCGTTTCACCTCCCGTGACGGTATGCGAGTTGTCATCCGACACCGGGATCGCCCACGTCGGGTCGCCTGCCGGGGCATTTGTGCCGGGGAGGTAGCTGATCATGTCAATGTTCCCGAGTTCGTCCACCTGCTTGATGGGCAGGAGCTTCCAGTCGAGCGGATTGACGTGCTTGCCATTAAGGATGGTTTCGAAGTGCAGGTGGCAGCCCGTGGACGAGCCCGTGGTGCCCACCTTGGCGATGACTTCGCCCACCTGGACGGACTCCCCCTTCTTGACGGCGATCCCTTCCAGGTGGTTGTACGTGGTGATGAGTCCGTTGCCGTGGTCGATCTCCACCCGGTTCCCGCCGCCCCACGGGTGCCAGCCAACAGCCCTGACCACCCCGGCGTCGGCAGCATAGACGCGGGTGCCGCATGCCGCAGCGAAATCCTGACCCCAGTGGAACTCACCGGCGGTTCCGGTCAGGGGGCTGACCCGGAGGCCGAATCCTGAGGTCTCGTTCAGCACTTCAAGGGGCGCCATCAGCGAGCCGGCCGGAGGGCGCCGGAGGTCGTCGGATGCCACATTCAGTTCGTGTTTGCCGCTCTTGGAAGTGGTCCGAATGTCACTGCGGCTGAAGGAAAGCAGGGCGTGAGCGTCCGCCGCAATACCAACAGTCGGGATACCCAGCGGTTTCAGGAAGGCGCTCGGCAAGGACGGGGCATTTCCGGGGCCGCCCGTCGCGGCAGCTGAGGCCATGCCATGCCCGGCAGCCAGAGCCCCGGACGGCGACGGCGGCGCGGACGGTCCTTGGAGGCCGAACGCAATCACGCTCAACGTGGATACGGCGCACACGCCGAGAAGCCGCGCAGCGGTTAGACAAGGCCTGCCGGGACGTTCTTCGTGTCCATAACCCCAGTGATTACCCACGTAATGACTCCTGCGATAGGCCCGCCAGACCCCAATCTCGACGGACTTACGTTCCTATGGGACCACAGGGCCATTGTTCTGTGAACCCCCGGTCCTTGCCCTCCCCGCCAAGTTCCGCGGGATTCCGCGGCTTCCGGCCTGAATTCTCAGGTGGCTCTCAGGTATGCGCGGCGCTGAAGGCCCGTGCGCCTCCCTTCACGGCGGGTGTGCGGGAGAATTGACCATGCGCAATGTCCTCAGGGAATGGCAGGCCGAGCTCAAACAAACGTTGACCGGGACGCGGGAGGCTGTTCCGGACTGGGTTCCCCTGCTTGAAAAGGGTGACGACGCCGGGTATCACCTTCCGGGGTCGGCAGTCTGGGCGGTGCACGGCTCGATGACCACCCTCGTGGCCGGGATCCGTGCGCTCCTGATGCAGGCCCTCCATCCCGGCGCCCTCGCCGGAGTGCACGACCACTCCCGGTTCCGCGAGGACCCGCTGGGCCGGCTGGCCGGAACCATCCGGTGGATCTTCACGGTCTCCTATGGGTCCACCTCCGCGGCGCGGGAGGCCTCGGACTGGGTGCGGCGGAGGCACAACTCTGTGCGGGGCGACTATGTGGACGGGAGGGGCGTGGTGAGGAGCTACGCAGCCAACGACCCCGAGTTGCTGCGGTGGGTGCACATCGCCTTTACCGACGCGTTCCTCTCCACCCACAAGATCTGGGGCCGGCCCATTCCCGGCGGACCGGATGCCTACGTCCGGGAATGGGCGCACGCCGGACTGCTGATGGGGGTGGACGCTCCGCCGGTCACTGAGGCGGAGATGCGGAAGCAGCTGGACAACTGGTACGACGACGGTGATCTCCGCGCGAATGAAAGGGTGGCCGAGACTGTGGCTTTCCTCCGCAACCCGCCGCTCCATCCGTCCCTCCGCCTCGGGTACCGGATGCTGTTTGCTGCTGCCGTGTCCAGCATCGAACCGAAGTACCGGGACATGCTGGGCCTCCGGTCGCCGCGGCTGGGTCCGTTTGCTCTTCCGGTGCGGCTTGGCACCCGGGCGACTCTCGCCGTCGTCCGCCTTGCCCTCGGCTGGATGAGTCCCAGCGAACAGGCCGCCAGGCGCCGCCTCCGGCGGCTGGGATTCGCTGCATAGGTGCCGTAGTCGCAGCTCCGGTCCGGGGCAAGTACCGGGATGCTGACGGGGAAGTGCGCACGGCCGGACGGCACGGGAAACGGGGACGGGACGAACGGGGCCGGAGCGCAAAAAGGCCCCGGTCCGAGGACCGGGGCCAACCGCGGAGAATGGGGGATTTGAACCCCCGAGGGCGTTAACCCAACACGCGTTCCAGGCGTGCGCCATAGGCCGCTAGGCGAATTCTCCAGTTGCTTCTGAATCAAAAGCAGATACTAGAATACCTGAACTTTTCAGCATCACCCAATTGGCCCCCAGCGGGACGTTACCGCGACGTTACGGAGGTGCACGGCGCGGGGTGCACATGGCGGTTGGAGCGTGTGATCCTCCGGGGTATTTGCGCGGCAGTTCGCGCTTCAAAGAGCCCGTTAACGTCAAAATGGACGCCCCCAATGCGCCCACTCTTACGGAACACCGTTGAGCTGCCGGGTCCGGCCCTCGCGCCAGGCCCTGCAGCTCACAAACCTGAGATTGCCCCAATCGGTGTACATATCCATGGTCCGCCTTGTGGCGATGATAAGCAAGGGTTCCTACCTGAATATCCCGAGACCGTTACAGACTTGTGCTACCAGGCTGTTCCGCAGTTCCTGAGAGGATGGGCCAATGACGCAGCTTCATGCCTTGGTGATCTACGTTCCAACGGACTACGCGGAGGCAGTCCTCGCCGCGATCGGCGATGCCGGAGCCGGCCGGATCGGCAACTACTCGCACTGCTCCTTCACGCTGCCGGGCACCGGTCGGTTTACATCCCTTCCCGGGGCCCGGCCGTTTATCGGCGTCGAAGGCTCCGGCGAGGAGGTTGCTGAGGTCCGGATCGAATGCCTTGTGGAAGCAGGACTGCTCGGCCCGGTGATACTGGCCCTCCGGTCCGCCCACCCCTATGAGGAACCCGCGCTGATGAGCTGGGTAGTGGACGGGCACCGCACCTGAGCGGCGGGCGGTCCTGAAACGGTCCCGGTGTGGCCGCAAGCAGGGGCCGAAAGTGGCCGAAAGCAGCGGGCCCGCTGCCGATTCGGGGCACACGAAATCATCGGGTAAACTCATTGACGGCCCCTCATGTGGCGTCATCCTGTTGAACTCCCCCAGGACCGGAAGGTAGCAAGGGTAGATGGGCTCTGGCGGGTGCATGAGGGGTCTCTTATTTAATGTCAGTCCCTATAGGTAGGTTTTCCCTGTGACTGTTACTACTGCTCTTTACCGCAGATACCGCCCCGATTCGTTCGCGGACGTTATCGGGCAGGAACATGTCACCGGTCCCCTGATGACGGCGCTGCGGAAGAACCGCGTCAACCACGCCTACCTTTTTTCGGGTCCGCGCGGCTGCGGAAAAACCACTTCCGCCCGCATCCTGGCCCGCTGCCTCAACTGCGCCGAGGGGCCCACTGACACGCCCTGCGGCAAGTGCCCCAGCTGCGTCGAACTTGCCCGCGGCGGTTCGGGCTCCCTTGACGTGATTGAGATTGACGCCGCCAGCCACGGTGGCGTCGACGACGCCCGGGACCTGCGCGAACGCGCCACCTACGCTCCCGTCCGGGACCGCTACAAGATCTTCATCATCGACGAAGCCCACATGGTCACCTCGGCGGGCTTCAACGCCTTGCTCAAGATCGTCGAAGAGCCACCGGAACACATCAAGTTCATCTTCGCCACCACGGAACCGGACAAGGTGATCGGCACCATCCGATCGCGCACGCACCATTACCCCTTCCGGCTGGTTCCGCCGGAGCCCCTCATGGCGTACCTTGAGCTGCTCTGCAACCAGGAAAACGTTCCGGTGGCGCCCGGAGTGTTGTCCCTGGTCATCCGCGCCGGCGGCGGTTCGGTCCGTGACTCGCTCTCTGTCCTGGACCAGCTGATGGCCGGCGCAGGCGCCAACGGGCTGGACTACGAACTTGCCGTGGCGCTCCTGGGTTACACGCATGCCTCGCTGCTGGACGACGTCGTCGAGGCCGTGGCAGCTTCCGATGCCGCCACAGTTTTCCGCGCGGTGGACCGCGTCATCCAGACCGGCCACGATCCGCGCCGCTTCGTGGAGGATCTCCTGGAGCGATTCCGCGATCTCATCATTGTCCAGGCCATGCCGGAGAGCGCCCAGTCAATCCTGCGCGGCATGCCCGCCGACCAGATTGCCCGCCTGCAGAACCAGGCCCACAACCTGGGCGCAGCCGAGCTGTCCCGCGCTGCAGACGTCACCAACACGGCGCTTACGGAGATGACCGGCGCCACGTCGCCCCGGCTGCACCTTGAGCTGCTGTGTGCCCGCATCCTGCTCCCCAGCTCGGAGCAGAACGAACGCGGCATCGCCGCCCGGATCGACCGCGTGGAGCGCCGCCTTAACTACGGCGGGAACGACGTCGGCGCTCCCGCCGCCGCGGTATCCGCGGCACCCGCGGCAGTGCCTTCCAGACCGGCCCAGGCAGCATCAGCGCCTGCTGCACCGGCCTCTTCTCCGGTCGCGGCTCCAGTTGCTGGAGCACCATCCGCTGCAACACGGTCGGCTGTGCCCGCGCCCGCTCCGGCGGCTTCCCCCACTGACGGCGTCGCACCTGCAGTCCCCCGCAGCGAAGAGCCCACCGACGGCATGGCACCCGGAGTCCCCCGCAGCGAAGAGCCCATCCGCGAATCCCTGACCCCGCCGCGGGTCTCCACTGCTGACTGGCCGGTGGACGAGCAGGCGGCACCAGGCAGGGGTACATCCGCCCAGCCTGCCTCCCGTTCAGCGGCCCCGCAGAACCAGCCAGCACCGGCGCAGTCTGCACCTGCCCCGTCCGCACCCGCACAGTCCGCACCCGCACAGCCCCCCGCACGCGTCGAGCCGCCTGCACCCGCTACAGCCGAGCGGGCACCTGCGCCCTCCGCCGCGCTTGCGCCGGCTTCGCCAGGGCCGGCTCCGGCCGGCGGTTCCGGCGGCGACGTCGAGGTCCTCCGCCGCGCCTGGCCTGACATCCTGCAGACGCTGAGCAAGATCAAGCGCAGCACCTGGGCTTTGGTGGAACCCAATGCCCAGGTGGGGCAGTTCGACGGCCAGGTCCTCACTTTGGCCTTCACCACCTCCGGACTCGCCGGCGCCTTCGGACGGGCAGACCACTCCGAGAATCTCCGCCAGGCAATCCACAAGACGGTGGGCATCGACTGCCAGATCAATGCAGTCTCCGGCGGCGCCAGCAGCTCAGCGAGCTCTGAACCAAACCCAAAAGTACCCGCTAGCCCGGAAACCCCGGCAACGCCTGCGGATGTTGCCTGGGGGCTGGCACCTAATACCTCCGGCACGGTTGCCGCCTCGGGCGTTCCGGCCGCATCCGTGGCGCCCGCAGACAGCGCTGGTCGTCCGGTCACGGAAGACGCCGCAGATCCATCGACTGGATCGGCCAACACTGCCCACCCGCAGGCGGCTGTTAGGCCCACTCCGGCCAGCATGGACGCCGCTTCGAAACCGGCTGATTCCGGCCCTGTCCAGGCCGTGCCCGCGCAACAGGCACCGTCGCCGACTCCGGCCCCCACCCCTGCGCAACAGCCTCCAGCGGACAACTCCGGATCGTACAGCTACCCGGACGACGACTGGGGCCCGCCCCTGGACGAAGATGCGCCGCCGCTGGACGAAGAACCGCCCATGGACTGGACGCCCTCCGCACCGGTGCCGTCCCGGCCCGCCCGAGCCAATGAAGTCCAAGCCAATGAAGTCGGGGCCACTGCGGCCCAGGCCAGCACGGGCCAGCCCGGCGCTGCCCGCACAAGTACTGTCCAGACAAGTGCTGTCCAGCCCAGCCCTGCGCCGGCGCGTGTCCCGGGCGGCCAGGACGCAACGCCTTCCGGCGACGGCTCCACTTCCCCGGGAACTGCCGGCACGCACAACGATCCGTGGTCACGCGCCATGGAACAGGCGCCCGGCGTCTGGACCGTGGGCGCCGAATCAAACGTAGGCAAGTCGGTGGGATCACCGGACGACGCCGGCAAGCCTGACTTGCCTGAGCCCCTGACGCCCCACTACGAGCCTGCGTCGGCCCAGGTCCCCCGTTCCGCAGAGCCCGCCCAGGATGGCCACCCCATCGAAAACGGCGGGGCCCCTCACCCTGTTGAAAGCCGGCAGCCCGTCGGAGCCTTATCGGGTGCGGGCAGCTCCTCCACTGGGGGCTGGGCGCCGTCCGCGCAGTACGCTTCTGCTCCTGAGTCGGACCCTGCACCGGCCATGGGGGGTGCAGATCTCCGCAGCGTCGCCCCCGCCCTCGCACCGGCGGCACTGGTGTCCCAGCCGGCGCAGGCCGCCCCGGCCGCGCCCGCCGCTGCCCCCGGGGCAACAGTCCGGCAGAGCCTGTACCAGCGGCTGTCCAACAGCCCGGAAGCGGAAGCCGGCCGGGCAAAAGCGCCCGCGCGCCAGGCGGAAACCAGCAAGACGTACGTCCAGGACATCCCCAGCGCTGATGACGAAACCATTGAGGAATCCGGCGTCTTTGGCCGCGCCGCCGTCGAGCGTATTCTGGGCGGAAAACTGGTGGAAGAACGGTCGCTGGACGGCAGCCCGTTGCCTCCCCGGTTCTAGGCGACATCCCGAATCAGAGCCGGACCATCGGCGCCAAAAACCGACCAACTGACGAGTCAACCGAACGAGGACATTGTGTACGAGGGTGCAGTTCAAGAGCTGATCGACGAACTTGGCCGCCTTCCCGGCGTCGGGCCGAAGTCCGCCCAGCGGCTGGCTTTCCACATTCTCGAGGCGGACCCGCAGGACATGAAGCGCCTCGTTGAAGCCATCACCACGGTCAAGGAACGCGTGAAGTTCTGCACTGTTTGTGGCAACGTCACGGAACAGGAACTGTGCAACATCTGCCGCGACCCGCGGCGCGACCCATCGGTCATCTGCGTGGTGGAAGAATCCAAGGACGTCCTTGCGGTTGAACGCACCCGCTCCTTCCGCGGCCGCTATCACGTACTCGGCGGCGCCATTAATCCCATCGCGGGCATTGGCCCGGAACAGTTGCGCATCCGGGAGCTCCTCACGCGGCTCAACGACGGCGCCATCCAGGAAGTCATCATCGCCACCGACCCGAACCTTGAGGGTGAGGCCACGGCCACGTACCTCGCCAGGATGCTGAAATCGATCGGCATCACCGTCACCAGGCTTGCCTCGGGCCTGCCCGTGGGCGGCGACCTGGAGTACGCGGACGAAGTCACCCTGGGGCGGGCCTTTGAAGGCCGCCGCAACGCCCTGAGCTGATCCGGTTAGCGACGGCAGTCCATGGAACCGATCCAGCCAATTCTCACCGATCGCCTGGAGCTGCGCCCGCTCACAAGCCTGGACACCGCGGCCCTCCAAACTTTCCGGGGGCACCCCGATGCCGTCCGATACTTGTCTCATGGGGCCCTGACCGCTGAGCAGACCGGGCAGCTCCTCGCGGGTCTCCAGGCCCGGGCGGAACAGTCCACTGCTGAGTGGTTCCACTTCGGCTGGGCCATCGTGCTCCGGTCGGCGGGGACGGTCATCGGTGACGGCCGCACTTGGAATACGGCTGAACCGCCGCTGCCGGGCAGCCTCCCGGCCCGCTTTGCCAGCCTCGGCTACCTGCTCCACCCGGACCATCACGGGAATGGCTACGGCCGCGAGGCCGCCGGTGCGCTGGTCCGTTGGCTCTTCACCGAGCGCGGCACTGACGTTGTCTATGCCGGCGTCTACGAACCCAATGCCGCCTCTCAGCGGCTGCTCGAAAACCTGGGCTTCCTCCGGGACCGCTACTACACGGCCGGCCAGGATACCCACGGCAAAGGCCTTCCGTCGTGGCGCTACCGGTTGGACAAGAAAGCATGGAGTGCGGGGCCACCATACGGTCACAATTCAACGCCCGGCGGCTCCCGGCGATAAACTGGGCACATCAGTTACGCCGTCGCGCCATTTGGTTGCTTGGCCCCGGAACCCCGATTTGATCCAGTGAGGGTGCGCGCATGAGTATGCCCACTACCGAAGTGAAGACCGAAAATCAGCCGCAGGCGCTGCCTGTCGCTACTGCCCGCACCAAACAGCTCATTGTGCAGAAGTTCGGCGGTTCCTCGGTATCTGACGCGGACGGCATCAAGCGGGTAGCCAAGCGCGTGGTGGACGCCCAGACTGCAGGCAACGAAGTTGTTGTGGTGGTTTCCGCGATGGGCGACACCACTGACGAGCTCCTGGACCTTGCCGCGCAGGTCACCGATTCCGCCCCCGCGCGTGAGATGGACATGCTGCTGTCCGCCGGCGAACGCATCTCCATGGCGCTGGTTGCGATGGCCATCAACAAGCTCGGCGCCTCCGCCCAGTCCTTCACCGGATCGCAGGCCGGCATGATCACCGACGGCATCCACGGCAAGGCGCGGATCATCGACGTCGACCCCCACCGGATCCGTACCGCCCTGGACAAGGGGCATATAGCCATCGTGGCCGGGTTCCAGGGAATGAGCCGCACCACCAACGAGATCACCACGCTGGGACGCGGCGGTTCCGACACCACGGCCGTGGCCCTGGCAGCAGCGCTGGACGCCGATGTATGCGAGATCTACACAGATGTGGACGGCATCTACACAGCGGACCCGCGAGTGGTTCCCTCCGCCCAGAAGATCGACCGCATCTCCAGCGAAGAAATGCTGGAACTGGCCGCATCCGGCGCAAAGATCCTGCACCTGCGCTGCGTGGAATATGCGCGGCGCTTCGGCGTGCCGCTGCACGTGCGTTCTTCATTCAGCCAGAACGAAGGCACCTGGGTCATGCCCGGAGCCGACGACAAGATCACGACTCAAAAGGGAGTTGCCTTGGAGCAGCCAATCATCTCCGGCGTTGCACACGACCGCTCCGAAGCGAAGGTCACCGTGGTGGGAGTTCCCGATATCCCGGGCAAGGCCGCCGCGATCTTCCAGGTGATCGCGGACGCGCACTCCAACATCGACATGATCGTCCAGAACGTGTCCACCCACGGCACGGGCCGGACGGACATTTCCTTCACGCTGCCCATCGTGGAAGGTGCCGACGCACTGGCCGCCCTTCGTGCGGCACAGCCGGAGATCGGCTTCGAAAGCATCGAATACAACGAGCAGATCGGCAAGCTTTCGCTGATCGGCGCCGGAATGCGCTCCCACCCGGGGGTTTCGGCCACGTTCTTCAAGGCCCTGTCCGACGCCGGGATCAACATCAACATGATCTCGACGTCGGAAATCCGCATCTCCGTGGTGACGCACGCCGACCTGCTGGACGACGCCGTCCGGGCCATCCACAAGGCGTTCGACCTGGACAGCGAAGACGAGGCAACGGTCTACGGCGGCACCGGCCGCTAAGGCACCACTCACTCGAGGCACAAAAGGAACGGCACGGCGGCAGGACCGCTGTGCCGTTCTTTGTCATGTGCAGTTAATTCGTACCAAGGCAAACCGCCCGCGGCCGCTGCCGCACAAGGGCTGCCGCACAGGGTCTAGGTGACGTCTTCCTTGCGGACCGCGTAGTGGTGTCCCTCCGAGTCTGTCTCCACTTCGAAGTGGGCCAGGTCCTCTTCGGAAGCAGCCTCAAAGTCGTCGTGCTTGTGAACAACGGGCGCCGCAGTATCACCCCGTGTGGCGGGTCCGAAGAAGAACCGCAGCTTGTCGGTCTTGCTCATGAAGCGCTGTATCGCCTTTGCCACAATTCCCACCCCCTTTCCCTTGGTCGGGTCAAGCAGCGATGCATTGGCCGGTTGGTCCATGTGCCCATATTTTACGCCCGTGGACGCAAAAAGGCCCCGGGGGGAAAGGCCCGGGTCCGCTGCTCGGGGACTGTCCGGGAGCAGCCTAGCGAAGGGATTTGTCGTCAGGGTTCCTGGGCACCACGTACGTGCTGCCGTCCGGCCGCCGGACCGTTTCCCATTGCTGCGCATCCGCCTGCCGGCGGATGAGGAGGGCCTTGTTCTCATCAGTCATCTCATGACCCAGGGAACTGCGGTTGGCCGGGCCGAAGATGGCGCGGAGCCTGCCCGTGGCGCGCATGAACCTTTGTGCCGGATTTTCCTTGTTGGCCATAGCAGGGGTCCCTTTCAGAATGTTCGAGTAAAACCAGTGTACGCTAATCATTAGCCCACTAACGATTGAGGAGAACCCGGATGACTCAGCGCTCGGCCGCAGCCATCGAGGGAGCTGACGAAGACCTCCTGCTCGACCATCAGCTGTGCTTCGCCCTCACGGTGGCATCCCGGAGCGTCGTGGGCGCCTACAAACCTGTGCTGGACACCTTGGGACTCACCCACCCGCAGTACCTCGTGATGCTCTGTCTGTGGGAGTCCAGCCCGCGCTCGGTCCGCGACATCAGCGACGCCCTGGCCCAGGAACCCGCCACAATCTCGCCGCTGTTGCGCCGGCTCGAAGCAGCCGGCTACATCACCCGGGGCCGTGCGACCGGAAACGAACGTGCCCTGGCAGTTAGGCTCACTCCAAGCGGAGCAGCCCTCCGGCAACAGGCGACGGCGGTTCCCGGGACCATGATGGAGCGCCTGGGCCTGACCCGGGAACAGGTTGGCCAGCTGCACCAGGCCATGATGGAACTCATCGCAGCCACTAAGGCGGCAGCCACGCGGGACGCCGCCGACCCGACGGCTCCCGCTTCCTAGGTGTAATCAGCTCCCGGCGGTCATGGGCTCCCAGGTGCAGGTGACCCAGGGGTGTACGTGGCCCAGGCTGAGCCCTCCGCATTATGCCGTCAAGGTGCCGTCACCGTGACGTTCAACTGCGTTGAGGGCCCCGTTCCGTACTTGATGAGGCCCACCCAGTTGCCGGGCTGAAGGCCCGTCCAGCTTGCCGTAAGCTCCCCGCTGCCACCGTTTTCAATATCGAGCGGATTGGGAGTGAGGGTCAGGTTCCCGGCGTCGCCGGCAAGAACCATGGCCTCGACCGTAGCCGCAATTGCCGCGTTACCCGGGCTGGCGAACAGGTTGGTGGTCACTTTCCAGTCACCGGCCACAGGATCCTGGATAGAGACCGCTTCGCTGGCCGCAGGCGTGGCCCCCGCATACAGCAGACCGGCGGGCGAGACCACATACAGGTCGAAGTCGGCGGCCGGGTTGGAGGAATAGACCGCGAACCTGGCCAGGGAAGAACCAGCCGGGACGTTGACGATCTGAACATCATTGGCGGCGTCCTTCACTCCGGTGTACGGCCCGGGAACCAGGCTGATCGGCGTCGGGTTTGCTTTGGCGAGCCCGTTCACCGTCATTTGAATCGGTTCCGGACTCCCGGATGTCACCGGAATGCTGACGCTGCCGCTGCCGCCGGCAGAAGTTGCGTTCACGGCGGCCGGCGCGACGGCGGTCACCGAACGGATGGCCACCGGCGAGCGGACAGTGCCCGCATCCGAGCTCCAGGTCAGTGAACCACCAACAAAAGCGTCCAGGGCGGCACCCGAGTTGGTGAACTGCACCGTGAAGGTGGCCTTCTCACCTTCAGCCAGGGTCAGCACGTCCGGCTTCACTTCGGCTACGATCCCCGGAACATCGATTTCCGCAATGTAGCTTCCCGCAGTCAGGGCGGTGACCGTGCGAGTTACAGTTTGGGTGCCCGTGAGGCCGCCGATGGCAATGGACGGCAGATTGACGTCCTTGGCGGCCACCGGCGCAACGCCCAGCTGATAGCCCAGGCCCTGCAGGAAACCGAGCCAGTCGCTGGGGCCGGCGTCGTACACCAGCCCGGGCGATGCGATCCTGGCCGGATCGATTTCCCCTGCACCCTGGGCAAAGACGTCGTGGACGGGGGTTCCGTCGGCGTCCACCAGGTCATAGGCCGTGGTCATCATGGCCGATTTCACCGCGGCCGGTGACCAGAGCGGGTTCTTGCCCAGCACCAGCGCACCAACCCCCGCGATGTGCGGTGCGGCCATGGACGTACCGGACAGGAACCCGAAGTTCCCACCATCGGAACCGGCCGGCGAAACCGCCGCCAGGACGCCAACGCCGGGGGCCGCGATGTCCGGCTTCAGCAAGTCGCCGTTGGCTGCCAGCGTGGGGCCCCGTGACGAGAACCCGGCGATTTGCGGGACCGGGGGCGGATCGGTCCCTGTCGTGTCGGTGGACACCAGGTTCGCCGTCATCGTTGCATCAGCCGCCACCACATCCTTGATGGCGGCATCCTCGAGGTGCACGGTCGGAACGCTGTGCAGGTCCACGTCCAGCGAGTTCGGAGTCAGATTGACCAATACCATGCCCACGCCGCCTGCCTGCGCCACGGCGGAGCTCTTCGCAACCCGGTCCACCACCCCACGATCGCAGATCACGATCTTGCCTGCGGTCTTGGCCGGATCCAGGGTTCCCGGCCCGCAAAGGGCCGCGTTGGCATCAGGGACAGCTGCGATTTTTACGTTGACGGCGAGCGCTATGGGCTTGCCGGTAACCTCGGTTGCCATGATGCTGGCCCCGGCAAACTTCTCCCCGCTGGACAGCTCAACTGTTCCGCGGAGGCTGCTGCTGTGCGTGGAGGCGGCGACGCTGGTCATCCAGGGGGCGGCATGGTTGACGGTACTGGCCACCGGACCCGAGTTTCCGGCCGAGGCCGCCACGAACACCCCTGCCGCCGCGGCATTCAGGAAAGCAATGGAAACGGGGTCCACCGTGGAGTTGTTGGTGCCGGAGATGGAGTAGCTCAGGACGTCGACTCCGTCGCGGATTGCGTCTTCGATGGCTTCCACGCTGCTGGACCCGAAGCAGCCGGTGGTCGCCGGGCTGACGCCCTCCCAGCAGACCTTGTAGATGGCGAGCTTGGCAGCAGGGGCAACTCCCGAGCCCTTGCCGAAGTCACGGCCGCCAACCGTCTGGCTGACGTCGCTGTTGCCCGCCGCGGTGCTGGCGGTGTGCGAGCCGTGGTTATTGATGTCGAGCGGTGAATACGATTCCTTTGGGGACCGCAGGCCCGGCGGAACGGTTGCCTTGAACGCTGCGTCGTAGTACCGGGCGCCGATTACCTTGCTGTTGCATTCCGTTCCGGTGAACTGGAGGCCTGCCTGGCAGACGCCGGCGAAGGTGCTCCCGTCCGACTTCAGCATGGAGATCTGGTTGCTTGCGGACAGGTATGGCTCGCCCACCTGCGGGCCTCCGGAGAGCGGCTTCACCTGTTCACCCGCAAAGAACGGGTTCGACGGTGTGTAACCGGTGTCCAGGACGCCCACCACGGTCCCCTTGCCGGCGTTGGCTGCGCCACCGAACTGTTCGGCCCACACGCCCTTGGGACCCGGCAGCCCCAGGAACTCCGTGCTGGAGTAATCCACCTTGTACAGGCTGTCCTTCACCACAGCGAGGACGCTTCCATCCTTCGCCAGCGCGTTGGCCTGCGCCGCGGACAGATCCGCACTAAAGCCGTTCAGGGCCAGGGTATAGCTGTCGCTGATGGCCACGCCCTCCTCGGTGGCCAGGCGGTTCTGCTGTGTTTCCAGGTGCGCCGCATACCGCCGGGCGTCCGCACTGCCGGCGTCGAGCTTCCTGCCGTTGGACACGGCCGTAGCCGGGATACCTTCCACCCCGCCCGTGTAGCCGGCCAGCGGCCGGTCCTTCAGCATCACAATGTAGCGGCCCGAGTCCAGTTCCGGTTCGTTGCCGCCCGGCGCACCGTCTCCCTGTCCGGGTGAATCCGCCTGGGCACCGGGGGCAACCGGGTCAGCCGCTGCCCATGCCGGCGCTGCAAGCCCCTGGCCGATCATCAGGGAGATACCCAAAGCGACGGCGGCGGCAAGGCGTCTCGCCGGATTTCTGCTTTGAGTGCGGGAGCCCACATGCGGATAGGTCATCACGAACGCCTCCTAGGTTGTCGGACCGGTTGGAGTCGCCGGTCCCACGGACCGGATGTTTCCGTCCATGTCGGCGCAACATGGGCGTGAGGCCAAACATCCAGTGATGGGAGAAACATACCGGAGTGCGGCCGCGGAATCGAGATGTTCCGGACAGTTTTAACCGCCGTCCGTTGCGGCGACCGGGCCCGCCGGGGCTGGGGGCCGAACGGCAGGGTCCATCGCGAAGCTCCGGCGATAGAATGGACCAAAATGAGGAGGACCGGTCATGCGCAGGGTATGGATTCACGTACTCGTTCTGCTTTCCGCTGCCGGCCTCGCCGGCTGCTCCCCGGGAGGCGGCACCGCAACCCCCTCCCCCACGGCCCCCGCTGCGACCAGCGCGCCGGCAACGGCCACCCCGTCACCGGACACGGAAACCACTGTCCCTGCCCCGTCTCCTCCCCCGTCCTCGGCCGCCACGGCCGGCCCGGGAAGGGGAACGCCGAGCTCGCCATCATGGTCAAGCCCTCCGACTCGGAGCCCGCCGTAAATTACACGCTGGTCTGCAAGGACGGCGAACCGGCTGCTGAAAGCAGCCATCCCTCGGCGGCCGCGGCATGCAAGGCCCTGAAGGACAACCCCGCCGCACTCACGCCCGCGCCCCGAAGCACGGACCAGGCGTGCACGCAGCAGTACGGCGGCCCGCAGCAGGCCACCGTCACCGGAGTTGTGGATGATTCGCCGGTGGATGCGTCCTTTGCCCGCCGGGACGGCTGCGAAATCAGCCTCTGGAATGCGGCCAAGGACATCCTGGGATCCGCAGGCGGGGCGTCCTGACCAGCATGCACGCCGTGAACACCGTGAACGAAACGGTCCTGCCCGCCGACGTCTGGCTGCGACACGAGGCAGCGCACCAGGCCAGGGTCAGGCGCTACGCCGACCCCTATCTTGCCCGCCGTTCGGCCGGCAAGAAACATCCCGTCGAGGATTTCCTGTTCACCTATTACACCCAGAAACCGGGCCAGCTGCTGCGCTGGCACCCTGGGAACGGCGTCGTCCTCACCGGGCCGGAGGCCAAAGTGCGCGCCGGCTGGAAGTACTACCGGATGCTCGACGGCGGCGCCCTCGCCGCCGCCGGATTGCCGGCGGGTACCGCCGCCGTCACCTTTGACCGCGTCCCCTTCGTGGCCGAGCGCACGGAGGCCCTGCAGTTTGCCGAGGTGATCCTGCGCGGCACAGCAATGCGCCCGGCCCAGTTTGGCTGCTTCGGGCTGCACGAGTGGGCAATGGTGTACCACCAGGACAAATTTGAGCTGCGCCACGAGTATCTGCAGCTGCGCCTCGGGGCCGCGGGCACTGACCGGGTGGTGGAGGACAACAGGATCCGGTGTTCGCACTTCGATGCCTTCCGCTTCTACACGCCCGATGCGATTCCCCTGAACGAACTCACGCCAAGCCGGGACAACCAGCGGGCCATGGAACAGCCGGGCTGCCTGCACGCCAACATGGACCTGTATAAGTGGGCGTACAAACTCGCGCCCGCCCTGCCCAGCGAACTGGTCATGGACTGCTTCGAATTGTCCTGGCGCGTGCGGGCCATGGACATGCAGGCTTCCCCGTACGACCTGGCGGAATGGGGCTACCCGGCCATCCCCATCGAAACCGCCGCCGGAAAGGCGCAGTACGTCGAATATCAGCGCACTTTCTCCGCCGAGGCCCAGGAGCTGCGCGGGCGCCTGCTCGACGCACTGGCCCCGCTGATCCACGGGGTCCGGGACAGCGAATGACGGCCGCGGACAGTTTGCCCGGCGGGGACAGCCGGCCGGGCGAGGCAGCCGGCGTGGATCTGACCGTCAGGCTGACGGAGGCGCCGGGCGCCCCGGAATACGAGTTCCGCCTGGTTCTCGGCAGCAGCGGCCTGTCGAAATCGCCGTCGCTGGAGGGGTCCACGCTGCCGGATCCCGCAGCGGCGCTGGCCGCCGTCGAACTCTTCGCCGAGGAAGTCTTCTTCGCGCCGCGGCGGGCGGACATGATGTGCACCCAGCAATACGGGGGTCCGCAGGTAGCCGTGGTCACGGGAACGTTCCACGGCCGCGCGGTCCACAGCCGTTTCAGCCTGACCGACGGCTGCGAGATTGCCCGGTGGCGGGCAATGGCCCCGCTCTTCGGCGGCACCCCCGGCTCCAGCGGCCAGACCTGAGCACCGGCTTCCGGCTGGCTGCAGTTCCAGCTAACTGCGGTTCCAGCTTTGCTGCTGGTCCCGTCAGCCGGCGGGCCGGCTAACTTCCCGGAACCGCGTCAACAAGCGCGACCGCGGGAGCTCCGGCCGGGGCAGCCGCCGCGTCCGTGCCCACCTTGACGTTGGCCCACGTCTTGATGCCGTTGCCGCCCAGGCTCAGCCGGCCCAGGTAGGAACCTTCGTCCAGGTCGTGCCAGTTGGCTGTTGCCGTGGTGGCTGTGCCGTTCGGGGCGACGATCGGATTCGGGTTGACGGTCAGGTTTCCTGCATCCCCGTTGAACGAAACAGCCTGGATCCGCGCCGAGGCGGCCCCATTGTCCGGGGTGGAGTACAGATTGGCCACGAGGTAATACGTCCCCTCACGCGGCGATTCCAGGTCCAGGAACTCGCTGGCCGACGACGTCGCCACCTGCGTGGCCACGAGATTCCCGCTGCCGTCCGGCGCGTAGACCACCATGTCCCAGTCGACGTCCTCGGACGCCGCCTGGATTCCGAGCCGGGCAAACTTGGCACCCGAGGGCACGGTCACCTTGACCACCGCGTTGTGCTCGTCATTTGCGGCCGCAAAGGCGCCGGGCGTCTTGGTGACGGCTGTCTCGGACAGGGGCGCGAGCCCCTCGATGCCCACGGCGAGAGGCGAATCGGAGCCTGAGACCAGGTCCAGGCTCCCGCTGCCTGTTCCGGTGGCGGAGCTGAAGGAGAAGGACGGCGCAATCTGGGCATCTACCGGACGCACGGCCATCGGAGAGCTGACAGTGCGCGGGCCCTTCCATGTCAGGGTGCCGGTGGTGAACTTGCCCGTCGGTGCGCCGACGCTCTTGACCGTGATGGTGACGTCGAGGCTCGTGCCTGCCTTCTTGAAATCGAGGACTGCCGGTTCAACGCGGACGTCAAAGCCAGGCAGGTTGACCTCGGCCTTGTACGTCCCGGGAACCAGGGCCGTCAGCGTCCGCTTGACCTTGATCTCGCCAACCAGGCTGCCAAGCGCAATGGAGGGGACGTTGAGGTCGCGCGCCGCCAGGGTGCCGGCCTTGCGGTTTCCGGTGTCGACGCCTTGCCCGTTGAGGAAGGCATTCCATTGCTTGATGTCCGAGTTGTACACCAGCCCCGGATCCAGCACGCGGGTGGAGTCAATGTGCCCGGCGCCTCCTTCGAACGGGTTCAGGTTGGGCGTTCCGTCGACGTTGACCAGCGGGTAGGCGGTGGTCATCATGGCGGACTTGACCATGGCCGGTGACCACTTGGGCTGTTTGCTGAGCACCAGTGCACCGAATCCTGCGATGTGCGGTGCAGCCATGGACGTGCCTGACATAAAGCCGAACTGCGCGCCGTTGCTGCCGATCGTGGACACACCGGCCAGGACGTTGACGCCGGGCGCGGAGATATCCGGCTTCAGGAGGTCGCCCCCGGCGGCCAGGCTTGGTCCGCGGGAGGAGAAACCGGCCACTTGGGGTGCCGGCGCGAGAGGCCCACCGGTGAGGTCGCCTTTGACGAGGCTGACAGTGAGGGCAGGATTGGCTGCGAGCTTGGACTTCAGCTCCAGGCTCTTGGGCGCATTGACGTGGACGGTGGGCACCACGTGGTTGTCAGCGTCTTCGGAACTCGACGTCAGGTTGACCAGGATCATGCCCAGTCCGCCCTTCGACTGGACTTCAAGGCTCTTCGCCGTGCGGTCCACAACGCCGCGGTCGCACACAACAACCTTGCCGCTGACCTTGGCGGCGTCCAGGGTTCCCGGGCCACAGAGGTTCGGAGCCGTGGGAGCGTCAGCCGCTGCAGCGTCGGCTGCGATGACCGCTGGAGCGTCCTTGACCTCGGTTTTCATGATGGAGGCGCCGCGGAACATAGTGCCGTCGGAGACCTTCACTGTGCCCAGCAGATCGCTCGGGAACGTGGAGGCTGCCACAGTGGTCAGCCACGGCGAGGCGTGGTTCACTGTGGAGGCGGCGGGACCGGAGTTGCCGGCCGACGCCGAGACGAAAATGCCGGCCGCTGCGGCGTTCAGGAACGCCAGGGCAACCGGGTCGGTGGTGCTGTTGGTGTTGCCCGAGATGGAGTAGTTCAGGACGTCCACGCCGTCTTTGATCGCGGCGTCGACCGCTTCCACGGAAGCCGAGGAGTAGCAGCCGCCGGTGTTGGGGTCATCGTCCTCCCAGCACACTTTGTATACGGCCACCTTGGCGGCCGGGGCGACGCCGGAGCTCTTGCCGAAGCTGGCGCCGTCGATGACCTGCTCCACGTTGGCGTTGCCGGCGGCTGTGGTGGCGGTGTGGGTGCCGTGGCTTCCCACGTCCACCGGGGAGATGAGTTCCTCCGGGGCGCGGTGCTCCGGGGCCACGTACTGGAGGAAGGAGTCGGCGAAGTACCTGGCGCTGATCACCTTCGAGTTGCAGGCGCTGCCGTCAAAGGCCGCGCCGGATTCGATGCCCTGCTGGCACTCGCCTTCGAACGTGGTGCCGTCCGACTTGAGCATGGCGATCTTGCCGTCCTTGGTCCGGTACGGGACGCCCATTTCGGCTTTGCCCTTGGCGTTTCCCTTGCCGTTGTTGCTGAGCGGAGCCACGGCATCGCCCTGCAGGAAGGGATTGTCCGGGGCGTAGCCGGAGTCGATGACCCCAACCACTGCGCCCTTGCCCGCATTTTCCTGTCCGCCAAACTGCGTGGCCCAGGAACCGTTGGCCCCGGTGAGTTTAAGGAAGTCGGTGGTGGTGTAGTCCGGAGCGTTTTCAACGTCCGGTGCGACCATCAGGACTTTGCTGTCCTTGGCCAGCTCGGTGGCCTGGCTTGCGGTGAGCTGGGCCACGAACCCGTTGAGTGCCGCGGTGTATTGCTTCGCGGGCTTTGCCGAATGTTTGGCCGCGACGTCGCGCTGCGACTGGCGCAGGTGGGCGTCGTAGGCCTTGAACTCCGGGCTACCGGCGTCAAGTTTGCGCCCCTGTTGCGGTTTGGTGGCCGCGAGGCCCCCGGTTCCACCTTCATAGGCGGCTGCCGCTTCCTCGGCCAGGACCACAATGTAGCGGCCGTCCTTGTAGTCGGACGGGTTGACGTTCTTGGCCTGTACTGCCGCGCTGGGTCCAGCCGGCGCCGCGGTAGCGGGTCCTACTGGAACGGAGGTGAGCAGCAGCGGGAGGCCCACGGCCAACGCTGCAGCCTTCCGGAGCCCCCCGGCCCGGACAAGGCTTATTCCTTTTGATTTCACGAGCGACTGAAACCTTTCATGAGGTACGGGTCCGGCGGTGTGCGGCCGGTCTCGGTCAGCTGGGAAGACGGCAGCCGAAGTAACAGATCCTGTCATTCGGCGAGACCAGCCGAGTCAAACAGTACAGAGTGATAGGTGAATATGACATAGGACACAAACATCGAATTGATTTTGTCCTGGGCCTGTCTCCGCCGGGCGCAAAAAGAGCGGGCAGGCGGTTTCCCGCCAGCCCGCCATTTCGGTTTTAGACCGGTCTTAAGCACCTGCGCCGGGTCACCTCATGGGCCCCTCATGGTCTTAGGCGCAGAATAAAGGGACCTGCCCGCCGGCGGCACGTGCGGCTAGGGCACGTGCGGCGTTGTTACCCGAGCCGGCTACTGGCGCGGGGTGCGGACCACTTCGCTGATCCAGGCGCGGGTCTTCTCATCAATGGGGCCGGCCACATTCGTTGCCCGGGCCGCCCGGTCGGCTTTGATCTTCTGCATCACCATTCGGCCCAGGCCCGCAAAAACTGCAGCGGCCATTACCGGTAGAAGCACGGATTTCGGTTTCTGAGCCATGCCGCAATCCTACTCAGCGGACCAGCATGCCACCAGAGCCGGCGTCGCGCTCCACCTCCGCGGCGAGTGCCCCAATTCACAGTCAACCGGCGAATGCGGCTTGACGCACTGCGGCCGGTAGAATGGGCATGCAAGCTCGCGGAGCGCTCTTTCCGCTGTCTTATGTTTGGAGTCCGCAGGGCTGTAAATGCAGCAGCAGACAAGCGTGAGACGGCACCACTCCGCGGCGCCCTTACCCAACGCTCACGCACAGGAGTTACCGGATGCCCCGGATCGTTGTCGACGTCATGCCCAAGCCCGAGATTCTGGACCCGCAGGGGAAGGCCATCGTGGGTGCACTTCCCCGCTTGGGTTTCACCAGCTTCAGCTCTGTCCGCCAGGGCAAGCGATTTGAACTGACCGTTGACGGCGAGGTGACCGATGCAATCCTGGCCCAGGCCCGTGAAGCAGCCGAAACCCTGCTGTCCAACCCCGTGATCGAGGACGTCGTCAACGTCGAGGTCGTCGAGGCCTGAGATGACTGAACTTCCCTTGATTGGCGAGGCGGTCGCTGTCGCGGCCAACCCGCGTTTAGCCGGCGCCCGCATCGGCGTCGTCACCTTCCCAGGAACCCTTGACGACCGCGACGCCGCCCGCGCCGTCCGCCTGGCAGGCGCCACTCCCGTGGCACTCTGGCACGCGGACGCCACCCTCAGTGACGTCGACGCCGTCGTGATCCCGGGCGGTTTCTCCTACGGGGACTACCTCCGCGCCGGCGCCATCGCGCGCTTCGCGCCGCTAATGTCCAAAATCATCGATGCGGCCAACTCGGACGCCAGGCTGCCTGTCCTGGGCATCTGCAACGGCTTCCAGATCCTCACCGAGTCGCACCTGCTGCCCGGCTCGATGATCAAGAACGACCACCTGAAATTCATGTGCCGCGACCAGGTCCTCCGCGTGGAGAACAACAGCACGGCCTGGACCAGCGACTACGCTGCCGGCCAGGAAATCACCGTGCCGCTGAAGAACCAGGACGGCCAGTACATCGCCGACGAAAAGACCCTGGACGCCCTCGAAGCGGAAGGCCGCGTGGTGTTCCGCTACGTCGGTTTCAACCCGAACGGCTCCCGCCGCGACATCGCCGGCATCTCCAACGCCGCGGGCAACGTCGTAGGCCTCATGCCGCACCCCGAGCACGCTGTGGAACCCGGGTTCGGCCCGGCATCCCTCGATGGAATCGGCGGCTCAGACACCGATGGCCTCGGATTCTTCACCTCCGTCCTGAACAAGATTGTGGGAGGCGCCAAGTGAGTACCTCAGCTGAAACCGTCGGCCGGAAGTTCAACATCGACACGGTCGAGAACGCTGCCAAGACCCCGGACACCGAACTCCCCTGGGCCGAGCTGGGCCTGAAGCAGAACGAGTTTGATGAAGTGGTCAAGGTCCTGGGCCGCCGCCCGACCGGCGCCGAACTCGCCATGTACTCCGTGATGTGGAGCGAGCACTGCTCCTACAAGTCCTCGAAGAACCACCTGCGCCAGTTCGGCGAAAAGGTGACCGACGAGATGAAGAAGGACATGCTGGTGGGCATCGGCGAAAACGCCGGCGTCACCAACCTGGGCGACGGCTGGGCCGTGACGTTCAAGATCGAGTCCCACAACTCGCCGTCGTTCGTTGAGCCCTACCAGGGTGCCGCAACCGGCATCGGCGGCATCGTCCGCGACATCATCTCCATGGGCGCCCGCCCGGTAGCCGTGATGGATCCGCTGCGCTTCGGCGCCATCGACCACCCGGACACCGCACGCGTCATGCACGGTGCCGTTGCCGGCATTGGCGGCTACGGAAACTCCCTGGGCCTGCCCAACATCGGCGGCGAAATGGTCTTCGATTCCGTGTACCAGGGCAACCCGCTGGTCAATGCGCTGGCTGTCGGCGTCATGCGCCACGAGGACATCCGCCTCGCCAACGCCTCCGGCAAGGGCAACAAGGTGGTGCTGTTCGGTGCACGCACCGGCGGCGACGGCATCGGCGGCGCCTCCGTGCTGGCCTCGGAGTCCTTCGACGACACCAAGCCGTCCAAGCGCCCCGCCGTCCAGGTGGGCGACCCCTTCGCCGAGAAGGTCCTGATCGAGTGCTGCCTGGAGCTGTTCAAGGGTTCCCTCGTTGAAGGCATCCAGGACCTGGGCGCGGCAGGCATTTCCTGCGCCACGTCCGAGCTCGCCTCCAACGGCGACGGCGGCATGGAGGTCGAGCTGACCTCCGTCCTGCTCCGCGACCCTACCCTGACCCCCGGCGAAATCCTGATGTCCGAGTCGCAGGAACGGATGATGGCCGTGGTCACCCCCGAGAACATCGCCGCGTTTGAAGCGGTCATGGACAAGTGGGCCGTGGAGTACTCCTGGCTGGGCGAGGTGACCGACACCGGCCGCCTGATCATCACGTGGGAAGGCGAAGTCATCGTCGACGTCGACCCGCGCACTGTTGCCCACGACGGTCCGGTCTACAACCGTCCGTATGCCCGCCCCGAGTGGCAGGACGCCCTCCAGGCCGATTCCTTCACTGGATCAGTGCAGGACGCCGGCCGTCCCTCCGCCCCCGCGGAACTGGCCGCTGCCGTCACCGAGCTCGTTGCCTCGCCGAACATGTGCAGCAAGTCCTGGATCACCAACCAGTACGACCGCTACGTCGGCGGCAACACCGCACTGGCGTTCCCGGACGATGCGGGCGTGGTCCGCGTGGACGAGGAAACCGGTCTGGGTGTTGCCCTGGCCACCGACGCCAACGGCCGCTATACGTACCTCGACCCGTACCACGGCGCACAGCTGGCACTGGCCGAGGCGTACCGCAACGTCGCCACCTCCGGCGCCGTGCCGATGGCCGTCAGCGACTGCCTGAACTTCGGTTCCCCCGAGGATCCGGATGTCATGTGGCAGCTCGCCGAAGCCATCCGCGGCCTGTCGGACGCCTGCATGGAACTGGGCATCCCGGTCACCGGCGGCAACGTCTCGCTGTACAACCAGACCGGCACCACCCCCATCCACCCCTCCCCCGTGGTGGCAGTGTTGGGCAAGCTCGACGACGTCGCCCGCCGCACGCCGTCGGGCTGGCGCGAAGACGGCCAGGCTATCTACCTGCTGGGCACCACCGCCGCGGAACTGGACGGCTCGGAATGGTCCAATATGCGCGGACACCTCGGCGGGCTTCCGCCTAAGGTTGACCTCGCCGCCGAACGCGCCCTGGGTGAAATCCTGATCAACGCTTCCCGCGACGGCATGGTGGATTCGGCCCACGACCTCTCCGAAGGCGGCCTCGCGGCAGCCCTGGTGGAGTCCTCGCTGCGCTACGGCGTGGGTGCCCGGATCGCCCTGCAGGACGTCATGGACCGCGACGGCGTGGACCTGTTCACGGCGCTGTTCTCCGAGTCGCAGGGCCGCGCCGTCGTGGGCGTCCCGCGCTCCGAGGAAGTCCGCTTTACGGATATGTGCACCGCCCGCGGGTTCGCACACGTCCGGATCGGTGTGGTGGACGCGGCCAGCGGCCAGCTGGAGATCAACGGCGTGGACACCCTGTCGCTTGATTCGCTCCGCGAAGCCCACGAGGCCACCCTGCCGAAGTACTTCGGCTAGGCCTCCTGCTCCATCGATTGCTCCGTAATCGCCCTTTTGAACCCTCAAAACGGCAGTTACGGAGCAATCGTTCTTTGAGGTCGGGGCCGCCATCCGGCTTGGACCAAGGCCGCACGGACTTTGGACACTGCGGGCTTCGCATCGTTGAACATGTGGCGTTTGGAGATGCGGACTTCCGTCCAGCCGAGGGCTCCGTACGTCTCAGAACGGGCGATGTCCCGGACAACCTGGCCTTCATCCCCGTGGTGCTCACCTTCGTACTCGATCCCGACTTTGTACTTCCGGTAGGAAAGGTCCGGCTCGTGATGCCTGGCACCGTCCTCTGAAATAATCGGGACGTTGAGTTCCGGTTCCGGCAGCCCGGCCCTGATCATCGCCAGGCGAAGGAGGGTCTCCTGGGGCGAATCCGAGCCCAACCGGATGAGTTTGATCGCTGCCTTGGCCTTGCGCAGACCGCGCTTCCCCTTATGCCTGTCGATCATCCGCTGAAGATCATCCAGACTGCACAGCGGCATGTCCCCTGTCCTCGAAGGCCGCCCGCGGCATCCGAACACAGCTGTCCCCGATGGCCACAAGCTCGTCGACTGACAGCATTTCCGCCATGTCCAGCCAGGTCCGCTCCGGAGTGGTTACGGGGATCCCGTTGACTGTGGTGACCTCGTCGCTGAACAGCTTCATCCGGTGCACGATGACATGCGGCCGATTCAGGTGGGCCTCGCCCTCAGGCCTGATGACATGAAACATATCCGGCGATCCCTTCTGCCGACGTCGCGGCAACACGAGGAGTTCCGCCGCGGTGAGGTGCGATGCGGCGCATCGCTCGTTGACCTCAATGAAAGGCCGCACCCTGATGCTCAAGGGGAGCTCCGCCGTCGGGCTTGCCGATCGGATCCCCTTGCCCGTGCGATGCAGGCTGCGGTGCCGCAGCCGCTTGCGCGACACCCCGGCGCGCGCTGCGTCCACCACGGTGAAGGGTCGATCCTGTAAATCATCCGGCAGCGGACGTGCGGTCTTCATGGGTTCATGAGAGCAGAATGCCGCCTGAGCCCGCAGAAGTTATCCACAAGGCCCATCGACTGCTCCGTAACTGCCGTTTTGAGGACTCAGTAGGGCGGTTACGGAGCAGTCGATGGGGGGTCAGTCGTCGCTGCGGAGCTCCCGTTGGCGGGCACTGAGGAGCTCAAGTTCGGGACGGTAGGCCACGAAGCGTTCGACGGCGGTGAGCACCTCCACGATGTGGGCCCGGTCGGCTGCCACCAGGCCGGCGCCCAGTTGCGTCCGCCGATACTGCTCGTGGTCACCGACTTCGGCCACGGACACCTCGAAGCGCCGCTTCAGCTCCGCCAGCAGAGGCCGCACCACAGAACGCTTCTCCTTGAGGCTATGAACGTCGCCCAGAAGGATGTCGAACTCAATCCATCCGATCCACATGGATTAATGGTATCGATTGCGCCGTAACCGACGGGCTCAGATGGTGAGTTCGCCCATGCTGTCCCAGCCGTCACCGTCGAGCTGTCGGCTGATGATGCGCGGTGTTTCGGCGAGCGCCTGCGGCATGTCCGCCATGGCCTTCTGGAAGTGGGCGCTGTCGACGTGGTCTCCGGCGGCGTCGTCCCTGAAGGCCTCGACGAGCACAAACTCGTTGGCGTCCTCCACGCTCCGGGACCAGTCGAACCACAGGTTGCCGGGTTCCTGCCGCGTGGCCCGGGTAAAGTCCTCCACCAGGCCCAGCCACTTATCCGACCAGTCCGGTTTGACCTTGAATTTGACGACAATAAAAATCACGGGGGCTATGCCTTTCGTTGTGTTTGTGCGGTCAGCCCGGCAGCGAGCGAGTGCTCGCACTCGTCGATTGCTTCCCGGGCCCATTCCTGCTGCTGGGGCGTGCCGACGCGTTCCGCCCACTGCTCGGCCAGCTGGAACTCCACCAGGGCCTCGGTGAAACGTCCGGCCTGGTGCAGCGTCCAGCCTAGGTTGTTGTGCAGCGAGACCATCCAGCGTTTTGTCCGCGGATCGTGCACCGTGGAGGCGTACTCGAGGGCGCTGCGGGTCCAGGATTCGGCGTGTGCGGAGTCCGCGATCGCCAGCATGTGCAGCGCATCAACAGCAAGGAATTCCTCGCTGAGGTGGTCGGCCAGCTCAGCTGCCTGTTCAAAGAGCGGCACGGCCATCGCAGCATGGCCGCTCGAGTTCAGCAGGCGGCCGCGTTCCAGCAGTACCCGGACGGCCACGGTTGGCTCGTCGGCATCGACCGCATCCAGGAGCGCATCGGCTTCCTCGTAGCGGCCCTGCAGTCCGATGGCCCGCCCCAGCTGCGTCGCGAGCTCGGCCTGTTCGTCGGCGTCGTATTTTCCGCCGTCAACAGCCGCCCGGAAACGGGCTTCCGATCCGGCGGGATCATCGAAGTTCCACAATTGGTCAAGGATTGTCTGTTCCAGCATCCACCTGCTCCTGATCAGCTTTCACCTGCGGCCAGTTCGTGTGCACTCCCAATGTATCGGGAAGTGACGTTCCTTTGTGCGCGTCCCGCGAGGGCGCTTCCGGCCGCGTAGAACCAGTTGGACGGCCTGCTGAAGGCAGTGATCTTCAGGAACACCTGTCCCTGGGCGTCCACTTCAACTTCGAAGGCCTCCTCGCCCCGCACGGGATGGCCCGGCAGGCTTCCATAGCCGAAACCTGCGCTTTGCGGCCCGTCGCCGGGGACCGGCCCACGCACCCAAACCACCTCGCAGGGTGCGTTGATCCGGAAAGGTCCGACGCCGAATCCGCTCACCACGCGCGCCCCAGGCACCACGACGTCGGAGTCGGTGCGGACACGCAGGCCCGACCGTTTCTGCAGCTGCCAGGTCAGGACCCCTGGGCCACCCGCCGGTAGAGTGCCAGGCCCTCGCCCAGGTAAGCCTGCGTCACCAGGCACGGGAAGCCTTCCGGAGGCGGCCCGTGCTCGGTGGACCCGATCCCCGGATAGTTCAGCCCGCCAGGGGCGAGGCGTCCGGCGCCAGTGTTGCCGGCGCCAGGGCGCGTGCCCCCACTGCGCCGTCTCACGCGCCGTCACCCCGGGCGAGGCCGGCCCAACCCAGCTGTTCCCGCTGCTTCCGGTTCAGCGAGGCCACCACGAGGTCGTAGGAATCCTCCACCATGTCGCGGATCATGTCGTCCGGCAGCGCTCCGTCCAGCCGGACGCCGTTCCAGTGCATCTTATTCATGTGCCAGGCGCCGGTGATCTCAGGATGGATGGCACGAAGCTGTTCGGCCAACACCGGTTCGCACTTGAGGCTCACGGACCAGTCCCCCGGGTCCATGGCGGACGCCGCGAACATCTTGGCGTCCTGCCGCGCCCCGCCCGCCACGGCAGCCCGCACTTTGAACACGGATGTCTCCGGGCCGAAGGGAAAATCCTCAAAGGCGCCGGGGAAGCTCAGGCAGATCTCGCGGAGGGTGGCAACGTCCATGACACGAGCCTATCCGGCAGCAGGCCGCGCCCGCCCGCCGCGGCCTACCCGATCGTGCGGGCATCGCCGATGCTGCGCAGCCCTTCCGGGGTGGTGCCATTGACTGCGCCGCTAAATGCCCACCCGCCACCCTTCGCGGGCGGGGCAAGAGTTGACCACCACGTCCAGTCCGGCGGCCTCAGCACGCTGCACGGCAGCCTCGTCAAAGACGCCAAGCTGCAGCCAGACGGCCTTGGCGCCCACACCGATGGCCTGGTCTATGACGGCACCCACCTTCTGCGAGTTGACGAAGCAGTCCACGACGGCGATCGGGTGCTTTTCGGCGGGAATGTCCGCCAGGGAACGGTACCCCTTCTCCCCATGGACGTCGTCGCCAGGGAGGTTGACCGGAATGATTTCCATGCCCATCCGGTCCCGGATGAACAGGGAGACGTCGTACGCCGAGCGCCATTCGTTGGTGGTGAGGCCGACGATCGCCCACGTGCCTTTGGTTCGCATGAGGCGCTCAATGACTGCCGGATCGTTAACGTGGGCCATGCATCAACCTTACTCCTGCGGCCTTTGGGCGCGATCTTCGAATAAATGAATGAAACCAGCGGACGCATGGCGCGAGCCCAACTAACCCGAAGTTAACGTCGCGAAAATCGCTTTTTGGCACGTTACTTTTGGGCACGTTAACTGCCAGTTAGTTGGGTTAGGGCTACCGCCGGAACTTCCCCAGCCAGCTGCTGGCGGAGTCAAGGGCGGGATCCAGCGTGGAGTGAGTCGACGGCTGACTCCACGCTGGAGTCGAGCCTCACACCGGACTTCCCGGCGCCCTTCCGCTCCGATGACGGCACTACGACGGCGGTCTCCCCCGCGCTGGTTTCCCCTGCATCCGGGGTGACGTTGGCGTCCTGCTCATCTGCTTGGTCCGGGGCTCGCCAAGCCGAGGGTTGACCGGCCACAGCCTTGCCCGGGCTGGCCTTGCCCCGGTTGGCCTTGCCCCTGTTGGCCTTCCCTGGGCTGCCATGTCCGGGATTTCCCGTGGAAGGGGCACCATGAGCCCGGCCCTTGTTGACCGGCGACTGGACCTGATCGTCATCGGACGCCGCCGGTGGCGCCGGCTCGACGGCCGGGTCCTCCGGCCCGGCAGTTTGGGTGGCCGGTTTCCCGGTTCCGTTCGCAGACGGAGGATCGGCCCGGTCAAGCTGCAGGAACAGCGGTGAGGCCCATTCCGCCGGCCGGTCGCCCGCAACTGACGGAGGCAGGGGAAGCGTCCAGCCGGGCGTCCAATCGCTCGTCAGCTGCTGAACGGACCATGGCCCGAGGCTTCCGCCGGATACCTGGCTGGTGGCGGCGACACCGCTGACTCCGAGGCCCATGCCGGCCAGGACGGCAAGGCCCACCACGGCAGGACGGTTCTTGCGCAGCCAGTGTTGCCTGGTCAGTTCATCCCGCGGTCCCGCCAGCATGGCGGCGAGCTCCGGCCCTGGCGCGGGTGCCTCCATCTGCGCCAGGGAAGCTATGGACAAGAGGGCGGCCCGGAGGTCGGGTACGTCCAAGTGACCAGCATCGAGCAAAAGCTGGTCAACGGTCCCAGCAGAAATGTCTTCCCTGGTTGTCATGGCGCCACGTAGTCCTTTACGGCCGAATGTTCTCGAAGTCTGTCCAACGCACGCCGCTGAAGCTGTTTGACGGCTCCGGCGCTCTTCCCCATGATTTCGGCTGCTTGCTCCACGGTGAGGTCTGCGATGATCCGCAGGGTCAGTACTTCCTTTTGGTCCTCGCCGAGCACCTCAAGGAGTTCCTGCACTTCCCGGGGCGCAACCAACAGCATGGCCGCAGCTTCCGCGGAGGAGGATTCCCGCCGGTCGAATTCAGGTTCGAAGCGCTGTTTCACGGGTGCACGGCTTTGCCGGCGATGGTCGTCAACCATCCGCGCATGGGCTACGGAGAACAGGAAGGTCCGAAGCCCGCTCGCGCCGCCGCTGATGCCATCTATCCGTGGGAGGACCGCCAGAAAAACGTCCTGCATAGTGGCCTCCGGATCCTCGACACCCCGGGCCGTCAGGTATCCCAGCACCTGCGGCGCATAACTCCGATAGACCAGACTGAACAACTCGCCGTCGCGGCCCCTGAGGGCCCGCAGAGAATCGTCGGTCAGTGCGTCTGTCACGGACGTGTGGCTTTCGTTCAAGGGAGATGGCTACATCAATGTATGGCCATCAAATGGCGGCGGGTTTGTCTCCTGCGCCACAACTTTACCCCGGGTAACCAAGGAAACCGAGCCGGCAGACCGCGCGCTCCTGCGCCGGCTTTCTGCTGAACCGGCTTCGGACATAGAGGTGCCGGGCTGGAATCATGATGGGGGACAGTTCCAGCCCGGCTCTCTTTATGCAGTCAAGCGCCAGGTTCGAACCTGATGGGGGACAACTTCGAACCCGGCGCTTTCATAGTGGTAATCGTCACCGCACGCCCGGGGGTTACGCGAAATCCAAAAAAACCTCAAAAAGTTTTCGGCACCCTGGTCAGTGGCCCACCATCCGCTGGCGGAGCCAGTGGACAACTGCCTCACCTTGATGCCGTTGGAACGCCCGGACAGTGGGCAGGCCCGGTGGGGGCGGCTGCCTGGCGGCATCAGTGAAGTAGGCGCCCAGGCCCGACAGAACGCGGTGGACACCCGCGGGCGTGGCCGGGGCAAAGACCTTATGGGTCCGCAGGATGGACTCAACGTCGAACCCGGGATCGAACACGCGCACGTTGATCAGGACTGTGAGTGCATCGACCCAAGCCGAGCCGATACATGCCCAGGGCCAGTCCACCAGGACCGCCTCGTTGTCGTGCGTAATCAGAATGTTGTCCGCCCGCACGTCCGTATGCACAAGCGACTGCCCCTTGAGATCCGCAAGCCCGGTTTCTGCAAGGTCCTCCAAGATCCCGAGATTCCTGATGATCCAGGGGTCGCAGGCTTGGGGCGGATCGGCCCTGATACGGGTCCAGCCTCCGAATGCATCGGCAAGCTCGTGCTCAAGCGCCGGCAGGTGCGCCAGGGCAGGCGGGACCGGCGTGCGGGAAAGTTTGAGCAGGGCGTTGAGCACACCCGTCAGTTCCGCCGAACGCCAGGGCACGTGCGGGTTCCGGCCTTCCACATCGCTCAGGATGAGGGCTACCCACTCCCCGTCGTCGAAGGTGCCGATCAACGACGGCGCCGGAACGCCGTCGGGCAGTGCCGCCGTCACCGTTGCCTCTTTACGGTGGATGGCGGGTGAGTGCTCGTTCAGCTGCGGACTTACCGCCTTGACGAAGGCCCTCGCGCCCGAAGAAGTGAGCACCCTGTCGGCCGTGCCCGGGGAAAAACCTCCCTGCTGGCCAGTCGCGTGGGCCACAGGCGATCCCAGAATCTGTTCGACTCCTGCCTGCACGTGGCCGGGCAGATCTGCCCAACTGATACGGGGGCTCCACTCCGGCTGCATGAGTCCCATTATCGCCCGCCCTGCTACACGCTTCTTGGACAGGGGCATTCGATTCCTGCCGGTTAGCGGGGCGGGACAGCTTCCTGGGGTCAGTGGCCCGTCAGTAGGCGGGACAGCGCCGATGCCAGTTCCGAAGCGTCCGGGCCGAGGCGTCGTCCCGTTTCGCGTGCCCGGTCCATCCGCCCGATGCGGAGATCGGCGTCTACGAGCAAGGCAACCAGTTCGAGCCGGGCGGCCCCCGCCATCGCGGCGGACGACGCGAGGCTTTGGGCTGCGGCGCTGGCCGCCTCATGGTCTCCGCTGTCCAGGGCGATGACCACGTTGTTGACCCTGGAGGGGAGCAGGACCAGGAACAGGTTCAGGAATTCGAGAAGCCGGCTCTGGGAATGGATTCCCCCGGCCAACTCCTGCACCCGCAGGCGGTCAAGGACCGGTTCACGGTTGATGCGCGTACGGTATCGCCGCGGGCCCGCGTCCCGGTCCGAAGACTCTGGTGCTGACCCCGTTTTCGCTTTGTCTGACTTCAAGCTGAGACCCATGATGTCCACCCCTTTCCTGGCGGTCCGGTGAGTGTCCTTCGAGGGGTCCCGTTTCCCGCGAAGCGCCGGTGAGTCCAACATAGGAAGAGCGGGCTCGCGGGTCACGAGTGACCGTTACCCGTAATCGCAGAGGCGGCCACCCGCATTGCACTCCGGCTACGCATCCCCGCCCCCATAGGCTGGCCGCCGGCGCCCGGCGCTCCGGGAGGTTCCGATCCTGTAACGCTCCGGCGCCGGGGGTTACGCCCGCAGCGGCGGGAGTGTCACGATACGGGCATGAGTGAGGAAGTAATGGCCGCACCTGCCGCTGGTACGGCAGCCGCGCCGAAAAAAGTGACACGCCTAATCAGTGCCGGGTCCGCGGCGACCCGCGCCATGCGGGAACAGGCCATTCGCCGCCGTGAGGCGGAAGCGAAACTGCAGCAGCACCTGCTCCAGACGCGCGCGCAACCAGGCGAATAGCGATCAGGTCGAATCCTGACAAACGGTTAACGACGACGGCGGCGGGCCACCTTTCCGGGTGACCCGCCGCCGTCGTACTTCAGTTGATGTCCGCCAGGATCAGTCCTGAATCAGGTCGTTGACCACGATGGTCTGGTCGCGGTCCGGACCGACGCCGATGGCCGAGAACCGCGTGCCGGACAGCTTCTCGAGGGCCAGCACGTAGTTGCGGGCGTTCTCCGGAAGGTCTTCCAGGGTCCGCGCTGCGGTGATGTCCTCGGTCCAGCCCTCGAAGTACTCGAAGATCGGCTTGGCGTGATGGAACTCGGTCTGGGTCATGGGCATTTCGTCGTGCCGCACGCCGTCAACGTCATAGGCCACGCAGACCGGGATCTGCTCGATGCCGGTGAGCACGTCCAGCTTGGTGACGAAGTAGTCCGTGAAGCCGTTCACGCGGGAGGCGTGGCGTGCCAGCACGGCGTCGTACCAGCCGCAGCGGCGCGGACGGCCGGTGTTGACGCCGAACTCGCCGCCGGTCTTCTGCAGGTACACGCCCATCTCGTCGAACAGTTCCGTGGGGAACGGCCCGGCGCCCACGCGGGTGGTGTACGCCTTGATGATGCCGATGGAGCGCGAGATGCGGGTGGGGCCGATGCCCGAACCCACCGACGCGCCGCCGGCCGTCGGGTTGGAGGACGTGACGAACGGGTAGGTGCCGTGGTCCACGTCCAGGAACGTGGCCTGGCCGCCTTCCATGAGAACAACCTTGCCCTCGTCCAGGGCCTTGTTCAGGACCAGCGTGCTGTCAATGACCAGCGGGCGCAGTCGCTCGGCGAAAGACAGGAAGTAGTCCACGATCTCGTCCACCTCGATGTCACGGCGGTTGTAGACCTTCACCAGGAGCTCGTTTTTCTGGCGGAGCGACCCCTCAACCTTCTGGCGCAGGATGGACGCGTCAAAGACGTCCTGGACGCGGATGCCCAGGCGGGCCACCTTGTCCATGTACGCAGGGCCGATGCCGCGGCCGGTGGTGCCGATGGCGCGGCTGCCCAGGAAACGCTCGGTGACCTTGTCCAGCACCTGGTGATACGGCGCCACGAGGTGGGCGTTGGCGGAGACGCGCAGCTTGGAGGTGTCCGCTCCGCGGGCTTCCAGGCCGTCGATTTCCTGGAACAGGGCTTCGAGGTTCACCACGCAGCCGTTGCCGATGACCGGAACCGCGTTCGGGCTCAGGATGCCGGCAGGAAGGAGCTTGAGCTCATACTTCTCACCGCCCACGACGACGGTGTGCCCGGCGTTGTTTCCACCGTTCGGCTTGACCACGTAGTCGACGCGGCCACCAAGCAGGTCAGTGGCTTTACCTTTGCCTTCGTCGCCCCATTGGGCTCCGACGATCACGATTGCTGGCATGGGATCCTCCCCCATTCGTTCGGGCCGAACCGCAGCCGGTTCACCAAGGTGACCCGCCAGGGGACAGCGCCGTTCATGAGAATGCCCCGAATTCCACTGCCGTGCCTGTGCGGCCAGTTGACCGACGGTCACAACGCAAGAGTTCCGGGGCTCTTACCACCCAAGTTTAGCCGATCCGGGTGACAAGCACCGCTTTGGCCAATTACAGCGCGGTGGCAAACCCGAGCGCGGCTTCCGCCAAGCCGGGCCAGTCAGCGGCGGCAACGGGCACCTCCACCCAGTCCTTGAACGGGCGCCGAAGGTCTTCCGAAGGTCCGGCAGGTCCGGCATTTCGCAGGGCTTGATAGACTGGAGTAGATCGATCAGGAATCGGTCCATTCACCACATTTTCAAACCACACCGTCCTAGGCGTGCCCGGTATTTGGCATGCCCGCGTCCGGTCTGGCAGCGTCACCGATCCCCGCAGGAGACACAGCAATACATGACAGCCTTGGCTACTGAATCTTTCCGCGAGCAGCTTCTGAGCCGCCGTTACGAACCCAACGTCGCAGCTGTCAACGAGCTGTGCGATACCTTCCAGGGCGTCAAGCCGGACACCGTGGTCCCCTACGTCGACCCCATGCATGACGTCGACGAGTGCCGAATCATCAGCCTGTACTCCAACATCGGCACTGCCGATGAATCCGGATTCATCACCGCCGGCGACAGCGAAGCAGCCACCCGCATGCTCGGTGTGCAGTGGAAGCTTGGCCTCCGCCCGGAATATGTGATGCCCTGGAACGTTCACCCGTGGCACACCCCGGGCGAGCCGAACGGCAAGTTCACCCCGGACCAGATCTCCGCAGGCCTCAAGCCGCTCCTGAAGTTCCTCGCCCTGGTGCCGCGCGCGTCCGTGATCGTGGCACACGGCACCGAAGCCAACCGCCTGGCCCAGCTGCTCCTCAAGACCGAAGTCCCGCTGCTGTGGCGCCGCGGCCTGAAGACCTACAAGGTCCGCTCGCTCAGCGGCCGTGCCTTCGCCGGAACCGAAGCGCGCCAGCAGCAGTACCTCGACGAAATGCACGTTGCGTACCTGGACGCGATGGCCCGCACAGGCCTCACCAAGGCGAACTAACAGCCTGCACCGCGTACGACGGCGGCCCCTCACCCGAAAGGTGAGGGGCCGCCGTCGTAATTCAGTTACTTGCCTTCGATGGCCGCCTTGGCGGAGGGATCGGAGTCATTGAGGAACTTCTCAATGCGTTCCGGTTCCTCTGCCTCGCCGATGGCCGACGATGCCCGGCCAAGGGAGTACAGCGCACGCAGGAAGCCCTGGTTGGGTTCGTGTTCCCACGGGATGGGTCCCACTCCCCGCCAGCCGTTACGCCGCAGCGAGTCCAGGCCCCGGTGGTAGCCCACCCGGGCGTAGGCGTAGGAATCGATGGTGCGGCCTTCTTTCCAGGCTTCCTCTGCCAGCACGGCCCACAGCAGTGACGATGTGGGGTGCTTCTCCACCAGATCCAGCGCTTCCTGGCCCGCGTCCAGCTGCGCATAGACCTCGGTCTCGGCAGGCAGGAGCGTGGGTTCCGGGCCCATCAGATTCTTGCGGAACTCGTCGGACATTACTAGAACGTCTTTCCGGCCGAGCCGAGCTGCTTGGTGGCTTCAACCACGCGGGCGGCGAGGCCGGCCTCGGCGGAAGCGCCCCAGACGCGGGGGTCGTACAGCTTCTTGTTGCCGACCTCGCCGTCAACCTTCAGCACGCCGTCGTAGTTCTTGAACATGTGGTCCACCACGGGACGCGTGTAGGCGTACTGGGTGTCAGTGTCGATGTTCATCTTGATGGTTCCGTAGGAAACGGCGTCGGCAATTTCCTGGTCCGAGGAGCCGGAGCCGCCGTGGAAGACGAGGTCAAACGGCGAATCCTTGCCGATCTTCGCACCGACCTGGGCCTGGATGTCCTTCAGGATCTCCGGGCGCAGCTTCACGCCGCCCGGCTTGTACACGCCGTGCACGTTGCCGAAGGTCAGCGCGGTGATGTAGCGGCCGTTCTCGCCGGCGCCAAGTGCCTCAATGGTTGCCAGGGCGTCTTCCACCGTGGTGTACAGCTTGTCGTTGATGGCGTTCTCCACGCCGTCTTCCTCGCCGCCGACGGTGCCGATCTCGACCTCGAGGATCATCTTGGCAGCAGCGGTGCGCTCCAGGAGTTCACGGGCGATGCGCAGGTTTTCCTGCAGCGTCTCGGCGGAGCCGTCCCACATGTGCGAGTTGAACAGCGGGTTGCGTCCGGCCTTGACCTCGGCCTCGGAGGCTGCGAGCAGCGGCAGGACAAAGCCGTCCAGCTTGTCCTTGGGGCAGTGGTCGGTGTGCAGCGCGATGTTGACGCCGTAGTTCTTGGCCACTTCGCGGGCGAAGGCCGCGAAGCCCAGGGAGCCGGCAACCATGTCCTTCGTGGAGGCGCCGGACCAGTAGGCAGCGCCGCCGGTGGAAACCTGGACGATGCCGTCGGACTCTGCCTCGGCGAAGCCGCGCAGGGCAGCGTTCAGCGTCTGTGAGGACGTGACGTTGACGGCCGGGAATGCGAAGCCGCCCGCCTTTGCGCGGTCGATCATCTCGGAGTAGATCTCTGGGGTTGCAATGGGCATGCTGACTCCTAAAGTGAATTTCGTCTACGGGTTGTGTTGACCCTGGAGTGAACCTCGTCGGCTAGCACCCATCCTAGCCATTTCTGTGCGGGGGCAGTGTTTCGGGTCACGGGGCCGGGTAACACTTTGCGCTACGGCTGCCGGGATGGCAGTTCGCGCGGGCGGGCAGGCAACTGTGCGGGCAAGCTGCTAGACGTGCTGGCTGAAAACGTGGCGCCGGATCCAGGCGTGCATGGCGATGGCCGCCGCAGAGGCCGCGTTAATGGACCGGGTGGAGCCGAACTGTTCAATCGACAGGGTGTCCACGGCGGCGGCGTGCACTTCCGGGGTCAGGCCCGGGCCTTCCTGGCCGAACACCAGCACGCAGTTCTTCGGGAGGTCGTAGGTTTCCAGCGGCACGGAATCGGGGAAGATGTCGATGCCGATGATCGCCAGCCCCTCCCCCTGCGCCCACGCCACAAAATCCTCCACGGTGGGGTGGTGGCGGACGTGCTGGTAGCGGTCGGTGACCATGGCCCCGCGGCGGTTCCACCGGCGTCGTCCGATGATGTGCACTTCCTTGGCGAGGAACGCGTTGGCGGAGCGCACTACAGTGCCGATGTTCATGTCGTGCTGCCAGTTTTCGATCGCGATGTGGAACTCGTGCCGCTTCGAATCCAGGTCCGCCACGATGGCCTCGTGCTTCCAGTAGCGGTACTTGTCCACCACGTTGCGGCGGTCTCCGTCGGCCAGGAGGTCGGGGTCCCAGTGCTCACCTTGGGGAAGCTCACCTTCCCAGGGCCCGACACCGACCTCCGCCTTGGGCTCCGGTTCCTCCTCGTGCGGGGGAACGGGCAGGGCTGGGGTCTGGGGGTGGTCAGTCACCCCTCAACTCTAGCCGCACCCGTCCCGGCCATCCGGCACGGTGTCCCTGCCGGGATGGACCCGTTCGGCACCGGACGGGCTAGCCGTCCAGCTTCCAGCGGTTGGCCCGGTAGGAGTTGGCGATCTTCTCCAGTGCCTCCGGGTTGGCGCTCCAGAAGCTCTCGTGTCCGCTGACGCCCATCATCTGAGGCGTGCCCCACGGAGTCACCGTAAACAGGTTGACGGCCCGGATGGCGTCACCGCCGGCGTTGGTGCACGTGAACCCGACCACGACGGCCGCAGCGCGGCGGAACTCGCGGATTTCCGGCGTCGACGACTCAAAATTGGTGACGCACTTGTGGCCCACGAGGTGCTGCGGCAGTTCAGCGGCGGGGATCGCCTTGAGCTTTGCCTCAATGTCCTTGATGGCTGCCTGGACTTTTGCCGGCTCCTTGCCGTACTTGCCCTCTTCTGCTTCGGCGAAGAAGGCGAAGGCCGTGGAGATGCCGTCCCCGTCGCGCGCTTCAGTGCCCTGCGCCTTTTGCTGCATGGTGGCGCCGGTGGCAGGGTCTTTGGTGATCCCGAACGTGGTGTCGCTGCTCCAGGAAGCCAGGTACGCGAAGGAGGATTCCCCGGTGACAAACCGGGTGAACAGCGGATCGTCAGCGCCCGGCACGTTGGCGGGACCCTGCAGTGCGTCCCACCCCTGGGGAAGCGGGAAGGCCCCGGCCGGCATGTCGTCCGCGGCGGGATCGTCCGAGGGCTCAGCGGATGCCTCGGGGGCAGGGCTCTCCTCTGCGGCGTCCGACGACGCGGCTCCCGAGGAGGGCGCCGCAGGCACGGGGTGGTCCTGCGCCTGCGGTTTGCTGAACGCCGGAATGACCCAAACGAACACGGCGATCAACGCAATGATCACGGCAGCGGCGACGGCGCCCAGCACAATGATCAGGTTCTTGTTGTTGGGCGGCTGCTGAGGCGGCTGCGGCTGGTACGGCGGCTGCGGCTGGTACGGCGGTGGCGGTGCACCGTAGGGCTGCCGGGGTATGGGCGGGTAGCCCTGTGTGGGCGGGTTATCCCTGGGCGGCGGTGGCGGTGCACCGTAGTTGTTGCTCATGGCTGTCCCTTTCAGGTGCTTGCGGGCATCCTGCGGTTCCATGGATGCCCGGAATGTCCGTTGGGGACCTCCCGGCGCACGCCGGCACAACAACCGCCGCAGACATCCCCCGATCCCCGGTAGCTAGCACCGTGGTGCCAGGCACGAGCCTAGTCGACCGGACAGCCGCTTGACGGAAACCATAGAGGCGCCCGTCCGTCATTCTTCGGTCGCCGGGTGTTCCGGCGACCGAAGAATGACAGACTGGGATCCGAAACCGGCACATCGGCGTTGGAGGATCACCATGGCAAAATCAGACGAAGTACGTTCATCGGCAGCGGTTTACCGCAGCGGCCAGGAGATCGAGTGCTGGCTGACCGACATGGACGGCGTGCTGGTCCACGAAAACCAGCCGATCCCCGGTGCAGCGGAACTGATCCAGCGCTGGGTGGACACTTCCAAGCGGTTCCTGGTGCTCACCAACAACTCCATCTTTACGCCCCGTGACCTGGCCGCCCGGCTGCGGTCCTCCGGCCTGGAGATCCCGGAGGAGAACATCTGGACGTCCGCCCTGGCCACGGCGCAGTTCCTGAAGGACCAGGTGCGCGGCTCGGAATCCGGGAACCGCGCCTACACCATCGGCGAAGCAGGACTCACGACGGCGCTGCACGAGGCCGGCTTCATCCTCACCGACCAGAACCCGGACTTCGTGGTGCTCGGCGAAACGCGCACCTACTCCTTCGAAGCCATTACCATGGCCATCCGGCTGATCCTGGCCGGCGCCCGCTTCATCGCCACCAACCCGGATGCCACCGGCCCGTCCAAGGACGGCCCCATGCCGGCCACCGGAGCCATCGCGGCCCTGATCACCAAGGCCACCGGCCGCGAGCCCTACATTGTGGGAAAACCGAACCCCATGATGTTCCGTTCAGCCATGAACCAGATCGACGCGCACTCCGAGACCACGGCCATGATCGGCGACCGGATGGACACCGACATCATCGCGGGCATGGAGGCCGGGCTTCACACGGTGCTGGTGCTCAGCGGAATCACGCACAAGGACGACATCGCGGCCTACCCCTTCCGGCCCAACCAGATCCTGAACTCGGTGGCGGACCTCAAGAGCCAGATCTAGGCCGGTACGCCGGCGGAACGCGGCCTCAGAACGGGGTCATCTTCCCGCCGCCCGAAGGCAGCGGGAAGATTTCGTCCTGCAGTTCTTGCAGGACGGGCCGGTAGACGAACGGGTTCCACTGCGGACTGGCGTGCGCCGGCAGGGCATCGTCGGTCCGCCGGTCGTTGGACACCATGTTCGCCGGAAAATTCTGTGCCCAGGACTCGCGGGCCGTCTCGTAGTTCACTGTGCCGTCGCGCGGGTTGCCGATGAAGGCCATCCGGGTCGCGCCCAGTTTGCCGGCGAACCGGGTGGCGTCGAAATGGTAAATGTAGGCCGATTCGGATTGGATCAGCACGCTTGACGGCGCGATCGGGGACAGCTGCTCCATGCTTTGGTCCACCACCTGGCGCCAGGTCCGTTCGTCCTTGTGCAGCAGCCGCTCGCCCAGCTCATACCCGCCGCGCAATACGGTGGGAACACGGAACCCGCCCTCGTAGAGGACCACCACACCTTCGAACCAGCTCTGGTCCAGGACGTCGAACTTGCTGTAGGGGCTTGAGTCCAGCAGGATGAACTCCACCTCCACGCCGTGCAGCTCGCGCAACCGGGCAGCGACCTGGGTTGCCACCATGCCGCCGAAGCTGTGGCCGTAGAAATACAGCTTGGTCAGCTGCTTCGCCCGGACGTGTTCGATCACGGCGATCACGATCTGGTCGATGTCCAGGCCCTCATTGGAGTAGCCGACGGCGGCCAGCTGGCCCCGCTGCCGCAGGGCTCCGCGCAGGGAGTTGAGGATCCATTGCGCCTCTTCCCAGCTGGTCTTGTACCCCGGGAACAGGATCCAGCTGGCGTGCGGGTAGTAGCTCTCCGCGAAGTCGTCACCGACCACCAGGATCTTGTTCGTGCGGCGCTCCTCCTGGACATGCCGGGTGAAGAACATGTCGGTGGCCAGGAGCGAGGCGGCGCCGGCTCCGATCAGGAAGTTGCGGCGCGAGAATCTTTTGAGGTCGGCGGCATGCTTGAGGAGACGGCCCTCGGGTGATCCGGGGCCGCCCTCGGGGTGTGGCTCCTGGGCACGCGGCACACCTCTACCGTAGCCACTGCGGAAGCCGGATATGAAACCTGTGAAATGTGCTAGCTCGCAGGCTCGGACGGGAGTGCCACCAGGCTGTCCGGGGTGTCCCCCGGGCTGGCTTTGGCGCGCTCCCGCCGGGACATTTCCATGCCGATCGCGTCGTACCGGGCCAGGAGTTCGGTACCGGCGACCGCCGCCGGGTCGTCCAGCATTCCGAAGATGGAGTCGCTGGCCGCAAGGAGTTCGTCGTCGGAGTACTTGGCCAGCGGCCCGGATCCCGACGGATCGATGGACGCGGCGAATTCCCCGGTGATTTCAAGCGTCTTTGAGAACCGGGCGTCGTCTCCGGCAACGTCCTCCCGCCGCGGCAGGAAGTCCAGTGAAACTCCCGATCCGCCGGAGGCTCCGGCTTCGCTGACGCCGTGGTCGATGGCGTTGAGGTCGTTGCGCAGCCCCACGAGGGCGGCCGATTCCACGAAGGCGGCCTGGGAGAGATCCACACGGATGTGGGAGGTGATACCCATCAGCCGGATGCGGCGAATAACCAGCACAAGGGCGGGGCGGGTTTCCTGGCTGAGGCTCCCCCGGACGTCGATCCGGACAACATCGGACGTGACGTCGAGTTTAACGAGGGCGTGAAGCTTGCGGTCCATAGGTACTCCAAAAAAGGGTGTCTATGGCCGACGGCTCAACCTTGGCCAGCGTATCCGCCGGAAGCCGGCAACACAAGCCCGGAATTCAGCGTGGAGTTCGGCATTGGCGGGCTCGGCAATGCCAGCGTTAGCCGGCCTGGCTTTGGCCCTGACCGCGGCCCTGTCCCTGCCCTGGTTCCTCGAAGTGCGTACGGGTCTCCGCGCCGCCTACCGAAGCCACCAGTGATTTTGCGACGTCGCGCAGCTTGACGTTGCTGTTGCTGGACGCATCCGTGAGGATCCGGACTGCCGACACCTGGCTGCAGCGGTTCTGTGCCATGACGATCCCCACCGCGATGTCGATGGTGGTCCGGGATTCCAGCGTGGCGCGCAGGTTGGCGGCACTGTCAGTATGCAGCGAAAACCTGACGGCCAGGCGGAGCGCCTGCGAAATCTCGCGGGTATAGCCCCTTGCACGGGCGGCCGCCTTCTCGTCGAATTTGTGCGGGACGTCCGAATAGAGGTTCAGCGCGGCCTGGGCGTCCCCTTGAAGGTGGAACGGCAGCGACAGGACCGACCGCAGCCCGTGCGACGCGACGGCGTTGGCGTAGTCAGGGCCCCAGCGGTCCTCTTCGAAGAGATCCGGAACGTGGACCTCCCGTTCTTCCTCCGCCGCCGTCAGGCACGGCCCCTGGGACAGCGAATACTGGATCTCGTCCACCTCGCGCGCCGACTCACTGCTCCAGCCGATGGTCGCCGCCTTGCGGTCGCGCAGCAAGGTGATGCCGCACAGCGCGTCGTCGCCGTCGCCCGCCACCTGGTGCGCGGAAAAGCGCGCCAGTTCGTTGAGGAAGTCCTCAAAATCAGCGCTCTCCAAGATGAGGTTCTGGATCTGGTCGACGGTGGTGGGGCTTGGGTTGGACGGGGGCATGGCGCGTTTCTCCAGGTGCGTGACTTGAATTTGAGCTACACAAATTGTAAGGACACGCCTCTTGGCCATCCAAGCGGGGTTTGCTTCCGGCTGAATTGTGCCGTCGCGTTGCCGGCATTTGGACCCTAGCTCAGGCCGAGCTCATCCTTGCCGAAGGCGAACAGGTAGGGAACACCGGTCTCGCCTTCGATCTTTTCCTTGGCGCCGGTGTCGCGGTCCACGATCACGGCGACGGCCACCACATTGCCGCCGGCCTTGCGGACGCCCTCGACGGCGGTCAGCGCGGACCCGCCGGTGGTGGACGTGTCCTCGAGTACCAGGACCTTGCGGCCCTCCACCGAGGGCCCTTCCACCTGGCGGCCCATGCCGTAGGACTTCTGCGCCTTACGGACAACGAATGCGTCGACGGTGCGGCCGGCGTCCCCGGCGGCGTGCATCACGGCGGTGCCCACGGGATCGGCTCCCATGGTCAGGCCGCCGGCGCATTCAAAGTCGATGCCGGCGTCGTCGATCAGCGAGAGCATGACCTGCCCCACCAGCTTGGACGCCTCGTGGTGCAACGTGATGCGGCGGAGGTCGATGTAGTAGTCGGCCTCGGCTCCGCTGGACAGGATCACCTTGCCGCGGACCACGGCGAGTTCTTTGATGAGTTCAAGCAGGCGGGCACGGGCGGCGGCAGCATCAAGCGGAGCAGTCATGGGGTCCAGTTTAGTGGCTCCGCAGTTTGTGACGGCCCGTGCCCGCGTTGCCGGACGGGCGGGCCTTCCGCCGGACGGGCGGGCCTTGGAGTGCCACAGGACTTTCTACTCTATGCAGCTTTCCCGGGTAGGAGTCCGATTGAATCATGACGGCCGGAACCGCTCCCTCGACACGCTGGCCCGCAATCCCCAAGGACATCCGCGGCCTCGCCGTCCGCCCGAACATGGTGGACTACGATGCCAGCCGCGCCGCGTTCTCTTGGGATGAGGCGCGGCACGCGCTGTCCGGACTGCCCGACGGCGGCATCAACATTGCCTACGAGGCCGTGGACCGCCACGCCGCGGGCGAACGGGCAGGTCATGAAGCGCTGCGCTTCATTCGCGCCGACGGTACCGCCCGTTCGTTGACTTACGCAGAGCTGGCGGAACAGACCGGACGGTTTGCCGGCGTCCTGCACGGGCTGGGAATCGGCCGCGGGGAACGTGTCTTTTCGCTCATGGGCCGCAGCCCGGAGTTGTACGTGGCGGTCTTGGGAACGCTCAAGAACGCCAGCGTGTTCTGCCCCCTCTTTTCCGCCTTCGGCCCGGAGCCTGTCCGTCAGCGTCTTCACCTGGGATCCGGCCGTGCCTTGGTCACCACTCGGGCACTGTACCGGCGGAAGGTTGCCCAGATACGGGACGAGCTGCCGGAGCTGGAGCACGTGCTGCTGATCGATGCTGAGGGCCTGCCGGACCCCGGAACCCTGGATCTGGCCGAACTGATGCGGGACGCGCAGCCGCGGGAAACCGTTCCGACCCGCGCCGAAGAAATGGCCCTGCTGCACTTCACCAGCGGCACCACCGGCACCCCCAAAGGGGCTATCCATGTGCACGACGCCGTCACGGCGCACCGCGCCACCGGCTTCTTTGCACTGGACCTCCACCCGGACGACGTCTACTGGTGCACGGCCGATCCCGGCTGGGTCACGGGCACCTCCTACGGTGTGATCGCTCCCCTTACCCACGGGGTGACCACCATCGTGGACGAAGAGGAGATGGACGCGGACAGGTGGTACCGGATCCTCGCCGAGCAGCGCGTCACCGTCTGGTACACCGCCCCCACCGCGCTGCGCATGCTGATGAAGGCCGGTGCCGACCATGCGGCAGGGCACGATCTGTCCGCACTGCGGTTTGTGGCCAGCGTAGGCGAGCCGCTCAATCCCGAAGTGGTGGTGTGGGGCCAGGAAGCCTTTGGCCAGCCTGTCCATGACAACTGGTGGCAGACCGAAACCGGCGGCATCATGATTTCGAACTACCCCGCCATGGAGATCCGGCCCGGCTCCATGGGCCGGCCCCTGCCCGGCGTCGAGGCCGCCATTGTGGCCCGGGACCAGAACGGCAAAGCGGTGCTCCGGAACGGCGAGGCCGTCCTCGTGACCGAACCGGAAGGGGTGGGCGAACTGGCCCTCCGTCCGGGCTGGCCCTCCATGTTCCGCGGCTACCTCCACGAAGACGAGCGGTACCGGCGTTGCTTTGCCGGCGGCTGGTACCTCACCGGGGACCTCGCGAAGAAGGACGCCGACGGGTACTTCTGGTTCGTCGGCAGGGGCGACGACGTCATCAAGTCCTCCGGGCACCTGATCGGCCCGTTCGAGGTGGAGAGCTCGCTGATGGAGCACGAAGCGGTGGCCGAGGCAGGGGTGATCGGCGTCCCCGATCCCGTTGCCGGCGAAGTGGTCAAGGCCTTCGTGGAGCTTCGCACAGGGTGGCAGCCCTCGGAGGCGCTCAGGCTGGACATCATCGGCTTCGCCCGCAAACGGCTGGGCCCGGCGGTGGCTCCCCGGCTTCTGGATTTCACCGAGGCGCTGCCCAAGACCCGGAGCGGCAAGATCCTCAGGCGGCTCCTGAAGGCCCGCGAACTCGGCCTGCCCGAAGGTGACACCTCAACAATCGAGTCACCTCCCGGCCACTATCCGGGAGCACCCTCATGACCGGCACATCATCGCGCGGCACGGGAAGCGCGGAATCCGGCCATGCACGCCACCTGCTCCACCAGATGCTGCGGGTGCGTCGGCTCGAGGAGCAGTGCGTGGAGCTCTACAGTGCGGCCAAGATCCGCGGATTCCTGCACGTCTACATCGGTGAGGAAGCGGTGGCCGCAGGTGTGATGAGCACCCTGGGTCCGGACGACGCCGTGGTGGCAACGTACAGGGAACACGGCCACGCGCTGCTGCGCGGCGTACCCGCCGGAGCCATCCTGGCCGAAATGTACGGCTATGTGGAGGGCTGCTGCCGTGGCCGCGGCGGTTCGATGCACCTGTTCGACGCTGCCACCCGCTTCTATGGCGGCAACGCGATCGTGGCGGGCGGGCTGCCGCTGGCCGTGGGCCTGGCGCTCGCCGACAAGATGTCAGGGCGCTCCAGGGTGACCGCCTGCTTCTTCGGCGAAGGCGCCGTGGCCGAGGGCGCATTCCACGAAAGCCTCAACCTCGCCGCGCTGTGGCAGCTGCCCGTCCTGTTCTGCTGCGAAAACAACCTGTATGCCATGGGCACCGCGCTGGCCCGCTCCGAATCGCAGACCGATATTGCCCTCAAGGCGGCCGGCTACGAGATTGCCTCGTGGTCCGCGGACGGGATGGATGTGCTTGCCGTCGAAGAGGCTGCGCGGCGCGCAGTGGACGCCGTCCGGGCCGGAGGCGGACCGCATTTCCTTGAGCTGCGGACCTACCGGTTCAGGGCCCACTCCATGTTCGATCCCGAACGATACCGGGAAAAGACGGAGGTCTCCCGCTGGATGGAGCGCGATCCGATCAACTCGCTGCGGAACGCGTTGGAAGCTGCCGGGCAGTTGACGGAAAAGGACTGGAAATCCATCCAGCAGGACGTGGAGGCCGAAGTGAAGGCCGCGGTGGAATTCGCCGAAGCGGGCACGCTGGAGCCGGTTGAGGATCTGACCCGGTTCGTCTACAGCGAACGGAGCCCGCAATGAAGACCACCTACCGCGAAGCGATGCGGGCAGCCATCAGGGATGCCCTCCAGCGCGACGAACGGGTGTTCCTCATGGGTGAGGATGTTGGCGCGTATGGCGGGTGCTTCGCCGTGAGCCTTGGCCTGTTCGAGGAGTTCGGTCCGGAACGGATCCGGGACACTCCGCTGTCCGAATCCGGCTTCGTCGGCGCAGGCATCGGGGCCGCCTTGGGCGGGATGCGGCCCATTGTTGAGATCATGACCGTCAATTTCAGCCTGCTGGCCCTGGACCAGCTGGTGAACAACGCGGCCACGCTGCTGCACATGTCCGGCGGGCAGTTCAACGTTCCCCTGGTCATCCGGATGACCACCGGTGCGGGCCGCCAGCTGGGCGCCCAGCACTCGCACAGCCTGGAGGGGTGGTACGCGCACATCCCGGGCCTGCGGATCCTCACTCCCGCAACCCTTGAGGACGCCCGCGGGATGCTGTGGACGGCGTTGGAAGACCCGGATCCGGTGCTGATCTTCGAGCACGGCACCCTGTACAACGTGGCCGGGGACCTCGCTGACGACGCCGGCCCCGTGGATATCAGCACAGCTGCCGTCCGCCGCCCCGGCAAGGACATTTCGCTCATCACCTACGGCGGAACGTTGCCGGTAGTGCTCGACGCCGCCGCCCGGCTGGCAGCCGACGGCATCGACGCCGAGGTGCTCGATTTGCGCGTGCTGCGCCCGCTCGACGACGCCGCCATCCTGGGCAGCGTGGCCAAGACCCACCGCGCCGTTGTGGTGGACGAAGGCTGGCGGAGCGGCAGCATCTCCGCCGAACTCAGTGCAAGAATCACCGAAAGCGCCTTCTTCGACCTGGACGCCCCCGTGGGCCGCGTCTGCAGCGCCGAAGTGCCGCTGCCCTACGCCAAACACCAGGAGCTGGCAGCACTTCCCACGGCCGAACGCATCGTGGCTGCTGCCCGGGAGGCGGTAGGGGCCCGTGGGTGAATTCCGGATGCCCTCCCTTGGTGCGGACATGGAGCACGGCAAGATGGTGGAGTGGCTGGTCAAGCCGGGAGACTTCGTGCACCGCGGCGATGTAGTGGCCGTTGTGGACACGGACAAGACCGTGATGGATGTGGAGTCCTTCGAAGAGGGCGTCGTGGCCGAACTCCTGGTGGATGTTGGCACCACGGTTCCCATCGGCACTCCCTTGGCACGGATTACCCAGACCCCCGACGACGGCGCCGGTCAGGCAGTCGCGCGGCCTGCAGGCACGCAGGCGAAGCCGGGTCCGGAAACGGCCGAGGCAGCAGGCGCGGCCGCAGAGCCGGAAAGCCCTGCCGCGGCAGGTGCGCCTGTTCCTCCCCCGGTCCGGCACCTGGCACACCAGCTTGGGGTGGATACGTCAGGGATCCGCGGCACGGGCAAGCGCGGCACGGTCACCCGCGCCGACGTGGAACACGCTGCAGCCGCCGCGCCCCATCGGGCCCCGGCGGCTC